>NZ_JBIWLX010000026.1:0-86238 GCF_044766405.1 Streptomyces sp. NPDC102270 | reverse complement strand
GCCCCCCCAAGTTGAATGAGCCGGCGGCGCCCGAGTTCTACACGTCGTTACACACTCTTTCCCTCCCCGACGCTCTCCCGACATCAGCCATCGCTCCGCGATGGCTGGCCGCTCCGCGGCCCGGTTGATCCGCTCCGCGGATCAGTGTGAGGTCGTCGGTGCGGTGTCCTGATCGCTCCGCGATCCGGCCTCCTCCCCGACTTCTCTGATTTCATATAGTGCAACTTTCTTAGTTTGTAGGTGAGTTAGGAAGTCGACCGCTCCGCGGTCGACTTCAGCTGGCTAGGTGCGGGGGCCTCTTGGTTGAAGTGCTCGCGTTACGGATCGTCAGATCCCGCTTTTTTGGGGCCTCGTGTACAGCGGGCTCGGTGACTCACCGTGTTCTTCACTGCTTCGTGGAAGCATAAAACTATGGAAGATTCGAGATCTCCGCCTCCCCTGTTTTCCGTGCCTGAGTGTCGGTGGGCCGGTCCACTCTTCCCTGCGTATCTTGGCCATCAACTGATCTTGATTTTCAGGGAGTTGATCCGGTACTTCGCCGGACCTCGCACAGCCAGAACTCGATCAGGACACCGCTCGCCGCCGACGTCGATACACTCGCGCGGCGCCGGGTTGACGGACCCGAATGTGTTGGTTGAGGAGGTTGGTGGCTCTGGCGAAGCGGAGACTGACGCCTCGGCCGCCCCGTGGTCATGGAAGCCGGTAAGAGTCATAGCTCATCGAGCCTTGTCTCTGCGCCAGGGTGGAGGGTGCCGGTCCAGTCCTTCTGGGGCGTCGTCCAGTCTTCCTGCAGGATTTGGGACAGCAACTCGGCGTGATTGTAGGGGAGTTGGCCAGAATTCCTCTTGGTGCGGGCCTTGGCGAGCCAAGGGCCGATCATGACGCGGTCGCCGTCGACCTCGATCCACTCGCGGGTGCCGGGGGTTCGTCCCCAGCGCTGAACGAAGAGCTGGAGGATCTCAGCGGTCTGCGCGAAGGTGCGCCGCCGTGATGTGCCCGGCCCGCCTACGGCGGCCTCCTGGTCCAGGGTGACGTGGTCGGGGGTAAGTCCGAGGCGGGCGAGCAGGTCGCGCTGGCCGGGCTGGAGCCGCGACCAGGTGGTGAATTGGCGGTACAGCCAGCTGCCCGTCTTCGCTGAGTGGATCACCGTGTCGGGGCGTAGCGTGCTGGGGTGGTTGCCGGCTTCGATGTGACGGCGGAGCAGGTGGTACTTGCGGTGCCAGTCGGGGCCGTGTGGGAGGAGCCAGTTGGGATCGAGGGCGGTCAGCTGGGCTGTGCGCTCGGGTGTGAGGCGGCCCTTGCGGGCCAGGGCGCGCTGGTCGACGAGGAACTGGCCGCCGGGCTGTTGGGCGGGGATGGCGAGGTGGCCGTGTTCGGCGTGATAGGCCTCGATGGTGGCGAGGTGGCCCTGCCAGGTGGCCTCGTGGTCGTCCCAGATCATGCCGATGGCCTCGAGTTCGGCGATCCACGCCGCGTCGAGGGCGCTGGCCTGGTAGGCGGTGCGCTGGCTGGTGATGAACCTCCCCAGCCTGTAGCCGTAGGCGTCCTCGTAGTCGGCCGGCACTTTCAGGTGGCCGTGTTCGGCGTGGTAACGGAGGGCTGCGGCCAGGCCGGCGCGGCGGGGGGCGGACAGAACGGCGCCGCTAGAGGGCCAGACGAGCAGGTCCAAGGCGCGGGCGATCGCGGTGGGGTCGAGGGTGTGGTCGAAGCGGAAGCGACGGGTGATGTAGGTGTGGGAGTCGCGGGCGGAATGCTGGTTCTTGGCCCGCGGGGCGCGGGCAGCGATGGTCTGGTCGTGATGGCGCAGGGCGGCGGTCACCAGCCAGAGCGCCTCGTAGGGGGTGCCCAGCAGGTCGGTGAGGTCGGCGCCGGGCGGGATGTAGGCGGGGACGACGAGGCTGGCCGTCTTCGTGGTCTGGGTGGGGGGTTTGCGCAGGGCGCGGCCCAGGGCCTGGACGATGCGGCGGACGCTGGCGGTGCGGTCGGCGAAGACGATGCCGTCGACGGCCGGAAGGTCGACGCCTTCGCCGAGGACTTTGGCGTTGGCCAGCACGCCGCGGCTGGCGTTGGTGAAGCGGGCGAGGATATCGGCGCGTCGGCGGGGGTTGTGGGTGCCGTCGATGGATTGTACGACGACCTCGTCAGCCCAGTCGGGGCGCGCTTCGTCGGGTAGGGCGCGCAGGGTGTGGGTGAACTGGCGGGCGAAGTCGGAGGCGTCCGCGATCTGTTGGAAGTAGACGAACACGTGCTTGAGGTCTTGCTCGCGCATGGCTTTGAGGATGGCCAGGTGCAGGGCGGTGGTGCGGCGCGCGGTGGGCCCGGAGTCTTCGTCGGTGAGCGCGGTGCGCAGTTCGGTGTCGGTGATGGTGGGGACGACGAGCTGGTAGTCGGCCAGGACGCCGTCGTCGATGGCGTCGGCGTGGGAGTAGGTGTGCAGGCGGGGGCCGAAGATCTTCGGCTGATCCATCGTTGCCAACAGGGATGGGTCGTCCCAGGCTGGGGCGGTGGCGGTGGTGCGCTTGGGCTGCGCCCTGATGGTGGGCGGCTCGGCCAGGCGTGGGGCTTCCCACACATATGGGGTGGCGGTGAGGTAGAGGCGTCGCTCGGCAGGGACGCGCTCGTTGTCGTGCAGCGCGGTCCAGTTCTTCTCCCAGGTGCCCGCCGTGGCATGGGCCTCGTCCACGATTAGCAGACCGAAAACCGGCGCGGGGAAGATCGAAGAGTGCTGCGCCTCCTCGATCTTGGACAGTGAGTCGTAGGTGAAGAACACTGTCGCTCTGGAGTGACGGGCCAGCCAGTAGGCCAGGTACTCCCCCGAGTTGGTCGAGGCGACCTTGGCCTCGGCGAGGAGCGGGTGGGTCTCAGCACGCAGCGAACAGACGGTGATCATCGGCTCGCGGCGACCGTCCGTGCGGGCGGCGGCCGCCCACTGCGCGACCAGGTCCAGGCTGGGCACCGCCACGGCAAGGTGGCGCACGCCGAGTTCCTCGGCGGCGCGCAGCGCGATGAGAGTCTTGCCGGTGCCGCAGGCGGAAACGGCGTGGCCCCGGGAGCGCGGGTGGCGCAGGTGGCGTACTGCGCTGTCGACGCCCTCGCGCTGGTCGTCTCGTAGGAGCAGACGCGCGGTGTGCTCTGCGGTGGTGGGGCTGGAGGTCATCGCACGGTTCCTCGGCATGCGTGAGGGGCTGGCTGGTGTTCATTCTCGCCTACAGCGGGGGCGATGCGGTGGATCCGTGTCGGCCGGAGCCCAAGGGAGTTGGTGTCATGCGCGCTGTTCGGCGAGCCGCGCTCGGACTCTCATCTGCTCGGCAGGAAGCCGCGGTTATCGCTGCTCCGGGTCGTAGGCAGGGGCCATCGCTTCGCTCAGCGTTGACCGCGCCAGTGCCTGCAGGCCGCTGGCCAGATCAGCCTGTACCAGTTCGTCACGCTCGGCCGGTGTAAGCCAGCGGGCGGATGATCCGGCAGTGGTCCGCTTCACCCACAGCACGTCGTCGACTGCCTCGGCGACAGCGTGCAGGTGGCTGATTACCATGACAAGGCGATCCTCGCTGGCCCGGGTGCGTAGTACTTCAAGGGCCGAATCCAGTGCGGTGGTGTCGAGGGCTGCGAAGCCTTCGTCGAGGAACAGGGAGCCGAGAGCTGGGCCGCTGCGGGAGTGCAGTTCGGCAAGTGCCAAGGCCAAGGCAAGCGATGCCTGGAACTTCTCCCCTCCAGACAGTCGGTTCGGGGGGTGGACGGCTCCAGAGCTGCGGCTGACGATGTCGAAGGTGTCGGCGAAGCCGAATCGCTTGTCAGACATTTGGCCGAGTAGGTCGCTGGCGGCACCGAGCAGTGCGCGGGTGCGCAGCAAGGTGAGGTGGCCCAGGAACTTGGCGTCGACCAGTTCACGGCGGAGGACCTCCAGGGCTTCATAGCGGGCCTTCCCTGCGGCTGCGGCGAAGTCCAGGTCCGCGGCCGGCTTGATGAGGTTCTGCGCTTCCCGCTGCTTCCGGCGCTGGTCCTTGGATTCTTTAGCTGCATGTGCGGCTGCGGCGACAAGAGGATGGAGTGCTTGGGGTGTTGCCAGGCCGGCTGCGGCATCGAAGCCGTCGACATCGGCGAGTGCGGCGGTGTACTCGCCGAGATTGTTCTCGGCGGCGGCCGCGCGGTCTGCGGCGGCGGTGGCGCGCTCGGTGAGCTTGTCGCCCAGGGCCAAGGTGATCGTCGACAGTTCGGCGGCGTATCGGCGGGCCTCGGCGACCCCCATCTGGGTGGGGTTCATGGGCAGCTGGTGCTGGTCGGCTTCGTCGAGATGCGTGGCGGCCTGGGTGGCGGCTTGGGCCCACGCGTCCAAGTTGTCGCGCAGCTTGTTCAGTGGGCGTTCCAGCTGAACGTGGGTGTCGTGATCGAGGGTGCGCTGGTCGGCGGATATCGCAGTCTTCACCGCCCGTGCGTTTTCTCTCTGGTCGAACAACTCTTGGACTTCGGCTTGCCGGGCTGTGATGGCGGCGGCGGCAGTGGCCGCCTCGTCGGCGACCACGTCGATGGCATCGTCCGGCAGCATTGCTTGGATGCGGAAGGGAAGCGCGCCGACCTCAGCGGCGGTCTTGGCCACGGCCCGGGTGTGCCGCTCGGCGGCTGTCGCTGTGTCGTCGGCGGCGCGCTGACGGGAGTTTGTGCGCTCTATCAGTGTCTTGCGGTCTGCTTCGATCTGGGCCGTACGGCGATGTCCTTCGGCCTGAAGTTTCTCGGCGAAGAGGTCGGCAGCCTGTTCGCATGCGGCGATCGCGTCGGTGATGGGTGCGGCGTCGTGCTCGGAGCGCTGCTCCGGTGGTGCAGCACTGTCAGTGGTTTGGGTAGCCAGGGTTGTGGTGGTTGCGGTCAGCCTCGCCGAAGCTGATTCGGCGTCGAAACCTTGGCCGGTTCCGACGGCCAGGACCGCGAGGGCCTTGAAATCGCGCACTGCTTTTGCGGTGGCGTCTTGCGCGTTCCGCTGTGCGCTGTGGTGATCTTTTTCGCGTTCGCGCACCGTCTCGTCGGCCGCGGTCACAGCAGCGCGGGCTGCGGTCAGCCGGCCGTCGGCCGTGCTACGGAGGGCCTTTGCCTCGTCGAGTTGCGTCTTTGCAGCAGCGAGTTCGGCGGCATCGGTCGCGGATGCGGGTTCGAAGTCGGCCGGGAGCTGCTGGTGGCATACGAGGCAGTCGTCGCCAGCGTGCAGTTCAGCGGCAATCGTGGCGGCTTTGTCGCGTAGTTGGAGCGTTTCCAGGTGCGTCTCGACGGCGGCAAAGTCTCTGTTCGCTGCGCCTGTTTCCGCTTCCGCCAAGCCGAGGTCGTCCTCCGCGGAGGCGCGTCTGCGCGCTGCGGCAGCCTTGACGCTCGCGGTGTCGGCGACGCGGCGGGCTGCGGAGAGAGCTTCGGTCAGCGAGGTACGGGCAGTGGCGGCGTGGGCGCGGATCCGTTTGCTCGTCTCCGCGGCTGCACGGGCCGCCTCGGCCAGTGGCTCTGCCTGAGCGACGCGCTCGGCCAGCTCCGTTTCGGCTTGGCTGATGGCGTCACGTTCGTCTATGAGTTGTTGGGTGGCTTTGGCAAGCCGGTCACGCTCACGTCGGTGTTCCGCGGCGTCTGTTGCAAGGGTATCCAGGATCATTGCGGCTTTGGTGAGGGCGCCTTGGCCTTCTCCTGCCGCGTCTGCTGCGGTGATCGCAGCAGACAGTGCGCTTTCCTGGGCTGTGGCTTGGGCGGTGCGTCGGTCCAGATCGTCGCGTCGTCCGGCGATGTCGGCGGCAACGGACTCGAGGGCGTTGAGGACGGTGCCAGCGTCGGCCACAGTACGGGCTGCCAGGATGTGCGCGGCGTTGGCGGTTTCCTCAGCGGCGGTCCGGGCCGCGGTGACTTCCTTCTGCAGCCCGGTGATGCGGTCGATGGCGCTGTTCAGGTGTTCAGCACGGGTTGCGGCCGCACCGGCGGCCGCACCGGCTTCCTTGGCGGTCTGCTCGGGGTTGTCCGGCATGAGGGCACGTTTGGCCTTCGCATCAGCCAGTAGGTCTTTGAGCTTCTCGCGCTGGCGGGCGGCCAACTGTTGGATTGATTCCACTGACTCGGCGCCGAAGAGTTCGCGCAGCCGCTCGCTTCGTTCTTTGGGGGCGGCGGTGAGGAGTCGGTCGAATTTGCCTTGCGGGAGCAGACCGATGCGCAGGAACGTGTCGTAGCCCATCTGCAGCACCGCCTTGATGCGGTCGTCGACCGGGGTGGCGTTGTCGATCTCCTCGCCGGTGTCGAGGTTCTTCAGATGGTGGCGGCCTGCGTTCGGGTTGGTGGCGTGCATGGTGCGGTGCACGTGCCAGCGTTGCCCGTCGTGTAGGAAGGTGAACTCGACGCTCATGGCCTGCGCGCCGTCGGCGATGAGTTGCCGGGGTTCTCTGGCGTCCCAGGAGCTTTTGCGGAACAGGGCGAAGGTAACGGCGTCGAGCAGGCTGCTTTTCCCGGCGCCGGTGTCGCCGATGGCTGCGACCAGGCTCTTGCCGGTGAAGTCGACCGTGACCGGGGCGGGGTAGCTGCGGAATCCGGTGAGGGTGAGCGTCAACGGTTTCATCGCGTCGTCTCCGCTGCAGTGGTGTCGGTGCCGGGCAACAGGCTCGAGCGGTCGATGGTGTCGAGGGGCTGGCCGGCAATGGCTGCGGTCAGCAGGGTCTCCTCGCAGCAGGGTGCGGGATCGTCAGGGTCAGGTTCGGTTTGCAGATGGGCGAAGGCGGCCATGGCGCGGTCCAGGGCGAGGCCGGTGGTGCCATGGCCGGGCAGGTATTCGCGCAGCAGATCTTCGATGTCGGGCAGTTCTCTCGTGGAGGTCTCCCGGTCCAGGACTCGGCTGGTTGCTCCCGCGCGGCGCTCGATGGTGGTGACGACTGTCGCCTGCGGCAGCATCTTGGCAAGGGTGTCCGGCAGGAAGGGATCGGGGGCTTCCACGTCCACCACTGCCTTCACCCAGGCGTCTCCGACACGGCCGGCGCGCTGCGCGATCTCTTCCAGGGTGCCCTCCAGGCGGACCAGGCGGCGGCCGGCGGTCAGCGGCACAAGTTCGATGCGGGGCGTAATTCCCGGGCCGATCTCGGCCAGCACCACACTTTTGGTGTCGCCGGTCTCGCCGAAGTCCATCTGCAGCGGGCTGCCGGCGTAGTAGGCCGGGAATCCGGCGCGGCCGACCATCTGCGGCTTGTGGATGTGGCCGAGGGCGCCGTAGGCGACGTCGGGCAGGTCGGCGGGTTCGGCTGCGTAATCGGCGTCGATGGAAATCTTCCTCTCCGAGTAGGAGGGGGTGGCTCCTTCGACGAACAGATGGGCGGCGAAGACCAGGACGTCCCGGGCGCTGCGGCCCGCGGTCAGACGGCGGTAGACGTCGGCCTGGACGGTGCGCATCCGCTGGGCGTAGGTGGCGGTCATCAGGGCGGGGTCGGCGAAGGGGTAGATGAACCGGTTGGGGTGCAGGTAGGGCAGTGCACCGATGCGCAGCGTCAACTCCCCGTCTTTGGTGGGGTATTCGGCGACGAGCAGCCCGTCGGGGCGGGCGTCGGTGGCGAAGCGGACTCTGATCTGGTCTCCTTCGCGGGTTCCCATGTCGTTCAGGACGTACTCCAGGAACGCCAGGACGTAGAGGGTGTCGTGGTTGCCGGCGACGACGACCACGGGTGCGATCGCGCCGAGGCGTCGCAGCGCCTGGGCCGCACGGCGCATGTCGTCCAGGCTCGGGCGGGCACTGTCGAAGAGGTCACCGCTGTGCACGATCAGATCGGGGGCGTAGTCCTCGGCGATGTCGATGATCTCGTCCAGGACGGCGTCGACCTCGCTGTCACGTCGATGGCGGCCGATCTGGCGGCCCAGGTGCCAGTCGGAGGTGTGGAATACGCGTCCCGTCACGGGTTCCTCCAGAGGAACGGCCTGCGGTGCAGCGCGGGTTGCGCCGCCGCGTTCGGCGGTTCGGTGGCGCCGACTGTACTCGAATCTCAGGAATAAGTCTGGAAAACTCTGGAACTCTGGTAGCGTCTGGTGCATGAGTGATCCGCTGGACGCCCTGGAGAAGAGCATCGGCACCCTGCGCCGCGCGATCCGCGATGCTTCCGCCGCAGGTGACATCGAGCGGGCCGGCGAGCTGCGGATGCAGCTGCGCCGCGCCGAGCGGGCCTGGGACGCCCTCGTCGACGCCGGTGAACCGGCAGCTGTCCCGCCTCGTTCCGTCCCGGAAGTGGCTCCAGTTGCCCGGGGATCGCAGCTGCCGGCGCGCGAACACGTCCACCGCGCCCTGATGCTCCTCGGGGCCCCGGCAGCCCCCAAACTGATCGTCGGCGTGCACGAGGCGTTCTTCCCGGGAGAGCTGTCTGCGTCCAAGCTCTCGAGCCTGCGCCGCGACGAGGAGCGCTCCTACCGCTCGAGTCCGGGTGCCCGGCCCTACTATCTGTGCCCGGCACTGGCGCACGACCTGCTGACACCGGTGCGGGCACTGATCACTATCAGCACCTGGACGCTGGAGCAGCGCGTCATCGGCCCGCTGTCACCGCGCGTGGATTTCCTCACCGGCGCGATCGGCATCGCCGAGGCGGTGTACACCGCGGCCGAGTCCACGGACGGGCCCAGTCCGGAGGCCCTGCGGCTGCTGTGGCGCTTTGCCGTCAACGTCCCCGACGCCATGCCGAGGAACGCCTCCGGTCACGAGGGGGCGCTGGACCCACAGCAGGTGATCGACGCCGCCCAGGCCGAGCTGGACGTGCATAAGGATACCGACCGCGCCACCCGCACGGCAGCCGCGCGGCGGGCACGTAAGTCCCTCGGCGACGATGAGCAGTTGTTCGGCGCGCCCCTGCGGGGCGTCACGCACCTGCGGTCGGCCCGTGCCTGATTTTCGTCTTCCCGCAGTCCCTCCTCCCCCGCAAGGATCTACGAGACCGTGAAAGCATCAGTCGACGACCGCCTCGCTGCGCTTCGCGGATCCGCGAAGCGCCTGGACTACAACGCCCGGTCGCTGGCGGCCCTGGAGAACAATCCGCGCTGCACGCTGCGGGCCCTGCTGGACGCCTCCGGCTCTGACAAGGGCGCGATCGCCACACACGTCGGCCATCCCCCGCTCTTCGGCCAGTCCTCCTTCGCCATTACCCGCGGCAACGTCTTTGAGGCGATGGTGAAGGACAACGGCTGCGCGGAGCTCCTGCGTGTCCTGCGCGAGACCCTGGAGCTGACGCTGCCGGAGGTGGGCTACGAGGACCTGAACGACGTCGGAGGCGACGGCCGTTCCAAGGAGCGCCACGAGCGCACCGAAGAGGTCCTGCTGCGGGCAGCCCGGGGTGAGGGTGACGGCACCTTGTTCGACCACCCGATGCTGCGCCTGCTGATCGGCGGGCACAAGGTGTACCTGGAGCCGGACCTGGTCGCCCTTCGCATCGACGGACGTTTCCACGTCGTGGAGATCAAGAGCTTCCCGATCATCGACGAGCAGGCAGACTCCGCACAGGTTCGGGCTGCGACCACGCAGGCGTGCGCGTACATCATCGCGCTGCGCGACCTGCTCGAGCGGGCCGGTATCGGCGAGGATGCCGTCTCCGACACGATCGTGCTGGTCGCGCCGAAGGACTTCACCAACCGGCCGACCGGAGCGTTCGTCGACGCCCGCAAGCAGGTGGCCGCTCTGACCCGTCAGCTATCTCGCATCGAGCGCATCGGGGACCTGGTGGACCTGCTGCCTGAGGACCTCACCTTCGATCTCGACCTGGAGGAGAAGCGGCCCAGGCGCCCGGTCGAGGAGCTGACCGGGGCGCTGGATCAAGTCCTCGTGACGTACCGCCCGGACTGCCTGAACCACTGCGAGATGGCGTTCTACTGCCGCAGCCGTGCCCGCGCGGAGGCCTCGCTGGATGTTCTCGGGCCGGTAGTGCGCGAGCAGTTCGGCGGCATCGACACCACGACCATGGTCATGGGACTGGCGCGCGGAGAACTGCAGCCGAGCGAGGACCAGGTGGAGATGGCCGCAGCCCTACGGCACGCCGCACGGCTGCGCGCCGAGCTGGAAGAACTCGGGGGTGCGGCATGAGCAGCACGCTGTCGGCGCTGGCGCACGTGCAGGCGATGGAGTCGATGCAGGCGGTCCCGCTGACCGAGTTCCGGCACCGGCACCTCTCGGGCCGGCCACTGGTCATCATCCCGCTGGCCATGGCCGGGGAGGCCGGGGCTCCCCTCGCCGCGATGGTCGGCTCCGCCAGGAGAAACGGGACTCTGCTGGTCGTGGCGCAGCCCCGTAACCGGGATCAGCGGTTCGCGTTCGCGGCCGACCTCGGCCGGATCGTGATGGATTACATCAATTCGTTCCGCCAGGACCGCCGCGGAGAAGGTGAGCGTTCCCGGTACACCGACGTGCCTCAGATCCTGGTGCCCAACCTCGGCGGCGTCAAAGCCCTGGCCGATCTGGGACGCATGTGCCGCCTCCGCGCGACGTCCGGTCCCTACGCGGTGCCGGACGTCGTACCGGAGTTCGGTATGTGGCTAACGTTCCTGGTCGACAGGGCCGAGGAGGCCGGCACCTCCATGCTGCTGCCCGTCACCGGCATGCTCACCGAGCACTGGGCGACCGGCCAGAGCATGCTCGAGGACCAGAACCTCGCCTCCTTGATGGCCTGGATCGCTCCCCCGTCGGGCTTGAGCGTGGAGCAGGCCATGGCCGATGCGGAGAACCCGGACGTGTGCCCGCCGGCGGGCCCGTCGACCTCCCCCGAGTTCGACAACCGCGACCTGGCCCCGGCGATCAGAAAGTTCGACACGGCTCGCACGCTCGACGATCCGCACGCACTGGCCGCCGCTGAGATCGATCTGCGGGAACTGGTCGCGGGACAGATCCAGCCCACCTGGCGCATGGTGTGGCAAGCCATATCACTACTGCGCTCCGTGCCCGAGGCACCGCGGACCGCCAAGCGCTTCGAAGGCGACTGCAAGGCCTTCACGGACTACTCCGACTACCGGGACTCCGACGGCTTTCCGCAGCGCAAACGGGACAACGCGATCGGTGCGGCCCGGCGGCTGGGCTGGCTGGAGCACGCGCTGGCCGAATTCGAGTCCGACATGGCGTTCGACGATCGGTTCGTGCTGGCCGATCGGCGCAGCGCCGGGGAGGCGTTCGCCGGGACGGTCGTGGAGGCCGACTCCGGCCGGGTGGTCACCACGGACAAGAACAGGCGGGTGCCGCGGCCGCGCGTCACCGTCCGCACCGAGGATCCCGTGCGGCTGGTCGCCGACACCAAGTTGATCAGTCCGTCCATGCCGGCCGGCCACAAAGCCATGATCGTCTCTGTCCTTGCCGACGGCGACGCCACATGTATCACGGTAGAGGTCAACGGTGGGATGGGACGCGGCCGCGTCCCGAAGCAGGGCACCGTCCCGGAGCTGGGCCAACGCGTCGCCTACCTGCCCGACCCGGGGTGGCGCCCAGTACCGCAGTTCCCGGCCTCCGATGCCACCCCGTGGACACACAGTGCCGCCGACGAGAGCGGCATCGACTCCGCCGTACCAGAGGACGCCGCCGCAGAGGAGTGGGGCAATGAGGTCTGACACCAGCACGACGCCTGAACAGGCCACGCCCGACCCCGCGACGGCCGCCACCGCTGCCACCCGGGCGATCCTCACGGACATGGCCGATGGGCGTCACAGGGCCGTCGTCGTCGACTCCCCACCGGGTGCCGGCAAGAGCACCCTGGTGGTCCGCGCCGCCCAAGAGCTCACCGACGGCGGTGAGCGCCCGATCATCGTCGCCCAGACCAACAACCAGGTCGACGACCTGGTTGTCCGTCTGGCCGGGGAGCATCCCGGCATCGCCGTCGGACGGCTGAGCGCCAGCGGATACAACCCGCCCCCAGCCGTGGGCGCTCTGACGAACACAACCATCGGCCGCACCCTGGCCGACCTGGCCGGCTGCCGGATCATCGTTGCCACCGCCGCCAAGTGGGCCACCGTCCGCGACGCCACGTTCGGCTGGGCAATCCTGGACGAGGCCTACCAGATGCGTTCGGACATGCTGCTGCAGATCGTCGAACGCTTCGAGCGGGGCCTGTTCGTCGGCGACCCCGGCCAGTTGGACCCGTTCACGATCGTCGGCACCGAACGCTGGATCGGGCTGCCGCACGACCCCACGCAGAACGGTGTCAGCGTGATGCTGGCGCACAACCAGAACATCCCCGTACACCGACTGCCGGTCTCCTGGCGCCTGCCGTCCTCGGCCACACCCACCATCGCCCAGGCGTTCTACCCGTTCACCCCCTTCACCGCCGGAACCGGCGAAGGCACGCGCGCCCTGGAGCTCCGCACCGCCGGACTCGCCCGCCCCGACCTGGACGAAACCCTCGCGCAGGCGTTCACCACCGGCTGGGCCCTGCATGAACTGCCCCGTCGCCATGTCCCGCGCACCGATACCCAGACCCTCCAGACCGCCGCCGATCTCGCCGGCCGGCTCCTGGGCCGTGGAGTGGTCGCCACCTGCGAGCGGCACCCGGGCGGCCGGCCCCTGGACGCCGGCGACATCGCCATTGGCGTCGCCCACCGCGACCAGGCCGACCTGGTCCGGGCCGCACTCGCCCGGACCGGCAGCCCCGGCGCGCGGGGCGTGGCGGTGGACACCGCGAACCGGCTGCAGGGCCGCGAGTTCGAAGTCGTCATCGTCGTGCACCCGTTGTCCGGCCGCCGGGACGCCACGGCCTTCCATCTCGAGGCCGGGCGGCTGTGCGTGCTCGCCTCCCGCCATCGTCAGGCGTGCATCGTCGTCGCCCGCGAGGGCATAGCCGATCTCCTGGACAGCCACCCCTCGACCGACCCGGTGCATCTGTCCGTGCGCGCCAAGTTCCCCGACGGCTGGGAAGCCAACCAGATCATGCTGGACAAGCTCGCCCAGCACCGCGTCGCCGCATGACTCCTGCACAGGCAACCAGTCGGAAGTGGGCAATTGCGTGACCGCTGACAGACTCCGATCAGCGTCGCCGAGTCCACCCGCATAACTTGGCCTCTTTACAGCGGCGTGCTGTGTGAGGGTGTGTTGTGCGGCACCCCTGACAGAGACCCCTGCACCCGGGCCGGATGCCCCACTTCTTCACACAGCGGCTCCTTCTCAGGACTGGTACAACCGCGTGGCTGCGGCCGGCAGCCTTATGCCCGGGGCGGGCAAGGTGTGCCAGCGGTGATGTCGGCGAGGAGCATGGGCAGGAGATCCTCCTCGTAGACGGGAACGGACTGCTCCCTCATCGCGGATACCAGGTTCGCGTCCCACGGGGCGTCCGATTCCTGCAGGTGCAGGGTTTCGGTGCCCTCGGGGGCAGCTGTGAGGTAGTCGGCTGCGCTCATCCGCCACGCCGCCGCGGCCGGTGCGGCAGCGAGGAGAGCGCGCATGTGCGCCAGCCCGGCCTGATCGAAGTCGGCGCGTACGGCGATGCGCCAGCCGGCGTCCGACAGCGCACCGACGGCTTCGCATTCCAGCTGTGAGGGTGTGCCGGCCGTGCAGATCACCCGTGGTGTGGTGACCGTGTCCTGGGCCAGGGCATGGGTGCTCGCCGCGGCGAGCACGGACGGGTTCTCCGTGACGAAGACCCACGTGCCGGGGATCTCGGGACGCTCCCAGGCGATCTTGGCGAGTTCTCTGGGCGGCAGGGTGAAGGTCGCGCCGGGCGGGATCCGCCATCCTCGGGGCGTGATTCCGGTGATGATGAGTCCGCCGAGCAGGTCGTCGCAGTCCACTCCGAGTCGGGCCCAGCTTGAGCGCACCGTGGTCGCGGAGGACCCGGTCAGGGCGAGGACAAGCGCGGGCAGGGCTCCGCTGTCCAGTGCGTGGGGGTTGCCTGGCACCAGTGTGCGGCGGTCGATGCGCCGGCCGGGTGGGGGCAGGCTGCCGGCCACTTGCAGCGCCTGGGCGAGCAGCCGGGCGGGATCCGGTGTGTTGAGCAAGCGGGTGATCCATCCGGCGCTGTGCAGTCGGCTGAAGACGGTGTCCGGTCCCACGCGATCCCGCACGTGATGGGGAAGGCTGGCGGCGGCGCTTTCGAGTTGAGTACGGAGCCGGTCGGATGCGGCCGTGTGCTCGGCTCGGCTGCGGGCCTTTGCTGCCAGGCGGCGGGTGGTGGCGTGGGCGGCAACGGCGCCGGGGGTGAGTGAGAGGCCGCGTGTGGCCAACGCCGCGGTCAGTTCCTCCAGGCGGACGCGGCGCCGCTGGCCAGGCTCCAGCGGGCGTCCGCCGATCAGGCCAGCTGCTGCGGCGCGCTCGGCCGGCGCGGCCGGCACCGTCACGGTGACCGCGGGGCCCGCGGTGAGGGTCTCGTCCCCGCGCCGGTCGGCTACCGCTGCCAGGGCCAGCCACAGCCAGGTGAGTTCGGGGGTGAGCAGCGGAGCCAGATCGGCGTCCGCGCAGGCGTCGTCGCACAGCGGGCAGCTCATGCGGACCCCCCGGTGTGCAGTGCGGGATCGGTGTCCTCCGGCAGGGCCTGGCCTGTCCGGATCAGCATGGGGAAGGCGACGACGGTGCCGTCGGCGCCGGCTTCGAGGTCATGGGCGTCGATGCCGTCCCACGCACCGGGTGCGCCGTCCCACAGGTAGGAGGTGCACAGGACGTCCAGGTCGAGTTCGGCGAGGTAGCGGGCCAGTCCTTCGCGTCCGCGTTCGTCGACCTCGGCGGGGACTTCGTCGAGCGGGACCAGGCGCAGGCCGGTGCTGGGAAAGCGGTCGTAGCCGGCGGCGATGGCGGCGAGCATGGGGGCCAGGACGACCAGGCGCCGTTCGCCGCCGGACAGGCCGGTGCGCGGGCCCCATTGGCCGGTGACGGGTGTGCCGTCGGGGCCGGGGCGTTCCACGAGGTAGTGGACGTCGACCCAGCTGCGGATGTCGACTGCCGCGGCAAGGCGCTCTGCCATGGTGGAGCCGTCGGCGGCGGCCAACAGGGACTGCAGTGCCTGTCCGACCTGTTCTTTCTGCGCGTCGGTGCGCACGGCGTCGCCGACCGTGCAGGACAGCTTGTACACGGTGCGGGTGGCGGCGTCGAGGTCGGCGCGCAGGCCGATGTGGACCTGGACGCCGACTCCAGAGGATGCCTGGGCTGCGCGCATCTTGCGGTTGACCGTCTTCTTCCAGTCCGTCAGGGCCGTCCAGGCGGTTCCGATGGCGGCGGGCAGGCGACCGATGACGAAGTCGCGCAGCGCTGCAGCTTCCGCGGCGTCGAGGGCGGCTTTGGCCCGGTCGGCGAGGGTCTGCGCGCGGACGGCGGCGGAGAGGGGGTCGTAGCGCGTTTCGGCGTGGGTGAGGACGAAGGTGTCGAGTTCCCCGATGCTGGCGGGCGGGTCGTCGCGGGCGATGGTCCAGGTCTGGGCGAGTTCGGCGCGGACGGTGTCGTAGCGTTCGCCGAGAATCTTCTTGGAGGCGGTGGGGCGGCGGCCGAGCAGACCTTCGACGGTGTCGAGGAGTTCGGAGCCGTCGGCCCCGTCCGTGGGGAGAGCAGAGTCGACGCCGAGGGCCTGGGCAAGCGGGGGCCAGGCGAGCAGCGCTGCCAGATGTGCCCGCGTGGCCGTCTGGCCGGGGCGTGCTTCGTTCAGTCGCTGCCGGGCCGAGACGAGGTTGCTCTCGCAGGTGCTGAGCTGCTTCTCGGCGGTGACAGCGTGCTGTTGGGCGGAGGAGAGCTGCCGTTGGAGATCCTTGGCCCGGTCGGTGGCCTCTTCGAAGCGGCGTGCTGCGTCCTCGGCGTCGCCGTGGGACTGTGCTTCGGTGAGTTCGGCGCGGGTTTCGAGGACCGTGGTGTGCGCGCTGCGGGCGTCGTGCTGGAGGTCGGCAAGGCGCTCGGCGAGGGTGGCTTCGTCGGGCAGTATCTGCAGGACGCGCCCGAGCCTGGGCAGCAGCCGCGCGGACAGCGTGGTTGCGCACCCGTCGAGCGTGTCGGCGCGCGTTCGGCCGTCCTCGACCATGTCGGCCAGGGCGGCGGGGTCGGCGGGCATGCCCAGACTTCGGGCCCGGGCCGTCCAGTCGGTGCGCAGGCGGATGTGCTCGGCCGCCATGTCGTCCGCGCACTGCCGCAGTTGCCGTGCGGTGCCGTGGCGCTCGTGTGCCGCCTTGGCGGTACGGGCACGCTCGGCCTCGGTGTTGACCAGTTCGTCCCGCGGGGGGAATGTCTGGGCTTCGCTGCGGGCGGCATCACGTTGCCGGCGTCGCTCCCCGGCAGCGTGCCGCTCGGCCTCGGCGCCGGCTTCGAGTTCGCCGGCGGCCGCGTCCAGCTCGTCGGCTTTGGCGCGTGCCCTGGCCAGGCGGGTGCGGGCGCCGATGTGCGAGGCGGCAGGGAACGTGCTGCCTTCGGCGCGCAGTGCGGCGGCGGGATCACCTGTGAGGGGGCCAGCGGTAAAGGTGCCGTCGCGTCCGATGACGAGAACTGCCGGGTCGTGGTGGCCGGTGGCCGTGTCGGCCAAGGCGATGCGTGCCAGCACGGCCCGGGCGAGGGCAGCGTGCGGGTGGCCGGGCGCAACGTCCAGGACGGTGGTCAGGTTCTGCTCGCACACTGTGCCTGTGGGGCTGATGCGCCAGGCGTCAGTGGTGGCTCCGCCGACGTGCAGGTGGGCCCCGAGGATTCCGGAGCGGGCGAGTGCCAGTTCCAGGAGTGCCTTTTGTTCGTCTGCGGCCTCGGGGGCGGGCTGCCATTCGAGCAGTGCGCCGAGGGCGGTGTCGTCCAGGCCCGCCCCGGCCCAGGACGGGCGGGGCAGCGGCAGCAGCTGCCCGGAGCGCAGGTGACGGGCCGCGCTGCGGTGCTGTGCGGCGGTGGTGTCGAGGCCGGCTGCGGTGGCGAGGTGGTGTTTGGCGGCGTTTTCGTGGACGGCTGCGAGGGATTCACCGGTGCGCCGTGCCTGGTCGGCCCATGCGTTGAGCTGGTCGCGGACTGCGGCGGGTTCGGCGGTGGTGAGGGCGTCGATGTCCTCGGTGTCCCATACCGGCTGCTCGTCCCAGGCAAGATCCGCCTCGTCGTGCAGGCCGCGCAGGTGAGGATGCGCCGAGGCCCATCGGGCGACGTCGGCGAGCACCTGGCGGGCAGCCGAGCGAGCTGCTGCGGTGGCCCGGTCGTGGTCCTGGCTGGCCTCGTCATAGGCGCTCTCGGCGGTGGCTGCTGCCTGGTCGACGCTCTGGGCTGCCGTGTCGGCTGTGGCGACGGGGTCGTGGTCGCGCAGGATGAGTGCGGCCCTGTCGGCTGTGGCCCGCTGTCCCTGGGCTGTGCTCGTCCAGGCGCGGGCGAGTTGGTCGAGACCGGTGCGGTCATGGGTGAGGGCCAGGCCGGGGCCCGGGTCGACGACGCGGTCGGCGACAGGACGGGTGATCCGGGCGCGGGGATGGTGGGTGAGCAGGGTCTCCACCGCCACGGGGCGGGCGCTGGCGGCCTCCGCGTCGGCGGCAAGGCCGGCGAGGTCGCTGATGACGTCGTCGAGAGCTCCCTGGCCGGCCTTGGTCTGCGTGCGGGCCTGCTCGGCGGTGGAGTGGAGCCGGTCGTAGCTGCTGGTGGCCGCGCTCTGTTCGGCCTTGAGCCGCTTGTGCAGGTCCATGACGCGTCCGTGGGACCGGTAGGCGTCGCTGGTCTCGATGGCGCGCGCGGACGCCTCCGCCGCGCGGGTATCATCACCGAGGCGCTGGGCGTCTGCTCCGGCCTGCTCGGCAGTGGCCTTCGCCGTCTCGAGCAGGCCGATGTGCTGCTGGACGTCGCGGCCGCGCTCGGCGGCGTCGTCGTGGGCCTGGTGTGCGGCCGTGTGGGCGGCGCGGGTGACGTCGATGACATGCCCGGTCCAGACGCGGGCGAACTCGTTCAGGAGTGTGGCAGCGTGCTCGTCTCGTTCGAACACCTCGCGGGTGGTGTCGGATTCGGCGAGGGCCTCGGCGGTCGCGGTGAGGACGTCACCGGACACGCCCGGCAGGGACTGGCGCAGCGCGTCGGCGGCTGCGGCCGGGGAAACGTCGCCCAGCAGGGTTGGATTGCGCACCTCCCGCAGCCGTGAGGCGAGCAGACGCAGTTCGCCGGAGGTCGTGGTCCAGATGCGGTGGGCCAGGTCCTCGATGTAGTCCTCGGGCTCGGCGAAGACCTCTCCCCCCGCGGCCTCGACGCGTGCGGAGAACTCTTCATGTTCCAGTGCGCCGCCGTTGGGCCCGCGCAGGCCCAGTTCCTTCAGCGGCCGGCCGGGCACGGTGAACGGGATGACGCGCACGGCCGGGGTGGAGCTGGGAGAGTACTGCAGCCGGACCCCGAAACTGACGACCTGGTTGAGCGCTGCCGTTTCGTCTGGTGTGCTCTGTGCTGGTTCGCCGGACGGGGCGGCGAAGGTCAGCCACAGGTATCCGTAGCGGCGGCCCTTGGCGGGGGCTCCTTGGCTCATCAGGAGCTTCAGGGTGGTGGGGCGTGCTTTGCCAGCGGCGAGTTTGGCGGCGTTGAGGTCGAGCAGGTAGGGCCACAGGGCCTCCAGCGCGGTCGTCTTGCCGGTGCCGTTGGGCCCGCGCAGCAGCAGACGCCCCGATGCCGCGGGCAGATCCAGGTCGCCGTAGCGCCACACGTTCGACAGTCCGGCACCCACCAGGCGCCAGCGGCCGCCGAACCTGCGGGTGTTGCCGGACGGCGGGGGCGCCGGGGGCGCGGTGAAGTCCAGGTCGAAGATGTCACTCACGATGTGGGCTCCTCCATGTTGTCTTCGGCCTCGATGTCGCTGAACAGTCCCTGCTGGAGCGGGGTATGCGGGCGCGGGTGTGCTGGGGTGGCGCGGCGCGGGGTGAACGGGCGTGGGAGCGGCCGGTTTTGGGGGCCGCGGTGCCCTCTTCCGCCCAGCGGCCCGAGGTGGGGGCGAACCACCACATCGATGTGGTCTCCTCGCCTGCGGGCGGGCTGGCGGGGGTGAGACGTGCCAGGTTGGTGCCGGTCAGCAGGTCACCGACCTTGCCGGCCAGCAGAAGGGGGTCGTGGGCGTATTCGGTTCCCCAGCCGCCTTTGCCGGCGGCGTTGTTGCTGGCGAATCCCGTCAGCGCCGCCACCACCTGCTCCTCGGTCATGCCACGCCAGCCGGGCCCGGGACCGTTGCCGGCGGTGCCGTGCAGTGCGGCGTGGTCGAGCAGGAGCAGCGTGGCGTGTGCGACGGTGCCCGGTGCGGGGAAAGGCATTGGGCCGAGCTCGTTCAAGTGCCGGTATGCCTCGTCGGGTACGACGAACGCGGCGCCTTCCGCGCGGCGTTCCAGGACGAGTCCGAAGGCGTCGGCCAGGGGGCCGCCGTCGTCGCCGCGTACCCGCTGGCTCAGCCACTGTGCCTCGGCTTCGTCCAGCAGCGCGGTGTGTACGCAGGTGTCGTCCACGAGGGCGCGGCGCATCCGGCGGGCCCCGTCCGGTTCGCGCTGTGCCTGCTCAAGCCATGCGTGCGGGTCGGTGGCCGGATCGAGGGTGCCGGGGTTGGCGACGACGTAGGCCAGGCGGGTGTGGTGGACGGCGAGGAGGACCGGCGCCTGTTCGTCGTGCAGGTATCCCTCCAAATCACCATCAAGGCGTTCGACGACGCCGCGTTCATCGAGCATGCGCAGTGCAGTCAGGACGGCGCGGCGCTCTGCCATGTCGTGGTGGGTGGGCAGTCCGGCTTCTGCGGCAGCGGCGCGAGCCTGGGTGACCAGGTGTCCGATGGCGGTGCGCGGCGGCATCGACTCGGCGGCCGCCAGCAGGAGGAAGAACCAGGAGCAGGCAGCCGGCGTGGGGCCCTGGGATGCCCAGGCTTGGGGGCGTGGCGGAGGGCTTTTCCGCAGCCGTACCAGGTCGCGTTCGACGACCAGTACCCATCCCAGCCGGGCCACGGCGGAGCGCAGCGCAGGTTCGTTGCGGCGGACGGCGGCGATGAGTTCGTCGTCGCGTCCGCCGACCAGCCAGGGGTGGGCGGCCAGGTGGCGCAGCAGGGCTGCTGTTTCCGCGTCGGCCTCGGGATGCCACGCGCGGCGTCGTCGCGGTGGCCTGGTCCTGTGTGTCTGGGCTTCGGTCTCCTCGCTCATGCTGCGCCTTCCTCCAGGGTGGCGGCACCGGTCTCGTCGGCTGGGTCGGGGACGGGATACGGGGCGATGCGCAGCATCGCGCGCTCCGAGACGTCGTCCTGTGTGGTGGCGTCCGCGAGGGCGGCGAGGGCGGCGGCGGAGGGGCGGCGGCCGGGCTGGTGGAACACAGGGACGCGGCCGGGCAGGAGCACCTGCCAGGCGGGAGCGTTCAGGGTGCCGGTGCCGGTGCCGGTATGGACCAGGGTGCAGGCAAGTCCCCCGCTGGTGCCGGTGCGGCGCGGGCCCCGCGCAGTGGCCCGGGCGGCTGCCATGAGAGCGGCGAGCGCGACGCGTGCGACGGTCTCGTCCAGGTGCTGTCCGGGGATGGAGGCCAGGACCGCGGCGACAGCATGTGTGTGCTCGGCCTGGCGACGTGCCCGGGCCTGGGCCACCTGTGCTTTGACGGCTGTGTCGTCGCGGGGTGCGGTGCCTCTGCCCCGTGGGCCGGAGCGGCCAGCGGTGCGCAGCAGTGTCGGCACCGGCACCTGCGGTCCGCCCCGCCAGGACGGGTTGCGGCCGGCGTCGTCTTCGTCAGCTTGGCCGTAGAGCTTGCGCCAGGAGTGGTCGCCCACCGCAGCCTGGAAGATCTGCACACCGATCTCCGGGGTCAGCACGGCCCGGGCGAGGGCCAGGGCTCGGGTGCGGGTGGAGGCGGTGCCCGAGGAGGAGTGCAGCCGGCGCAGGTTGGCATGCATGCCCGGCAGCGCCCGCACCAGGCGCAGCGAGAACCGGGCGGCGCGTCCGGTGCGGGCGTCGAACCAGGCGCACAGTCCCTCCCAGTCCTCCGTGCGGCCTCCTCGTGAGGCGCTGAGCGCACCGGCGGCGATGAGGTCCCGGGCCTGGGAGGCATCGACGGCCGCCTGAGCCAGGGTGCCGAACCACGGTCGCAGCACCGCCAGTGCCGCAGCCGCCCGTGCTGAACCGGAGTCGAGTTCGGCCGCCACGCGGGTGGCATAGTCGACGAGCAGTCCTTTGAGGTCGTTCGTGCGTTCCTCGTCCAGGTCGAATCGGTCGGCCAGCCCTATCAGCGCATCCTCGGCACCGACCAGGGCCGCGTCGAGATCATCGTGGCTGGTGAACACGATGCTCACTGCGTCCAGCGTTGCGGCGTCCAGGCGGCCGGCACCAGGCTCCGCCGCGCCCAGCACCGTGGCGAGTTGGTCCAGGTGGGAGACGATGCGGCTCAGTGAGACGATCGGGATTTCCCGCACGGTCGCCGTCCCTGCCAGCACCTGGCGGTAGAAGCGCTGGACGTGCCGGCCCGCGGGACTTGCGGTGTAGCGCCAGTTCCGGGCAAGGATCTCGGCATACCGGCGTGCATGGCTGACGTCCGACCTGACCGAAACCGCGCGCATGGCCTTCAGCTCGTCGAGGCGCTTCTCGACCACACCCGTTTCCATACGCCGTCCGGCTGCCGACAGCGCTGCAGCAACTTCAGCAACCGTCAGGTCGGTCACCGACCCCTCCAGCACATCCATGATCGCGATGTATTCGCTGGACTCCCGCCGCACCAGGTACCCCACGACCTGCCGCGCATCGGTCACGCTGTCGACTGCGGCGGGCTTCTCTTCCTCTGGCGACACCACTCCCCCATCCACTTGCCCCAAGCCTGCTTTGGAAGGTAAACGCCGCCACTGACAACGCCTGAGGAAAAGCACACATTCAAGGAGCCCCCTTACGCCGCGTGTGACGTGAATGCATCACCTCCCCCCTCAGGCAAAGGCGATCAAGATCCTTCCGGCCGCCTCCCTTGCCACGCACTGCCGTTGGGGGCTTGATCTGCGTCGATGGCCGCGGTGACAAGCGGCAGACCTGCCGCGGAAACGGTGCGTGAGCAAGTGGCATCGCAGTCTTCACCCCGAGAGCCAGCGGCAGGTATTCAGCCATGTTGATGCGAATGAAGCCCCAGCCCATAAGCGCAGTCGGCGAGGACGCGCCTTCCACTCCCAGGAATTCGATAAACCGTTCGAATTTGGTGAGTTTGCCTGCCTCGGCACTCCAGTTCGCGCGAGATCGGTGCGACAGCCCCGAGCGGCAGCCGGAGTGACACGCCGAAGCCGCCTCTGCTCCCCCCCTTTGGGGTGCGCCCGGTTCCGGGTGGTGGCCGTTGCGCCAAAACGGGACTGTGAGCGTGTGCGCCCCTGCCGATGGACCGCCCAATGGGTCAGCCCAGCCGCCGTCTCCAGAATGGATGAACTATTCCTGCAACGGGACGCGGGTAGAGATCTCGCGAACCAGTCGGTCAGCCTGTCCGGACAAGGGGCTGTCTTCCTGGGCTACTGCACGGAGCAGATAAAGCAGTTCGTGCACTTCATCCAGGCTCAGTACGGGCAGCCGCTCGAAGGTGTCGGGGAGCGGCCCGGCGCTCCGGCGCCGGTTCACCCGCGGGGGCGGAAAGTCACACCACGAGGGTGACGCCGCGGACCGGACCGCGTCATTGAGGCTGGAGTGGCGAACGACGCCGTACTCACGGCCGAAGCAGTTGCCAGCCGTGGCGGAGCCGGTCACCTCGTGCAGCCACAACCCGCACGTCACCGACGTGATCTGCTTGTGTGTCAGATGCGGACGCCACCGCTTGATCTCGTGATCGCACCATGCCGTGCAGATTTCCTCAGTCAGCTCGCCGTCAGGCGGCACCCTAAGTTGGCCGACGAACTGGACTAGGCACTGTTTCTCGGATCTCCCTCTGTGAACAGGGTGTTGGGGGCAGGCTGGCTTCATGGGACGCGGAGACCTGACGAATGCGGAGTGGGATCGGCTGGAGTCGTTCTTACCTCGTGGTGGTGCGCGTGGGGGTCGGTGGAGTGATCACCGGCGGGTGATCAACGGGGTGCTCTACCGGGTCCGCACGGGGGTGCAGTGGCGGGATCTGCCGGAGCGGTTCGGACCGTGGGAGACGGTCTACAAACGTCATCGTCGCTGGTCAGCGGACGGTACCTGGCAGATGCTGCTGTCGAAGGTGCAGGCCGCCGAGGACGCCGCGGGCCACATCGACTGGGAGGTGTCCGTCGACTCCACGGCAGTGCGCGCTCACCAGCACGCCGCCGGCGCGCGGAAGGCGCCGCCCGCCGCGGCTGCTCAAAAGGGGGTTCGCGCGAGGACGAACCAGGTCGATCCCGCGCTTCGGAAACTGGCCGTCCGGCTGGAGGAGGTGGTCAGGTCGGCGAATGCCTGGGACGCTCCCGCGGCGGCTTCACCACCAAGATCCACCTCGCAGCAGACGGACGATGCCGACCGCTCGCCGTCCTCCTGACACCCGGCCACTACGGTGACGGCCCCCAGCTGCAGCCTGTCCTGGAGCAGGTGTCCGTGCCCCGCAGCGGGGTCGGCCGGCCTCGCAGCCGGCCCGACCATGTCCTGGCCGACAAGGCCTACACATCCCGCGAGAATCGCCGCTACCTGCGACGACGCGGTATCTCGCACACCATCCCCGAACGACTCGACCAGCGCAGACACCGACGCAACCGCGGTTCCCAGGGTGGTCGGCCCACCGGGTTCGACCGCGAACGCTATAAGAAACGCAACACCGTTGAGCGAGCCATCAACCGTCTCAAGGGCTTCCGCGCGGTCGCCACACGCTACGAGAAACGGGCCTACACCTACCTCGGTACCGTCACCGTCGCAGCACTCGTCATCTGGCTCCGCACATGATCCGAGAAACAGCGCCTAGCAGGCTCAGCGCCATCATTTGCAAGCGGAAGCAGTGCCATCAGCTGCTGGTCCGACCCGGCTCGCAGGGTGACTGCGCGAGCCCGGCGGCGGCAGGCGCCGGCGAGAACGCCGTGACCGTTACGAAACCAGACATGCCGCCCCCGTCCCCCGGCACCTCTCCAACCCGAGCAGTCCCGCTCGTCGGCAACCCAGCCTTGATGACCGCAATGCTCCTGATTCACCCTTGTGGATCACCAGTCCGGGCCATACTGCCGATCACCCATCGCCGCGTATTGCCGGAGGTCTTGTGTTGAACGCACCTGCGCTGGCGCCTGCGTTGCAGATTGACGATTGCGCAAAGAGCGTTGACTGGAATCCGATCTCCGCTTCCCAGCCGACGTCGACGTTTGCCGGCCTGTTCGCTGGGTTCGTGTTCGCCAGCATGATCGTCATCTTGGCCAACCGGGAGAAGATCGACAATCGAACGGCTGATGCGGCACGAGCCCTCAAGCTGCTGCTGTCCGCCTTCTTCGGCCTGGCCATCGTCGCCTACCTGGAGGGGGTGGTGCGAGGTGAGCAGGAATGCCCGCGAGCACAAACCGAATCCGTAATAAACGGAGGGGCATTGGCGGTCGGAGCAGTCGCCGTCATGGTGTCACTGAGCTGGCTGGTACTGGCCTTCGACCGGCATCAGAGCGGTGTCCTAGGATATTTTCGCACGGTCGTGATCTATGGATCAGCCTTTGTAATAGTGATGCTTGTGGTTTCTTCGATCGGTTACCTTGATGCCACCGTCGGTGAGGAGCATGCGGCGTCTGAGTGGGCGATGTGTGGGTTCGGTTTGCTGGCGATCGCTGCGACCCAGACCGTCCCCAGAATCCGGAGACTTCACGCCCGTGAACTGGATGGCCGCATGCCCGACGGCGAGGTCGAGGGCCGGTGGGACAGGCGGGTGTCGCGGGGCGCATCGGCCGGATTGATCTTCTTCGGGTTCTCCGCTTTAGCGTCCTCCGCGGCGGCCTCCTGGTCTACCCGACATTGGTACCCGGTACCCGCGGAAATCGCGTACGCGGCAGCCTGGTCCTCGCTCGTCGGCCCGGTGATTGCAATATCGCTCTGCATCTTCGCTCTCGCACGAGTCCCCGAGCAATAGAAGGCAACCCCGGAAGAGACGGAGGGACTTCAGATCGTCACGGGAACATGAAGAGGGCCCGGATCATATGATCCGGGCCCTCTTCAGCAGTAGCGGGGACAGGATTTGAACCTGCGACCTCTGGGTTATGAGCCCAGCGAGCTACCGAGCTGCTCCACCCCGCGTCGGTATCCCCACCGTACGCCATCCCAGCAGGCACCGAAGACCACCTTCCGGCGCGGGGTTCTATGCGGCGAAGCCGACGTTGGTGACGTACTCGTACTGGCCCCACTGCGAGCCGAGGTCGACGATCGTGTCCTGCCACGCGTCGTCAAGGCTCTGGTGGTCGCCTGCCGCCCAGGACCCGACGATGCGGTCCCAGCGGCGCACGTTCATCGTCCGGTACTCCACCACGCGCTGCAGCGGCTGCGGCACCTGGGACTGGTTGAGCGGGTGGATCTCCACTCGCGTACCGCGTCCGTCGCGGTTGAGGCGCCTGAGGAGATGGCGGGCGACGTTGTGACGGCGCACCGTCCGGTACGCCTGGTCGATGCGTTCCAGGTTGGCTTTGGAGGGGCGGCGTTTGCCCTCAAGCCAGGCCTTCAGCGTCCGGTGGGTCACTGTGAGTCCGGCGTCCTGGGCGGCCTTCAGGGTCTGGGCTGACTTCGTCAGGTAGTGCAGGCGCGCCATCCAGCCGCGCTTGGCGGTCACAGCAGTGGCGATGCCGCCCGCGAGTTCGTCGAGCTTGCGAGCGACGGCCTCACTGCCCTTGATGCCCCGGGCGCCGAACCTCCCGAAGTCGATGTTCTTCTCCGGCACTACTCCCCCTCGCCTGCGTGCTGACCGGCGTCGGTTCCGGCGGTGTACGTGTCCTTGACCTTGACCTCGGTAACACCTCGGCCTTCGGCGAAGACACGGCGCCAGTCACCGATGACGTGGAGTTCGTCGGTGCCCATCGCCCGGACGACGGCCAGGCCCTCGTCATAGGCCTTGAGCGCCTTGAGCCACAGGTTGGCGAAGGCCTGGCTGCGGATGAGGTGCATCCAGTCCGGGCGGTAGAGCTCCCGGTTGTAGTTCGACTCCCCCATCGTGGAAACGAACTTGGAGTACATCGCCTTCACGTACTCCAGCGTCAGCTCGTCGCCGTCTGCGAGCGCGGTCTCTCGGGCGTCCTTGAGTGCGATCCGGAACTTCTCCAGGAGGTTCTCGGTGGCGCCCGAGGTGTACGACTCGTGGATCTCGGGCGGCTCGCACAGGCGGTGCTTGGGGCCGGACAGGCGCAGCAGCAGGCGCAGGGTCGGTTCGGTGACCCACAGGGGGCCGGGTTCGTCGCGCTCGCCGATCGGGTTGGGCAGCACCGCGTCGTGTTCCCAGACGGGCGGGGTGATCAGGTGGACTCCGGCGCGGCGCCGGTCGTGGGCGAAGCCTGTGGAGTGTTCCAGCTGGCCGAGCGGGAGGTGGGTCTTGAGCGCCGAGAGGTAGGCGCCGTTGATGTCGAGTGCGGTCACCTCCTGCGGGCCGGGCGGGAGCGCCGCGCGGGTCCATTTGGGGCGGGCCTCCCAGATCTGGTCGGCGCCCCTGGAGGTCTGCTTCTTGAGGATGTCGGGGATCCAGGGGTGGGCGATCACGTCGTAGCGGGCGCCCTTGCGGGTCTCGTCCAGCAGGCGCATCGCGTCCGGGATGGCCCGCTTCAGCAACGCGGCGCTCGCGGCTTCGACATCGCCCTGATGCTCGGCGAGCGCGGCGTGCACCGCCTCGTGGATCAAGTCGGCAGGTCCGGACGGCTCCTGGAACGCCCGCCCGCGCGGGGCGGTGCCTTTCCCGCCGGCCGGACGGGATGGGCGTGCTGTACGCGGCACTTGGGCCGGGGCAGATGGCGCGGCGAGCGAGGGCTTCGGGGTTTCTGCTGAGGTTGCCTGGCAGTCGGAGGGGTCCAGGTGCTGAACGAACCCCGCCACGCGTTGTGTGGCCGGACGGCCGCACAGCACACACGGTTGCGCCACCGCGAGCAGCTCCACCTCGTCCTCGTCCTGGCCGAGTTCCGGCGAAGACGTAGAGGTGACGGCCGCCGCAGCAGTGCCCGGCGCCACGGGCTGCTCCTCAGCCAGCTCAGCCGTGGTCTCGGTGTCGGTCTCGGTGGCGAGCTTGGCATTCAGTCCGTCCAGCAGGTACGCGTATTTGGTGCGGACCTCGCCGGCCGGGTCCCGGCCGCTCTCCCACCCGCTGAGGGTGGTCGGGCTCACGCCGAGCGCGCGTGCCACCTGCGCCTTGGACAGCCGGGCCCGCTCCCGCAGCTCGCGGCGCACCTGGCAGGGCGGGAGTTCGGCCTCCGGGCCGACGGCGTCGAGCAGCGAGTCGATCGCGCCGAAGTCACTCACCGGTCTCTCCCTTTCGTCTCGGCCCGGGCGGAACGGCGCCGGTCGGCGGGCAGCACCTCGCATGCTCTGGTCGGACCCGCCAGCAGGTCCAGCGCGCCGATGCCGTAGTGCTCGGCCAGGACGTCGACGTCGCGCAGGCTCCAGGAGATGGCGCCCGACTGCCGGCGCGACACCTGCGTCTGCGTCAGTCCCAGCACCCCCGCAACCGACCGCTGCGAGTCACCCGTCACCTGCATCAACGCGGCCACCGTCAGCCGCAACGACTCCTCCAAGGCCAATCCCATGCCCCCATCCTATCCGATGTGATGCAACTCTCGCATCAGAATCAGCTATTTGCTATCACCGATGCATAGAAGCCCTCACCAAGGCGATCTCTCGCCCAGGCCGGCAGGTCAGCGATGGGGCCCGGCTTACTCACGCGCAATCCGGCGGGCCGCGCGCCGGGCGTCCCGTCTCGCCTGGCGCGCCACTTCAGCCGCCCGATCAGACAGGCAGCGCGGGCACACGAGGTCCAGGACATGGCGGCGCAGGGCCCGGCGCAGCCGGGGCCCGGGCGGTGGCGGCCACCCACGGCAGTGACGGTGCACCGTACGCGCGCGGGTGTCCAAGAGTGCGGCGACCACAGAGGCGTTGCCGGCGTAGGCGGCCAGGAGGAAGGCCATCTGGGCCTGGTGGCCGGCCGGGAAGCGTGCGGCGGACTCGGCCTGCTCTTCCGGGCGGAGGAAGGCGTCGTGGCGCTCGCAGCGCGGCGTCTTCCTGTTGTTCCGGGCGATGCCCGGCGAGTTGAAGTTCATGGCTTGCGGAGCCTGCCCGGGGCCGTCTGTGGACAGCGGGCGGCCTGGAGGTCTACGGCAGAACCAGAGGACGAAGCAGCCGGCCGCAGTGACGGCCGCCGCGTCCGCAAGCCGCCCTCAGCGAAGTCACAGCACACAGCAGTTGCTGGGCCACCGTGCTGGACACACCTCTGTACGACGGGCCCCGCGCACAGACCACCCTGGAACGCCGGCAGAAGATCCATGCCCTTCTCGACAAAGGAAGTGAGACAGATCCGTTGACTAGACGCTCCTCCCGGACAGCGCCCGCACGAACAGAGAATGGTGAGCTGTCCCGGATGGAAAACGGGCCGGTGAGCCCTGCGTGCCCGGGGCTTTGCCGCAGATGCTCCGGGCACGGGCCCCTCGGGCGGCGGCCCCGTGCCTGAGCGGCCCTGTGCTCAGAACCAGGACGGTCCGGCGTTGGTGTAGGGCTCTTCCAGAGCGGCTGCCTCCTCGTCCGACAGCTGCAGTTCGAGCGCATCGACGGCCTGAGGCAAGTGGTGGGGCTTGGTGGCACCCACGATGGGGGCGGAGACCAGGGGATTGCGCAGTACCCAGGCCAGTGCGACGTGGGCCATGCTGACGCCGCGGGCCTCGGCGAGCTGCTGGACGGCGTTGATGACCGGCTCGTCGTGCGGGCTGTCGAAGGACTGCACGACGTGGTCGGTGCGGGAGCGGGTGCTCTGCTCGCCGGCGGGGCGGGCGAGGCGGCCCTTCCCGTTCGGCGAGTAGGGCACCAGTCCCACGCCCATGTCGGCGCACATGGCCATCAGTTCCGGCTCGTCCTGGCGGCGCAGGAGGTTGTACTGGTTCTGCATGGAGACGAAGCGGGTCCATCCGCCCAGGTCGGCGGCATGCTGGAGCTTGGCGAACTGCCAGGCGTACATCGACGAGGCGCCGATGTAGCGGACCTTGCCGGCCTTGACGACGTCGTGCAGTGCCTCCATCGTCTCCTCGACGGGTGTCCCGTCGTCGAAGCGGTGGATCTGGTAGAGGTCGATGTAGTCCGTGCCCAGCCGGGACAGTGAGGCATCGACCTGTTCGAGGATTGCCTTGCGGGACAGGCCCTCGCCGCCGGGGCCGTCGTGCATCTTCCCGCGGACCTTGGTGGCGAGCACGATGTCCTCGCGCCGGGAGTATTCGCGGATGGCGCGGCCGACGATTTCCTCCGAGGTGCCGGCCTGGTAGACGTTGGCGGTGTCCCAGAAGGTGATGCCCAGCTCGATGGCCTGCTGGAAGAACGGGGCGGCTTTGTCCTCGGTCAGCGCCCACGGATGGGCACCGGCCACGGTCGGGTCGCCGTAGCTCATGCAGCCCAGGGCGAGCCGGCTGACCTTCAGTCCGGTGGCGCCGAGGCGGACGTACTTCATGGTGGATCTCCCTTTCGCATGCTTCCGTCCGTGCACGGCTCAGTGCTGTCGGGGGCCGCCGGAGTCGGCGTGCTCCTGGATGAGGGCGCCGAGGGCCTCGGGGTCGTTGGGGGTGCGGTCGCGCTGGGCGGAGCCGAAGGCGCCGTAGGGGTAGGGCGCCGGGTTCGGGTCGCTGGCGGTGTCGAGCGCCTCGACGGAGTCCGGGTCCAGGCGCAGGTCGGCGGCGGTGAGGTTGCCGGCGAGTTGTTCCAGGGTGCGGGCGCCGACGATGGCGGAGGTGACGCCGGGGCGGTTGATGACCCAGCTGAGGGCGGCCTGGGCGGGGGTGACGCCGTGGTCCTCGGCGACCTTGCGCAGAGCGTCCACGGAGTCCCAGGTGAGGTCGGAGTGCTCGTAGTTGGAGGAGGTGTACTGGTAGAGGGCGTGGTCCTGGCCGGCCCTGGTGTCGGCGGGCCGCTGCGCGCCGCGCTGGTACTTTCCGGTGAGGAATCCGCTCGCGAGCGGGGACCAGGCCAGGATGCCGAGTCCGTTGTGGAGGGCGGCGGCTGCCATCTCCCATTCCGTCTGGCGGGTGGCCAGGTTGTACTGGGCCTGGAGCGTCACCGGCACCGGGTAGCCGTGCGCCTGCGCGGTCGAGACGGCGAGCTGAAGCTGCCAGCCGGTGAAGTTGGACAGGCCGACGTAGCGGATCTTTCCCGCGCGGACGGCCGAGTCGAGGAAGGACAGCGTCTCCTCGATCGGTGTCAGGGGGTCCCACGCGTGGAGCTGGTAGAGGTCGACGGTGTCGACTCCCAGCCTGCGCAGGGAGGTTGTCAGCGCCCGGTCCAGGTGGCGGCGGGAGGTTCCGGCTTCGTTGGGGTCGGTGCCGGTGCGGGTCCGGCCCTTGGTGGCGACGACGACGCGGTCGGTGACTTCGCGCGGGCGGGCGGCGAGCCACCTGCCGACGGTCTCCTCGGCCACTCCGCCGTTGTAGACGTCGGCGGTGTCGAGCAGATTGCCGCCGGCGTCGAGGAAGGCGTCCATCTGCGCGAACGCCTCCTCCTCGGGTGTCTCCGGGGTCCCGAAGTTCATCGTGCCCAGGGACAGGTTGGACACCAGGGTTCCGCTGGTGCCGAGACGGCGGTACTCCATGACGCTGGCTCCTTGCGTGACGCTGCCGGGGCGGCCGCCCCGGGGACATTTGCGGGTGGTGGTGTCAGTGGGTGGTGTATCCGCCGTCGACGGGCAGGGCGACGCCGATGACGAAGCTGGCGGCGTCGCTGCACAGCCATACGGCGGCGGCGGCGACTTCTTCGGCCGTGCCGAGGCGGCCGATGGGCTGCTGCTTCATGATCTCGGCCATGGCCTCGGCCTGGCCTTCGAGCATGTCCGCGACCATCGGGGTGTCGATCACGCCGGGGCAGATCGCGTTGATCCGGATGCCCTTGGGGGCGTATTCGACCGCGGCGCTCTTGGTCAGACCGATCACGCCGTGCTTGGAGGCGTGGTAGGCGGCCCGTTCGGGCAGGCCGACCAGCCCGCCCAGGGAGGAGCAGTTGACGATCGCGCCCGAACCCTGGGTCCGCATCTGGCGCAGCTCGTGTTTCTGGGCGGCCCACACGCCGCGCAGGTTGACGGCGTTGACGCGGTCGAACTCCTCGGCGCTCTCATCGGCGGCGTCCGACGGCGGGGCCTGGATGCCGGCGTTGTTGAACGCCATGTCCAGGCGGCCGAAGGCGTCCACCGCGCGGGCCACCGCGGCGGCGGCCTGGGCCTCGTCGGTGACGTCGCAGGCAACGCCGATGGCCTGGTGGCCGGCGTCGGTGAGTTCCTTGGCCGCGTTCTGGACGGCGTCCTTGTTGAGGTCGGCCAGGACGACGGCGGCACCGGCCTGGGCGAAGGCGCGGGCGGTGGCCAGGCCCATGCCGGAGGCGGCACCGGTGACCAGGGCGACCTGGCCTTCGAAGTCATACTGCGGGTTCATGGGAGGGTTCCGTTCTCCGGGACGGCAGGGGTGCCGCCCGGGTGCTGGGAGATGCGGGGTGCCTGGGCGTCGTGTCAGGGGCGCAGGAGTGCCTTGATGGCGCGGCGCTCGTCCATGGCCTTGTAGCCTTCGGCGGCCTTCTCCAGGGGAAGTTCGAGGTCGAAGACCTTGCCGGGGTTGATCCGGCCGTCCAGGACGCGCTGGATGAGGTCGGGCAGGAACTCCCGGACGGGGGCGGGGCCGCCGCGCAGGGCGACGTGGGAGAAAAACAGCTCTTCCCCGTCGATCTGCACGCCGTGGGGGACGCCGACGAAGCCGACGTTGCCGCCGGGGCGGGTGGAGTGAAGAGCCTGCTGCATGGAGTCGGGGGTGCCCACGCACTCCAGCACGGCGTCGGCGCCGATGCCGCCGGTCAGTTCCTTGACGCGGGCCACGCCCTCTTCGCCGCGTTCGGCGATGATGTCGGTGGCGCCGAACTCGCGGGCCAGTTTCTGGCGCGACTCGTGGCGGGACATGGCGATGATCCGCGTCGCGCCGAGTTCCTTGGCGGCGATGACCGCGCAGAGTCCGACCGCGCCGTCCCCGACCACGGCGACGGTGTCGCCGTGCTTCACCTCCGCGGCCACAGCCGCGTACCAGCCGGTGCCCATGACGTCAGAGCAGGCCAGCAGGCTGGCGATGCGCTCGTCCGCAACGTCCCCGGGGACGTGGACGAGGGTGCCGTCGGCGAGCGGGACGCGAACGTACTCGGCCTGGGCACCGCCGACGAACTCGCGGTGCAGACAGTTGGTCTGGTAGCCGTTTTCGCAGTTGGGGCAGGTGTTGTCGGAGGCGAAGAACGAGCCGACGACCAGCTGGCCGGGCTTGATGCCACTCACGTCGCTGCCGACTTCTTCCACGATGCCGACGTATTCGTGGCCGCCGGGCGTGGGCTCGGCGACTTCGTTGATGCCGCGGTAGTCCCACAGGTCCGAGCCGCACACACAGGTGGCGACGGTGCGGATCACCGCGTCGGTGGGCTGCTGGACGGCGGCCTGGGGGCGGTCTTCGACGCGGACGTCGCGGGGGGCGTAGAGGACGGTTGCGCGCATGATTGTCTCCGTATCTCGCGAGACGGGCGGGTGGGCTGTGAGGCAGTGCGAATGGTTCAGGAGGTGCGGGCGAGGCGGCGGGGACCGGTGTACTCCGCGTCCGTGACGTGTTCGAGCCAGTCGACCTTGTCGCCCTCCCACAGCGCGATGTGGCTCATGAACCGGTCGGGGGCAGCACCGTGCCAGTGCTCCTCACCGGCCGGGGTGAAGACCACATCCCCGGGGCGGGCCTCGACGATCTCGCCGCCGCGGGACTGGATCAGGGCGATGCCCTCCACGATGTAGAGCGTCTGCCCCAGGCCGTGGGAGTGCCAGGCCGTGCGCGCACCGGGTGCGAAGCGCACCATGTTGGCCCGTGCACGGGAGGGGTCCTCGCCCCGGTAGATGACGTCCGCCCAGGCATCCCCGGCGAACATCTCGGCAGGCAGCTTCGCCGTCGCCGGCGGCTGGATGATCTCCATGATCGTTCTCCTTGACTGCATACGGGCGCGGCACGGCCACGCACAGGTGACGGGTACGGGGGGCTCAGGCAGGAGTGGTGTGCACCGCTACCGGTGATGCCGCTATGCCCGGCGGCTGGTTCAGGGCCTTGGGGGCTCTCGCCGCCCGCCATCGGTCCCTAGGACGTGAGCACGTCACGGGCGACGGTGAGCGCGGACATGGCCTTGGGCCATCCGGCGTAGAACGCCAGGTGCGTGATCGTCGCGATCAGTTCCTTGTCACTGACCCCGTTCTCCCGGGCCTTGCCCAGGTGGAAGGCCAGCTGCTCGCTGCTGCCGCTGGTGATCAGGCTGGCCACCGTGACCAGGCTGCGTTCCCGCGCGGGCAGGTCCGGGTCCTCCCACACCTGCCCGAACAGCACGTCCTCGCTGTAACCGGCCAGTGCCGGAGCGATGTCCCCGAACTGCTGACGCGGTCCCCCAGGCTTCTGGTCCTCCGCCATGATCGGCTCCTTACCGTGTGGATGCCCGCGCGTGTACCCACAGGGGCGGGGAACGGGCACCGCTCTCCATTGCCTCCCTCAGCCGGGGCGTGCGCCACCGGGCGGACGGGCGGGCCTTTGCTGGCCTGCTACCGATGAAACGGCAGGGTCACGAGCGCGCGGAAGGACCTGGTGATACGTGTACTGGCAGTACACCCCACGGCCGGACAAGCCGTCGTAGCCTCGAAGACATGGACAACCGAAGCGAGGTACGCGAGTTCCTCACCAGCCGCCGCAGCAAAATCACACCCCAGCAGGCAGGGCTCCCCACTGCAGGCACCCGCCGGGTGAAAGGGCTGCGCCGCGAGGAGGTTGCGACGCTCGCCGGCGTCAGCGCCGAGTACTACGCCCGCCTGGAGCGCGGCAACCTCTCCGGCGTCTCCGAAGCTGTCCTGGACTCCCTGGCCCGCGCGCTGCAGCTCGACGAATCCGAGCGCGCCCACCTCCTGGACCTGGCCCGAACCGCCAGTACGACCCGCCGGCCCGCACGCCGCCGCACCGCACAGCCGATCCGGCCCGCGCTGCAACAGCTGTTGGACGCGATGACCGAGGTGCCTGCCTTCATCCGCAACGGCCGCCTCGACATCCTGGCCACCAACCGACTCGGCAAAGCCCTGTATTGGCCCGTATTCCAAGATCCGGCCCGGCCGGTCAATCTCGCCCGGTTCCAGTTCCTCAACCCCGGCGCGGCCCAGTACATGACCGAACTGGACTACCAAAGGGCCGCGTCGGCAGCCCTGCTGCGCACCGAGGCCGGACAGGACCCCTACAACCGCGAACTCAGCGACCTGATCGGTGAACTCTCCACCCGCAGCGAAGACTTCCGCACGCTATGGGCCGCACACGACGTGCGCCTGCACCGCACCGGCCTCAAACGCTTCCACCACCCCGCTGTCGGCGACCTCACCCTCGCCTTCGAGGGCCTGCCCCTCCCGAACGACCCGGGCCTCACCCTCACCGCGATGAGTGCCGAGCCCGGCACCGCATCACACGATGGACTCCGGCTTCTGGCCAGCTGGGCCGCCACCCTCGATCACAGCGAGCAGCCGAACACCGAACTCACCAGCGGCCGGCCCAGCACGCACCAGACCTGAGCGGGCCCTCGCGGCCGGTTCTGTCACTCGGCCATGCCCTCCATCGCCTTGTCGGTGATCGTGGAGATGGTCTGCCTGGACACCTCGCCCCGGGCCGACATCGGTCAGCACTGTCTTGGCGCGGGTGCCTTGTTCTTCCCGCCGGATCGTGCTTCTCATAACCGACGTGATCGGTGATCCCGCCCTCCAGGGCGGACTCCAGCACCCACTGGTCAGTTGCAGGCCCTCACCGCGGGCCCGCTCAACCAGCATCGCGATCAACTGCTCGTCCGACGTGGCCGCACCGGCCGACTCGACCACGGGCTCTTGCTCGATCGTCAACTCACTCACGTGGAGTCAGACACTCCCGCTCCCGGTGATGGACAACGGTTCCGGTGTCCCGCGGGAGGTCCTGCCGCGCCTGTGCTACCGGTTTGCTCGCTCCGACAACTCCCGCTCTGCCGCAGGACGGTCAGCACGGCGGGTTTCCGTCGGGGTGCTCGTGGATCCAGGAGAGGCCGCCGAGGTCGAGGCGCTGGCGGGTGCGGGTGACGGCGACATAGGCGAGACGTGCTTCGCTGTCGCTGATCGGGCCGGGTACAGGGCGGCCGGTGTCGTCGTGCTTGTCGGTGTCCTTCGGAGGGGTGAAGTCGTCGGCGATCTTCACGCAGGGCCATTCACGGCCTTTGGCCTTGTGGGCCGTTGACACGGTCACCTCGGCCTGTTGCTCCGGCGTGAGGTGAGCGAGGGCGGCCAGGATGGCATCGGTGCCGTGGGTGTCGACGAGGTCGACCAGCGGCTGCAGGTCACGTCCGGCCGGGTCGTGGGCGGCGTAGTCCTGCAGTTCGCCCCAGGAGGGGAACAGCACCAGTTCGGGGTGGGAGGTGCGGCGGCCTTCCTTGAGGTCGCGGGCGGCCAGGGCCAGAGCGCGCAGGCTGTCCCCTCCCCCGGCCAGTCCCACCCGGTGTCCGGCGGCCAGCAGGTCCATGACGTGGACCATGGCGCCGACGTTGGTGCGGCACAGTACGGCGTCGGGCCGGGCGAGGTGCCCGAGTTCGGTGGGCACGGCGGGGGTGCCGGTCAGGCGGATCGGTGCCTGCGCGATGGCCAGCCAGCGGTTGGCCTCCTGAGCCAGGTGGGGGCCGAAGCGGAAGGACTGCGACAAGGCGAGCTGGGTGCCGTCGAAGCCGGTCATGACGTCTTTGGCGCCGCGCCATTGGTAGATGGCCTGGGCGGAGTCGCCGACCATCACCAGCTGGGCGTGGCCGCGCTGGTGAAGGAAGATCTGTTCGACGACGGGGTTGGTGTCCTGGGCCTCGTCCAGCAGCAGGAAGTCGGCGTCGATCTTCGGCTGGCTGAGGGCCCAGATCTTCAGGTAGTGGTCGTGGTCGAAGCGCACGGCCCCGTCGTCGGGGTGCCGCAGGTCGGCCCAGGCCTTCTCGGCGAACGGCACGATGTGGGCGGCGAGTTGGGCGTGCAGGCCCTGGTCTTCCAGACCGCGCAGGCGCGGGACGTGATGGCGGGTGATCGTCTCATCGGCGGCGTGGCAGAAGCCGGCCACGGTGCGCAGCGTGGCGTTGGAGAGGGTCTTTTGTGAGAGGTCGCGTTCGCCGATACGGATCGGCTTGGTGATACCGAGGGCCTGCCCGGTCTGCCAGGCCGGGCGGCGCGGGGCATTCAGGCGGCGGGCGTATCGGTGGCCGACGGCGCCGTAGGCGAGGGAGTGGGCGGTCTTGCACTGCACGGTGTCGGGGAAGCGGGTGCGTGCGTCCTGGGCGATGGCCCGGTTGTAGGCGAGGTAGCGGCCGCGGCGCCGAGTGGCGTGGGCGAGCAGGGCCAGGGTGGTGGTCTTGCCGGTGCCCGCGCCGGCCTGAAGGGCCAGGTGCTGGCCGGCGTGGAAGGCGTCGGCCGCGGCCGTCTGTTCGTCGGTCGGGTTCATGCGGGGGCTGCTCCGGGGGTGCGGGTCAGGGCGTGGCCGACGGCTGCCAGGAGGTATGCGGGTGTGGTGTGGGCGAGCAGTTGCTGCACGGCCCGGTCGAGGCGGTCGGTCTCATCGCTGGCGTGCTGGGCCAGCGTGCGGTGCAGGGCCAGCTTCACGAAGAGTTCCGGGCTCTGCCCCGTTTCATGGGCGGCCTGGCGGATCGTGGCATGGACGGCGGGCGGGAAGGCGAGGTTGAGCAGGACCTGCCCGCCGACGTCCGGGTAGTGGGTGGTGATCACGTCCACGGGCAGCCGAGTGGCGAGGCGCTGGCGCAGCCGGTGCGCGGCGCGGCCGGGGCTTTTGGCTCGTACGAGGGTCATGAGGCGGGTGGTGTCGTGGTTGGCTGCGAGCGGCAGCACGCGGGCGGCGTCACGGAGTTCGGCCGGGGCCAGGGGGCGGGTCAGGAGGATTTCCAGGACGTGGTGCGGCATCGTCACCTCTCTCCGCCGCCGTGTGCCGGTGGATACGGCAGACCGGTACGCAGGTGCTGCGCGTGCAGGAGGGGATCAAAGACCTGCCACCCGGCCAGCGCCAGATCGGCGGCGCCGTGAGCGATGGCGTGCGCGGGGCAGCGCTGGATACGCCAGCGGCGCTGTTCGGCGTGAGGCAGCCGGCTGAGGTCGTAGACAGCCATCGTCTGCTCGGGCAGGACGAGTTGGCCGCGCCGGGGGCCGATGGGCAGCAGTCTCCAGGATCCGGCCGGGCCGTCCGGGGCCAGAACGGGGCGGGGGCAACGGTGGCGGTGGTTCGTCTGAGCTACGCAGCGGATGGCCTCCACGGGGCCGTCGGCGAGGTAGTGGCCCAGCAGCATCCGCACGACCGCGCGGCCGGGGCCGTCAGGCGCTGCACTGGTGGGGGGAACCGTGGGAGTGGTGAAGACACCGGTGTCGATCAGGCGACGGGTTCGTACGGCGAGTTGACGGCGCACCGACGCGAGGGGCGGGCTGATCCGGCAGGTGGGCGTGCGCTGCGGGCAGAGCACAGCGTGCGGGATACGGCACCAGGCGCTGCCGTCATCATGCGGGTGGGCAATGCCGGAGCCCAGGTGCCAGCGGCAGGAGGCGGGGACGCGGGCGGTGGCCAGTTCGGCGGGATGCAGGGCGATGGGACGCCCGTCGGCGCGGGGGTAGAGGTCGATGCGGTTGCCGCAGTGGCGGCAGCGGCGGCTCTGACCGGCGCGCAGCAGGCGGCTGGGGCTGGTGGCGGCCACCCGCAGCGGACGGCGCACCGGCGCGGTGCGGGGACTGCCGTCCCATTGGCAGCCGGCGGGGGCGGAGTTGGGGCGCATGGCGAGGACCGTGCCAGACGACACTCCACGAGGGTGGGGCGAGCAGGAGGGCAGTCCCCCGGGCGGCCCAGCGATATCGAACATCAGCACCGTGTGACGCGCATGCATTCTATGCGCGTTCGCCGGTTCGGGTGATTTACGCCGCGCGCCGAGCCCGGCACGGCCAGCGTCAGGCGCCCTTGGGTCCGGGCGGGGTGTGGTCGTCACAGAGCGAGCCGAGCAGCTGCTCGATGGGGACGTCGAAGGCGTGCGCGAGAGCGTGCCAGGTGGTGACGGTTCCGGCGGCTCGGCCGTGCTCGAGATCGATCAGCGTGCGCCGGGCCAGGCCGCTGCGGCCGGCGAGTTCGTCGAAAGTCCACCCGCGCGCATCCCTCAACCGCGCCAGCGTCACACGCAGGGCGTCGCGGTCCGGGTCGGGCGGCAAGATCGTCACCCCACCATCCGACGGTGCAGACACCTGCCCTGTCAGTGCGGATTTCTGCACTATCAGTGCAGGTGAGGGCGCCTGGCAGCCACCCTGCGCAAGTGCAGGGATCTGCACTACGGTGCGGGCGGCTCCCGCGTGCGTACCGGGAGACCACTGCACAAGGTCGGCGCCGACCGAACCGGAAGGGGACAACGAGCCGATGCGGCTTGCCAGCACACACGCCACGGTGCAGCGCATCTGGACAGTGCACCTGCGCCCGCAGACGGGCGGACCGGCTCTGGCCTGTCCGCGCTGCACACCCGGTCCCGTCCTGCCGGCCGCCTCCGCCCGCTCGGCCGCTCTCACCCATCTGGCCCGCCATGCCCGCGCCGACGATCTGCCCGGGCACCTGCGCACCTGCCAGTGCCGGACGAGAGGCTGCCACTGGCACCCCCGCCACCGCGGCTGCGCGGGGCCCGTCCTGCTCGCCCTGACCTGCGACCGCAGCGGGCGCGCGTGGCGGCTGGCCGATGCCTGCGCCGCCTGCGCGGCGGCGATGAGCCACACCGCCGTCGTACCGCCCACCCTGCTCGGCACCGGCCACGCCCGGCCGACCACCAACACGACCCGTTCTGCGCGCACCACGCCTGCGTTCGGCCCGGCAGAACAGCAGCGCGTACGCGAAATGCTCACCTACCTCGCCACAGCACTGCCCCGCTTCTCCTCCCCCGCCGCCCGGCTGCTCGCCCTGCAATGCGCGCTACGAGCCGACCACCAAGGACAGATCCGCCTGCCCCACGGATTCCTGCGCGGCATGCGACTCCACCGCCGCGCGGAGCTGTGGCTCGAACTGGAACACGCCGGCTGGCTGCACCGCCCCAGCCGCAGTTACTCCCCCGTCCAGGCACAGCTGCTCGACGCCGCCGACCTCCAGGCCCCCGGACGCACCGCACGCATCCGCGCCGCCCAATGGGCCCTGCACCCCACCCCGCTGGCCGCCTCGGCCGCCCTCCCCTCCGCCCTGCGGCTGACCGCACTTGTCCTCGCCGCCCACAGCACCGCCGGAGCGGGCGGGGGCGAGCTCGATGCCCTCACCCGCCAGTGCGGACAGCCGCCCCAGCAACTGGAGGACCTCCTCGACCAGCTGGTCCGCGCCCGCCTCGTGACCGCCTGGCACCACCGTCACGACAGCGACGAGGTCCAGTGGGAACTGCCGGCACTCTCCCCGTCCGGCGAAGGCGCCGGCGCATAGGGGGCGCGGTGGCCCCTATGCCCGGCCGGGGGTGCCGAGCAGGGCCGCCGCCTCCTGCCGCCGCTTCGGAGCCTCGCCTGCGAGGGAGTTCAGCCAGGCACTCGGCGGCGAACGCGTCTCCTGCTCCTACACAGTCGTGCACGCGGACGGGTACGGCGGTTGCCGGTACGGCCTCCCCCGAGGAGCGCATCCGGGGTGAGGCCGTACGCCGCAAGGACTTCCACTGATCTCTCGCCAGACCTGGTCAGGAGCTTCTCCGGCCAGTTCGCCAATACATTGCCAAAACCAGCAGACCGGACCGGATAGGCCGCTCTCGTAAAGGCGCGATCAGGAACACGCCGCTGGCACCCAGTAATTCTTGTGGCCATCAATCGGGACTCGATCGGCCGCCCCTCAGCAGTTTCACACGGCCGCCGCCAAGGAGATTCCATCATCCCGCCTGCCCGGTCATAGCCTTGCCCGCCGATCAGCCCGGCATGAGATCATCTGATGGACGTCGAAGAGGAACTGATACTGAGATTTGTCTCGTTTCCGGACACTCTGTTGTCCCAGACGCTGCCGTTGCTGGAGTTCGACGACGTGGAGATTCCCACCGAATTGGACGTCACCGTGTCACCGATGATGCGGAACTGGTCTACACCGGCGGTTTCAGAGTTCATGATGATTCCGGTGTCACCGTTTCCGCTCACCGTATCGCTGAGTACATCGATGTAGGTTGAGTTGGCCGCCCGGACGCCCCGGAAGTAGTTGTTGCTGACAGTGCATCCCTGCACGGTGATGTTGTCGGAGTAGGAGATGTTGAGCCCGTTCGCAGTGGAGCCGTCAGACAGTGTGCTGTTCTGTATGTTGGCCTTTGACACCCGCCGCAGATAGGCGTTGTGGCTGTAGTAGAGCACGCCGCCGTTGTCGTGGAAGTTGCTGCTCCGGATGGTCAGGTCGCTCGTCCCCTTGGCGTGGAGGCCCGTGAGGCATTGGGTGATCTGGACGTTGTCGAGAAGCACCAGATCATTCGAGGCGCTGGTGTCCGTGAGGAAGATGCCGTAGTTCTTTCCCGGATCGCTGGCGTAGCTGCGCTGGGTGCGCGACAAGCCGCAGTCGACCTTGAAGTCCTGGAAAATGATGTTGTTCAGCCCGCCGCTCCGGCCGTCCACCATGATCACCATGTCCGTCCCGAGGGCGTTGTAAAGGGTCGTCAGCCCCGATCCGGTCGAGCCCTGGCCCTGGATGGTCACATTGCTGCGAGGGATGATGGGCGCGGTGATGTCGAACCTGCCGGACGCGAGGTTCACCGTTCCCCCGCCCGCGGTGGACGCCGCGTCCACCGCTGCCTGGATATCACCCCCAGGGCTCACGTTGAACACAGGCGACGTCGTCTGAGTCGGCAAGGCCGGCAACGTTGCCGACGCCCCGTCCGCGCGTGCCTGCCCTGGTGAGGCAACCAGGGAAATCGCCATCACCGTCACGGCAATGATCAGTTTTAGTACGAAGGTCGGCGCACCCGCACGGGCGGATGATCGCGATGGGATTCGATTCCGACTACCCAACACCATTGTTGGCCTCCGGATTTTCTGGTGGTTCATCGATTACATTCAGATGGCGGGTCCGGGTGGAACTGGCGAAAGACGCGGGGCGCGACTGCCCCAGCCGCGAGACCACGCGGACCCGGCATTCTAGAGCGCTGGAACCTGACTGTTGTCAGTGAAGTACTCCGGCGCGTGCTTGAACTTGGTGTTCTCGAACTCAGGACTCGATTTCATCAGGATGAGGTCATTCCGGATGTTGTCGAAGACGGAGTCGCGCACAAGAACGTGCTGTGCGATCTTCCACACGCCGCCTCGAAGGTTGTCGACGAACGACGACGCGTTGATGATCACATAGTTGGGGGCGTAGGCCGGATCCTCGGTGTACTGGTTGGGGTTGTTGAAGATCTCACAGATCATCCAGAGGGCGCTCTTCCCCACGTCCGAGATATTCAGTTTCTGGAAGAAGATCCGCACGTCGTTGCTGCCGTCCGCCTGAATACCGTTGCCGACTGCGTGGTGAATCTGCATGCGCTGGGTGATGACGTCCGAGGTGGAGGTGTATTTCGCACCCTTGCCGAGCACTGGTTTCGAGAGCTGCGTGTCGGATTGCAGGATTCGGTTGTCGAACAGCCAGTAGCTGTTGTGGAAGAGGCTGCCGCGCTCGCCGTTGTACATCGACGTCAGGTGGTCGGTGATGAGGTCGGTGGTGCGCTTGATGTGCACGCCATGGCCGGGGAAGTTCTTTACTGTGACGTCCTGAAGGGCGATGCGGTGGTGATGTGCGCTCTCCGGGTCCGCGCCGGCGAAGTAGATCCCGAGGGCCCCGCCCAGGTCACCCTTGACGCCTTCAAGGGTGAAACCCTTCATCACGACATCCTGGATCTGCTTGAGCGTCGTCGTGATGGCGCTGCCCGTGCCGGTGTACTGGATCACCGTGCGATCCTGTCCGGCGCCGACGAGTGTGACGGTGCTCTGCATGTTCAGGGGGCTGGTGAGCGGGTGCACGCCGGCACCGAGGCGGACGACTCCGCCGCCGGCCGCCGCGACGCCGTCGATCGCGGCCTGGATGGACTGGCCCGGCGCGACGGGGATCTCGCGCGTGAGGACCTGTGTGGGCGGGGTGACCGGTGTGAAGGCGGTTCCCCATTTCTGGGAGATGAGGTCAGTGACTTCCCGCTCCACGGCGACCGGCCGCAGTGCGGCGTCGACCGGGGCCGCGGCCTTCGCCTCAGGGTCCCTGGGCACGACAACCTGCAGACGGTCCGTCAGGGTGACGGAACCGTCACTCACCTTGAGGTCGAGCGCGACGTCCGCGTCCGGCAGATCAGCCGTCGGCCGGGTGACCTTCCCCCGGTCGTCGAGGTTCTGGTCGTCGAGAGAGGACCACGTCAGCCTCGACCCGTGTATGCCGGTTGACGGGAGTGCGATGTCATGTCTGACCGGCCCGAGGCGACGGAGGTACTCGCGCGCATCGGCGAGGTCCTTGGCGGCATCCGTTGCGTCCTTCTTGTCCCGGCCGGTGGTCGGCCTGAAGGTGACCAGAAGGGCAGGACGGTTGTCCCCGATCGAGTGGTCGTCGCTGTGGAACTGCACCGCCGCGTTCTGATCAGCCGTCCAGACCCGGAGCGACAGCCGGCCGTCACCGTTGTTCTCGGTCTGGGCGACAGACGTGACATCGCCCTCGTATCGCACCGCACCGCGGTCGGCACGCAGCGGGGCGGTCGACCCGGCGATGTCGGTGGCTGTCGGCTTGGTGGCTCCGGTGAGGGTGAAGATCGGGTCGTAACGGGTGACCTGCTCGCCGTTCCACGTGTCGTCGGACACGAACGCCGAGTTCAGCTGAGTTCCGGCCGGCGCTGTCGAATCCGGCGTCGCGGTCAGGACGACCCTCGCGGAAACAACCGTTCCCGGCACCATCGCGGGGCTGACATTGAACTGCAGGTACGACGCCTGGGAGTCGGCTGCATCAAGGCCGCCTGCGTTTCGGACGCCGAGCGTGGAGGCCCATGTGCGCTGTTGTGAGGAGGTGCCGGTGGTATCGGTGTCGATCACCGGGTGGATCACCATGGTCGCGGTCGGGCCGTTTCCCTCAGCGTCCTGATATGGATCGGCGGATGCCGGGGCCGGCCCGACGAGGAGTCCGGCACCGAGAGCTGCGGCGGCCAGGCCACCGGTCACGGTGCGGGACAGTGCCGCGTGTTTCATCGACTTCCTTCCACGCTGCCCGGCACCCGGAGTCGGGTGACGCGCAGCTCTTCTCGTCATTGAGGAGAGTTCCGCGCTCTGTGATCTGCTGCCGGTTACGGGCGGCGGGCCAGCCGGATCATGTTCCAGGACAGGGGCGGGAGTTCGGTTCGAAGCACTCCGCCGGACACGGTGGTGCCGGTCGCCGGGCGAGGGGTGACCCGCTCGGGCTGGTCCAGGGTGTTGCGGGCGTCGGGGTCGGCGTCGGCCAGGACCAGGTGCTCGGTCAGGCTGTGGGCGTCGACCCCGTGCAGGTCGATTTCCAGGGGCAGCGTCCGGCTCTGGCTGCGGTTGACGGCGAAGACGGTGACGGCACCGCTGTCGTCGTCGCAGACGGCGGTGGCGTGGAGCTGGGGGACCTCGCCGTACTTCGCGGTGGTGTACGTGGGGCTGTCGGCCTCGACCCGCAGTACCCGTCCGCGCCCGTGGCTCGACGCCTGGGCGAAGGGGAAGAAGGTGGTCTGCCGCCAGGCGGGACCGCCCGGCTCGGTCATGATGGGAGCGATCACGTTGACCAGCTGGGCGAGGGAGGCGGAAGTGACCCGGTCGGCGTGCCGCAGGAGAGCGATGATCAGTGAGCCGAAGACGACGGCGTCGGTCACCGAGTAGTTGTCCTCCAGCAGTCGGGGCGCCTCCTGCCAGTCCTCGACCGGGTGCGGGTTGGGCCGCTTCTGGTACCAGACGTTCCATTCGTCGAACGAGAGGTCGATCCGCTTGTCGGTCTTCAGCCGGGCGCGGACGTGGTCGCAGGTGGCGACAACAGAGTCAATGAAGTGCTCCATGTCGACGGCTGAGGCCAGGAAGGAGTCCCGGTCGCCGTCGACTTCCTCGTAGTAGGTGTGCAGCGATACGTAGTCGACCTGGTCGTAGGCCTCTTCGAGGACGGTGGCCTCCCAGGAGCCGAAGGTCGCGATGTCGGAGCCGGAGCTGCCGCAGGCCACCAGCTCCAGATCGGGCTGGACCATTCTCATGGCGCGGGCGGTCTCGGCGGCGAGGCGGCCGTACTCCTCGGCGGTCTTGTGGCCGATCTGCCAGGGGCCGTCCATCTCGTTGCCCAGGCACCACATCTTGATGCCGTAGGGCTCTTTGGCGCCGTGGCTGATGCGCTGGTCGGAGAGCTCGGTGCCGCCGGGGTGGTTGGCGTACTCCAGCAGCCGGACGGCGTCTTCCACGCCCCGGGTGCCGAGGTTGACGGCCATCATCGGCTCGATGCCGGTCTTGCGGCAGAAGTCGATGAACTCGCCGAGACCGAACCTGTTCGTCTCGGTGGACCGCCACGCGAGGTCCAGGCGAACCGGCCGGTCCTCGCGCGGGCCGACGGTGTCCTCCCAGCGGTAGCCGGAGACGAAGTTGCCGCCCGGGTAGCGCACGGTGGTGACGCCCAGTTCCCGGATCAGCGCCAAGACGTCCTGTCGCAGCCCGGCTTGGTCGGCGTCGGGGTGGCCGGGTTCGTAGAGGCCGTCGTAGACACAGCGGCCGAGGTGCTCGATGAACGAGCCGTACAGGCGTGGATGGACAGAGCCGATACCGAAGGCCGTATTGAGCGTGAACCGCGCGGGGGCGGCGGGGTGGTGGGACAACGTCTGCTCCTCGGGGGCAGTGCACGGTCAGGGTGAGGGTCTTGTTCGACGCGCCCGTGCGGTTGGTGGCCGAGACTCTGATCAGACAGCGACCGGGAATTTACGGCGTGCCGGAGATCAGGCCGTGTCGGTGCTGACGGCCTGGGCGCACGTGGGCCGGGACGCGGTGGGCTCCGGTGCCGCGAGTCATTCCTCGCAGGTGAGGCGCCATCCGGTGAAGTCGGCGGTGAAGGACCTGTCGACCAGGTCGCGGGCGTGGATGCCGGCGAAGGCGCCCGTGAAGCGCAGGCGGGAGCCGTAGTCGTCGGACAGATGACTGAAGTCGAGTTCCGGGCCGACGGGGTGACGTCGGCCGTCCTGCAGGATCCAGAACCGGGCCGTCGCCGCGTCGATGGTCGCGCCCAGGGTGAGGGTGGCTCCGGGTTCGACGTCCCGTATCTCCACCTGGCGTGGCCCGTCGGCGTCGTGTTCGAGCAGGCTCAGTACGGTTCGGCCGCCGCCCTGCCACTGCTGGCCGCGCTGGGGTTCCCCGTCGGGTTCGGCCCAGGTGAGGTCGAGGGTGAGGAAGGAGACGGTGTCGTACCAGAGGATCAGGCCCGCGGCCTGTGTGAAGGTGCGGGGCTGTGCCTGGAGGGTGACTTCGACCTCGGTGTGATGCTCGGTGATGCGCTGGGCGAGCAGGCTCTGCTCCCACAGCGATTCGGGGCCGTGACGGCCGCGCAGCCGGATCCAGCCGGGCCGGCTGGTGGTGTCGGCCCAGGAGGGATCGGCGTAGCCGCGCAGTGTGGACCACGGCCATGACAGCGCCTCGGACGGAGGGCCTGCGGCCGGTGGTGGGACCTGTGGGCGGGAGGGTTTCGGGACGTCGGTGTCGTCGAGGTGGATGTCGACGGCGGGATGCCAGCCGCCCTGGCGGAGCCGGGGCCATCCGTCGGCGTCCCAGACGACCTGCTGGATCGCGGTCTCCCGGCCCAGGGTGCAGTGCGGGCCGTACTCGGTCTTGACCGGCCGGGCGGCCAGGTGGCTGAGGAGCCAGTCTCCGCGCGGGGTGGTGAGCAGCTCTCCGTGTCCGGCTTTCTGCAGCGGCTGCGAGGGATCGTCGCGGGAGGTGAGCAGTGGCAGGTGGTCGAGTGCGTAGGGGCCGGTGAGGGTACGGCTGCGGGCGACGCGTACGCCGTGCGCGGTGCCGGTGCCGCCCTCGGCGAGCAGGAGGTAGAACCAGCCGTCGCGTTCCAGCAGCTTGGGGCCCTCGATCAGCTGGTCGTGCTGCAGCAGCAGGTGGGTGTCGCCGGCCGGGGCCAGGGTGTCGCGGTCGAGTTCGGTCAGGACGATGCCGTCGAAGCGCCGTCCGCCCGGCCGGTGGTCGGTCTGCATGTTGACCAGCCACAGCCGCCCTTCGTGGTGGAACAGCGCCGGATCGAAGCCGTGACTGGCGACCCGCCGCGGGGCGGCCCAGACGCCGTCGACGTCGGTGGCGGTGGTGATCCACACGTCCAGGTCGAAGTAGCGGGTGCCGACCGAGCGGACGATGGAGTACACCATCCAGAAGCGTTCGCCGTCCCAGCTCAGTGACGGCGCCCAGACGCCTCCCGAGTCCGGCACGCCGGCCAGCGAGTCTCCGGGAACCGCGCCGCGCACGTGGCCCGCGTACTCCCAGCGGGCCAGGTCGCGTGAGCGGTGGATCGGGATGGTGGGGAACCACTCGAACGAGCTGGTGGCCACGTAGTACCAGTCGTCGACACGGATCATGGACGGGTCGGGGGCGAACCCGCGGATGACCGGGTTGCGCAGGACGGTCATTTCAAGGCTCCCAGGGTGACGCCACTGCGCCAGTAGCGCCGCATCGCGACCATCATGATTGCCATCGGGACGATGGAGAGCAGAGCCCCGGTCAGGACGAGGCTGGTGAGGTCGACGCCGGATTCCAGGCGTTTGCCGGACCAGTTGTACAGGCCCAGGTTGAGGGTCCAGTTCTTCTCGCCGCGCAGCAGGGTGAGGGGGAGGAAGAAGGCGTTCCAGGTGTTGACGAAGGCGAGCAGGAACACGGTCGCGGCGCCGGTCGTCATCATGCGCAGCACGATGCTGAAGAAGATGCGCAGTTCACCGGCGCCGTCGAGGCGGGCGGCTTCGAGGAGTTCGTAGGGGATGGTGGCCTCGGTGTACACCTTGGCGAGGTACACGCTGAACGGGTTGATCAGGCAGGGGATCAGCATCGCCCAGGGCGTGTCGACCAGGCCGATCTGGGAGAACAGCAGGTACAGCGGCAGGGTGAGCAGGGCGATCGGGATCAGGAACGAGCCGACCACGCACGCGAACACCAGGTTGCGGCCCGGGAATTCGAAGCGGGCGAGGCCGTAGCCCGTGGCGAGCGCGATGAGCGTGCCGCCCAGGGAGCCGACGCCGGCGTAGAGGAACGAGTTGGCGGTCCAGCGCAGGAAGATGCCGTCCTCGTACGTGAACAGCTGATGCAGGTTGTCCCACAGGTGCCAGCCGGAGAACCACAGCCCGTTGCTCTGGTAGAGCCCCGTGCGGTTCTTGGTGGCGGCGACGATCAGCCACCACACCGGGAACAGGCTGTACAGGCTGGCCATGATCAGGCCGAGCAGGAGGAATCGCTGGCCGCCGCGGGTGCCTGAGGCGGGGTCGGGGCGGGTGAGGCGCCGGGCGGTGTGCGGCTCGGCACGCTCTTGGGTGAGCGTCATCAGTCGGCCTCCTTCGAGGTGATCCGGTAGAAGAGGAAGGAGGCGACGCCGAGGATGAGAGCCAGGAGGACGGAGAGCGCGGCGGCGTAGTGGTAGTTGCCGGCGTTGAACGCCTGGTTGTAGATGATCATGATCGGGGTGAAGCTGTCGCTGACCGTCTGCGGGGTGACATTCCTGAACAGCGCGGGCTCGTTGAAGATCTGCAGCATCTGGATGATCGAGAGCATGCCGGTGAGCACCAGCGCGCCCCGCACGTACGGGATCTTGATGCTCAGCGCGACCCGCAGTTCGGAGGCGCCGTCCAGGCGTGCGGCCTCGAACAGGTCGCGTGGGACGCCCTGGAGCGCCGAGTAGATGATGATCATGTTGTAGCCGATGCCGTGCCAGGTCAGCAGGTTGCCGATGGACGGCCACACCATCGACGGCGCGAAGAAGTTCCAGTCGAGGCCGAAGACCTTGCCCAGCGGGGTGAGCGGGCCGACGTCCGGACTGTAGAGGTTCAGCCACACGATCGCGGCGACCACTCCGGGGATCATGTACGGCACCAGCAGCAGAATCCGGAACCGGCCCGCGACCTTTGACGTCAGCGCGTCCAGGAACAGCGCGAGAACGAGGCTGATGAGCAGCATCAGCGGGATCTGTACGCAGGCGAACAGCACCACCCGCAGCACGGAGCCCATGAACGCCGGGTCGGTCAGGCCCTGTTGGTAGTTGTCCAGCCCGGAGAACTTCTGCGTCGAGCCGCCGAGCCCCAGCCCGGACTGCTGATCGCGGTACAGCGACTGGTAGACGGCGTAGCCGATCGGGAGGAGGAAGAGGAAGACGAAGCCGAGCTGGAAGGGCACCGTGAAGGCGGCACCCTTCCAGCGCAGGGAGCGAATCATCAGTGGTCGTCCTTGCCTGTGGCCGCTAGCCCTGGACGCTGATGCCGCGGGACTTGAGGTCCTTCACCGTCCACTCCTGCATGTGCGCGAGCAGATCGGTGACCGTCTCCTCCTTGCTGACGACCTTGGCCCAGCCCGCCTGCATCTCCGCGCCCATGGCGGTGAAGTCGGGGCCGAAGGCCCAGTCGGTGGTGACCGTGCCCAGGCTGTCCGTGACGACCTTCTTCGCCGGCTCGTAGTTCGTGCCGAGCAGCTTCTCGGAGATCGCCTCGCCGACGTACGACTGGCTGTCGGCCAGGGCCGGCATCACGCCGTTGCCGGTGGTCGGGCTCGCCATCGTCTTGACCGCGCCGGTGTTGGTGGACATCCACAGCGCCGCTTCGGCTGCCTGCTGCACGTTCTTGCACTGCTTGGTCACCAGCGTCACGCTGCCGGTCAGGTTGGTGCCGGCCGGCGTCTTGGCGGCCTCGCCCGGGAACGTCGGCCAGGGCGACAGCGCCCACTTGCCGAAGGACTTGGTGAAGTTCTGCACCATGCCCGCCATCTGCCAGGTGGAGATCTGCCGGGTCGCGGTGCCGCCGGTGTCGTAGTTGCGCTGCACGGCCGCGTAGTCGGCGAAGGACAGCTTGGAGTTGAGGTCGTTGTCGATGATCTCCTGGATCACCTTCGCCGCCTTGAGGCTGCCCGCGTCCTGGAAGTCCACCTTCCAGGAGTTGCCGTCGATCGCGTACCAGTGCGCCCCGGCCTGCATGGAGAGGACCTCCAGGGTGCTCGGGTCCTCACCGGCGTAGTTTGTGATCTTGATGCCGTGCTTCTTCAGGACCTTGCCCGCGGCAATGAAGTCGTCCCAGGTCGCCGGGGCCTTGAGGCCGTACTTCTGGAAGATGTCGGTGCGGTAGACGGTGAAGTTCGGCGCCGAGCTGGTCGGGACGCCGTAGCTCTTGCCCTGCACCTGCGCGCTCGCCCAGGAACCGGCGTTGAACTTGGCCTTGCTCGACCCGACGTACTGGGTGATATCGGCGAGGGCACCCTGCGAGACCCAGGTGGTCACGAACTCGGCGGTGTTCTGCGCCAGGCAGGGCGCGTTGCCGGCCTTGACCGCGTTGGTCAGCTGCTTCTGCATCGTCAGCTGATCGGTGACCTTGGTGTACTTCAGCTTGACGTCCTTGTGCGAGGCGTTGAACGCCTTCACGACGGCCTCCTGGCCGTTGGCCCAGCCCCAGAAGGGCAGCGTGACCGGGCCGGAGGACTGCTTGTCACCGGAGCCGCCGCCGCAGGCGGTGGCCAGCGCGGCCAGCGCCAGGGCCGCTGCTGCTGCGGCTTGGATGCGGCGGGAACGGGTGGGGTTCATGTGATCGGGCTCTCTGTGCGGGCTTCCCAGGGCGGGAAACAGGTTTCGCGTGAGGGGTGACGGAGCGGTTCGAAGGCTGGTGGGCGGGGTGGTTCAGGACTCCCGGCAGCCGGCGTCGTACAGCACGAGGGTGCTCAGCGGTGGCACCCGAACCGGGCGGCGCAGATTCGTTTGTCTGCCGGTCTTGAGGTCGACGGCGCGCTGAGAGCTGGTGGAGCGGTAGGTGAAGGTCTGCTTGTCGCTGGTGTTCATCGCGACGATGTAGCCGGCGTACTCCAGGACGTAGAAGGGTGCCTTGCCGACCAGCACCTTCTCCGATCCCAGTGCGGTCGAGCCCTGGGCCGGGTCAGGCACGTCCGCGGGGATCGGCGCGAGGTAGAACGTCTCGCCCGCGAACGCCTGGTGCAGGGCCGGTCCGGGGGGCGCGAGGCCGCCGCCGGGCACGTCGACGTTGCTGTCGGGGTCGGAGATGCCCCAGTCGCGCGTGACCCAGTCCTGGACGGTGAAGACGTTGTCCGGTTTCTTGTCGAACACCGATGTCACACGGACGGTGGCCGAGTGCTCGGCATTCGGGGAGATGAGGTGGACGCGCGCCATGTCGTTGACGGCCTGGCGGGCCCGGAAGTACAGCGAGGAGTAGAGGACCTCCTGGCCGCGCTTGACGGCGATGCAGGCGTTGACCTCGTCGGTGAAAACGAAGTCGGGCGTGTCCCACGAGCCCGCGGGCAGCCGCTTGTCCGACGCCGCAAGCGCCTGGAAGGCGGGCAGGTGCTCGGCGATGAACAAGAACGCGTTGAGACCGGTCCGCGTGTACAGCCCGGTACTGAGGTAGGTGTCGAGCTGTGGGGCCAGCTGGCCGTCCTCGATCATCTGCTGGGTGTAGCCGGCCAGGTCGGGGTCGGCGAACACGGCGGCCGCCGACACGGGGCTGCTGTCGTGGTCGAGGAGCTGGGCGTAGACGATGGCGCCGGGGTACGGCTCGTTGCGCCAGCCGATCTGCGTCTCGATACGGACGGTCCTGTGTCCGTCGGCGTCCACCGCCGGGTGGCGGAACCACGAGCGGGCCCTGGCCATCGTGATCATGCGGGCCTTGAGCTTCGGATCCGGTGCGCCGCCCGCCCCCTGGGTGACGGCCTCGTACATGCGGACGAGGATGCCCGAGGTCTCGCCGTAATCGGCCACATAGCCCAGCTCGCGGCTGAGGCCCTTGGGGGTGACGGTGTAGTGGCCGTGGCCGAGCGGCCAGGTCCAGTTGCCGGCCTTGTCCTGCGAACCGGCCCAGGGCTCCAGGCCGACCGCCTGGTAGAGCCAGCTCTTCGCCGTGCTCTCGCTCCAGGCGTCGGACGGTGACAGCAGGGCGAGCGCGCGGTTGCAGGTGTAGATGCCGATCGAGCAGTACATCGCCTGGTTGGTGTAGCTGCGCTGGTGCTGCCTCCAGTACTCGCGGCTGGCGAGCATCATGTCCCGGTAGGCGCTGCGGCGCGAGACGGTGGTGCCCGAGGCGGCGGGGGCGGTGATCTCCACGTCGTCGAAGTAGGCGGTGGCGCCGCCCAGGACGCCGACCCGGAAGGTGTACTGGGTCGCCCCGGCAGGCACGGTGAAGGTCGCGGTCAGCTGCTGCCAGTCCGTCGTTCCCGCGCTCGCGAGGATCAGGGCCGGGGAGGTGACGCCCGCCCCGTTCGAGTCCGTGAAGGCAACGCCGGCGCGGGCCGCGTTCTTCGACCCGTCGGTCTTCACCCAGACCGAGAAGGTGAAGGTGCCCTGGCCGGTCACCGCCTTCGACAACGTACCGACGAGCAGGTTCTTGCCGGACGAGGTCGCCCGCATCGACGCCGTTCCGCTGCGGAACACGGTGGTGTCCCGGGCGAAGGTGCCGAAGTTCGCCCAGCTGATCGCCCCCCAGCCGTACAGGGTGCTGCCGTCGCCGGTCTCGAAGCCGAGGTTCAGCAGCGAGGTCGGAGCGGTGGTGACGGTCCTGTCCAGGCAGGTCTGCAGGTCGTCCCAGGTCAGGCAGAGCGCCGCGCCGATACGCCCGAAGCCCTCCCAGCCCTGGTCCGAGGTCATCACCGTGGCGTCGTCCTGCCACGCCAGATAGGTGCCGTCGAATGCCTGACAGAGTTTCTCCAGCGCCTCGGGGTTGCGGTAGGCGGGAGACTTCGGCCAGGAGTAGCCGTGCGCCAGGGTCGTGAAGGCGTAGCTGTCCAGGGTGGGCGCCCAGCGGTTGTACAGGATTTGGGACTGGTCCTTCAGGACCCGGTCCGTGACCAGCGCGAGCTGTTCGGTGTCGGTGTTCGGGCGGGTGGTGGGGGCGGCCGGGGTGCCGAAGTCGTCGTCCGCGCCCGGCTGGAAGTACGGGGCGGTGTGGGTGTAGGCCCGGTAGATCCCCCGCGAGGGGGTGGTCATCGGGTAGAAGAACTTGTCGGCTGTGGGCCCGTAGGCCCAGATCCGGCCCATCGCGCGGATCTCGACCTGCAGCTCGGTCCTGCCCTTCGTCGCGCTGAGCGGCAGCGGCAGCGTGTGGCAGTAGAAGCCGCCCGGGCGCCGGGGCGCCACGTCCATCAGGTCGATGTTGTCCACCGGGCCCTGGTCGAGCCAGCCCAGAACCTTGCCGTCCAGGAAGACCTGCAGCCGCCAGTTCTGCTCGAGTGCCGGGGCGCAGTCCCCGCCCCAGAACTTGACCGACACGTAGTTGGCCGCCTTGGGGTCGACCTTCAGGGTGAAGGCCATCGTGCCGCCCCAGAACTCGGCGGGATCCCTGGGGTTCAGCACGCGTCCGGGCTGGCTGAGCTGACCGGTCACGATGTCCGATCGCTCGGCGGTCAGCGCGTGGGTGGTCTCGGAGGCGGCGTCGCCGAACACGACCATGTCCAGGGTTTCCGCGCGGCTGCCGGCTCCCGCGGCGGAGGCTGCAGCGGACTGCTGGGGGGACCACCACTGCGCGGCGACGATACCGGCACCGGCGAGTGCACCTGCCCGCAGCAGGGTGCGGCGGGTCATCGGGCTGCTGTCTCTTGATGCTCGGGGGTTCGGCGAAGGGTCGTACATGGAGACACTTCCTTGGGCTCCGGGGCAGATGCCGGTCCTGGCGCGTGGACCGCGACCAGCGGTGAAGCGGTACAGCACGCCCGGCGACGGCCGAGCCTCAAGCGTTTCGTGAAGGTAACCGCTTGCCAGGCAAGGTAGGGACATAGACACCCACAAGGCAAGGGTCGGACCGGAGCTTGTTTCATTTTGTTATCGCGAGCGTTTCCCCGCAGGCCGCTTCAAAGGTCTGCGGATTTCGTCTTTTGGCTGCTCAGGATGGCTTCATGAAGGTCGGATACGAGCCCGCCTCCTCGATGTTGACCGAACGCAACACCGCCGTTACGGTCGTAACCGCTTACTAAGCTGCTTCTCGGCCCGCCTGCCCCGGGCATCCGTCTCCTTCTAGGTCAGGACTGCGATGACCATCTCCTCGACGCCCCCTGTCCCCAGCCGCCTCACGGACGGCGCGGCACCGCGCAGCGGGCGTCCCGCAGCGCTTTTCGCCATGTCGCCGGAGCATGTGTCCGCCCTGTTCCCCCCGAGGCTGATGAACCGGCTCAAGGGTCTCCTCGACATCGACGAGTCGCTGATCGCGCAGCGGTTCGGCCAGGAGTCACTCGCCCCGGCTCTCGCCAGGACCGAGATCCTGATCACCGGCTGGGGCGCCCCGCCCCTGGACCCCGCCGCGCTGGCAGCCGCGCCCCGACTGCGGGCCGTCCTGCACTCCGCGGGCACTGTCCGCGGCCTGATCAGCGAATCGTGCTGGGAACGCGGGCTGTTGATCTCCTCCGCCGCCCACGCCAACGCGCTGCCCGTCGCCGAGTTCACCCTCGCCGCCATCCTTCTGGCCGGCAAGAACGCCTTCGGCCTGCGGGAGAGTTTGCGCACCGGGCACCGACTCCCCCCAGCCCCCGCCGACCTGGCCTCCGTCGGCAACTTCGGCCGCAGGATCGGCATCATCGGGGCCTCCCGTGTCGGGCGCCGCGTCCTGGAACTGCTGCGCCCCTTCAACCTGGCGGTCCGCCTCAGCGACCCCTACGTCGACGCCGCCGAAGCGGCGCGGCTCGGCGTTGAACTCGTCTCCCTGGACGACCTGCTGGCCGGCAGCGACATCGTGAGCCTGCACGCCCCGGACACCCCCCAGACCTATCGGATGCTGGACCGGCGGCGGCTGGCCGCCATCCCCGACGGCGCCACCCTGATCAACACCTCCCGGGGAGCCCTCATCGACCCGGAGGCGCTGACCGACGAGCTGGCCTCAGGGCGGCTCAACGCCGTCCTGGACGTCACCGAGCCCGAACCTCTGCCCCAGGACTCGCCCCTGTACGACCTTCCCAACGTCTTCGTCACCCCCCACATCGCCGGGTCCCTGGGCAACGAGCTCGAACGCCTGGGCCGAGCCGTGGTCGAGGAGGCCGAGCGCGTGGTCGACGGCCTCCCGCTGGTCCACCAGGTTCTGCGGACCGACCTGGGCCGCATCGCCTGAATCCGTGCCCCTTCCGCAGGTCAGCGCCGGCGCCCCCCTGGTGAACGCGCCCCGGCAAGAGGCTGAGCAAGCGCGGGATCCACGTCCGGCGGCCGCCTGCTTGGGTGCTTCCGAGTGCTCCCTCGCTCCGGGCCGTCCAGCTGCTCCGGAAGGTGAGCGTCGAAGGCGGACCAGGAGACCGCCCGACCGAGGGCAACCGCGTACTAGCCGGAACTTCGTCCGTCACTTGCAACAGGGCTCCGATTTCGGTCTGCCGGCGGTTCTTCGAAGCTGGTCCGGCAACCATGAAGGGAAACAATGAGCCGCCCATGCAGTAACGTCGTTCTGTGACCCTCGGTACGAACAATGCCTCGTCGTCGGCCAAGAACGCCAACGGTGGACGTTCTCCCAGGAAGCCGAAGCCCATGAGCGCGTCGCGGCCGAGCACCATCCGCGATGTCGCCGCCGCGGCCGGTGTCTCCTCGGCAACGGTTTCCCGTGTACTGGCCGGCAACTATCCCGTCTCGGCCGAGACGAAAGAACGCGTCATGACGGCCGTCAAGTCGCTGAACTACGTGATGAACGTCCACGCCCAGGCCCTGGCGGGGAATGCCATAGGCCCCGTTGCCCTGGTCATCGACAACGTTCTCGGGGCTTCGCTGGCCCATATCGCCGCCGGAGTCGAGCAGGAGTCAGCCCAGCACGGCAGGATCAGCCTGATCTGCGCCACCCACGGCGACCGTGTCCGGGAGGACGAGCTGGTCCGGCTCATGCGCCAGCAGCACGCCGCAGCCGTCGTCCTGGTCGGCGGCGCTGTCGCCGACGACGCCTACCACGCCCGTATCACGGAGTACGCCAGGGCGCTGGACGCCGTCGGTTCCCGTCTGGTGCTGTGCGGCCGCCCCACACCCCCGCCCGGCACCCCCGCGACCGTCGTGGAGTACGACAACCGCGGCGGCGCCTTCCACGCCACTTCCTACCTGCTCACCGCGGGACACCGGCGCATCCTGTACCTCGGCGGCGTGCCCGGGTTCAGCGCCAGCGAAGAGCGCCACGCCGGATACCTCGATGCGCTGCGCGCCCACGGTGTCCCCTACGCCGAGGAACTGGACACCTCCGGCGATTTCAACCGCCCCGGAGGCTATCTGCGGACCCAGGAAGCGATCCGCTCCGGCCTGGACTTCACAGCGATCTTCGCCAGTGCCGACATGGTCGCGGTCGGGGCCGCCGCCGCCCTGCAGGACGAGGGCGTGAAGGTCCCCGACGAGGTGTCGCTCATCGGCTTCGACGACATCCCCATGTCCGCCGAACTCACCCCCGCCCTCACCAGCGTCCGCGTGCCGTACGAGGAACTCGGGCGCACCGGGGTCCGACTGGCTCTGGAGCACCGTGAGGGCCGCTCACGCGCGAGCGAGCACGTCATCCTGAGCACGCAGTTGGTGGTGCGCGACACCGTCCGGCAACTGACCTGATCCCCCGCAGGTCCTCGCGAACGGACCTGGTCGTGAGCCGACGCAGTGGTCCCGCGAAGGCCGATCCGCGCCGCGCGGACGCCGTCACAGCCGTGACCGTCCGCAGCCCTCAGCGCCCTCCTGCAGTAAGCGGTCTCCCTTGAGAGCCCGCTCCGCCTGGACGCGGCATCCCATCACGGACCGGCCCGAAGACTCCGGGCCGCCCCGCGGACGATCACCGCATCTGCGGTCCACCCGCTCAAGGAGCGCCCTTGATATCCAGGGTAGTTGCCTTTCTACCTGCACTTTCAACGTCGGCTCCCGCATCTGGGCGGCATGCTTCGCGGGAGCCGGTAGCCCCGGTGGCGTCCAGGGGCGTAGCATTCGGCAACCGCTTACTACCGCCTGGCCGAGCACATCACGCGGCATGCCTCGCGCGCCCCTCCCCGCGGGCCGGATACCACCTGCAGACCATCAAGGAACCGAAAGCTCATGACGACGCCTTCATCCAGGGCCAATGCCGAGCCTGAACTCACCTCCCCCACCTCGGCTGGAGCCCCGGTGCGGCCGTGGGCCGGCCCGCTGATGCCGGTCGGCGAGCCTGTCGCGTCCCTGCCGGCGGTCATGACCGCGCAGCCCTGTTCGGACTCGGTACCCCCGGGGAAGGGTGCGACGCCGAAGACCTGAGTCTGCCCGGTGGCCGGGGCGAACTCCTGGAAGCGCTCCTGGAAGCCAGCTCACCGGCCCCGTGCGCGACGCCGGCCATGACCGGGTCCTGTCCTCCACTGCCGCCCACATTGAACCGGCAGCCGGCAACTGATCCGCCCACCCGCCCACAACGCCCTGTCCGGCTGCCTGAGACCCGACAAGGTGCATTGATGCCAGCGCATCGACGAGAGCGACACCCCGACATGAATCAAATAACTCCCCGCCCCCGGCCACCGCGATCCGCCAAGCCGGTGCGCCTGGCCGCCGCGGCCCTGCTCGCACTGTCCGGCACCGTACTGCTTCCGGCGCGACCTGCCGAAGCAGCCGGGGCGAGAGACGTCACAGCCGCAGTGCTCGCGGGCACCGACGTGACCCTCTCCGGCCCGTCGATCATCAGGCTGCCGTCCGGCACCACGACGTACAACGGCATCTTCTCCGGGCAGGGCACCCTCACGATCGCCGGGCCGGGGACACTGGTGATCACCCGTGACAGCGCCTTCACGCTGCCGAGCTCCGACCAGCACCAGAGCCTGACCCGGGGCAGTGGGACCGCGTCGTACCCGGCCGTCAGCCACCCCGACCAGCCCGCCGTCATCATCGACCGCGGCGCCACGCTCCAGTACGGCAACGGCGGCTCGACCGGGGTCATCGGCGACTATCCCTACGCCTCGATCGGCGGAGTGAAGCTCAACCACGACAACATCAAGGTCGACGGAACACTCGTCCTGGACCTGACGAACCGCAGGTACAACCTCGGCACGATCACCGGCTCCGGCCTGATCTCGCAGCCAAGGTTCACATGGAACCAGCTCGACCTCGTGGGCACGATCCCGTTCACCGGCACCATCGCCAACGGCACCGGGATGAACTTCGGCAACGTGACCTACCGCCTCTCGATGCCCTCCGTCTCCACCGTGCGCAACGACGGCTCCGCCATCATCGCCGCCCGCAACTACACACTCGTGCTGCCGACGAACTTCTACGAGGACCACTACGGCAGCGACATCAACTTCCACACCTGGCAGACCGGTCTGATCGTCATGACCGGCGTGGACCACTACACCAACCCTTCGCTCGACCGCACGAAAATGGCGCACGGCTCCAACTACCGCGGCATCAACATCGGTGCCGCGCACGTGCAGTGGGGCAACGGAACCACCGACAAGTTCTTCCTGCCCGCCATACCGTCCAACTCCTACATCAACATGCGGCACGGCTCGTTGACCTTCGACTACAACGGACCGGTCACTCTCGGCACACCCATCTCCGGCGGCGTCCTCGGCAACTCGCCGAACACTCCGGGGAACGCCTCGATCACGCTCGCTGCGACCAAGGGCAACGCGGTCACCTTCGCCGCGCCGATGAACTACCACGGCACGACGACGATCGGCCACGGCGCGACCCTGCTGCTGGGGACGGGCAAGCCTGGCGGGGACAGCAGCCTGCTGACCGGCGCCTCGAACGACGCGGTGATGAACGACGGCACCCTGACGATCCGCAACGCGGCCACCGCGATCACCCTGGCGAACGTCAGCGGCACCGGCGGGCTGACGCAGTCGGGTGCGGCCACCACGACTCTTTCCGGCCGCACGCGCTACACCGGGCCGACGACGATCGGCTCGGGAACCCTCGCGGTCGGCTCCGGCGGCTCGGGCATCGCATCGAGCAGCAGCCTGAGTCTCAGGGCGCCCGGAGCGAGGTTCAGCATCGCGTCGGCGCGCTTTGGACAGGCGCAGAGCGTACGGCAGCTGTCCGGGGTCGCGGGCAGCGCGATCGAACTCGGCAGCACTGCCCTGACCATCCGCACGTCGGGCTCGACGACCTATGCGGGCTCGATCACCGGTACCTCGGGCGGGCTGACGACATCCGGCAGCGGAACGCTCACGTTGACCGGCCACGCAAGCACGCCGAGCGGAACCTGGCGCGTGCGGCAGGGCACGCTGGCGATCGGTTCCAGCGGGACGCTCGACCTCGGTTCGCTGATCCAGTCGGCCGGCAGCACTCTCTCGCTCACGCCGGGGACCGGTGCCACCTCGCCGACGGGCGCTCCGATCCAGGTGCGCGGCGCGGTCCAGCTTGCAGGGAAACTCACCCTCGCATCGGTGCCCGCGATCCCGGCAGACGGCAAGGTGGTGCTCATCCACGACACCGGCACCCAGCCGATCTCCGGGAGGTTCACCGGGCTTCCGCAGGGCGCGCACCTGACCGTGGACGGCAAGCAGTTCACCATCGACTACGCGGCCCACGACGTCACCCTCAGAGCGGGCACCGGGAGCTCCGCAGCCGCAAGCGGCAATGGCAGTGCGAGCGGTGACGAAGCCTCCGTTTCGGGCGACGGCGGCCAGTCCTCGGGCGTCGGTTCGCCGGTGGCGCTGCTCGGCGGGGCAGCCGCAGTCGCGGCGCTCGCTGCGGGCGGAGTCCTGGTCGCCAGGCGCAGGCGACGCACAGCCGCCAGGAAGGCACAGACCCTCCCCTTCGAAGATCGCGGCCCTGCCACTCCTCCTCGTCCGGCGAGGCATCGGCACCGAAGGTAGAAGGCCTGCCACTTGTACTTCTGTGTCCAGAGCCTTGCGCTGGGCCATCAGATCACGGCGTCACCTCGGCGCGGCCGAAGCGGGATTGCAGACCGGCCCTGCTCGGACATGTCCCTCTCCCGCGCTGCGGCCACCTCTGCGGCGAGGGGACAGCGGATGCGAGCCTTCCTTCCGCGACAGTGATATGTGCCCGCCCGGCTCGGGGTCTCCTGCATATCCCCCCGATTCAATGCGCGCGGACAGTAGGGACTCAATGACGGCATGCCCCGGTGCGCAGCGGGCGGACACGGCGAAGCAGGGCGACCAGCAGGCGCTCGCCGACCTGATCCGCGAGGGCGCCGTCCCAGTGGAGTTGGTGGACCGGTCCGTCGTGCGTGTCCTGAGGCAGTAGGCCGAACTCGGTCTGCTGGACGCCTGCTGGTCACCTGGGTCCGCCCTCATGACGGACGACTCCGGTGCCGATGTCGTCGACCTCGATCCGCCCGGCAACGGTCGGGTCGTATGGCAGTGCCTGGTCGAACCCCGGATCCGTCAGGTCCAGCCCGACCAGGGACTTCCAGTAGATCCGGGCCCTGGCGGTCCGACAGTCCCTCAACGAACTACAGCATGGAGATGGCGGCCGGCCGGCCCGGCGGCCACGCGGGTCGTCCCCGTCGCGGAGGGAGAGTTCCGCAGCCCTCGCCGCGAAAGGTGGTCCGGTGGCTTTGATCGCGAAACACGCAAAAGTACCGGCCCCGCTGTCACTTCGGTGACCGCACCGACTGCCGGATCACCAGCTGCGTACTCAGCACCACATGGTCGTCGGCCAGGCGGTTCTCCCGTTCCAGGGCCAGGCGGACTGCGGTGCGTCCGAGGTCCTCGTAGGGCACGCGAACCGTGGTGAGCGCCGGCGTCAGGTCGGCGGCGAAGGGTACGTCGTCGAAACCGACCAGGGAGACGTCGCCGGGCACGTCCAGGCCGGCCTCACGCAGTGCTGCCAGAGCTCCGGTGGCCACCATGTCGGTGCCGGCGAAGATCGCTGTGAAGTCCAGCCCCTCCGCCAGCGCGGCCCGGGTCCGCTGATAGCCGGAGACCCGGGTGTACGAACCGGGTACGTCCAGCTCTTCGGCATAGGCCACGTCGTGCGCCCGGAGGGCCTGGCGGTGGCCGCTTTGACGCTGCTCGGCGCTGCTCATCAGGGGATCGCCGCCCAGGAACAGGATGCGTCGGTGTCCCGCGCCGAGCAGGTGGTCGACGGCCTGGAAGGCGCCGCCGCGGTTGTCGTAGTCCACCACCGTCACCGGGAGGCTGGACGGCAGCGGCGGCCGGCCGCACAGGACCAGCCGGGAGCCGGCGGCGTCCAGCGCCCTGGCGTACTCGGCCATCCGGGCGTGGTACGCGTCGTCCAGCACCGCTCCTCCGACCAGGACCACCGCGGCCGCGTGCTGCTCGCGCATGAGCTGCACCAGGTCGTCCTCCCGGTCCCGGTCGCCGTGGGTGGCGCAGACCAGACTGAGCCTGCCGCGCGCTGCCGCCTCCTGCTCCGCCCCTGCCGCGACGTGGGCCAGCGAAGGTCCGGTGATGTCCTGCAGGACCAGCGCGATCGGGCCCGCGACCCGGCCGGAGAGGGCTTTGGCGTGGACGTTCACCACATAGTGCAGGGACTCGACCGCCGCCATGACCCGGGCGCGGGTGGCCTCGGAGACGGGATAGTTTCCGGCAAGCGTTCGGGAAACGGTTGCTACCGATACGCCGGCCTTCACGGCGACATCGCGGATCGTGCTGGGCCTGTCGCCCGTGCCGTTGTCGCGCCGTCGCCTGCCGGGCCGCTTGGGTTCGGGGCTCGTTCGCGCAACGCTTCCGTTGTCCGTCACAGCTCGACGTTACTGCATGTGACACCTCTTGCGGACTGTTGGGGCGCGAACTACGGTCTCTCAGCGGTAATCGTTTACTAGCCTCTTCGGAGCCGCCCGTCATGTCCGTCACCCACCTGCGCTGGGGAACCGCCGAGCTGTCCCTGCTCCTGGCCTTCGACACGGCCGCCGGTCCGGTGAGGCTGGTGGCGGCGGGCGAGGCGGCCACACTTCCCGATCCGGCGGGCGATCCCGAGCTGTGTGCCCTGCTCACGCGCCGGGCCCTGCCGCTGGTCGAAATCGAGACTGCGGGCAGCGGGCGGCTCGGCACGTCGGGCAAGCGCCACGTGGACGGTGCCGCATCGCGTGCCCTGCGGTACACCGGGCACGAGGAGGATCACGAGCGGCACGGCGGCGGGGAGCTGCGGACACTGCGGGTGCGGATGGCCGACGAGACCACCGGCCTGCGTGTCACCGCCGTCTGCACAGTGCGCGAGGGCATACCGGTGCTCGGCACGGAGGTGTACGTGGACAACGCCGGAGACCGTCCGGTCACCCTGGAGTACGTCTCCTCCTTCGCGTGCTCCAACCTCGCCCGCCACCTCGACGACGGTGAACGCTGGGAGGACGGCCTGGCCCTGTGGCTGGCGGCCAATCCCTGGAGCGGCGAGTACCGCTGGTCCAAGGCCACCCTGGGCGAGCGCGGTCTCTACGACGTGGGCATGGTGCCCTTCGGTCAGACCGGCTCCAAGAACCGGATCACCGTGACCAGCACCGGCTCCTGGTCCTCCTCCGAACACCTGCCTGTGGGCTGCCTGGAGGAGACCCGCACCGGCCGCGCCCTGCTGTGGCAGATCGAGCACAACGGCTCCTGGCACACCGAGATCGCCGACCGCTTCGGCGACGTGTACCTGGCCCTGTCCGGACCGGCGGACCGCGAACACCAGTGGCGCCGCCGGCTTGCCCCCGGCGAGTCGTTCCGTACCGTGCCCGCCACGGTGGCCTTCGTCCCCTCGGGGGGCTTCGAGGCCGCGCTCGCCGCCATGACCCGGCACCGCCGCGCCACCCGGCGCCCGCACCCCGACCACCAGGGCCTGCCCGTGGTCTTCAACGATTTCATGAACAGCCTCATGGGCGAGCCCAGCACCAAAGCCCTTCTCCCCCTGGTGGACGCGGCCGCGGCAGCGGGCGCCGAGTACTTCTGCATCGACGCCGGCTGGTACGACGCCGAACCGCCCGGAACCGTGGGCCCGGGCGGGGTGCCCGGCTGGTGGGACGCGGTCGGCGAGTGGGAAGAGTCGGCCCCGCGCTTCCCCGGCGGGCTGAACGAGGTACTGGACCGCATCCGCGACGCGGGCATGGTCCCCGGGCTGTGGCTCGAACCGGAGGTCGTGGGCGTACGCAGCCCGGTCGCCGACGCCCTGCCCGACGAGGCCTTCTTCCGTCGGGACGGCATCCGCCTGGTGGAGTGGGGCCGCCACCAGCTCGACCTGAGCCACCCGGCGGCGCGTGCCCACCTCGACGCGGTCGTGGACCGACTGGTGCGCGACTACGGCGTCGGCTACCTCAAGCTCGACTACAACATCGACATCGGCCCCGGCACCGACGGCCCGGACGGCACCGACAGCCCCGGCGAGGGCCTGCTCGGCCACAACCGCGCCTACCTCGACTGGCTCGACGGCGTCCTGGACCGGCACCCCGCCCTGGTCCTGGAGAGCTGCGCGGCCGGCGGCAGCCGCACCGACCACGCCCTCCTGTCCCGGCTGCCCATCCACTCCGTCACCGACCAGCAGGACTTCCGGCTCCTGCCGGCCATCGCCGCCGCGGCGCCCACCGCGGTCACCCCCGAGCAGGGCGCGATCTGGGCGTACCCGCTGCCGGAGCACAGCGAAGCCGAACTCGGCATGGTGATGGTCTCGGCGATGCTCGGCCGTATCCACCTCAGCGGCCGTCCCGACCTGCTGTCACCGGAGCAGTTGGCTCTGATACGGCAGGCCGTGGACACGTACAGGACCTATCGCCCCCTGCTCACGGGCGCCCTGCCGCGCTGGCCGCTGGGCCTGCCCGGCTGGCGCGACGGCTGGATCGCCCTCGCCCTGACCGCCGGAGTCACCGACACCACGGGAGTCACCGACGATCAGGGCGACACGACGCTGCTGGCCCTGTGGCGCCGGGAAGGCGCGCCCGAGACCGTGACCGTGCCGCTCCCGTGGATCGCCGAGGACGAGCGGCCGCGTGTGGTGTTCGGAGCGGGCCCACAGCCGGCGTACTGCTGGGACGGCCGGGGGCGCACCCTGCGGGTGACGCTTCCGGCCGAGCAGTCGGCGGTGTTGCTGTCCTTCGGACCCGACCCGGATGTGTGGGCCTGAGTTCCGCTGCCTGCGAGCGTGTTTGCGGCCCCTCGGTGCGTGCGGATCGCCGAGGGGCCGCTGTGCGTCGGCAGAGAAGGGGGAACACGGGGACGCGTACGCCGGACGGAGTCCGGGGCCGGCAGGGCGGCTCAGGCGCTGATCGTGAGGTCTGCCCGGCGGATCGCGTGGGCGAGCTGAAGTCCTGAGGCAAGCCGCGCCAGTTCGTCGACCACCGTGCGGCCGAGTCGTTCGAGTTCGTTGCCAAGCGATCCGGCGATGTGCGGGGTGAGGACGACGTTGGGCAACTGGTAGAGCGGGGATCCGGCCGGCAGTGGTTCTGGTTCGGTGACGTCGAGCACGGCGCTGATCCGCCTGCTTACCAGCTCGTCGGTGAGCGCCTCGGGGTCGATGAGGGCGCCTCGTGAGGTGTTGATCAGGACACCGCCGTCCCTGATCAGCGTGAGCCGGTCGCGGTCCAGCATCCGGTACGTCTGCGGGATGTCAGGGGCGTGCAGGCTGACGATGTCGCTGGTGCGCAGCAGGTCTTCCAGGGACAGCGGTACGGCTCCGAGTGCGGCGGCCTCGGTCTCGTCCACGTAGGGGTCGTACAGGGATACCGAGAAGTCGAAGGGGCGCAGGAGTTCGAGCACCCTGCGGCCGACCCGCGAGGCGCCGATCACTCCGACGCGCCGGCCCAGGTTCCCGACGTCTGCGAAGTCGGTGGGGGCCGGGTAGACGTGTTCGGTCCGGAAGCGGTCGCGCAGGCTGAAGGCGTCCTTGCCGGCGAACAGGATCACGGCGAGGGTGTACTCCGCCACCGGCAGCGCGTTGGCCTGCACCGCGCTGGAGACGGTGAGTCCGCGCTGCCATGCCTCCTCCCCGATGAGGCTGCGCACGCTGCCGGCCGCGTGCAGCACGGTGTGCAGCCGGGGGGCGACGGCCAGTGCCTCGGCTCCGATGTGCGGGCAGCCCCATCCGGTGATCAGTACCTCGGCCTCGGCCAACGCCGCCCGCGCGGCCGGCTCGGAGAAGTCCTGGACGACGAGCGTGGAGTCGATCCGTACCAGTTTCTCCAGCTGCGCCATCAAATGTGGCGGAAGGAGTTCGGGCAGGTGCACCGGGTTCATCGCGAACACGGCTGAGGGCAGGCGTGGGCTGGGCATGGGGCTCCTGCTTCGACACGGAGAGTGGACCGGGACAGTAAACGTATTCCAAGCTAGGGACGAATCTGGCCGCAGGTCAATGGCTTCGCCAGAGTTGCGACAGCGTGACGACCGCCCGTCCCAAACTGTCAGCGACTGGGAGATTGCAGGTCAGCGCCCATGCTCGGTAACTTGTTGGAGAGTTGGGCGAAACAATTGAGCCCCTCCCTCTTGTGGTTCCAGCCACATGCCCCTTACGGTCCACGCAGCAAACGGTTACTTCCTACCTCTCGGGTGTGACCTCCCGCCCCTGCCTCGCTGACCACCGCGCCGGCCCCCACACCGCACGCGCCGTCCTGTCCCCTGTGGAGGACCGATGACCACGTTCCGCGCCAGAACCCTCACCGCGGCGGCCGCGGCCGCCTCGCTCTGTCTCCTCCTCGCCGCGTGCTCGGGCGGCGACGACTCGAACGCCGACGCCCAGACCAGCACCGAAGGCAAGGTCTCCCTGGAGTTCTGGAGCTGGACCGACGGCATCGCGGCCCAGACCAAGGTCTGGAACAAGGAGCACCCCGAGACCCAGGTCAAGTTCGTCAACGCGGCGGGTGAGACCGCATACCAGAAGCTGCGCGCCGCGGTGAACGCGGGCACCGCCCCGTGTCTGTCGAAGATGGACGCGATGAACCTGGCGAGTTTCGCCGCCGACGGTCTGCTCACGGACATCTCCAGGACCGCCGCGCAGTACAAGGGCAAGTACACGGCCCCGGCCTGGAACGCGGTCAGCCCGGGCGGTACCACCTTCGGGATCCCGATGGGATCCTCGCCGCTGTTCACCGCCTACCGCGCGGACCTGTTCAAGAAGTACGGCATCGAGGCGCCCAAGACCTGGGACGACCTGATCGCGGCCGGCAAGAAGGCACAGCAGCAGAACAAGAACGTCAAGATCTACAACATGGCCGGTGAGGACCCGAGCACCCTGGTCGACCTGTCCTGGCAGGCAGGCGCCCAGTGGTACAAGGCGGACGGCGACCACTGGGCGATCAGTTTCACCTCGCCCGAGGCGCTGAAGGCGGGAGACGTCGTCCAGCAGCTCGTCGACGACGGCCTCGCCTCCAACGCCTCCTATGCCGACCCGGGCGTCTTCAAGACCTGGGACCTCGGCAAGACCGTTGCGATGACCACGTCGACATGGCAGCTGCCGATCTACGACACCAACTTCCCCAAGTCCAAGGGGAAGTGGCAGCTCGCGGACGCGCCCGTCTTCGACACCGCCTCACCGCGGACCTCCAGCAACTTCGACACCACGGCTGTCCTGAAGGGCTGCAAGTACCCCGACCGCGCCGCCCAGTTCGCCGCCTGGCTGAGCAGCAGCAAGGAGTCGCTGACCACGCTGACGGATCCGGCTTCCAAGTCCGGTCTGTTCCCGGCGGTGAAGGACGTGTCGCCGTACGTGGACAAGATCATCCCGGCCGAGATGTTCAACAAGGAGTCAAACAGCGCCGAGGTGATCACCACGGCCGCCTCCCGGGTCGGTAACCAGTGGCAGTACGGGCCCGACTACGCGGCCATGTACTCCGAGATGCAGAAGCAGTGGGGCAAGGTCATCAACAAGCAGCTCACGGTCAAGGCGATGCTGACCAGCCTGCAGAAGTGGACGATCGACGACCTGAACGGCAAGGGCATCAAGGCCGTCGCGGGCAGTTGACGACGCCCGTTCGCCTCGCTCGGAGACAGCCGACGCACATCACTTGGAGACATCCGTGTCCACCCTGACGCGACCGCCGGTCGCGACCGACTCCCCGGTCCGGCGGCCCTCCCCCCGCCGGACCGGGAGGCGGGGAGCCTACAAGGGCCTGCTGTTCGCGCTGCCCTTCCTGGCCGGCTTCCTCGTCACCTACGTCCTGCCCATCGCCTACGCCTTCAGTGAGAGCCTGCACGAGAAGAAGGGCACCGGCCTGGGCTTCGGCCCGACGCGGGTGGTCTTCACCGGCTTCGCCAACTTCACGTCGGTCCTGACCGACGGCGCCTTCTGGGCCAGCATGCTGCGCACGCTGCTCTTCGGGACGGCGCAGATCACGGTGATGCTGGGGATCTCGCTGCTGCTGGCCCTGGTGCTGGACGGCGTCGCCGCGCGGGCGGTCCGTTTCTTCCGGGCCGGACTACTCATCCCCTACGTCATCCCCACGGTGGTCTCCTCCCTGATGTGGCTGTTTCTCTACAGCCCCACGGGCAGCCCGATCCTGGACCTCGCGGACCGCGTCGGCATGGACATCCACTTCTTCGGCGGCCTCAACACCTATCTCTCGCTGGGCAATCTGCTCACCTGGCAGGGCATCGGCTTCAACATGATCCTGATCTCCGCCTCGTTGCAGGCGCTGCCGCGGGAGCTGTACGAGGCGGCCCGGCTCGACGGGGCCCGCGAGTGGCGCATCGCCTGGTCCATCAAGGTCCCGAACATCACCGGGATCCTCGTGCTGACGGGCATGTTCTCGCTCATCGGCCGGCTCCAGCTGTTCACGGAGCCGCTGTTGCTGCGGCAGATCGCACCGGAGTCGATCAACACCGACTTCACTCCGATGATGGAGATCTACGACAAGGCCTTCAAGACCGGCAACTACCAGTACGCGGCGGCCGAGTCGCTGGTCCTGGCCGTGGCCACCGGCATCCTCGCCTTCGTCTTCTACCACGTCACGAACAGGAAGATGTCATGAGCAGCGCCACCCAGGCCGACCGCGCCCCCGAGGCCGTCCGTACCGCGAAGGCCGCTGCCGCTCGCAAGTCCCCGCGTGCCGTCCACGCGTCCGGGGGCGGCGTGCGCCCCACCGGGCGCGCGATGGTCCTCACCACCGGCCTGCTGGTCGTCTTCCTGCTCTACTCCCTGGCCCCCACCTGGTTCCTGCTGGTCTCGTCGACCAAGAACCAGACCGACCTGTACTCCACGTTCGGCCTGTGGTTCTCCTCCAACCACCTGGCGGACAATCTCCAGGACATCGCGAGCTACCATGACGGCGTCTTCCTGCGCTGGATCGGGAACTCCGTCCTCTACTCCACCCTCGGAGCCGCAGGCGCCACCCTCATCTCGCTCGCCGCCGGCTACGGCCTGTCCAAGTTCGAGTACCGAGGCCGGGGCGCCCTGTTCGCCCTCGTCGTCGGCGCCTCACTGCTGCCCAGCACCCTGCTGGCCTTCCCGCTCTACCTGGTGTTCGCCAAGGTGGGGCTCACCAACACCATCTGGTCGGTGCTGATCCCCTACTTCATCAACCCGTTCGGGGTCTACCTCGGCAAGGTCTACGCCGACAGTTCGGTACCGACGGAGCTGATGGAGGCGGCCCGCATCGACGGCGCCAGTGAGCTGCGCATCTTCGCCTCCATCGCCCTGCGGCTGATGCAGACCGGCGGCATCACGATCTTCATGCTCGACTTCGTCAACATCTGGAACAACTTCTTCCTCCCCCTGTTCATGCTCAACGGCGAGCGCACCTTCCCCGTGACCCTGGGACTCTTCTCCTGGCTCCAGCAGGCGCAGACCGCTCGCGACATGAACACGCTCGTCCTGACCGGTTCCCTGCTGTCGATCATTCCGCTGGCGATCTTCATGTTCGCGCTCCAGAAGTACTGGCGCAGCGGAATCCTCATGGGCAGCCTCAAATAAGGATCAGCCGTGCCCAACACTCCCCGACGCCGTGAAGTGCTCAAGTACGCCGGAACGACCGGCGCCGCCACGGCCGGCCTCGGCTGGCTGACCTCCCAGCCGGCAGTGGCCGCACCCGCCGCTGTGGCCGACTCCCCCGTACCGTCCGGCTCGTTCGGTCAGTCCGTCGCCAGACCCCTGGACATCGTGGTCTTCGGCAACGCGCCCTCCGAGACCGCCCACCACCTGACCGCCACGCACTCCGACACCGTCACCGGCGGCCTCGGCCAGAGCGCCCGCGTCCTCAACCCCTCCGACCCGGCCTCGTACTGGGGCGGCACGCTCACCTTCGAGGTCGCGGTCAGTCCGGTCGGCACCACGTATGTGACGGTCCGGCTCTGGGGCGACGAGCACGATCCGACCGCCACCGAGGCGGGCTTCGGCTCCCACAACTGGCGGCTGCAACTGTTCTGCGAGGGCCTGCAGGTCGGCTACCAGGACGAGGGCGCGGTCGACAGCCTCGACATCCTGGACACCGCGCCCCGCAGCCCGGGCCGGTTCTTCTTCCACACCCTGCCGCTGCCGAAGAAGCTGACCAAGGGCAAGCAGAAGGTGAGCCTGGAGATCCGCTCGATGGGCCGCATCTGGTCCTACGGCCAGAACCAGGCGCAGCTGTACTACAACCAGACCACGGCCTCGCGCGGCATCTACCGCCTCTACACCCACACCGAGCCTTACTTCGTGCCGCCCAAGGGCGAGGTCCAGGGCCCGGCCCCGGTGCCCGTGCCGCGCACCACGGGCGCGGAGGTGCTGGACGCCGTCAAGGCGCGGGTCCAGAAGGAACAGACCGCGCTCCTCACCACCGCCACGCCCGCCACCATGGACGGCTGGGCGATGCAGTCGCTGGCCGAGGGCTACCTGTGGTCCGGCAGCCCTGCCTACCAGCAGGACGCCGCCGTGGAGCGGGTGTTGCAGGCCATCGACGGCCGCTATATGGCCTGGCAGTCGGACGCGACCGTGCTCACCGGATCCGACCAGCAGTGGCAGGGCTTCGGCCGGGTCGGCCTGTGTCTGGCGCTGCTCTGGGACCGTCTCGGCGACAAGCTGGACTCCAAGGTGACCGGCTCCCCCTACGAGATAGCCAACGCCGGCTTCGAGGACGGCGGCGCCACCCCCACCTCCTGGGTTCGGCCCGGCTGGGCCTCCGGTGGCGGCGGTACCTGGGCCCGCGACACCAGCGTCTCGCGTTCCGGTTCCGCCTCTCTGAAGCTCACCGCCACCACCAGCGGCGGCTACAGCTATGTCAACTCCGCGCCCAGGACCAAGGTCGGCCCGGGCACGTACACCTACGGCGCCTGGATCAAGACCGACGGCGTCACCGGCGAGGGCGCCCACATCGACCCGCTGTTCTACGACACGAGCGGCAACCTGGTCGGCAGCGACCACAAGAAGTACGCGAGCACGGGCACCCACGACTGGGAGTACGTCTCCCTCGACCTGGCGACCCCCGACGGCGCCACCCAGGTGGAGCTCCACCTGCGACTGACCGGCCCCGGTTCAGCCTGGTTCGACTCCGTCGACCTGGTCAAGCCGACCGAGCTGCGCAATCCCGGCTTCGAGGCCGGCGGCGCCACTCCCGACCACTGGGCCAGGCCCGGCTGGGCGTCCGGCGGCACGTGGGCCCGCGACACGACCGTCTCGTACACCGGCTCGGCTTCTCTCAAGCTCACTGCGACCGGCGACAGCGACTACAGCTACGTCTACGCCGCCCCCACGGTCCAGGTCGGCCCGGGCACGTACACCTACGGCGCCTGGATCAAGACCGACGGCGTCACCGGTGAAGGCGCCCACATCGACCCGCTGTTCTACGACACGAGCGGCAACCTGGTCGGCAGCGACCACAAGAAGTACGCGAGCACGGGCACCCACGACTGGGAGTACGTCTCCCTCGACCTGGCGACCCCCGACACCGCGACCCAGGTGGAGCTCCACCTGCGACTGACCGGCCCCGGATCGGCCTGGTTCGACGGAGCCGACGTCGTCGCGCCGGCCGGCACCGCCGCCGTCGAGCAGCCGGTGCGCCGCGCGGCGTACACGAAGATGCTCAAGGCCAGCCGCGACTACTGGCGCCGGCACTTCCCGCACTACTCCAACCAGACCCAGATCTGCGCCATCGGCATCTACCAGGCCAACCGCGGCCTGATGCTGCTGGATCCGGACCTCGCCCTGTCGGAGGCCAAGGCCCGCGACTACCTGTACCAGTCCATCGGCATGGTGCCCTATCTCGGCCCCGAGGACGCGGACGGCAACCCGGCCAAGCCGCTCGGCGCCGACTACTACCAGGTCACCAGGGCAGGCCTGACCCGGGAGCTGGGCTACGTCGGCAGTTACGGCGAGGTCACCGACTGGCTGGTCATGATGTACGAGTCGGTGACCCGGGGCCACGGTGGCCAGGAGGCCCCGGAGCTGCGCGAGCAGATGATCAGGATGGTCAAGGCGCGGGGCCGGTTCCGTGTCGTCGACGTGGACGGTGACAACGCGCGGGTCTCCCGCACCGAGACGGTCATCGGCTGGCGCAACGAGGTCTATCCCGGTGCGATCGCGTATGCCTCCCGTACCGCGTGGGACTCCAACCCCCTGATGTCGGCCGCCGTCTTCAAGGATCCCGACCTCGTCGGCTGGACCCAGGAAATGGTGGACGACGGCCAGCTCTGGCCGCAGCTCCAGCTGATTGCGACCTACGACTGGACCCGCGTCGGCCTCAACGCACTGCGCCTGGTGTCCCGCGACTGGAACGACTACCAGGCCCTCGCCGCCCGCCCGGGCCGGCTGCCCACCGGCTGGAACAGCCCCGACTTCGTCTTCACCGACGAGGACAACGGCGCGGTCGCCGTCAAGCACGGCAAGGAGCTGTTGTTCGCCTCGCTCTACTGGCGGGCCCGCCAGGGCGTCAACGACTACGCCCGCATCCACCATGTCACCCCCGTCGACCAGCGCTCGGCGACGATCCGCCAGCACACCGTCGGCACCACCGACGACACCTTCACGGCCCGCGACTGGATCCTGTGGGACTACGCCATCAACGACCCGGGCGCCTCGGCCATCCCGCCCGGCGGATTCCCCCCGCCCGGCGACACCCTCCACCAGTCCCAGAAGGGCGACGTCTACCACCTCGCCCCCGTCCCCGCCGACGTCCCCGACCCCACCCTCGGCGTCCACTTCGACGGCGTCGAGACCATGCTCGTCGGCAAGGCCCCCTTCTACTACTGCGAATTCGGCGACTACCTCATCGCCATGAACACCAGCACCGACAAGGTCTTCACCCTGCCCGCCCGCCAGGACTTCGGCCCCGCCCGCGACCTGGCCACCGGCAAGACCGTCGGCGCCGGCGTCCGGCCGAAGATCGGCCCGCGCAGCACCCTCGTCCTGCACCGCATCTGACCCCTTCCCCTCCCGTTCCCTTCCCCGCACTCAGCGTCGAGTCGACAAGGAAGCCCATGCGCGATCCGTACCGCTCCCCTGCCCCGCTCACCTCCGAACTCCCCTCCCCCGCCGACCCGTACGGCCCCTCCCCCGCCCCCAGCCGCCGCCGCTTCCTCAAGCTCACCGCGGTCGGCGCCGGTGCGGCCGGCATAGCGGGCGCCGCCGCACTGGCGGGCGCGACCAGCGCACAGGCCGTCACCTCGGGGCTGACCTCACTGACCCATCCCGGCGTCCTGCACAGCCTCGCCGACCTGAACCGCATGCGCGCCAAAGTCGCCGCAAGCGCCTCGCCCTGGATCGACGGCTACCACGTCTTCGCGGCCGACTTCTTCTCCTCGGCCTCGTACGTGGTCGCGGGCGGCCGGGCCGCCGTCACCCGGGGCACCAGCCCCGAGAGCGGCAACGCGGAGCTGTGGTACGACTGCAACGCCGCCTACCAGAACGCCGTCATGTGGTACATCACCGGCGACACCGCACACGCCTCCAAGGCGCTGGAGATCATCAAGTCCTGGACCAGCACGCTCCAGACGATCAACGGCGCCGACGCCGAACTCGCCGCCGGGATCTACGGCGCCAAACTGGCCGCCGCCGTCGAGATCATGCACTACACCGGCCCCGCGGGCAGCTGGTCACAGTCCGAACTCGACGCCACCGTCGCCATGTTCCAGAACATCTTCGTGCCGCTCATCAACATCTACGGCGACGGCGGTTACGGCCTGATGGGCCTCAAGGGCATGATGCAGATCGCCGTGGCCTGCAACAACCTCACCCTCTTCAACGACGCGTACAACGCCTTCTACACCAACAGCTGCTGCTCCCTGACCAAGCTGGTCAAGTCCGGCACCGGACAGGCTTGCGAGTCCGGCCGCGACCAGGCACACACCCAGCTGATCCTGGGCTCGCTCGCGGAGATCTGCCAGACCGGCTGGATCCAGGGCCTCGACATGTACGGCGCGTCCAGCTCGCTGCTGCTGTCGGGCTTCGAGTACACGGCGAAGTACAACCTCGGCAACACCGTCGCGTACGACGCCACGTTCGGGCGGTGCAACTGGCACTGGTCGAGCATCTCCACGGACGGGCGCGGCACGTTCCGGCCCATCTACGAGATGGCCTACAACCACTACGTGAAACGGGCCGGGAAGTCGGCCCCGTACACCGCCCAGGTGGCGGGCAATCTGCGGCCGGAGGGTGCGCCGTTCCAGTGCGACCATCCTGGCTTCGGCACCCTGCTGTTCTCCCTCTGATCGGACGTCACGTGATCCACAACCCCGTCCTGCGCGGCTTCGAGCCGGACCCCGTGATCGTGCGGGCCGGTGACGGCCTGGACCACTACATCGCCACCTCGACCTTCGAGTGGTACCCGGGAGTGCGTCTGCACCACTCCCGGGACCTGGTCAGCTGGCGTGCGCTGGGTGGGGTTCTGGACAGCCGCCGGCTGCTCGACCTGGCCGGGGTCCCCGACTCCGGCGGGATCTGGGCGCCGGGGCTGTCCTACGCGCACGGACTGTTCCACCTGGTCTTCACGGTGGTGGACACGTACGCCGAGGGAGGGAAGGACCTGCCGAACTATGTCACCACGGCGCCCTCCGTCGAGGGCCCGTGGTCCGACCCGGTGCCGCTGCACGGCCGGGGTTTCGACGTCTCGCTCTTCCACGACCACGACGGGCGCAGCTGGCTGCTGAACATGCGCTTCGACTGGCGCCCGGAGCACGACATGTTCGCCGGGATCGAGCTGCAGGAGTACGACCGCACGTCGCACAAGCTCCTCGGACGGCCCCGGACGATCACGGTGGGCACGGCCGCCGGGGTCGCCGAGGGCCCGCACCTGTACCGCCGGGACGGCTGGTACTACCTCGTGCACGCCGAGGGCGGCACGGGTTACGAGCACGGGGCGGCCGTCGCCCGCTCCCGCGACCTGTTCGGGCCGTACGAGCCTGACCCGGCCGGGCCGTTGCTCACCTCCCGGCACAACCCGAAGCTGGAACTGCAGAAGGCCGGTCACTGCTCGCTCGTCGAGACCGCGTCCGGGCAGTGGTATGCCGCCCACATCACCGCCCGCCCCTACACCGAGCGGGGCCGCTGCGTACTCGGCCGGGAGACCGCGCTCCAGCCGGTGACCTGGACCGAGGACGGCTGGCCGCGCATCGCGGACGCCATCCCCGCCGTCACCGTCCCGGCGCCCGGCCTGCCGCCCGCACCGTTCCCGGTGCCGGACGCGACCGACCAATTCGACGCGCCCGTCCTTGGCCCTGACTGGTCCACGCTGCGCCGCCCGGCCGGCGAGGACTGGCTCAGCCTCACCGAACGCCCCGGCTTCCTGCGGATCCGGGGCGGCCAGTCACCGGCCGGCCGCCGCTCCCCCAGCCTGGTCGCCCGCCGGGTCACCTCCGCCCGCTGCTCGTTCGAGACCCGGGTGTCCTTCGACCCGCGCACACCGGACCACCTGGCGGGCATCACCGCGTACTACAACACCCGCAACTGGCACTATCTGTACGTCACTTCAGCCGACGACGGCAGCCCCGTCCTGAAAGTCCTCAGCTGCGAACAGGGCGCCCTCACCGCCCGCCCCGTCCACGTACCCCTGGCCCCCGGCGCGCCCGTCGCACTGCGGGCCGAACTCGACGGCCCCGTACTGCACTTCTCATACGACTCCGGAGACGGGACCAAGGCCCTCCCGCTCGAACTCGACGCCACGGTGCTCTCGGACGAGGCGGCCGATGAGTTCCACAACGGCCAGTTGCGGGTTCTCGGCTTCACCGGCGCGATGCTCGGCCTGTGGGTACAGGACCTCGACACAGCAGGCGTGCACGCCGACTTCGGCTACGCCACGTACGAGACGGTGACCGGATGACCACGGCGGTCGAGCTCTTCCACACCGTCCTCGGCCCGGACACCGCCGACGCCCACGGCCCCGACACCCTGCTGTTGGTGCATGGTTGGGGCGGCGACGGCCGCGAGTGGTCACGGCACGCCGAGAGCCTGGCCTCCGGCGGGCACCGCGTGATCGTCCCCGATCTGCGCGGCCACGGCCGCTCGCCCGTCCCGGACGAGGACAACACCCCGGCGGCGATGGCCTACGACCTGACGGCACTGATCGCCCGCCTGGGGGCCGGTCCCGTCGTCGCGGTCGGCCACTCCATGGGCGGCCAGGTGGTGAACCTGCTCGCCGTCCACCGCCCGGACCTCGTACGCTCCGTCGTCGCCCTCGACCCCGCGCACGGGGCCCACGGCGCCGAACTCGACGAGATCCCGCGCCGCCTGACCGCCTACCGCGAGAACGGCGCCCGCGCCGCGGTTCCGCTGGTGACCGACGCCTTCTCCCCCACCGCCCCACCCGGTCTGCGCACCGCACACATCCGTACCATGCTCGGCACCCCGGGCCATGTCATCGCCCAGGCCTATGCCGGCATGTACACCGATCCCGGCGCGGTGGGCATCCGCCCGAGCAGCGAGGCGTACCTTCGGCGCCGCATCTGCCCTGCCCTGACCGTGTGGACCTCCGCCGAGGCCGCCGACTGGGAGCGAAGTACCCTGCGGGGGCCCGAATCCCGTGTCGACCACTGGGCCGCGACCGGCCACTATCTGCACGAGGAGCACCCCGGCCGCACCATCCGACTCATCGAGCAATGGGCTGCGTGCAGGACAGCGTGAGCGTCAGGCCCCCTCGGTCACAGTCATCCAGCGCCACTGGGTGAACTGCTCCCGGTTGGCGCTGGAGCCCATGCGGGAGGCGTTTCCCGACGCCCCCGTTCCGCCGAAGGGCGCTTCGCGGCGTCCTTGGCGGACACGTCGTTGAGGTGCGCATCGTCGCCCGTGCGCAACTGTTCGGCGACAGCGGGAGCCCGCCGCACCGTACGGGAGTGCACCGCGAGGCCGTCACTGGTCTCCTGGCGATGGAGGGGTGCTGGGGTGGATGGTGCGAGGGGGCGCTCGTGTCCTGTCTCTGCGATGTGTAGGCAGTCCCGTTCTTCTGTAGGCATGTGGGGCCGGGTCTCGGCACATGGCTCAGCACCACCGTCGAAGCCACAGCCCGAAAGATCGAAGCCCTCCTACTCGCCACGCGACCCGCAGGACGCCCATAGCAGTTCTGCTGTCGGCAGAGGCCGACCGACTGGATGCCATACGGCGGCCTGCCACGATCGCCACATGGGGAAGAACAGGGCAGTACGGCGACGCGATCTCGGGTACTTTGTCCGGCCTGCACCGGAGACGGGCGGCCCACAACCACCAGTCGAACCCGTCCTTGCCTACCCGGTGCAACACGACAACGGGCTGATCCTCTTCGATACCGGCATCGGCGACGCGGATCCCGAAACCGAAGCACACTACCGACCCCGGCGCCGCGCGTTACAGGACGCCCTGTCAACGTCCGGCGTCGACCTCGACGACATCTCCATGGTCGTCCACTGCCATCTGCACTTCGACCACTGCGGCGGGAACCCCGTGCTGGGCGGCAAGCCCATCCTGGTGCAGGACGAGAGCCTCCTCGATAGATCATCGAGGAGGCTCTCGTGCTGTACAGCAGGATGTCCCCATCAGGATCGGGCGTTGACCTCGCCTGCGACAATGCACCCATGAGTGACGCCTCTGAGCCTCAGCCCTTCGCTTCGCCGCTCAAGCCCGTCGACCTGCGCACCATCGCGCCTGAACGTGAGGCCTTGGCAGGGTGGCTCGACTACCATCGCGCCGAGCTGCTGAGGAAGCTCGATGGGTTGACCGAGGAACAGGCTGCCCGGCGTGTCGTTCCGTCACTCACCACCCTGCACGGATTGGTGCGGCATCTCACCAAGGTCGAGTTCGTCTGGTTTGTTGACGTCATCGGGCAGAGCGAGGAACCCGCGCCCTTCGGTTGGCCGAAGCGCAGGGATGGTGACTTCGTGTTGGATGACGGCGCGACACTGCCCGAGGACGTCGCGCGCTACCTGGCCGCCTGCGAGCGCAGCCGCGAGATCTTCGCCGGGGTTTCACTGGACGATGTTTGCACGCACCACCGATTCGGGGATCTCGACGTGCGGTGCATCATGATGCACCTGATCAGGGAATACGCCCAACACAACGGCCACGCGGACGTCATCCGCGAGCTCATCGACGGCAGTACGCAGAGCTGAGTCCCCTAGCTTGGATCTGGTTGGCGTAGGTGGCCGGGGTGTCCTTCAGCTCCCGGATCTCGGCGGCGTGCTCGCTGCGAAGCTCACGCTCCGCCTTCATCAGCCGGGATCCCTCCGCTCGCAGTTCCTCCGGTTTCGGGCGGCGGGTCTGGTGGGTCTTGCCGGTTTCACAGGCGGAGAGGACCGTCGCCCCGTTTTCCCCCGGTGGCGAAGGTGTCGGTGAGCGCCTTCAGTGCCTCCTTCTGGTGTGGGGCGCAGGGGCGGGGAATGTGCGGTGGCGGGCAACAGGAGTCCGTTTAATCCGGTGGAGGGTAACAGGGCAGGTGCGGGTGCACTCATCGAAGGGCGACAGGAGGCGGTCGGGTCCACGACAGATCCTGTCCGTACCACCAGGCGTCGTCGTCCGTGGTGTCCTCGGTGTGGTCCACGGCGATGGGGGCGGGCTGGAAGACGGGGGCCAGGTCGATGCCGAGCGCGGTGAGCGCGGTGATCTGCGGCGCGGTCATCTGTGCGGTGTCGCTGCGGCATTTGCGCAGCCACTGGCCGAGAAGGACCTCATCGCCATGGATGTCTTCCCGGTGGCCGAGTGGTACGTGGAGGTGGCCTTCGCGCTGCTGGTATTGACGGGCGGCTGTCAGGCCGCGGCTGAAGGCGCGGGCGCGCGGTGCGGGGTCGGGTAGCAGCAGCATGGCGTGGGGGTGCAGGTGCGGGTGCTGAGCGGCGAGTTGAGCCAGCAGCCGCATCTGCTGGGGGTGCAGGTCGGGCAGTCGGGTGAGCTGGTGCTCCAGCCAGGTGCCGGCCTCGTGGTCGGAGGCCGGCGTGGGGGCGGTGGGGTCGATATGGGGGGTGAGGGTGAGGTGGGTGTAATCGTGCTGCCATGCCACGCCCCAGGGCGGATTCCACCAGGGGTCGACCGCGGTGAGTGCGTCGATCCGGTCGCTGTGCAGGCTTTCGTCGGCGACCAGCCGGCGCTGTCGGGCCAGCCAGCGCAGCAGCGGCCGTTCGCGCGGGGTGGGGGCGCGGGTGACGGCCAGGGTGCCGTGGCGGGCCGCGAAGGCGATGGCCTCTTCCAGGTGGGCCTCGAAGCTGCCTTCGGGGTGGGGCCAGGAGATGTTGAGGCTGGTCAGGGCAAGGGCGCGCTGGACGTCAAGACTTCCGTGGGCGTACAGCGAGCGCTGCTGGCCGAGCCAGTGCCCCAGGGGATATCCGGTCCGGTCGATGTACTCACTGGGCACGTCGAGATGGCCACGGCGCTCGAAGAAGCGGACGGCGGCCTCCCAGCCGATCTCCCACAGTCCGGTGTCGACCAGGTGGGTACGCAGTTGGGTGACAGAAGCGACCTCCCCGGCGCGTTCGGGCGGCGGGGGGCGGGGGATGGTGCGCTTGAAGTAGCTGTGGCCTCCGTCCAGGCGCCGCCAGTAGCGGGAGTCGTGGGTGCGCAGCCCGTTGAGGACTTCCCAGAGGATGTCGAACTCCGAGGAGAGCATGGCCTGTTCGGTGCTTTGGCGGGGACCGATGTAGACGGGAATGATCAGGACGGCGACTTTGCCCGCTCCGGGGGGCTGGCGCAGGGCCCGGCCGAGAGCTTGGATGATCTCGGAAGCACTGCGCTTGGGATCGGCGAACAGGACGGCATCCGCGTCGGGCACGTCGACGCCCTCGCCCAGGATGCGGACGTTGGACAGAACGGCCCCATCGACGCTGTCAGCGGGTCCGGAGCGGCGGCGCAGCAGAGGAATGCCTTCGAACTCGGCCAGGAACTCGGCGCGCAGGCGGGGTGATTGCTTGCTGTACAGAGCGCGGGCCCACAGACGGCGCACCTGGGTGGTGGAGGCGGCAGCCGCGACCGTGCGAGGCAGCGTCTCGCTGAACTGGCGGGCATAGGCGATGCGGCTGTGGAAGCTGATGACGCGACGGATGCGATGGGTTCTCATCGCGTGCAGCAGGCAGACCTGCAGGGCAGCCAACCGCAGGCCGTTGGAATGGCGGGAGATGTCGTCGGTGGTGAGGATGTCACGCAGGTCGTCGTCGGTGATCACCGGCGCGACGATGCGGTAGTCGGCGAGGATGCCGCGGTCGATGGCGTCGGCGAGGCCGAGGTTGTAGACGACGGGTCCGTAGATGGAGGCGTCGTCCATGGAGGCCAGCGGCTCGGGCGGCTCGTCGGGCTTCGGCCTGCCGCGGCGTCGCCGTTTCTTGGCCGCGTCCTCGGGTTTCCAGACGCGGGGTGTGGCCGTCATGTAGAGGCGGCGTTCGGCGGGGATCACGCGGTCGTGGTGGATGGTGGCCCACTGCTTGTTGCTGCTGCCGCTGCTGCGGTGCGCCTCGTCGATGATCACGATGGCCCAGGGAGGGAGCTGGTAGAGCCGGTGGGCGCGGGCGATCACCTTGAGGGACTGGTAGGTGGTAAACACGACGCCCGGGCCGGGGAAGGCGGCCAAAGTGCGGGCGAGGCGGGCCGGGTCGGTGGTGGCGGTGAGGCGGTCGCCGGACAAGCTCACGGTGGTGGGCTTGAGCGTGCAGACGGCGAGCATGCGGGTGATGTGGCTGTCGGCGTGCCAGTGCCAGGCGGTCTGGCTGATCAGGTTTAGGGAGGGGACGACGACAAGGATGTGTCCCGGGCCGGCGAAGTGCTCGGCGATGCGGATGGCCGTGATCGTCTTTCCGGTGCCGGTGGCAGAGATGATCGTGGCCCGGGGCATACGGGACAGGGCCCGCACCGCGGCGTCGTAGGCTTCACGCTGGTGGACCCGCAGTTGTTTGACGCCTCTGTCCGCCACAGCCGGGGCTCCCTTCGCGGGATGGTGCAATTCAGCAGCTGTCCGGCCGCGTACCGGCTGGTGGGGGCGGCGGGCGCTGAGTCGACCTTGCGTCAGCCGTACCAACTGTTCAAAGCTGATACGGAAAGTCGTTACCGAGATCACAGCGCACTCCCGCCGCGGGCGGGACACCCACGCGGGCACGATGTGCGGTGGAGGTGAGTGGTGGAGCGCATACGGCCGCTGCCTTACTTGATGCCTCTGGTGGACGGCGAGTCGACCGGTTCCTTCGTGACTCGGCTGGCCGCCCGTCACGGACAGTCCGTCTCTCACCTTCTGGCCACGGTGGGCGAGGGCCGCTCCGCCGCCGACGTCGATCCCGGGGAGAGCGAGCTGTATCTCAACGCCGCTGCGCGGCGGCGGCTGGCGCTTCTAGCCAGGCGTCCGCTGGCGCAGCTGACGAGGGCGCTGGCGAGCCTGCGGGATGAGCATCTACTGCCCGACGGGTCGGGAGCTCCGGCGTACAAGTGGCCGTGGCGGCCGCACAGCGGGTTCCTGGTGCGCGGGTGTTCGCTGTGCGCGGCCCGTCGTGGTGTGCTGGATCCGGTGTGGCTCATCCGCCCGGACCCGTGGCACATCTGCGTCCGGCACGCCCGTTTCCATGACTTCTCCCGCGGCGACCGGCTGCCCTTCATCGACCTGTCCCCCGGGCCGCACGTCCTGCGGGCCGAGCTGCGCAGACTCCGGTTCGTGAGGAGGCTGGGCCCGGTGGGCCGGCTGCTGGTCGCCGACGCCTTCGCGGTCCTGGCGCACCCTGCTGTGCGTCTGCCTCGGCTGGGCAGCAGCCGGACCGTACCGCTGCGTCTGCTGCCCAGTGCGGTCGCCGTCGCGTACCGCATGGCCAGGATCGAGCGGCTGCGTCTGGATGGCCGGCTGATCCACGACGACGACCGCCGCTGGCGCGAGGAGGCCCGCAGCGATCTGGGCTGGCAGCTCGGCCTGGCCCTGGACGCGTGGAGCGAGCGGCATCAGCCGCTGCAGCTTCCTCCGCTGCCGCTCACCCGTGCAGCGCGCCCGCCCTCCCGGCACTACCGGCAGCCCCGCCTCCCCCACCAGCCCGCCGTGCCCGAGATGGCCCCCGTGGACAAACTCACCTGTCTCTCCTGGGAAATCCTGGCCCGCAGCCCCCGGCCCTACGGCTGACGGAACGCCGCCGCTCATACCTGCTACGGTCTCGTCCCCGCCGGTCGCGCACCGGGTGGGACGGATGTGCACCGACTGGGCCGCCGGAGGTCATCATGAGTGCGCTGCGTGCACTTCCCGTCAAGATCGGGTTTCTGCGGGCGGAAACCAATGGCTCCTACCTGCAGCGTCTGGCCTGGGCTAATGGCCTGCAGATCGCTGACTTGCTGAACCGCCTGGGCTCCGGCCCGGCGCAGCCCGTGCGGCTCGATGAGGCAGAGCTGTATCTCAGTGCCGCTGCGCTGGAGCGGCTGTCCCATCTGACCGGGTGTCCCGTCGGGTGCCTGCGGCAGGCCCTGCGCTGTGTGCGTGAGGAGTTCCTGCTGGCGGTGCCCGCATCACGGGCCGCCTGGAGTTGGCGGAGCCCTGACCCGAAGGGGCCGTGTGTGCTGCAGGGCTGCCACCGGTGCGCGGCCGCAAAGGGCGCGTTGCACCCGGTATTCATCTGGTCCGGGCTGCCGTGGCAGATCTGCTGGCGTCATGGGTGCTGGCTGGATGCCATGCCGCAGCGGGAGGATGCCCGGGCGGCCCTGCAGGCCTGCATGCCGCTGGTGCTGCGCGCGGAGCGGCAGCGGCTGCGTTTCGAGCGGCGGCTGGGCTCGACCGGCCGGATCCTGTTCGCCGACGCGCTGAGCACCTGCGCCTACTGGTAGAACAACCCGCGCCTGTCACTGCCGGTGTGGATCGAGCGTCAGCGGCCGTTTCCCGCTCTCGACTACAGCGCCGTTTCCTGCTCTGGCCGTGATTTATCCGGAGGTGGTACGGCTGGCGCAGATGTTCGCGCTGTGGGAGCGGCAACACCAGGGGGGCCAGCTGAATCCGGATACGTGGGAGCGGCAGATGTTGTGGCTTTTCCGCTCCTGGGGAAGCCCGTTCGAGGTCAACGAGGTGCGCCTGCCAGTCGAGATGTGGCTGCACCGCCATCGCAGCCACACGGTGGCGAAGACCCGGGGGCCGCGGTGGCATCCGCCGCACGCGATGGCACTGGCGCTGGCCGCGTGCGTTCCGGTCAGCGTGCCCAAAGCCGTTGGTCACGCTCAGGCGGCGTGGGGAATGCGGTCGTGTCTGCCCTTCAGGTACACCCGCGGGATGGGCGTGCTGCGCAAGGACAGACGCAGAGACATCCTGCACCTGCGCCCCCTGTACGACCCGGTCGAGGCGTATTGGGAGATGCTGCCGCAGCCGCTGCCTGGGCGTGAATCCCCCGATCCGCGCCGCCTGTGCTGAGGAGCGGCCGGCAGGCGGAAATTGCTCGGGCGAACTGCCGGGACGTACTGCTTGTCGCCTAGCATCAATCCAGCGCCGTTCCCGCCGTGGCTTGTGGGAGGCGGGCACGGAAGGGTTGTCCTGGGCCAGATGGACATACAGGTGCAGTACCGCAGCGCGGCAGGGCGCACGTGCCGCGACGAACCGGCCGCTGTGCGGGGCGTAGCCCTTGAGGAGCGGCGGCCGTTGTCCGAGCCGCGCGCCTACAAGGGCCGCACCTCCATCCTGACCAAGTGGACCGCGGCCACTACCGGGCAGGTGGTGTGGTGCGCGAGCACGGTGCAGATGGATGCGGCCATGCTCCTCGACTTCGACCCGGACATCGTGTGCTTCCAGTCCCGTGTGGTGCAGGTGCACTGGGAGCTGGATGGCCGGCGCGGCACCGTAGAGCCGGCATTCGTCGCCCGCACCCGCGAGGAGCGCAGGCTGGTCTTTGCGCACCCGCCCCGCGACGAGGCCGGTCTGGAGGAGCAGGTTCTGCGAGAGGCGGCCGACAGGGCCGGATGGGAGATACGCCCGCTGCGGGTACCCCAAGGGGTGCTGCGGTCCTCGTTGGCAAGCGCCGCGCACTTCAGCGGCCCGGAGTTCGCCCCCGATGATCACGTCCGCCAGGTGCTGCTGGAGGTGTTCGCCCAGCCGCGCCCGCTGCAGGAGGGTGCGGCCGCCTCAAGCCTGGGCCTGAGGGCGCCCGGCTATGCCTGGCATCTGGTGTGGACGGGCGAACTGACGTGTGACTGGACCAAGCCGCTGCTGCCGACCTCGCCGGTGTGGGCCAGCCAGGCGGCTGCTGCCGAGGAGGCGTAAAGAGATGGCGACGGCCGTGGCGCAGGCAGAGAAGGCGGAAGAGGGACGGCTGCGGCCGGGGGCCCGGCTGCGCTGGCAGGGCGGCACCTACCGGGTACTGGTGCTGCAGGGCGCAGAAGTGCAGCTGGGCTGCCTGGATGAGGAGGGAGCCGATGCCCGTGCCCTGCTCTCCGTCGTGGTCGGCGCCGACGACTTCGCTCTCCTGGATGAGGACCTGCAGGAACTCGAGCGGGAACAGGTGGCGGACACCAGTGGCCTGTCCCTCTTGCCGGAGGCCGAGTTGAAGCTGGTGCGGGACTGGGAACGCCATCTCCGCGAGATCGACGACGGCGTTCCCCCCGACGCCGGGGAGGGCGCCGTGCCGCGCCCCGGCTACGACCCCGCCCGGTTCACCGTGCGCCAGCGCATTGCCGCCAAGGCCGCGGAACTGAAGGCGCTGGGCTTCAGGCATGCCTCGGCCGGCACGATCGAGCGGCGACGGCGCGCATACCAGGCGCACGGTGCGTTCGGGCTGATCCGCGAGATCGTGCCGGGCTCGCCCTGGGGGCGCACCGACGAACGGGTGGTCAAGCTGCTGCTGGCGGAGCTCAAGGCAGGGCTCGGGGAATCCGACGGCGACGCCAGCCGACTGTATGAACGGCTCCAGGCCGCCGTCCTGCGCGAACACGAGGACGACTACGACAAGTTGATGATCTCCAGGGCCACCTTCTACCGGCTGCTGGGGCGGCTGGGCATCAACGTATCCTCCCTGCACTGGCCCACCGACCGCCGCCTGGACGAAGCCAACGGCGCCGTGCCTCCCTACACGCCGACCCAGGCTCGGCGGCTGGGCGAACAAGTGCAGATCGACTCCACCGGCCTGGACGTCATCGCGATCGGCGACGACGGGCGGCCGGTACAGGTGGAGCTGACCGCGGCGATCGATGTGGTGTCCAGAACCATCATCGGCGCGATGATCGTGCCGAAGGTGCGGGGCCGCGGACCGCGGGGGCGGCGGCTGGGCGGACGCGCCACCCGCTCCTTCGACGCGGTGCTCATGCTGGCCCAGGCCCTGGCACCGATGCCGGCCCGGCCCGGCTGGTCGCCGCGGGCGCTGGCGGAGCAGTCCGAGATGCCGTACGCGGATCTGGTGGCGTGCGATCCGCGGATGGCCGGTGCGGCCGCCCGGCCGGTGATCCGCCCGCGGATGGTCGTCGTCGACCACGGCAAGATCTTCAACAGCGAGCACTTCGACGACGTGTGCCGGATGCTGGACATCAAGGTCCGCCCGGCCCGGGAGCGCACCGCCACCGACAAGGCCGTCATCGAGAGCACCTTCAACGCGATCAAACGCCGGTTCTCGCAGTACGTCGCCGGCTACACCGGCTCCGATTTGAAGCGGCGCGGCAAACACGTCACCGACGGGCCGCTGTGGAGCCTGAACGAGCTGCAGGACCTGCTCAATGAGTGGATCGCCCTGGACTGGCAGCAAAAACCGCATGACGGGCTGCGCAGCCCGTTCCTGCCCGGCCTGACGATCAGCCCGAACCGTATGTACGCCACGCTGGTGGCCGCCGAGGGCCATGTGCCGCTGGCGCTCACCCCGCACGAGAACCGCAAGCTGCTGCCGTTCACCTACCTGAAGGTGACCGACAAGGGGGTCAGGATCGGCAACCGCACCTACAACAGCCAGGCCCTGCAGGAGTACAGGAACCGGCACACTGGGATCCCCGGGCAAGGCAGGCGCTGGCAGATCCGCTACAGCCCCTACGCGCCGCGGTTCGTGTGGCTGTGGGACCACCACAAGGACGACTGGGTGGAGGCGGAGTTCATCCACCAGCGGCTCATCGGCGACGACTGGACCGAGTGGACCTGGGAGCAGGCCACCCTCAACGTGCTCGAGGACGGCGGCCGCACGGAGGAGCAGCGGCGCATCGCCCGGGAGGTGTCCAAACTGCGCGAGCGGGCCCGGCGCGGCCCGGACCCCGACGCCCCGCGGGTGCCGCAGCTGTTCACCGGCCCGGCCCTCGATCTGGACGTGCCAGTGGCCGACCCCTATGAGGGCATTCCCGACCCCGACCCCGCCACCGTGGTGCGAGCACCCGCGCTGACCATGCCCGCCGAGCACATCCTGCACGCCGCCCGGCCCGCCCCTCCCCCACTACCCGGCCAGCCGGACACGGAAGCCAAACCGGAGGTGGAGCCCGCGCTGACCGACGACGATCACTTGGCGGACACCGACGGCCATCCGCAGGCGCCCGCCCGCCCGCACCAGAGAGGCATGCTCAGCCTGCGAGGCAGCGCTGCCGAGGTGTTCGGTATAACCCAGATCCCCACCCCCCGACCGGCTGCTTTCCCCGACGCTGGCGAGCCCGGTGACCAAGAGGACGACGGAGGAAAACCGTGAGCCGCGAAAAACTGATCCGCGCCTTCGGCACCAGCGTGGCCGAGACCGTCACCCAGCCCATCGACCCGCCGCTGCTGACCACCCGGGAGGGCTGGGACCTTTCGGCCTCCCGCCGTCTGGCCCCGCCCAAGCGCGCCGACTGGGCCCCCAAGGGCACCAAGGTCGGTCCCCGCGATCCCCGCCTGATGTACCACGCCGAGATGCTCCCCGTGCTCACTCCGGCGTTGTGGAAGGGCCTGCTGGATGCGCGGCGCCAACTACGCAAGAACCGCTTCCGCAGCGTCGGCCGCGCCACAGACATGATCATCGACGGGGACCGGGGCACCGGCAAATCCACCCTGCTGGTGCAGATCGGTCGCGGCTTCCAGGGCCTGATCGAATCAGACCTGGGCCCCGACCCCAACCGCATCCCCGTCATCTACATCACCGTCCCGCCGGAGCGGGAAAACAATCTGGACTGGTCGCTGCCGCTCGCTGAGTTCCTGGGCCTGAACCACACCATCAACCCGGACGACCGTAACCGGCGTACGGCCGACATGACCGAGCCCGTCGCCCACGTGATGCGCCAGGCCAAGACCCGCCTGGTCCTCATCGACGGCATCAACCGCATCCAGGACAACGAGATCGCCAGTGCGTTCAGCTACTTCGAGACCCTGCAGGACCGCACCAACGTCACGCTCATCTTTTGCGGCACCGGCGCACGCGAGATCGTCCACGAAGCCCGCTACGACAAGCGGCGCAAGAACCTGCCCGACGCGGTCAAGACCAAGGCCTCCTTCAGTGACCTGCCGGTGCTGTGGGCCGGGCACATCCCTTACGGCAACGACTGGCACAGCGTCGTCCAGGGCTTCGACGAGGACCTGTGCCTGTACGACCACAATCCCGGCGCCCTGCTGAAGCTCTCCCGCTACCTGCACAAACGCACCGACGGCTACATCAGCGCCCTAAGCGACCTGATCTGCCAGGCCGCCCAGGAAGCCATCGAAACCGCCCCCGAGACCGGCACGGAGGCCATCACCAAGGAACTCCTGGACGACATCCGCATCGGCCGGGGCGACAGCAGGTGATGCATCCTGCTCGCCGCCCGCAGTCGTGGGCATCAGCGGGCGGTCATCTCCCGGCGGGCGACCAGCGTAGACGCAGAACCTTTGGAGCGGTCTGTTCGCTGTCCGGCAGGACGGTGCACTGCATGTGCTGGGTCCAGAACCGCACGGCGTCCACGCGCTCGTGCTCGACCTCGACTGAGGGGCCTCGCGTTTTCCGGACAGGCTTCTGACCGTTAATTTTACGCGGCGATTCGCAACTTCTCATACTCGGCATGGACTTCACGCGGAGGG
>NZ_JBIWLX010000025.1:121789-124546 GCF_044766405.1 Streptomyces sp. NPDC102270 | reverse complement strand
ACCCGCTGGAACAGCTCCCACAACTCATCCGGCACCAGCCGTTCAACGATCGAAACCACGACCAGCAGCTTACCGAACCAAATGAGATGACTTCTTAGGGACGAGGGGCCTGCAACCACGGCAAGCCCGTCCCGCGGCTCACCCGGCGTCCGTCACCTTGGCGACGAAGGCGGCGAGGTTCGTCACCGTCCGCCGGATCTTCTCGTCCGGGGTGAGCGTCTCGTGCAGCCGCGCGCCGGCACCCACGGCCCTCTTCCCGCGCACATACAGGGAACAGGCCAGGTCGTCGCATATGTACGCCCCGACCGAGTTGCCCTGCTGCCCGGCCCTGCCCGCCTTCGGGGCGACCATCAGGGAGACGCCACCGGAGTGGGTGGTCAGGCACATCGAGCACATGCTGCGCCGCGCCTGCCGGTAGCCGGCGGCCGCGCCGCGCAGCGCGAGTCCCGTCGGACGGCCGTCCAGGACGGTCACCAGATAGGCGCGGTCGGGGGCCTGCGGATCGCGCCAGCCGAGGTAGTCCAGGTCTTCCCACGGTCGGTCGGCCAGGTCGCGCGGCACGGCCAGCCGCTTCGCCTCGCCCTTGGTGCAGTTCACGAAGGCGGCACGGATCTCTTTCTCGGTCAACGGTTCCATAAGTCCACGCTAGGTTGCCTAAAGGGTTTAGGCAAATGCATAATCGACTCTGGCAAACGAGAGGGCGGCTATGGCACGGGTAGGGCTGACCACGGAGCGGCTGGTCCGGGCGGGCGCGGAGCTGGCCGACGAGGTGGGCTTCGAGCAGGTGACCGTCTCGGAGCTCGCCCGGCGGTTCGACGTCAAGGTGGCGAGCCTGTACTCGCACGTGAAGAACTCGCAGGACCTCAAGACCCGGATCGCCCTGTGCGCCTTGGAGGAGCTGGCCGACCTCTCCGCCGACGCGGTGGCCGGACGGGCCGGCAAAGACGCCCTGACCGCCTTCGCGAACGTCTACCGCGACTACGCCCACGCCCACCCGGGCCGAGCCGCGGCGGCCCGGCTGAGGCTCGACCCGGAGACCGCGGCCGCCAGCGCGGGCGTACGGCACGCGCAGATGATGCGGGCCATCCTGCGCGGCTACGACCTGCCCGAACCCGAACAGACCCACGCCGTACGGCTGCTGGGCAGCACCTTCCACGGCTACGCGAGCCTGGAGGGGGCAGGCGGGTTCAGCCACAGCTCCCCCGACTCCGAGGAGTCCTGGACGCGGATCCTGGACGCCCTCGACACACTCCTGCGCAACTGGCCCACCCGCTGACCGACAGGCTGAGGACATGCCCGACTGGATCACCACCACCGTCACCGCCGAGCTCCTGCGCGGCGCCCTCGATGTGGAGCACACCGAGCACGGGGTGCTACCGCACCGGCTGCCGCCCCGGGCCCGCGCCCAGAACACCGACGACCAGCTGGCCATGGCCGAGTCCCAGCCCGCCGGCGTACGACTGGCCTTCCGCACCCGGGCCACCGCGGTGGAGCTGGACACCCTGCCGACCAAGCGGGCCTACGTCGGCGCCCCGCCCCGGCCGAACGGGGTGTACGACCTGGTCGTCGACGGCCGGCCCGCCGGTCAGGGCAGTGTGCTCGGCGGCAACGTCATCACCGTCGACATGACCGCGGGGACGTCCGAGGTCCGGCCCGGATCCCCCGGGACCGTCCGTTTCGACGGGCTGTCCGGCGAGGTCAAGGACGTCGAGATATGGCTGCCGCACAACGAGACCACCGAGCTGATCGCGCTGCGCACCGACGCACCCGTCGAGCCCGCGCCCCGGGGTGAGCGCCCGGTGTGGCTGCACCACGGCAGCTCCATCAGCCACGGCTCGGACGCGGCGAGCCCCACGGGCGTCTGGCCCGCGGTCGCCGCGACACTGGGCGGCGTGGAGCTGATCAACCTGGGCCTCGCCGGGAGCGCGCTCCTCGATCCGTTCACCGCGCGGGCCGTACGGGACACGGCCGCCGACCTGATCAGCGTCAAGATCGGTATCAACATCGTCAACCACGACGTGATGCGGCTGCGCGCCTTCGGTCCCGCGGTCCACGGCTTCCTCGACACGATCCGCGAGGGCCACCCGGACACGCCCCTGCTGGTCGTCTCGCCCATCCTGTGCCCGATCCACGAGGACACACCGGGGCCCTGCTTCCCGGACGTCGGCGAGCTCGGCGAGGGCCGGCTGCGGTTCAGGACACTGGGTGACCCGGCGGAACGCGCGAGCGGGAAGCTGACCCTTCAGGTGATCCGCGAGGAGTTGACCCGGATCGTGAAGCAGCGCGCCGCCGAGGACCCGAACCTGCACTACCTCGACGGGCGCGAGCTGTACGGCGAGAACGACTCGGCCGACCTGCCACTGCCGGACGACCTGCACCCGGACGCGGCGACGCACCGGCTGATGGGAGAACGGTTCGCGGGGCTGGTCTTCGGGGCCGACGGGGTGTTCGGCACGGACTGAGCAGCGTTCGCCGAATGCCCTTCGGCGGACGGGTCGGCAATGGGGGCCGGCGCCTGGGAAGGGCCGGGCCTCCCCACCGTCGGCGGCGCCTTCGGCGCCGAGCCCCGCCCCCGGGCCCGGCACGCGGGTCCGGCACGCGGGTCCGGCACGCGGTACCCGCACCCCGGTCCGACCCCGGTTTCGGTACGTGGGTCCGGCACCAGGGTCCAGCCCTCGGATCCCGGCCTGGGGCTCGCGGCACACGGCACCCCGGCCCGGCACACGGTTCAGACACCCGGGTCCAGCACGCGGTACC
>NZ_JBIWLX010000025.1:10110-121695 GCF_044766405.1 Streptomyces sp. NPDC102270 | reverse complement strand
GGTACCCCCACCCGGGTCCGACACCCGCTTTCGGTACGGGAGTCCGGCACCCGGGTCCAGCCCTCGGATCCCGGCCTGGGGCTCGCGGCACACGGCGCCCCGGCCCGGCACACGGTTAAGACACGCGGTACCCCCACCCGGGTCCGACACCCGCTTTCGGTACGGGAGTCCGGCACCCGGGTCCAGCCCTCGGATCCCGGCCTGGGGCTCGCGGCACACGGCTTCCTTGCCGTGGGCTCCCGTCACGCGGCTCCCGGCTGCGGGCCCCGGGCCCCAGACTCCGGCCTCGGGTCCCGCCGAGGCTCGCAACCTCGGCTTCCAAGCCCGGCACAAACCCCCGGCACCCCGGTTCCAGCCCCTGGCCACCGACATCGGCACCCGGCCCCCGGACTCCCGCTCCCGCTCCCGCTCCCGCAGCAGGACCATCCAGGGTCCAGGGTCCCGGGTCCCGACCGCCGGCCCAGAAAAGCCCTACCCCTTGCGCCTCGGCTTCCCCCGTCGCGCCCCCGTGCCCTTCGACCCCCCACCAGCCCCGCCGCGGGAACCCCTGGACGCGCCCGAAGTCCCCCTCGCCGTGGCCTTCCCCGCGGTAGGGGCCTTGCCGCCGCTCTTCCCCCTGCCCTTCTTGGGTTCCGGTTCCGGCTGCGTCCGCCCCCGCGAGCTGTTGACCGTCCGGCCCCGCACGATGCCGATGAAGTCCTCGACCAGGTCCGTCGTCGCGTCCTCGCGCCAGGACAGGGCGATGTCGGACTGCGGGGCGTCGGTGAGCGGGCGGTAGGTGAGGTCGCGGCGGTGGTGGAGGCGGGCCAGGGACTGGGGCACGACGAGGACGCCGATGTTCGCCGCCACGAGCTCGATCGCGTCCTCCGTGGTGGCCGGGCGTTCGAAGGCCGCTTCGCCGGGCGGCCGGTCCCAGCCGAGGACGTCGTCGAGGGGGTGGAGGACGACCTCGTCGGCGAGATCCTCCGACGTGACCTCCTCGGCCGCCGTCACCACGTGGTCCTTGGGGACCACCACGACCGTCGTCTCGGTGTAGAGGGGGATCGCGCTGAAGACCGTACGGTCGACCGGCAGTCGTACGAACCCCGCGTCCGCGGTCCCGTCGCGCAACGCGTCGGAGACCTCCGCGGCGGTCATCTGGAGGAGTTCCAGGGGGACGTCCGGCAGGCGCTCGTGCCAGATCCGCACCCACTTGGCGGGCGTCACCCCGGGGACGTACGCGAGCCGGAAGGAGCGGGGTTCTGGCGAGTCTGTCACGCGGCAAGGTTACCCACTGTGGTCAGGGGTCTCGTGCGCGGCCGATACTCTGGACTGTATGACGTCGCACCAGAGCACCCAGACGATGAAGCCCGCCACCGCGGCGAAGAAGCTGGGTGTGTACCTCCCTGCCACCCCCGCCGAGTTCCAGGAGGGTGTCGTCTCGCGCGCCGAGTTCAACGAACTCCAGGCGAACCCGCCCCAGTGGTTGCAGGACCTGCGACGCAACGGCCCGCACCCCCGTCCGGTCGTCGCGGCGCGGCTGGGCGTCTCCATCGCCGGTCTCGCGCGCGGCGGGGTCACCGAGCCGCTCACCACCGAGCAGATCGAGGCGCTGCGGGACGAGAGCCCCGAGTGGCTGGAGAAGGAGCGCGCCACGCAGGCGGAGGTCCGCAAGGAGGCGGCGCGCATCAAGGAGAAGAAGCAGGACCAGGAGTCCTGACCCGGGGGCCCGCGGACGCCCGGGGCCCCGAAAACTCCGGTGCGCCGGGTCGAACACCTCTGCGACCATTCCGGCATGGTCCACCGTCTGGAACCCCTGGTCATTCGGCATGCCCTCCGGCTGCCCGCTCCCGCGGGCCCCGCCGGTGAGGGCGACGTCGCGGCGCGGCAGTTCGACGCCGCGCTGATGTCCGTCGGCTTCAAGCTGTCGGCCGACGCGCTGAGGACGTTGTCGGGGCTGTCCGAGAGCACGGTCGTCGACGTCGCCGTCCCCACGCTAGCCACCGTCCGTGAGATGGCCGGCGACCATGTGCGGCACAACGTCTACTTCAAGGACTTCCCGGCGAACGTCCCGGACACCTTCGAGTTCTGGATGCGCTGCGTGCGCGAGGCCCTGGAGGACGGCAAGGCCCGCTCCGGCGTCCTCGCCCAGCTGCGCAACGGCGTTGTCAACCTGCTCACGCTGCCGTCGTACGGCACCTACCGGCACACGTACGACGAGATGCTCGCCGCGCACGACGAGCTGACGGCCGCGGTCGGTGACCGGCTGACCGTCCTGCACCTGGGCGGCACCCTGGAGGACGAGGTCACCGCCCTGTACCTGGCGCTGGCCGGCAGCAGCACGCCGCTCGGCGACGAGCACCTGGCGGACCTCAAGGAGCTGGCCGAGCACTGCGTGGACGGTCCCCAGCCGGAGGCGATCCCGGTGCGGGAGAACCGGGCCGTCGTCAACGAGGCCCGGCTGAAGGCGGGTTCGAGCCTGCTGCTGGACACCGTGACCGATGTGCTGCGGCTGGCCTGCGCGTTGTCGGGCGGGGACGTGTCCCTCCAGGAGCCGACCCGCTTCCGTGCGCTGTCGCGTCCGGTCCGCCGGGCGCTGCTCGCGGGGCTCGACTCGGCCGTGACGGCGGCCCCGGCCAAGCTCGCCGACGTCCTCGCGCACCGTGAGGCCTTCAAGCGGCTCGGCGAGCGCCTGCACCCGCACGAGTACCCGCGGTGGCCGCGTGCCGCCGAGGTGTTCGCCGTCGCCCGGGGCGAGCAGAAGGCGTACACCTTCGACGCCCGCGTCGAGGCCCTGCTCGGGGCGGACGACGTCACCGGGGCCGCGGAGCTGCTCAGGTCCGCGCCCGGCAGGCTGTTCCGTGCGCTGGACCGGCTGCTGCGCACCGCGCGCACGCAGGAGGAGCGGGACGCCGTGGTGGCCGCCGTCGAGGAGACCGCCCCGCAGGTCTCCGGGCGGGTTGTGCTGTCGGTGCGCGAGTACCTGCACAACCGGGCCGAAGAGGCGGGCAGGCAGCGGGTGTTCATCAACCGTCTCGGCCGTGCGCACGTCGCCGACGACACGCGTGCGGCCGTACCGGAGGCGGACCGTGAGCGGTTGATCGCCGCGCTGGACGCGGAGATCGGTCGCCGACTCCCGTCCCCGCAGCGCCTGTTGGTCGACCCCGACATCCTCGACGTGGCGCTCCCGCTCAGCGGGCGGGCGACCTCGGCGGGGCTCGGTGTGCTGCCCCGCGGTTCCGTCTCGCGGGTCGACGGGGAGCTGCTGCGGTTCTTCGTGTACTGGAAGCAGAAGCAGCGCGTCACCGACTACGACCTGTCGGCGCTGCTGCTGGACGCGCAGTACGACACGGTGTCGTGGCTGTCGTACACCAATCTCCGCGAGGTGGAGGGCGAGCACTCGGGCGACATCACCAACGCCCCCGACGGCGCTTCGGAGTTCATCGATCTGCGGCTCGGGGCGGTGCGGGGCACGTACATCGTGCCGCAGGTCAACATCTTCTCCGGGGAGCAGTTCGAGGAGGCCGAGGAGTCGTTCTTCGGGTTCATGCTGCGCGAGGCCGAGCAGAAGGGGCAGCCCTTCGAGGCGCGGACCGTGCGCATGAAGTCGGAGCTGCGCGGGCCCGGCCGGGTGGCGCTGCCGCTGGCGTTCCGGCGTGCGGACGACGGGAGTTGGCACGCCAAGTGGCTGCACCTGTACCTGAAGGGGCGTCCGGCGTACAACCGCGTCGAGGGCAACCAGGCGTCGGTGGCGACGCTGCTGCGCGCCATCGTGGAGCGAGAGCAGCTGACGGTCGGGTATCTGACCGGGCTGATGGCGAACGGCGCTACGGATGTGGCGGCTTGGGACGCCGAGTCGGTGCCGGACGTGCCCGTGACGTACATCGGACTGGAGCGTCCCGAGGGGCTGCACCCGGACTCGGTGGTCATCACCCCGGAAAACCTGCGCGACTTGATCCCCGAGTGACTGTTAGCGTGTGTCGTGGCGAGGCCATGAAGGGGCTTCCTTCTCACCGGTTTCATCACCGGGCCTCCAAAGCTCCAGCCCTTTCGCTTTCCTCGCCGCTGACATCGCACCGGGAGGCACCCGCGGGTCACCGCGGCCGTGCCGCCCGTGGCGAGGCCATGAGCAAGCTTCCTTCTCAGCGACTGCCTCTCGGGGCGTGAAATCAGCTCCCTCGCTTTCCTCGTCGGTGATGCCACAGGCTCAGGCGGCCCGGACCGGTGCGCTTACCGTTCCAGGGCCGCCTTGGCCGTACTGAGGGCTTGTTCCGCGTAGCCTCGCCCGAACAGCACGGCGTGCACCAGAAGCGGGAAGAGCTGGTGGAGTCCGATGCGGTCGGACCAGCCTTCGGCGAGCGGTGCCACCTGTTCGTAGCCGCGCAGCACCTCGTCCAGGTGCGGGCAGCCGAAGAGGTGGAGCATCGCGAGGTCCGTCTCGCGGTGGCCGCCGTGCGCGGCCGGGTCGATCAGCCGGGCGTGGCCGTCGGCGCCCCACAGCACGTTGCCGTTCCACAGATCGCCGTGCAGCCGGGCCGGGGGTTCGGCGGGGCCCGCGAGCCCGGGCAGCCGTGCGCAGAGCCGCTCGATCACCTCGGCCTCCGAGACCGTGATCGTGCCGTCGTCCACCGCGCGCCGCAGATAGGGCAGCACCCGGTGCTCGGCGTACCACTGCGGCCACTCGGCGCCTTCGGCGTTCCGCATCGCCGCGCGCCCGATGTACGCCTCTTGGGGACCACCGGGTGGCGCGGAGCCGAAGGCGGGCGCCCCGGCGAGGTGCAGCCCGGCCAGCGCCCGGCCCAGATCGAGCGCCGCCTCCCGGCTCGGCCGACCCCGCTCGATCAGGTCGGTCACCAGCCAGTGGCCGTCCTGACCGTGCAGGGTCGGCACCCTGACCGTGCCGGCCTCGGCCAGCCAGCGCAGGCCCGCCGCCTCCGCCCGCGCCTCCTCGGGGCTGTCGGCGCGCTTCACCATCACCGACCGGCCGTCGTCGAGGGCCACTTCGGTCAGCGCGCCGGACAGCGGGCATTCATCCGTCGCCGTACGGCCGGTAAGCCGCGCCGCCACCGCACCCGGGCTCTCGCCTCGGTCGTACATCCGCGCCTCCTCGACCACTCGCACCACTGCCTACGCACCAGCGTTCCCCGACGGGCTCGTGCAGAGCCTCTGCGAAGACTCTCAGCCCTGGCCCCTGCCGGAACCGTGGAGCAGGTCCGGCTGATGCAGCAGCGGTATGGATTCGGTTCGTTCAAGCTCAAGGGCGGTGTCTTCCCGCCCGACGAGGAGATCGCCGCGATCAGGGCGCTCGCGGAGGCCTTCCCCGGGCAGCCGCTGCGCCTGGACCCCAACACGGCCTGGATGGTGGAGACGTCGAAGTACGTCGCTCGTGAACTCGACGGTGTCCTGGAGTACTTGGAGGACCCGACCAAGGGCATCGAGGACATGGCCGCGGTGGCGAAGGACGCGCCGATGCCGCTGGGCACCAACATGTGCGTGATCGCCTGGGAGCACCTGAAGCCGGCGATCGAACAGAACGCCATCCAGGTCCTCCTCACCGACCACCACTACTGGGGCGGCCTGCGCCGCACCCGCGAACTGACCGCGGTGTGCGAGGCGTTCGGCCTCGCCCTGTCCATGCACTCCAACTCGCACCTGGGCATCAGCCTGGCCGCCATGACCCACGTGGCGGCGGCGATCCCGAACCTCGACCACTCGTGCGACACGCACTACCCGTGGAACTCGGCGGACGACGTCGTCCTCCCCGGTGTCCTGGAGTTCCGCGACGGCGAGGTCGAGGTACCGACGGGCCCCGGCCTCGGTGTGGAACTCGACCACGAGGCCCTGGACCGGCTCCACCGCCTCTACGTCGACTCGGGCGTACGCAGCCGCGACGACACCGGATACATGCGGCGCTTCCAGCCCGACTACGAACTCCGGCTGCCTCGTTGGTGAGAGGGCCCTCTTGACACAGGGCGCCCGGCGAACCCCGGCGCCCTGTCCCGTGCGTGCCCGCTAGTCCTCCACCTGCTGGATGGCGCGCAGCACTTCCTTCGGGATGAGCGAGGGGTCCGGAGGGGGCAGCATCTCGTAACGGACACCGCCCAGTCGGCGGTCGGACGCGCTGCTGATTCGGACCAGACGGCCCTTGCCGCACCCTGTGCAGGGCACGACGGCCGTTCCACCCGGGCCGTCGAGGACCGCCAGCATGCTTGAGGGCAGCGTCAGCCACGTTCCGCAGTCGACACATCGGCCGATACGCGGGTCCTCGGCCGGAGCGGCGGTACCGGGATCGCCCGGTGGGTCCGCAGGCCGGTCCGCACGGTCGGGCACCACGGATTGGTCGAGGCCACCGCGGCCCCGCTGGGCTTCCCCCGCCTCATCCGACCTGGCGCACGCGTAGGCCACCGGGTCGAAGGAGAGGACGTAAAGGTACAGGTCCTTGATGACCTCTTGCGGCTCCTCCGGGAGGAAGACGTCGACGTCGCAGCAGTACAGGTGTGTGCCGCCTGCGGACAGGGTCCAGGTGAGGCCGCCCCAGTTCTGCGTGCCCCAGTGCAGGATCCGGCGCCGGAAGGCGAGTTCGGGGTCCCAGTCGGGATCGCGGTGGTCAATCAACTGCTGGAGGAACTCGCTGTCGTCCAGGCGGAATCGGAGGAACAGGGACCCGTCCATGCCGCGCACCTGCGGAAGGACGTGGTCGGACCACTCGGCCTCCACGAGCCGCAGCACGGCCTCGGCGCAGGGGCCCCTTGAGGAGACACCGAAGAGTTCGGGACTGAACGGCGTGGTCTCCACCCGCAGTTCGAGGTCGGCACCCACGCACGCCCGGAGCGCATCGGCCTTGCTCCGCGTGAGCGCCTCCGGATCGCCGGCCCGGGCGGGCGAGACGGGGTAGTAGAGACGTGCAGCTGCATAACCTGGGCTCTTCTCGGATCGCACGAATGTCAGAGTACTTCTTCCGTGAACTCCGAGTGGGCTGATCGACGTCATGCCATACTGAGTCACGGCCACCGACCTAACTAACTGGGGGAAAAGTGACAGTCAAGGCCGACATCTCTTTCCGCGTTCCCGCCTCTCTGTCCACCGAAGCTGTTTTCGACCTGTTGTTCCGCTCCGATTCGGGACTTTCGCGCAGCGCGGAAACACCGGTCGCCGAAAGCGACCTGGGCTTCGAGTTCGACACGTTGGTGAGTATCGGAACCCTCGTGGTCAGTGCGGGCCAAGCGGCTCTGGCCCTGGTCCAGCTCGCCGAACTGGTCAAGCAACGCCGGAGGCATAACGACTCCGCTGACGAACCGAGCACAAATGCGCCGCCCGTACACGCGAACCCGCCCGTCGAAATCAACATCACCGTCGAGGGCGCGCGTTACAACATCGCCGAACTGACTCCCGAACAGATCAGGCGCCTCCTCCAACCATGACCCATACAGGCAGGATGGGTTCCCACGTCATCGGCGTCCCGGTGATCCTCATCCGCTCGGACGTACTCGCCCGGCACCGTCCCGAGACCTGGAAGGCGCAGGACGGCCCGTCGGCGGATCCGGAAAGGGAACGCCTGCTGGCCGAGGCCACGATCCTGCACGAAATACGCCATTTCCACGACGCGTTGCTCTGCCCTCCGCTCTACGACCGGTTCATGATCGAGGCCGAACGTAATGCGGTGGCCCTCACCGTCATCGCGGCCCTGTCGGAAAACGGCGAGCGGAACCCTGGAAAGGTGCTCGGCGAGGAACACACGGAACTCATCGAAAGGCACCGCGTGAACGCCGCCCGCTTGGCGCGCCGTAACGCCGCCGCGTACGAGCCCGCATCGGTTTCCGGAATTGGTCCCGCGATCACCTTGGTCGACCTGCTGGAGGCCAATGCGCTGGTCACCGAACTGTCCTTCCTCCACGAAGCCTTCGACGAGGGCGCATACGACCACTGGCTGTCTCTGCGCGGTTCCCTGCCCGCCAAGTACACCAAAATCATCATCCGTTTCATCCGCACTCGGGATACCTACGGAGAGGATCTCCAACGGGTCTCCGCCGTACTGATGCGGTGCCTCTACCGACCTGAGCCGTCGGCCGCCGCCCTCAACGAAGCAGTCGGACTCACAGACAGCGAGATCGACGCCCTGTGCGATGCCCGGGTCATCGAAGAACAGCTCACGGAGACCGAGAAGCGCCACAACTACGCCCTGTTCACGATCCTGGAGCCCGACCAGCACCCCAGGCCGGTTTTCACCAATGCCGTCGACATCACCGAACTGCACGACCTGTGCAGAACTGGGATGCGGGCATCGCGATTCCGGGTCGACGCGTACCACCGGGCCATCCGTGACTTCCCCGTACCCGCCACCGGATTCTTCGCCGACGCCGACATGGTCACCGAGCGACGCCTTCCCTTCGTCCGCAAGGCGGACATCAGAGCGGCCTACGGCGACGCCTTCTCCCTGTCCGGCGCCAAGGACCGGCAGCGGAGGACGACGCTCGCCTGTGGGTTCTTCCCGACCTTCGGGACAGTGCCCTGCCTGGATCTCAGCCGCGTCGACCTCATGCTCGGACTTCGCTTCGGCACTCAGGCGCTCCTCGGCGAGAAGGTCTCCTACAACCATGCGATGGACCAGGCCTATGCCGCGGTGTACCGCCGCTGGATGGAGTGATCCGCCCTCGACATGCCTGGCGTTCGATCGTGCCGGGTATGGCAGGCGTATGTGGGCACGGCGAGAGACCCTGTGGACGGGCCCCCGGTGGGAGACCTTTCTGCGGGGCGTGGTGGGGCGGGTGCTCGCGGGAGACGGGGCGCAGCCGTGGTGGATGCCTCGGCGTGTGCTGACCGTGGTGTCGGCCGATGTCGACGACACAGCGGGCGTTGGAGCGGTCTGGCTCGTGTGGCGTCCGAGGTCACCGAGGACGCGTGAGCACATCGCGCTCATGGAGTGGTACGGCGAGCGGTGGCGGTACGTGGGGGGCGGCAGCGGTTCCGGAGACGGTCCTGTCCAGGTCGATGTGCTCGACGTGCGCAACGGCGCGGGCGCCCTCGGCCTCGCCCGTGGCCGCGACCTTCCGCACTCCCTCTCCGCGGCCCCATGGATCAGCTGCGTCAAAGTGCGACTCGGGCCGGACGTGGGTCACGTGCTCATCGGTGCCCGCCGGTTCCAGGCTCCCGAGCACCGTAGCCTCATCGCCGTCCGGACGTCCCCCCGCACCAGCCACGGACCGCGTCCCGTCGTCGTGGCCCTGGGACGCGACGGCGCCGAACTGTCCCGCATCGCCCCCCATAACGGCCTTGACACCCATACGTGGGCTCGATTGCGAGAGGAGCCATAGCCGGCCTCCTGGCAGGGCCGAACCTCACCACCTCCCGCTGAAGATCCGCCGGTGCTTCAATGTCACCCCCTGGGTGGAGGAGCGAGGGCATGAGCGGAGTCCTGGTGACCGGTGGCAGCGGTTTCGTCGGTAGCCATCTGGTACGGCGGCTGCTGGAGCGGGGTTACGAGGTGCACGCCACCGTGCGCAGTCTCGCGAACTCGGCGAAGGTGCGCCCGCTGCGGGACATGCAGGGCGAATTCCCCGGCAGGCTCAGCCTGTTCGAGGCCGACCTCCTCACCGAGGGCTCCTTCGACGCGGCCATGGCGGGCTGCCGCGTGGTCTTCCATGTGGCCTCGCCGTTCTTCATGCCGGAGAAGATCAAGGACGGCCAGAAGGACATGGTCGACCCGGCCCTGACCGGCACCCGCAACGTCCTGGCCGGCATCGAACGGACGCCGTCGGTCGAGCGACTGGTCTTCACCTCCACGGTCGGTGCGATCTTCGGCGACTACTCCGACGTACGGGACATGGACGGGCAGATCCTGTCCGAGAAGTACTTCAACACCAGCAGCACGGTGGAGAACAACCCGTACCACTACGCCAAGACGGTCGCCGAGCGCGCGGCCTGGGACGCGGAGGCCGCGCAGGACCGTTGGCGCATGGTGTCCGTCAACCCCGGCCTGATCCTGGGCCCTTCCCTCACACCCGCCTCCGAGTCCGGCAGCCTCTTTCTCCTGGAGGAGCTCTTCAAGGGCTACTTCTTCTACGGCGCCCCCGACTTCAGCTTCACCACGGTCGACGTCCGTGACGTGGCCGACGCGCACATCGCGGCGGCGGAGAAGCCCGACGCGAAGGGCCGTTACATCCTGGCCGCGGAGACGATGACGTCCTTCCACGAGATGTCCTGCATCATCCGTACCCGCTGCCCCCGCGGCCTGCGCATCCCGCGCACCGCGCTCCCCCACTGGCCGGTGCGCGTCCTGGGCCCCGCCTTCGGGCTCACCCAGGACTACATCCGAAAGCACCTCGGCATCCGCTTCCGCGTGGACAACAGCCGCAGCGTGCACGAACTGGGCATCGTCTACCGCCCGGTCGAGGAGACGGTCCTGGACCACTACGAAGCATGGCGCACACAACGAGGCAAGCGCTGATCCTCACCGGGAGCAGCGGCTCCTACGCGACGAAGGTCACAGTTACATCTCACACTTTTCACACTTCAATCTTCACGTGAGCCTCACAAGTTGGCTAAGTTGACGGCGACCAGCACGACGGAAGGGGCATGACTTTCATGGCGCCGGATCGAACTTCGCGCAATGGAGGGTCCAGCCTCCCGGCCAAGCGCAACTCCGCCCTCGCCACGGCGGCGATGGCCTCCGCGGCTCTTCTCTCGCAGACCGGGAACGCCGCCGCCGACGAGGGACCGAGCCGTGACGAGGTGAGCCGGCGGGTCACCAACCTCTACGACCGCGCCGAGGACGACTCCGGTACCTACAACGCCACACGCGCGGCCGGCACGGCTTCCAGCACCCGTGGCCGCACCGGTTCGACGACTGACGCCGGGCGCAAGGCCGACCGTGATCCCGCCCTCGACGACATCGCCAAGCAGTGGTACGGCATGGCCCGCGCGAAGACGGGTCCGATCATCGCGGCGACCCTGCCCTCCGACCGGGTCGCCGCCCGCCGTGCCGAGCCGCGGCGCCAGCGCCCGTCGGACGCGCCCGCGGCACGCGAACCGAAGCCGGCCGAACGGTCCCTGCCGGAACTGACCGCCACACCCGTGCGCGCCCTGCCGAGCGGACCCGAGCCCGCAGCGGCCGCCCTCACCGCCGCCCCGGCCCAGTCACCCGCGTGGGCACCGGAACCGACACCGCAGAACCTCACCGGCACCGGCGAATTCCCCACCGTGGGCGGTACTGCGCAATCCGTCACCGGGGTGCCGGAGTACACCCAGCACCTTGTCACCGAGGTCCCGGAGTACACGCCGCGACCGGCCGCCGGTGTTCCCGAGTACGCACCTCAACTCGTCACCGGAGTCACGGAGTACACCCCGCAGCACGTCGCCGGTGTTCCCGAGTACACCCCGCAGACCGACACCGCGTTCCCGACGTACACCGCACAACCCGAGACCGGTTTCCCGGAGTACATCGCGCAGGCAGGCACTGGCGTCCCCCAGTACAGCCCGCAGGCCGGCACGGGGTACCCCGACCACACCGGGCAGCTCAGCACCGCCCTGCCCGACCACACCGGGCAGCCGGGCGCCGCCCTCCCCGAGTACACCGCACCCACCACCGGCTACTCGGACCACAGCGCTCAACTCGGCACCGGGCTGCCGGAGTACGCCACCTCGGCCGCCACACATTTCCCCCAGTACTCCGCACAGACAACCACTGGGTTCCCCGAGTACGTGGCACGGACGACCACCGGATATCCCCAGTACGCGGCGCAGACCACCACGGGACACCCCGAGTACTCCGCCCTCACCGCCCCCCTCGCGACGATCGCACCCCCGCCGGTCGACACCACCCGGACGGTCCCGCCCGTCTCGGCCGCCCCCGCCGTGACCCGGAGCATCCCGGCCATCCCGGCCCCCCGCACCCCGGAGCCGGACGGGCAGACAGCCCAGCCGACCCAGGCCTCCGTCGCCACCCCCCTGACCCTGGCCCCGGAACCGAACGCGGACCTCCCCACCGCGGACCCCGGTTACGACTCGAAGGTCATCCAGGTGCTCGCCTTCGCCCGCTCCCAGATCGGCAAGCCGTGTGTCTGGGGTGCGGCGGGCCCGGGGTCGTACGACAACTCCGGTCTCACCCAGGCCGCCTGGAAGGTCGCCGGCGTCTCCCTCCCCCGCACCTCCCTCGGGCAGGCGAGCACCGGCACGGCGGTGCCTCTGTACGCCATGCAACCCGGTGACCTCGTCTTCTTCCACGACGACTTCAGCCACGTGGGCCTGTGCACCGGCAACGGCATGATGATCCACGCACCGGGCCCGGGGGCATCCATCCGCGAGGAGTCGATCTACCCGACCGGCGAGTCGATCATCCGCGGCGCGATACGGCCCGCCTGACACCCCGTAAGCCGCGGAACAAGAACGCGACACGGCACTCCCCCTCACACGTCCCCTCGCGCACTCCCTTCACGCACACCTCTGGACGCCCCCCGAGCCCTCCCCTAGGGTTCCGGAGAAAGCGCTTTCTGGCCTGACCATGCCAACCAGGGGGAGCGTCTCGTGCCGCACCACCAATGGACCCGCAAGTCCTTCCTCCGGGGAATGGCCGCCGTCGGCGCGGCCCCCTTCCTCCCCGCCCTGATCCCGGCGAGTGCCGACGCGGCCTCGTCGGGCCGCCCCGACTTCCCGCTGGCGGCCGGAGGCACGGCCGTCGGCATCTTCGTGGACGCGGCGGACGACCCCGCCGTCGTCCGCGCCGCGGGCGACCTCCAGTCGGACGTCGAACGGGTCTCGGGGACGAGACCCGACCTGCTGCGCACGCTCCCGCGAAGCACCCCCCTGCTCGTCCTGGTGGGTACCCTCGGCGCGAGCCCCGCCATCGACCGGCTCGCCGCACAGGGCCGCCTGGACGTCTCCCGGGTCAGGGGCCGCTGGGAGGCGTCCGTGACCCAGGTGATCGAGCGCCCCCTGCCCGGCGTCGACCGTGCCCTGGTGATCGCGGGCAGCGACCGGCGCGGAACCGTCTACGCGATCTACGACACCTCGGAGCGCATCGGCGTCTCGCCCTGGTACTGGTGGGCCGACGTCCCCGTCGAGCGCCGTGACACGGTGACCGTGCCCGCGGGGCCCTTCACCCGCCGCGAACCCTCGGTCCGTTACCGCGGCATCTTCATCAACGACGAGCAGAACCTGACCACTTGGTCGCACCGCACCCAGGAGACCGACAAGAACATCGGCCCCGAGACGTACAAGCGCGTCTTCGAGCTGCTGCTGCGCCTCAAGGCCAACTACCTGTGGCCCGCGATGCACCCGTACTCCGACTTCTTCAACAAGTACCGGGAGAACCCCGAACTCGCCGACCGCTACGGCATCGTCGTCGGCTCCAGCCACCCCGAGGCCCTGCTGCGCAACGGCGTCCACGAGTGGGAGCCGTGGATCGCGGAGCATCCGAACGCGGACGGAAGCGCTCCGGTGTACGACTACACGGTCAATCCCGCTGTCATCTCCGACTACTGGAGAGCCCGGGCGAGACAGAACGCCGCGTACGAGAGCAGCTGGACGCTCGGCATGCGGGGTCTGCACGACTCCGCGCTGGAGACGAGGTACGCCACCACGATCCCGGAGAAGGTCGCGGTGATGAACGACATCATCGCCGACCAGCGAAGGATCCTCGCCGAAGAGGTCGGCGCCGCGGTCGAGCCGCAGATCTTCATCCCGTACAAGGAGGTCCTGGACCTGTACAACGCGGGCGTCCGGGTTCCCGACGACGTCACGCTGATCTGGCCGGACGACAATCACGGCAACATGCGCCAGCTGCCGAACGAGACGGAGCGGGCGCGGCCGGGCGGCAACGGGATCTACTACCACCTCTCCTACTGGGGACGTCCGAAGAGCTACCTGTGGCTGGACACGACCCAGGTGGCCAAGGTGTGGCAGGAGTTGCGGCGGGTCTACGAGCATGGCACCGACCGCATGTGGATCTTCAACGTGGGTGACGTCAAGTCGATCGAGACCGGCCTCTCCTTCGCGATGGACATGGCCTGGGACGTGGACCGCTGGGAGGCCGACGAGGTCGAGGGCTTCCTCGCCGAGTGGGCCGGGAGACAGTTCGGGCGGCGCCACGCCCACGAGATCGCCGCGATCCGTACGGAGTACTACCGGCTCGCCGGGGAGCTGCGGCCGGAGTTCATCGCCGCGGGCCTGGTCTCCGTCGTCCACCACGGTGACGAGGCGGGGCGCCGGATGGCGGCGTACGACCACCTCCTCGCGCGGGTCCGGGCGGTGGGCGCCGAACTCCCCGAGGCGTACCGGGACGCCTTCTACGAGCTGGTCGAATACCCGGTGCACGGCGCCTACTTGATGAACCTGAAGTACTACTGGGCGGACCGCAACGCCCTCGCGGTCCGGCAGGGCCGGGGTGCCGGTGCGAACCGTTTCGCGGACCTCGCGCTGGCCGCGCACACGGCGGAGGCCGCGCTCACCAGCCGGTACAACACGGAGGTGGCGGGCGGGAAATGGGACGGGTTCATCAATCCGTATCCGTCGCAGATCCCGAAGGCGCCGGGGCGTCCGGCCGTCACCCGGGTCACCCGGCAGGAGACCACGGGGCTCGGAGTGGCCGCCGAGGGGAACGAGACCGGGGCGGCCCGGCCGCTGTCGTTCTCCTCGTACACCCGCGAACGGCGCTTCGTCGATGTCTTCAACACCGGGTTCCTGCCCCTGGAGTGGGCGGCCGAGGCCAGTCACCCCTGGGTGGTGCTCAGCGCCACCGGAGGCTCGCTGACCGAGCAGCGGCGGGTGTGGGTCGAGATCGACTGGGAACGCGCTCCCGAGGGGGCGCAGGAGGCCGCGGTGGTCGTTACGGGCGCCGGGCAGCGCTTCGAGGTGCCGCTGCGGGTGGTCAACGGCCGCAGAAGGGCTCGTGGTTTCGTCGAGGCTCACGGCTACGTGTCGATCGATGCCGCGCACGCCGACCAGCGGGTGTCGCGCGGTGGCTGCCGCTGGCGGACCGTGCGCGGGCTCGGGCGGCGTACGGGAGCCGTCGAGGCCGTTCCGTCCACGGCGGCTCCGATCACCGGTGACTTCGCCTCGCGGGCACCGGAGTTGCGATACCGGGTGCGGTTCAGGGGCACCGGCACCTTTCCCGTCACCGTCTTCCGGCTGCCGTCGCTGGACGAGCGCGGGCAACGGCGGCTGGCCGTCGGGCTCGACGACCAGCCGGTGACCGTCCTGTCCGGGCAGGCCGTCGCGACCGGCAACCGGGGGGACGCCTGGGCCCGCCAGGTGGAGGACGGCGTCGAGAGACTGACCGCCACCGTGACGGTCGCCGAGGCCGGGGAGCATGTGCTGAGGATCTTCATGGTCGATCCGGCGATCGCCGTGGACCAGATCGTGATCGACACCGGCGGGCTGCCCGCCACGTATCTCGCGCCGCCGGAGAGCTACCACCCGGTGTTCAACCCGGAGCCCGCGCCGGGCCCCGGTCTTCAGGCGCCGGACCTGTAGGGCCAGGGCTTCGTGCGGGCCGCCGGTCCCCCGTGCCGGCGGCCCGCACGCGTCGCGGCCGGCGCTGCTGTCCCCGCGGGGAGACAGGCGTATCCGACGGGCCGCCCTCCCCCCACTGCGGCCCGCCGGAGCTTCAATGTGCTGGAGTACATCCGAGAACGTCGATGTTGCTCGGATGAAGTGTGGGTCAGCGAGGTACTGGGCCGGTATGGGTACAACTGCGTATGAGCGGATGCTGTCGGTCGCCGTGGCCGCGCTCCACGAACGCGACCCCGATCGGCTGTGGCCCCTGCTGGCGGCCGAACTGCCGGACCTGTGCGGCGGCGACGCCCTGATCTACAAGCTGGACAACTGGAACGAGAGCGAGGGCACGCTCGGGCTGTCCCCCGGTGCCGACGCGGAGTTCGGCTCGCTCGGCGACGAGGAGACGGGACTGCTGCGCGCGGGCTACCCGTTGGCGGGGCACTACGCGGGCGGAGCGGACCGGAGCCCGGTCACGGCCCGTCGGCTGGTCGGCCGTGCCTGGTCGGGGAGCCCGACCGCGCGGTTGCTCGACGACCTCCTGGACGTCGATCACGTGCTGGGGATTCCGCTTCCGCAGTCGTCCACCCCGGTCACCGGGTGCATGGTGTACCGCTCCGGGCGGGACTTCAGCGACGACGAGCTGCGTCTGGCCGAGCAGTTGCAGCCCCTGATGGCCGCCGTCGAGCAGCAGCGGCAGCTCCTGCGGCGGCTCGACGCCCCCTCCGAGGAGGCGGCCGACCTGTCGCTCACCCCCCGGGAGACGACCGTGCTGCTCCTGCTCGGCGACGCCCTGACCGCCGTGTCGATAGGCCGCAGACTCGGGATATCCGAGCGTACGGTCCACAAGCACATCGCGAACATTTACCGCAAGCTCGGCACGCACGACCGCGTCAGCACGGTGCTGCAGGCCCAGCGGCTCGGGCTCGTCCCTACGGCAGCGGCGGCCCGCCCTTGAGGCGTTCCAGGTCGGAGGGGCGGACCTGGATGACCACGACGGCGATGAGCGCGGCGAGCACCGCGAAGATCGCGGCCACGACGAAGGCGGCCGAGACACCGGCGGTCAGGACCTCGTCGCCCCAGATGCCCGGTAGTTGACCGGTGCGGGCGAAGAGACGGCGTTCGGCCGGGTCGGCCTGGGCGAGGAAGCTCGGGATCTGCTTCTCCGCCTCGTTGGTGCTGGCCGTGCCGAACATCGTGACCAGGATGGACAGGCCGAGGGAACCGCCCACCTGCTGGGTGGCGTTGAGCAGCCCGGAGGCCGCGCCGGTCTCCTCGGTGGGCACGTTGGAGAGCGCCATCAGGGTCAGCGACACGAACTCCATGCCCATGCCGAGGCCGAAGACGAGCATCGGCCCGAGGACACTGCCCGCGTAGGTGGAGTGGATGTCGGTCAGGGTCAGCCAGGCCAGCCCGGCCGCCGCGAGGATCGCACCGCCCACCATGAAGGGCTTCGGCCCGTACACGGGCAGGAACCGCGAGGCGAGACCGGCACCCACCGCGATGACCACGCTGACCGGCAGGAACGCGAACCCGGTGGCCAGCGGACTGAAGTCGAGCACGTTCTGGGTGAAGAGGGTCAGGAAGAAGAACATGCCGAAGATCGCGGCCGCGAGGCACAGCATGATGCCGTAGGTGCCCGCCCGGTTGCGGTCGGCGAACATGTGCAGCGGGGTGATCGGCTGCCGGGAACGCTTCTCGATCAGCACGAACACCACGAGTAGGACGACCGCGGCGGCGAACGAACCCAGGGTGAGCGCGTCCCGCCAGCCTTCCTGGGCGGCCCGGATGAAGCCGTACACCAGCAGCACCATGCCCGCGGTGGCGGTCAGCGCGCCGGTGATGTCGAAGTTGCCGGGATGTCGCTCGGACTCGCGGATCCAGCGGGGCGTGGCGAGCGCGATGAGCAGTCCGATGGGGACGTTGACGAACAGCACCCACCGCCAGTTCAGCCACTCCACGAGGACTCCGCCGGCCAGCAGCCCGATCGCGCCGCCGCCCGCCGAGACCGCGGCGAAGACGCCGAAGGCCCGGTTGCGCTCGGGTCCTTCGCGGAAGGTGGTACTGACCAGGGAGAGGGCCGTGGGGGACGCGATGGCGCCGCCGACGCCCTGGAGGGCGCGTGCGGCGAGGAGTTGGCCCTCGTTCTGGGCGAGCCCGCCGAGCAGCGAGGCCAGCACGAACAGCAGTACTCCGAAGACGAACATGCGGCGTCTGCCCAGGATGTCGCCGGTTCTGCCGCCGAGCAGCAGCAGCCCGCCGAAGGTGAGGGTGTACGCGTTGACCACCCAGGCCAGGCTGGTGGTGGAGAAGTCCAGGGAGCGCTGGATGTCCGGGAGCGCGATGTTCACGATGGTGATGTCGAGCACCACCATGAGCTGGCAGGACGCGATGACCAGCAGGGCCATGACGTTTCCGCCGCCGCCGGAGTCCGGTGGGGCCGTCCGTGGTGCAGAACTCGCCTGCGGGTCGCTGCTCATGGTCTCCGTTCGACGGTACGCCCCCGCCGTGGCCGTCACCACTTGAGGACGTGGTAGCCCCAGGCCTCCAGGGACACGAACAGACCGGAGCCGGTCAGTTCGTCTCCGTCACGTTCGTACACCGCGCCGGTGAGCAGGTCGGTCGCCCGGCACACGCGGCCCCTGAGGTCGTCCCACGGCAGGGGCAGCCTTGCCTGGGCCGGGCGGTCGGAGTGGTTCACGACGACCAGGTGGCGGGCGTCGGCGTGGGTCCACGTCCAGGCCAGCAGGTTGCGGTGAGTGTGGTTGTCCGGCATGCCCGTCGGTGTCACCGGCCGCCAGTCTCCCCGGCGTACGGCGGCAGCGGCGGGCAGCAGTCGGCCGTAGAAGTCCCGCAGGGACTCGTCGACGGGCTCCTGCGGTCTGCGGCGCAGGAACACGGGGAGCCGCACGCGGCGGCCCTCGAACTGGCCCTCGTGCCAGAGCGTGGCGCCGGGCAGGGTCGCCACGGCGACGGCCGCCGCGCGTCCCCGGTCGCCGGGCAGGGTGGCGGCGGCCCGCGGCTCGTCGTGGTTCTCCAGGAAGCGGACGAGACCGCGCTGGTGGGTGAGGTCGGCGGCGAGGTGGGCGCGGACGGAGTCGGCGTCCTCGTGCAGCAGACGGTCGTAGAGGCGCTTGTCGTAGCAGAGGTCGAAGCCCTGCTGCTGGAGGGGCTGTTCGAGGTCCCAGTAGGCCTCGGCGACGAAAAGGAGGCCGGGGTGGCGGGCCCTTGTGCGCGCGATGACGTAGGGCCAGAAGTCCTCGGCGGGGGCGGTTCCCGCGCGCTCTCCCCAGATCTTGCCGAAGATGTCGTTCATCAGCAGCATGGCCATGTCGCAGCGCACGCCGTCGGCCTGGTCGCCGATGGCCACGAGGGTCGCGACGGTCGCCTCTCGGAGTGCCTCGCTGAAGGCGTTCACCTGCACGACGTCGGGCCAGGGCGGGAAGTACGGATCCCGGCCGCGGGCGTAGATACCCGCCCCGGCCTCGATGAAGCCGGCCGGGGCGCGGGCCAGGTCGTCGGCGGTGCCCCGGATGAGACGGTCGGGGTCCGAGGTGAGCCACGGGTGGTCGGGGGCCACGTGGTTGGGGACGTGGTCGAGGATCAACCGCACTCCCCGCGCAGCGAGTTGAGCGCGGGCGGTGGCCAGTCCGTCCGGTCCGCCGAGAGAGGAGTCCACGACGTAGTCGCGTACGCAGTACGGCGATCCGGCGATGTCCGCCTCGGTGAGGTCGGGCAGAGCCTCACGGAAGGAGGCCATGAGCCCCTGGTCGCGCAGGGCGATCTCCACTCCGGCCGGGCTGCGTTCCCACACGCCCATCAGCCACACGGTGTCGACGCCGGGCGGCGCGACACCGTCCCAGACCTTGCCGGGCACGTCGCCGAGGGTGACGGGACGGCCGTAGCGGTGACTCAACTCGCCCAGCCAGACAAGGGTGTTGATCTCGTGGATCACTGTCATGCCGAGGGCTCCTCCCTGTCACCGGCCGCCCGCGAGGACTCCCCGCGGGCGATCGCACCGGCTCAGGCGATCTCGACCAGCAGGTCACCGCCCTCCACCTGCTGGATCTTGTTGATGGCGAGGCGGGAGACCCGTCCGGCCTTCGCGGCGGTGATCGAGGCTTCCATCTTCATGGCCTCGATGGTGGCCACGGTCGCTCCGGCGGCGACCTCGTCGCCCTCGTTCACGGCAAGTGTGACCACGCCGGCGAACGGGGCGGCGACATGGCCGGTGTTGGAGCGGTCGGCCTTCTCGGTGGCCGGGATGTCCGAGGAGACGGCGGCATCGCGGATCTGGATGGGCCGCAGCTGGCCGTTGAGCGTGGACATCACCGTGCGCATGCCCCGCTCGTCGGCCTCGCCGATCGCCTCCAGCGCGATGAGGAGCCGCACGCCGGGCTCCAGGTCGACGGCGTACTCCTTGCCCGGACGCAGGCCGTAGAAGAAGTCCTTGCTGTCCAGGAGGCTGGTGTCGCCATAGGACTGACGGTGTGTCTCGTACTCGCGGGTCGGGGCCGGGAACAGGAGCCGGTTGAGGGTCGAGCGGCGGTCCTTCTCCAGGCCGCTGCGGTCCTCGGCGTTCAGTTCCTTGACGGGCTTGGCGTCGGCGCGGCCCTGCAGGGCCTTGGTGCGGAACGGCTCGGGCCAGCCGCCGGGCGGGGTGCCGAGTTCGCCGCGCAGGAAGCCGATGACCGAGTCGGGGATGTCGAAGCGGTCCGGGGTCTCCTCGAACTCCTTGGGGGTGACCCCGGCGCCGACCAGGTGCAGGGCGAGGTCGCCGACCACCTTGGAGGAGGGGGTGACCTTGACCAGGTGGCCGAGGATCCTGTCGGCGGCGGCGTACATCGCCTCGATGTCCTCGAAGCGGTCGCCGAGGCCGAGCGCGACGGCCTGGGTGCGCAGGTTGGAGAGCTGGCCGCCGGGGATCTCGTGGTCGTAGACGCGCCCGGTCGGGGAGGCGAGGCCCGCCTCGAAGGGGGCGTAGATCTTGCGGACGCTCTCCCAGTACGGCTCCAGGTCGCCGACGGCCCGCAGATCCAGCCCCGTCGGCCGGTCGGAGTGGTCGGTCGCGGCGACGATCGCGGAGAGGGAGGGCTGCGAGGTCGTGCCGGCCATGGAGGCCACGGCGCCGTCCACGGCGTCCGCGCCCGCCTGGATCGCGGCCAGGTAGGTGGCGAGCTGGCCGCCGGAGGTGTCGTGGGTGTGGATGTGCACCGGCAGCTCGAACTCGCGGCGCAGCGCCGAGACGAGCTTGGCCGCGGCGGGGGCGCGCAGCAGGCCCGCCATGTCCTTGACGGCCAGGACGTGGGCGCCCGCGTCGACGATCTGCTCGGCGAGGCGCAGGTAGTAGTCGAGGGTGTAGAGGCGCTCGTTCGGGTCGGAGAGGTCCGAGGTGTAGCAGAGGGCGACCTCGGCGATCGAGGTGCCGGTGGCGCGTACGGCCTCGATGGCGGGACGCATCTGGCTGACGTCGTTGAGGGCGTCGAAGATGCGGAAGATGTCGATGCCGGTCTCGGCGGCCTCCTGCACGAAGGCGTCCGTCACCTCGGTCGGGTACGGGGTGTAACCGACGGTGTTGCGGCCGCGCAGCAGCATCTGGAGGCAGATGTTGGGCACGGCCTCGCGCAGGGCGGCGAGCCGCTCCCAGGGATCCTCGGCGAGGAAGCGCAGGGCGACGTCATAGGTGGCGCCGCCCCAGCACTCCAGGGAGAGCAGCTCGGGCAGGGTGCGGGCGACCGTCGGGGCGACCGCGAGCATGTCCTTGGTCCGCACGCGTGTGGCCAGCAGCGACTGGTGGGCGTCGCGGAAGGTGGTGTCGGTGACGCCGATGGTCGGCGACTCGCGCAGCCAGCGGGCGAAGCCCTCGGGGCCGAGCTCGGTGAGCTTCTGCTTGGAGCCCGCGGGCGGCTCCACCGCGGTGTCCACCCGGGGCAGCTTGCTGACCGGGTCGATCAGGTCGGGCCGCTCGCCGTGCGGCTTGTTGACCGTCACGTCGGCCAGGTAGGTCAGCAACTTCGTGCCGCGGTCGGCGGAGTGACGGGCCGTCAGCAGGTGCGGACGCTGCTCGATGAACGACGTGGTGACGTTGCCCGACTGGAAGTCCGGGTCGTCCAACACCGCTTGGAGGAACGGGATGTTGGTGGCCACGCCGCGGATGCGGAACTCGGCCACGGCACGCCGGGCCCGGTTGACCGCGGTGGTGAAGTCCCGTCCCCGGCAGCTGAGTTTGACCAGCATCGAGTCGAAGTGGGCGCTGATCTCCGTACCGGCGTGGGTGGTTCCGCCGTCGAGACGGATGCCGGAGCCGCCGGGCGAGCGGTAGGCGCTGATGCGGCCGGTGTCCGGGCGGAAACCGTTGGCGGGGTCCTCGGTGGTGATACGGCACTGGAGGGCCGCGCCGTGCAGCTGCACCGCCTCCTGGGAGAGGCCGAGGTCGGCGAGGGTCGCGCCCGCCGCGATCCGGAGCTGGGCCTGGACGAGGTCGACGTCGGTGACCTCCTCGGTGACCGTGTGCTCGACCTGGATGCGCGGGTTCATCTCGATGAAGACGTGGTTGCCCTCACGGTCGAGGAGGAACTCGACGGTGCCCGCGTTGCGGTAGCCGATCTCGCGGGCGAAGCGGACGGCGTCGGCGCAGATCCGGTCGCGCAGGTCCGGGTCGAGGTTGGGCGCGGGGGCGAGCTCGATGACCTTCTGGTGGCGGCGCTGAACCGAGCAGTCGCGTTCGTACAGATGGATGACGTTGCCCTGCCCGTCGGCGAGGATCTGCACCTCGATGTGGCGGGGCTCGACGACGGCCTTCTCCAGGAAGACGGTCGAGTCACCGAAGGCCGAGGCCGCCTCGCGCGCGGCCGCCTCGATGGACTCGCGCAGCTGGGCGCGGTCCTCGACCCGGCGCATGCCGCGCCCGCCACCACCGGCGACGGCCTTGACGAACACCGGGAAGCCGACGTCCTCGGCCGCCCTGACCAGCTCGTCCACGTCGGTGGAGGGCGCCGAGGAGCCGAGCACCGGTACGCCGGCGGCGCGGGCGGCGGCGACCGCGCGGGCCTTGTTGCCGGTCAGTTCGAGGATGTCGGCGCTGGGGCCGACGAAGGTGATTCCGGCTTCCTCGCAGGCCCGCGCGAGCTCGGGGTTCTCGGAGAGGAAGCCGTACCCGGGGTAGACGGCGTCGGCGCCGGCCTGGCGGGCGGCGCGGATGATCTCGTCGACGGAGAGGTAGGCCCGCACGGGATGGCCCGGTTCGCCGATCTCGTAGGCCTCGTCGGCTTTGAGTCGGTGCAGTGAGTTGCGGTCCTCGTGGGGGAAGACGGCGACCGTCCTCGCGCCCACCTCGAATCCCGCGCGAAACGCGCGGATCGCGATCTCACCACGGTTGGCGACCAGTACCTTGCGGAGCATTCCCGTTCCCTTCGGCCTGCCGGTGACGCACCCATGTTCTCGGCAAAGACCGCCGGTGGCCATGAGAGTCAGGTCACGTGTCGCGGACGGTTTGGAGGTGATTCGCGCAGGTACGGCGGTGGCCGCACGGGACGATCACTTCACGGTTCCGGTGAAGGGGGTCACCGGCCGCTCCAGGCGCTCCCCGTCCACGGTGAGGTCGACGGCTTCGTTGAAGAACGCGAGCAGCCCCTTGACGGCGGGCACGGCGGGGAGCGGGTCCGGGTAGCTCCAGATGATGTTCGCGTGATCGCCCAGCGACCAGTACTCGGCGGTGCCCTTGTAGGGGCAGTCGGTGTGGTGGTCGGTGGCTTCGAAGAGGTCGAGGCGGACGTCCTCGCGCGGGATGTAGTAGCGCGTGGGCAGGCCTGTCTCGAAGAGCAGGACGGGACGGTGGGTGTCGGCGACGACCGTCCCGTCGATCTCGACCTGGACATGGCGGCTGCTGGGCATGGCGTCGACGCGTTTGTGCGGGTCGCGGGGGTGGACGAAGATCTCTTCCTCCTCCTCGTACCAGTGGTCGAGCCCGGTGCCCCAGCGCCGGAACCACGCGAAGGCGATGTGCCCGGCGAGGTCGGCGGCCGGGAAGGTCCAGGCGGCGTTCTCGACGAGTTCGCCGTCCACCTCGAGGTCGTGGAAGACCTGCGATCCGGTGTGGGTGCCGGTCGCCGGGTTCTTGGCGGGCCGGAGCAGGTCCTCGCGGACGTCGGCGCGCGGGAAGGCGTAGACCGGTACGGGTACGTCGGGCTCCCAGACGAGGACGGGGTGCCGGCTGTCGACGACGGTGACGTCTGCCTTGCGGCCGCGCACCCAGCGTTCGCTGGGCTCCCACAGCAGGCCTTCCGGGGTGGTCCGTACGTCTCGTGCGGTGGGGAATGTGGTCATGGGCGGCTCTCCCTTCACCTCTTCAGGAAGTCTGCCAGTCCTGTCAGGAGCCGGTCGACGTCCTGTACGTCGTTGTAGGGGGCGAGGCCGACGCGCAGGCCGCCGGTGTCGCCGAGGCCGAGGTGGCGGGATGCCTCGACGGCGTAGAAGGAGCCGGCGGGGGCCTGGACGCCGCGCTCGGCGAGGAAGGCGTACGCGTCGGCCGTGCTGTGGTGGTCGAAGGTCAGCAGGACGGTCGGGGTGCGGTCGGCGGCCCTGGAGTGGACGGTCACGCCGTCGAGCGCGGCCAGCCCTTTGTCGATCCGGTCGCGCAGGACGTGTTCGTGGGCTTCGAGGGCGGCGAACCCGGCGGCCAGCCGCTCCCTCCGGCCGCCGGTGGCGTCCGGGTCCGGCCGCTCGGCGAGGAAGTCGACCGCCGCGGTGGTGCCGGCGAGGAACTCGTAGGGCAGTGTGCCCAGTTCGAAGCGCTCCGGGACGGTGTCGGTGGAGGGCAGGAGCTTGTCCGGGCGCAGGGTCTCCAGCAACTCCGGTCGGGCGGCGAGGACTCCGTGGTGCGGGCCGAGGAACTTGTACGGCGAGCAGACGAAGAAGTCCGCGCCGAGCTGCTCCAGGTCCACGAGGCAGTGGGCGGTGTGGTGGACGCCGTCGACGTGGACGAGTGCGCCGACCTCGTGGGCCGCCTCGGCGATCGCGGGGACGTCGGGGCGGGTGCCGATCAGGTTGGAGGCGGCGGTGACGGCGACGAGCCGGGTGCGCCCGGACAGCACGGCCCGGATCGCGTCGACCGTCAACTCCCCCGTCTTCGGGTCGAATTCGGCCCACCGCACGGTGGCACCGGCCTGTTCGGCGGCCTGGACCCAGGGGCGGATGTTGGCGTCGTGGTCGAGGCGGGTGACGACCACCTCGTCGCCGGGTGACCAGGCTTTGGCGAGGGTGCGCGAAAAATCGTAGGTGAGCTGGGTGGCGCTGCGGCCGAAGACGATCCCCGCCGGGTCCGCCCCGAGCAGATCGGCCATGGCCCGCCGGGCCTCGGTGACGATCCGCTCGGCATTGCGCTCCCCCGGTGTCACGCGTCCCCGGTTCGACAGGGGCTGCGCCAGGGCGTCGGCGATGGCTCGGATGACCGGTTCGGGGGTCTGGGTACCGCCGGGACCGTCGAAGTGGGCGATGCCGGCGGCCAGAGCCGGGAAGTGGGAGCGGAGGGCGTCGATGTCATACGTCACGTAGAGCTCCTCGATCCGACCGACTGCGGTGCCCCCAGCCTGTCACGCCACGAAGGCCCTCGCGGTGGGCGGCGGGGTTCGTGGCCGTCAGCGGGAGTGGGGCGTCCCGATGCGGATCAGGTGGACCTGGCGGTCCCGGAGACCCAGCCCGTCACCTCGCTCGCAGGCTCTCGCGGTGAACCGGGTTCATGGCCATCACCCCGCCCATGCCGTCCCGGGCGGATCAGGCCGCCCTGGCCGGCCCCGGGACTCAACCTGTCACCCCGTCCGCAGTTTCTTCCGGTGGCCCCGATCAGGCCATCAGCACGCCGGGGAATCGGGGGACCCGGCCGCTCCCGGATACTCAGCCCGCACCCGGCCCGCAGGCTCTCGCGGTGAACCCGATTCATGGCCGTCCCGGGTACGGATCAGGTCCGCGATATGCCCGCAGAACCGGTCCCACTCCCCGGCCGCCATCCGTCCCAGCGCGACCTCAGACACCCCCTCCCGTACCTCACGCGCCGCTCCCTGGACCCGGCCGGCCCCGGGAACCCAGCCGCTCACCGCGCCCGCAACCTCCCCCGCCGGACCCGATTCATGGCCCCCACCCGCCGAGAGCGCCCCGGACGGACCGGTCGCTCCCGGAAACGCGCCCCGTCACCCCGCCCGCAAAGTCTCCCGGTGAGCCCGGTTCACCGCCATCAACCCGTCCAGGGCGTCCCGGGTACGGATCAGGTCCTCGACATGTTCGGAGAACCGGTCCCGTCCCCCGGCCGCCATCCGGCCCAGCGCGACCTCGGGCACCCCTCGCCGCACATCACGCGCCGCTCCCTGGACCCAGCCGGCCCCGGGAACCCAGCCGCTCACCGCGCCCGCAACCTCCCCCGCCGGACCCGATTCATGGCCCCCCACCCGCCGAGGGCGCCCCGGACGGACCGGTCGCTCCCGGAAACGCAGCCGTCACCCCGCCCGCAAAGTCTCCCGGTGAGCCCGGTTCACCGCCATCAACCCGTCCAGGGCGTCCCGGGTACGGATCAGGTCCTCGATGTGTTCGGAGAGTCGGTCGCGTTCCTCGGCCATCCTTTCCAGGGCGGCGTCGGAGGTCTCCGCGCTGGGGGACTCGACGCACGGGAGGAGTTCGGTGATCGTGCGGCTGGACAGGCCGGCCGCGTACATCCGCTGGAGGAAGACCACGCGCTCGACCGCGGCCTCCGTGTAGTGCCGCTGCCCGCTCGCGCTGCGCGCACTGGTGAGCAGGCCCTGCTCCTCGTAGTAGCGCAGGGCCCGGACGCTGACCCCGGCCCGTGCCGACAGTTCCCCGATGCGCACGTGTTCCTCCTGAACGGACTTGACCCTCACGTCGACGTCAGGTTTTAGCGTAACCGGGTGCCCGGGACACGGGTACGAGGGATCACGAAGGAGACGTGACGTGACGACGCTTTTCACCGGTTTCCGGCTCGGCGGACTGCGGCCGCCCAACCGGGTGGTCATGGCCCCGATGACCCGGGTGCGGGCCGCCGAGGGCGGTCTGGCGACGCCGTCGATGGCGCGCTACTACGCCCAGCGGGCCACGGCCGGCCTGATCGTCACCGAGGGCGTGCAGCCGAGCCTGGTCGGTCAGTCCAATCCCGGCACGCCGGGGCTGTACACCGACGAGCAGGTGGCCTCCTGGCGGCCGGTGACCGAGGCCGTGCACACCAACGGCGGCCGGATCTTCGCCCAGATCATGCACGGCGGCCGGGTCTCGCACCCGGACACCAACGGCCTGCGGCCCGTCGGGCCCTCCGAAGTCCCGGCCACCGGCGAGGTGTTCACCCCCACGGGACCCCAGCCCGCACCGGTCCCGCGGGCGCTCGCCACCGGCGAAGTGCCGGAGCACGCCGAGTCGTACGCCGAAGCCGCCCGCCGCGCCGTGGACGCCGGGTTCGACGGGGTGGAACTGCACGGCGCCAACGGCTACTTGATCTCCCAGTTCCTCTCCTCCAACGCCAACCTGCGCACGGACCGTTACGGCGGCTCGGTGGCGGGCCGGATCCGGTTCGCCGTCGAGGCGGCCGCCGCGACCGTGGACGCCGTGGGCGCGGAGCGGACCGGTATCCGCCTCTCGCCGGGCGGCACGTTCTGGGGAGTCGAGGAGACCGAGATCGAGGAGCTGTACACCGCGCTGCTGACCGAGCTGTCCCGTCTCGGGCTGGCCTACGTCCATCTGGAGGCCACCGCTCCCGAGGAGACCCTCCTGCACCTGCGTCGAGTCTGGCCCGGTGGCCTCGTCATGAACCCCGTGCTGCCGCTGGGCGGCAAGCAGACCGGCCGCGCCGAGGCCGACCACTGGCTCGGGCTCGGCGCCGATCTCATCAGCTTCGGCCGCGCCTTCATCGCCAACCCGGACCTGGTGGAGCGACTGCGCACCGGTCTGCCGATCGCCCCCGCCGACGAGGCCACCTACTTCCAGGGCGGCGACAGCGGCTACCTCACTTATCCCGCATACCAGTACACGGCATGACGTCCGGACGGCGAGGACACCACGAAAGGGTAACGGGGGCCAACCGGAGGCAGTGCCGGGTGGTCTAGCCCGGCATGAAGATCTCTTTCCTGCTCCACAACGCCTACGCGATCGGAGGCACCATCACCACCACGTTCAACCTGGCCCAGGCACTGGCCGAACGGCACGAGGTGGAGATCGTCTCCGTACTGCGGCACCGGGAGTTGCCCAACTTCGTGCTGGATCCCCGGGTTTCGCTGCGGCCGCTGGTCGATCTGAGGCAGGAGAAGGAACACCCGGCGCATCTGAGACCGGCGCGGGTGTTCCCGAGCTCGGAGTACCGGTACGGGCAGTACAGCGAACTGACCGACCAGCGCATATCCGAGGCCCTCGCCACCATCGACGCGGACGCGGTGATCGGCACCCGCCCCGGGCTCAACGTGCATCTCGCCGCCCAGGCGCCACCCCATGTCGCCCGGATCGGTCAGGAGCACCTCACCCTGGACAACCACTCGCCCCGGCTGCGCACCGCGCTGCGCCGGGCCTACCGCGGGCTCGACGTCCTCACCACGGTCACCGAGGCGGACGCGGCCGCCTACCGGCGCCGGATGCGGCTGCCCGGCGTACGGGTCGAGGCACTTCCCAACAGTGTGCCGGATCCGGTGCTTCCGGCCGCGGACGGCTCCGCCAAGGTGGTCGTCGCGGCCGGACGGCTGGTCCCTCTGAAGCGGTACGACCTTCTCGTGGAGGCGTTCGCCGCGGTCGCCGCCGAACATCCGGACTGGCAGCTGCGCATCTACGGCAAGGGTGACGAACACGACCGGCTGCGGCGGCTCATCACCGACCTCGGCCTGTGGAACAACGTCTTCCTGATGGGTGCCGCGGCTCCGATGGAGGCGGAGTGGGTCAAGGGCTCGATCGGGGCGGCCACCTCCGATTTCGAGCCCTTCGGCATGACCATCGTCGAGGCGATGCGCTGTGGGCTGCCCGTGGTGAGCACCGACTGTCCGCACGGGCCCGCCGAGATCATCGCGGACGGGGTCGACGGCCGGCTGGTGGCGGTCGGTGACCGGGACGCGCTGGCCGGCGCCCTGCTGGAGCTGGTCGGGGACGACGAACGGCGCCGCCGTATGGGCAGGGCGGCTCTGGAGAACGCGCGGCGGTTCGCCCCCGGTCCCGTCGTCGAGCAGGCGGAGCGGCTCATCACGGAGGCGGTCGCGGCGCGGCGGGCGGGCCGGCCGGTGGTGCGGCAGCGCCAGGGCGCAGCTCTGACCGCCCGGGGCTCGGCCGCCAGGGACACCGCGCTGATCGCGGCGAGCGGCGCGCTGCGCCTCGTACGGAAGGGACGTTCATGACCACGCCACGCGCCGGTTGCACGGTCGACGCGGAGGGCCGGATCGCCTTCGCGCTGACGGCGGCCCAGGGCCACGGGTTGTTGCTGCGGCTGCGGCCGAAGAAGGGGCAGCCCGAGGACACCCTCCACGTCCTCGACCTGGAATCGGTCGGCGAGGAGCGCCGGGCCGTACTGGGCCCGGATCCCGTGCTCGCGGAGGGGCGGTGGGACGTGTATCTGCTGAACGGGCCCGAGCGCACGCGTCTGCGTCCGGGCCCGCGCGACCTGCGGGCCCTGGTCGACGGGCACCTGCGGGAGCGGCGCGGGCCGCTGGCCGCGCGGGTCCCCTATGTCACCGAGGACGGCTACCTCGCGGTGCGCACCTGGCTGCGTCCCGCCCACGCGGAGGTCGACCGCGTCGACGTCACCGGCGGGACGCTGAGGATCACGGCCCGGCTGCACGGCGCCTCACTGCCGGACGGAGCCGAGGTGCTGCTGCGGCGGCGGCAGGGTGAAGGGACCGTGCGCTCGCTTCCGCCGCTGGCCGCGCAGGACGGCCGGAGCTTCTCGTTCACGGTCGCCGACGAGACCCTGGACCTCGGCATCTGGGACATGTTCGTACGACCCGCTCCCGGCTCCCCGATGATCCGGCTCGCCCGTCTCCTGGACGACGTGGCGGACCGCAAGCGGGTCTTCGTCTACCCCGGCGCCACGGCCGGGAAGATCGTCGTGCGGCCCTACTACACGGTCGACAACGACTTGTCCCTGGAGGTGAAGCAGGCCGGCTGAGCACCGCTCGGCTCAGCCCCACCGCACGTGCAGCGTCGGCGGCTTGCGGAAGACCAGGCCCTGCGGTGCGGTCGGGTGGTCCGGGTCGAGGCGCAGGCCCGGGAGGCGGTCGAGCAGCTGCCGTAGGGCGATGCGGGTCTCCAGACGGGCCAGGTGGGCGGCGAGGCAGTAGTGGGGGCCGTGAGCGAAGGCCAGTTGGAGGCGGGAGTTCGCGCGGCGCACGTCAAAGCGGTCGGGGTCGGGGAAGACGGCGGGGTCCCGGTTGGCGCCCGTGAGGGAGACGGTGACGAGGTCGCCCCGGTGGATCGTGGCCGGGCCGAGGGTGAGGTCACGGGTGGCGTACCGGTCCACGACGGCCGCGCCGGGTTCGAGGCGCAGCGACTCCTCGATCGCCCCGTCCAGCAGCGTGAAGTCGGCCTGAACGAGGGCGAGTTGGTCGGAGTGCCGGAGGAGGTGCAGCAGCGCGTTGGTGATCATCGCCTCGGTGGTCTCTATGCCGCCGAACATCAGCACCGCGGCGTTGGAGGCCACTTCCGGCAGCGACAGCCGGCCCGCGGCGGAGGTCAGCAGCGAGGAGCCGGCCCCTTCCGTGACCGTGGCCTCGACCGCTTGCCGCAGGTGTGCGTACGCCTCCGGGCCCGCGGGCCCTGCCGCGCAGCCCTCCGTGAGGTCCGAGACCGACCGCACGATGGCGTCGTACCAGGCGAGCACGGTGTCCGTGCCGGCGCCCGCCAGTCCGAGTGCCTCGGTGACGACGGCGACGGCGAGCGGGCCGGCGAATGCGCGGCGCAGTTCGGCGGCGCCCGCCGGCTCCAGTGCGGTGACGAGACGGTCGGTCTCCCGCTCGATGAACCCGGCGAACCCGTCCCGCACTTCACGCGGGCGGAAGGGCGCGGTGAACGGCTCGCGGTGGCGGGTGTGTGCGTCGCCGTCCAGGGAGAGCATGCTCGGGCCGACGACCTGCGCGGTCGAGAAGCGGGGGTCGTCGACGGTGAAGGTCTCGGCGTCCCGCATCACGTCGAGCGCGAGATCGCGGCGGGTCACCAGCCAGCCGTTCAGCTCGGGCAGCCAGGACACCGGCTCGCGCGCGCGGAGTTCGGCCAGCCGCGGGTGCGGGTCGCCGGCGAGTTCGGCCAGCGTGGTGGCGGCGCCGAGCGGGAATGCGATCACGCCCCAGGCTAACCCCGTGGAAAACCCGTGGCGGATGCGCGGAGGGCGGCTTACGCTGCTCCACGATGACGACTCATACTCCTGAACGATGGGGGGTCCCGTCCGCGCAAGGTGAGTGCTGATGCTCACTTCGACCGCGAACGAGGACATCCGTACGTCCTTCTGGCCGCGCGTGCGCGAGTTCGCCGTGCCGGCCTCCATGATCGAGACCGCGACCGCCCGTCGCCTCGCCGGGGACTGGGCGGGGGCGTGTGCCGCCGCGGGCTTCGACGTCGATCTCAACCTCCGTGCGGTGGCACGCGATCACGGCCGGGAGCTGGCGTCCCGGGTCCGGTCCGATCTCCACGCCCTCGCTCCCGATCTGCTGCGCTGGCACCTGCCGAGGATCGCCCCGGACGGGCTGCTGCGGCCCGGGCTGACCCTGACACTGGCGCGGTACGCGTCCGTAGAGGGTCCGATGCATCTCGTGGTCCGGACCGCACCCACCTGGGCGGACGCCGGGCAGCGGATCAGCCTCGCACTGTGGTCCCGGTCCACGGGCGACGCCGTACGGCATCCGCACCCGCACCCGCACCCGTGTCCGAACCGACGGTTCCGGCTGGATCTGCACCGGCATCTGTGGGATGCGGGCAGGGTCGGGGAGCTGCGGGGGCGGTCGGGAGCCGGCGAGCCGCCACTTCCGTCGATGTCCGGGCAACTTCTCTTCATTGAACAGGAGTTGGAGATACCACCCGGTTGTGCCGTCGACCGTTGGGCGGCCGAGGCGCGGATACTGCTCGCGGCTGAAGGGCGCCCCGGCGGTTGTGTGTCGGTGCGGTTCGGCGGACGGCGCCGGCTGGTGCTGGAGCTCGCCGCGGACGACGAGGTGCTACGGCCCGTGCCGACCCCCTCGGCCGCTGCCGTCTCCGCGCTTCCCGTCCTGCCCGACGCGGCGACCTGGGTGCTGCCCGACCTCCAACTGCTGCGCGCGGGCGCACTCGGAGCGGATCGGCTGCACCCCCTGGTCGCCGCCGCTCTGGCTCCGGACAGCGCTGCCACCGGACCGCCCCGCACCCCCGACCAACCAGGGCCATCGCGTTTCGTGGAGTGCCGGGGAGCCCGCCACCGGATCGGCCTGGTCGACGGGGTACTGGCCCCGCTCGACCACGACCCGGACGAGATCCGGCGCGAGGAACTGCTGGTCGCGCTGACCGGCACCCCGCTCCCCTGCCTCCAGGCGATCGACGAGGCACACCGCCGTCCGCACTGCCTGGACGGCGTCCGCGAACGTCTCGTGCACGGCGACACCGCCGGCGCGCTGGCCGTCGTGGAAGGACTGCTCGGGTCCGAGGCGCTGCTGCGCACCGGCCCCCTCCGGGACGAACTGGAGGCGGCCGCGCAACGGCGTGTCACCTACGGCCTGTTCAGGGCGGGCCTGACGGGACCCGGGCCCACCCGGTTCCGCCCGCGTCCGAGCGAGCGTGACTCCCGGAACCGGCGTGCCCGTCCGCGTCACGCGAACTGAATTCTCCGCCGGGAAACCGGTCTCCTCTTCCCTGCCACTCCCAGCCCACAGGTGATGCCTCATGCCCATGACCGCTCCTGCCCCTGCCCCTGTCTCCCGACTCGACGTCGCCGCCGATCTGTTGGCCCTCCTGCGCGACTCCACCACGGAACCGCGCCCCGACTCCCAGCTGGAGGCCCTCACCCTGGCCGTGGCCGCCGATCTGCCGGTCCTGCTGTGGGGTGAACCGGGCATCGGCAAGACCGCGGCCCTGACCCAGCTCGCCGCGGCCCTCGACCTGCCGCTGACCACGGTGATCGCCAGCGTGCACGAGCCGTCCGACTTCTCGGGGCTGCCCGTGGTCGGGGACGATCCCGCCACCCAGGGCGTGCCGATGGCCCCGCCGGACTGGGCGGTACGACTGGTGCGGGCCGGACGGGGGCTGCTGTTCCTGGACGAGCTGTCCACCGCGCCGCCCGCCGTCCAGGCCGCGCTGCTCCGGCTCGTCCTGGAGCGGCGGATCGGCGCGCTCCAACTGCCACCCGGCGTAAGGATCGTGGCCGCCGCCAACCCCAAGTCCTCAGCGGCCGACGGCTGGGAGCTGAGCCCGCCGCTGGCCAACCGGTTCGTCCATCTCCAGTGGACCCACGACCACGAGGTCGTCGTACGCGGGCTCGGCGGGACCTGGCCGCGGGCCACGCTGCCGCGGCTCGATCCGCTGAAGCTGCCGCAAGCCGTGGACTTCGCCCGCCGCGCGGTGTGCGGGCTGCTCGCCGCGCGGCCCACGCTCGTGCACCGGCTGCCCACCAACGAGACCCGTCGGGGCGGCCCCTGGCCCTCGCCCCGGAGCTGGGACATGACGCTGTCCCTGGTCGCCTTCGCGACCGCGGCCGGCTCCGCGCGGGACGTACTGTCCCTGCTGGTCCGGGGCACGGTGGGCGACGGCCCTGGACTGGAGCTGCTGGCGAGCCTGGACCGGCTGGACCTCCCGGACCCGGAGGACGTCCTCGCCGATCCCGCGGGGGCCGCCCTGCCCGAGCGGGGAGACCTGCGGCAGGCCGTGCTCGACGGTGTCGTGGCGGCCGTACGCGCCCGTCCGGACCGGGCCCGCTGGGACGCGGCGTGGGCAGTGCTGGTGCGGGCGCTGGAGACCGGGGCCCCGGATCTGGTGGTCGTGCCCGCGACCACGCTCGCCTCGCTGCGGCAGCAGGACTGGGACGTACCGGCGGCCATCGACAGGCTCGCCGGGACGGTGGCGCTGTCGCAGCGGGCGGACCGGGCGGCGGTCGCCGCCAAGGCCCGCCGATGAGCACGCCGATGAGCACGAACACCCCCGGAGAGGGGGGACACCTGGACCGCGACAAGCTCTTCGCCGCCCGTCTGCACGCCGCCCGGGCCCGCCCGTACCTGGCCACCGCGCTGTTCGCACTGCACACCGTCGAGTCGAAGCGGGTGCCGACGATGGCCGTCGACCGGCACTGGCGGTGCTATGTCTCCCCGGCGTTCGTGGACCGGATGCCCGTGGAGGAGCTGGCTGGCGTGTGGGTGCACGAGGTGTCCCACCTGCTGCGCGACCACCACGGGCGCGGTGACCGGGTCGCCCGGGAAGGTGGGCTGACCGGGGTCGGGGACCGGCTGCGAATGAATATCGCCGCGGACTGCGAGATCAACGACGACGTGTACGGCGACGGACTGGTCCAGCCCGAAGGCGCCGTGCGGCCGGGGCGGTTGAGGCTGCCCGAGGGGCGGCTGATGGAGGAGTACCTGAGCGGGATCAGCCTCGGGCCGCTCACCCTCGACCTGTCCTGGCTGGACTGCGGCAGTGGTGCCGACGGTCTGGAGCGCGAGTGGGACCTGGGGCCCGACGGGGCGGACGGGCTGAGCGAGCAGGAGCGGGACGCGGTCCGCTTCCGGGTGGCGCAGGGCATCAAGGCGCGGCCCGGGAGCACCCCGCAGGGCTGGCGGCGGTGGGCGGAGGAGGCGTTCCATCCGCCGCAGCCGTGGCGGGACCTGCTGGGCGCGGCGCTGCGTGCGGCGGTCGCCGGCTCCGGCGCGGGCGACGACTACAGCTACGGGCGTCCGTCGCGGCGCTCGGCGGGGGTGCCCGGCGCGGTGCTGCCGAGTCTGCGGCGCCGGCCGCCCCGGGTCTGCGTGATCATCGACACCTCCGGCTCGGTCAGCGACAGCGAACTGGGCAGCGCCCTGCTGGAGGTCACCGCGATCTCGCGTGCCGTGGGCGGCCGCCGGGATCTGGTCAATGTGCTCTCGTGCGACGCGGCGGCCGGGGTCGTACGTCCGCTGTGCCGGGCCGAGGGCATCCCGCTGGTCGGCGGCGGGGGCACGGACCTGCGCACGGGCTTCGAGCAGGCGCTGCGCTCGCGCCCCCGGCCGGACGTCGTCGTGGCCCTGACCGACGGCCAGACGCCGTGGCCGAGCGCGCGGCCCTCATGCCGTACCGTCATCGGTCTGTTCCCCCGGCCGGGAAGGAGCCGGGCGCGACGCGAGAACGATCCCGAGTACGTGCCGGACTCACCGCCCGCCTGGGCCCGGGTGGTGGAGATCGGCTCGGCGTCCGGGGACCGGTGAGGCACGGCGCTCCGAGCGGGGCGGTCGACCTCACGGTGCCCGCGGGGTGGACGTGGAGGTGGTCGGCCACGAGATCATGGGGGCAGGCGGAGTCCGGAGCACATCGCGGCCCGGGTGGGAGGAGCGCCATGACCAATGTCGACGTGCACCAGCATCTGTGGAGTCCGTCGCTGGTGACGGCCTTGAGGGCGCGGCGCGAGCCGCCGTACCTCGACGGCTGGACGCTGTATCTGGACGGTGAGCCGCCCTACGACCTCCCGCCCGCCGACCACGACGTGGCCCGGCGAGCGGAACTCGCCGCCAGTGACGGCCTCGGCCTCGCGCTCGTCTCCCTCTCGGCGCCGATCGGCGTGGAGTGGCTGCCCGCGGCGGCGGCACGGCCGCTGCTGGACGCCTATCACGAGGGCGCGGCCGCGTTGCCGCAGCCGTTCGGGGCGTGGGCCGCCGCCTGTGTGCGGGACATCGATGCCAGGGCGACGGCCGACCACCTCGACCGTGGGTTCGTCGGCCTCCAGCTGCCCGCCAACGCCCTGGTGGACGCGGCCGGTTACGCCCGGTGCGCCCCACTGCTCGATCTGCTCGAGGAGCGCGACCTCCCGCTGTTCGTCCACCCCGGGCCCGCGGCCGGTGGCGCGGAGGGGCCCGGCTGGTGGCCCGCGATGGTGCCCTACGTCCAGCAGATGCACGCCGCCTGGTTCGCCTTCCGCGCCTACGGCCGCCCCCGCCACCCGCGGCTGCGGGTCTGCTTCGCCCTGCTGGCCGGGCTGGCGCCGCTGCACGGGGAGCGGTTCGCCGCGCGCGGGGGCGACGGGACACAGCCGGACCCGTCGGTCTTCGTCGAGACGTCCTCGTACGGGCCGCGTGCGGTCGAGTCCGTCGTGCGTGCCCTGGGCGTTCAGGCCGTGGTCCAGGGCTCGGACCGGCCGTACGCGGAGCCGCCGCAGCACCCCGGCCACGGGCTGGGCGGAGCGGCGGCCTATGCCTTCCGTATCGCCAACCCGCGGCGACTGCTCACCGGGAAGGAATGACGGCGCGGTGAAGGGGCGCGCTCTGGACGGGAGCGCGCAGTTCCACCCGGGAGACGTCGTGGTCCCGGAACCAGGCGAGCAGGCCGCCGATGACCGTACGGCTGTGGCCGTGGCGCCGGTGGCCCGGATCGGTGACGACTCCGGTGACGTGCCCGGTCCGGCCGCCGGGCAGGCCCGGTCGGGGCGGGCGTCGGTCGATCGCACCGATGCCGCAGGCCGCGAGTCCCTCGTCCCCGGCGTCCACCACCAGGACGCGCACGTGGTCCGCGGCGAGCTGCTCCCACAGCGCCACGGCCAGTGCGTCCAGCTCGTCGCCGTCGAGATCCCCGGACAGCAGGGCCTGCAGACGGACGAGTTCCACGAGGTCCCACTCCCGCGCCTGCCGTACCGCCCCTGAGCGTGCGCTGCCTTGTCCCATGCCGATCACCTTGATGTAATGCCCTTGTGCATCTCACCCTCTAGGCAAGGACCCCGTGAAGCTGGCCGCGAAGCCCGCGAGGTCCCGGTGCGCGGGCTGTCCTTCGCCTTCATGATCGTGCTCGGTCTCGCGGTCGCCCTGTCCGTACAGGTGGTGGGCGCCCTGCTCGTGCTCTCCCTGCTGATCACCCCGGCCGCGGCCGCCGCCCGAGTCACCGCGTCACCGGTCCTGCTGGCCCTGGGCAGCAGCATCCCGATCAGCCCGTACGTCACGACGATCTCGTTCGTCCTCTACGCCGGCTGCGCCGCGGCCGGCCGACACCGGGACCCGGCACCGGGGCGCCCGGCGTACGGCGTACGGCTGCGGCGCCCGGCTGAGCTCCGCTCGCCCCGCCCTATCCGTGCCGCTCCCGTACGGCCCGCGGCGAGGCCCCCAGCTCCTTGCGGCAGGTCTTGTTGAAGGCCTGGAGGTCGGGGATGCCGACGGTCGCCGCGATCGCCGGGATGGCCAGCGTCGAGGCGATGAGCAGGTGCCGGGCGCGCTCCATGCGGCGGCGCCGGATGTAGGCGACGACGGTGTGTCCGGTGTCCTCGCGAAACAGCCGGGTCAGATGGGTGGGCGAGACCCCGGCGGCACGGGCGATGCCGGGCACGGTCAGGGGGCCGGCCAGGTGCTCCTCGATGTGGGCGATCGCCGTCCGCAGCGCGGGATGCCGGGCCCGGTCCTCGCCGGCGCCGGCCAGGCCGGTCGTGCGCCACAGCACCGTCCACAGTTCGGCGGAGGCCCGGGCCGGGGACTGCGCGGTCGCCGCGACCGTCTGCCGCAACAGCCCGGTCAGCACCGCCGCGTCCGCGCCGGCGTCCTGCATCACCGGGACCCGGCGCCGCTCGCCGTCGCCCGGCAGCCGGAAGTGGGCGTACAGGTGCTCGCAGCGCGTGGCGTCGTAGTGGAAGTGGACCTCGGTGCCGGGCGGGACGAGGCTCACGTGTCCGGGGCGGATCGGGTGCCGGGAACCGCCCAACTCCAGGGTGCCCGAGTAGCCGTAGAGATGGAGCTGCCACAGGCGTGGGAGGCGGAACACGTCGTGCGGGCCCGCGGAGCCGTGGACGCCGACGCCCGCGTTCTCCACGTGGGGCGGCAGATCGAGGGTCAGGTCGACGTGGCGGGTCATGGTGGAAAATTACCAGTGGTCGTCGATTACAGCCCACGACAGCGGGGTGGGTTGTTCCTACCGTTGCGGTATGTCAACCACACGACAGCTGTTGAACTCCGCCCAGGTGGCGCGGTTCGTGGCCCACGGCTTCCTGCGCCTGGACGGCATCGTGCCCCCGGAGATGAACGAGGAGGCGCTCAAGGTCTTCGCCGCCGGGCTGCCCTCCGTTCCGTACGGCACTCCCGTGCCGAAGGCGTTCCCTGAGGGTTCCTTCGCCCGTCGGCTCGTCGAACTTCCCTCGGTCGCGGGGGCGTTGGAGAGTCTGGTGGGCCCGGATCCGACCGTCGACCACCACTTCGTGCACATCCGGGAGCCGCGTGAGGGCAGTGCGCAGCCGTTGCACGGCGACGCCGTCATCGACGTGCGGCCCGACGCGTTCGACGTCCAGCTCATGTACTACCCGCGGGAGGTCACCGCGGAGATGGGCGGCACGCTCATCGTGCCCGGCAGCCATCTGCGCCGCACCAACGAGTCCGACACCGGCCGCTACCAGAACCTGCGCGGCCAGACCCGGCTGACCTGCCCGGCCGGCACGGTCGTGCTGCTGCACCACGGGATCTGGCACGGCGGGCGACGCAACGACAGCGACACCGTGCGCCACATGTACAAGATCCGCTTCAACCCGACCGTGCCGCAGGTGCGGCTGTGGGACACCGCGGACCTGGACGCTCCCGCCGTCCGCGAGGAACTGGGGCGCGGTTTCCCCTGGTACGAGCAGGCCACCGGCCGGCTGGAGATCCTGAACCGGATCCGGCTGTGGCGCGCTCTGACCGGCGATCCTGCGTTCGACATCGAGTACTGGGCCACCCGCATCGCCAACCGGCCCGCCGCACGAAGGAGTCAGGCGTGACCATGTCCACCACCGTGCGCCAGCAGGTTCTCGTCCTGTACCTGGACACCTCCGCGCTCGACTCCCGGGTCGTCGGCTGGGCCCGCTACGACGGCACGGGCACCACCCGCCCGACGACCGGGGACAGCGACGAGCCGCCGTACGAGACGGGCGTCGCCGCCCTGGAGGACGGCTGGCGGCTCTTCCAGGCCGCGCAGCTGATCCCGCCGTATCCGGGGACGGAGCACGAGACGTCGTTCCTCAAGCACGAGTTCTTCTTCGAGAAGCTGGTCGACGGCGGATGAGACCCAGCTCATAGCCTCCCCGCCTCGAATGTGGTCCAATACGCCATAAGTAGGACGAATCGGACTCTCCCCCTTCGAGGAATCACACCCCATGACCCACCCCCGTGTGTCCGCCCGATCCGCCCCCTTCCTCTCCTCGGGGACGCTCGGGGAGCTGTCGGAGGCGGCCCGGGAGGCGGGGACCGGGGAGGTGCCGGCCGAGCTGTGGACGGCCCGCCGGTTCCTGGACGGGACACCGGCGGCCGTCGCGGTCCTGGACGCCGACCTGCGCTATCTGTACCTCAACGACACTCTGGCCAAGTTCAACGGGCTGCCCGTCGAGGACCACCTCGGCCGTCCCATGCTCGAGGTGATCCCCGGCTCCGGGCCCTCGGCGGAGGTGGCCCGCGAGGTGCTCCGCACCGGACGGCCGCAGACGGTCGTCTTCGACGGCCGGGTGCCCGACGACACGGTGGACGTGCCGCGCTGGTGGCTCGGCGCCTTCCACCGGCTGGCGGGCGAGGACGGTGGGATCCTCGGTGTCGCCGCCGTCGTCATGGAGGTCACCGAGGGCATCCGGCAGCGCGAGTCGCTCAGGCGGGCCCAGGAGCGTCTGGAGCTGCTGGAGGAGACCGCCGCCCGGGTCGGCGGCACGCTCGACGCGGCCGAGGCCTGCCGGGCACTGACCGCTCTGCTGGTGCCGCGGTTCGCCGACTACGCCGCCGTCGACGTGCTCGACCCCGAGGGCACCCGCAGGGCTCCGGCCACCCCCGTCCCGGTGCGACTGCGGCGCATGGCCGTGACCGCCGCTCCGGGCGTTCCCGAACCGCACACCCCGGCGACCAGAAGCGGCGAGGTGATCTTCCATCAGGCCACTTCGTCGATGTCGCAGGTGCTGACCGGGCACAAGACCGTGGTGCTCAACCGGCCCGACGACGACACCGTGCGGCTGCTCGCCCCCACGCGGCAGCGGCTGGAACACTACCGGGCCCTGGAGCTGCACTCCGTGGCCTACCTGCCCCTCATGGTCGGCGGGGAGCCCGTCGGGGCGGTCATGCTCGGCCGCAGGGCGCACTCCCCCGAGTTCACACCGGACGACGTCGAGCTTCTGGAACTGCTGACCCCACGGGCCGCGACGGGCATCGGCCACGCTCTGCGCTACACCCACGAGCACGAGACCGCGCTGGAGATGCAGCGGGCCTTCCTGGCCACCCCGCACATACCGGGCCCTGGCGTGGAGATCGCCAGCCGTTATCTGCCCGCCGGGCGGGGCGCCGAGGTGGGCGGCGACTGGTTCGACGCCGTCGCACTGCCCTCGGGACGCACCCTGCTCGTGGTCGGGGACGTCATGGGCCACGGGGTGCGCGCCGCCGCGGCCATGAGCGAGTACCGCTCCCTGCTCCGTGCGCTGGCCCTGCAGGGGCTCGCCCCCGACCGGCTGCTCACCGAGGTGGACCGCACCGCCCACGCCCTCGACCTGGACCGCGTCGCCACCTGTGTGCTGGCCCTGCTGGACCCCGCCGCCGAGGAAGCGGTCCTGGCCACGGCCGGCCATGTCCCGCCCCTGCTGGTCCGGCCCGGCAGCGCCCCCGAGCTCGCGGATCTGCCGGTCGGACCTCCCCTGGGCACGGGCTTCGGCGGGTACGAGAGCCGGCGCCGTCCGGTGCCGCCGGGCTCCCTGCTGCTGGCCTACACCGACGGGCTCGTGGAGAGGCGCGGCGAGGACATCGACACGGGTCTCGCGGCCCTCGCCCACGTCCCCATCGCCTCCGGCCACGCCCTCCCGGACATCCTCACCACCGTCGTCGACCGCCTGGCCCCGGCCGACTCGGAGGACGACGTCACGCTGCTCGCCGCGCGCACCCTGCCGGAGCCGCTCGGACCCCGGTGACCTTCCGCCTCCTCACCGCTCGGGGCAGCTTTCGTCCGACGCCCTGACCTGCCAGCCATCGCCGCCGGTCACTTCAGCGGTGACCGTGGCGTCCGACGGACGCGTGAGGAGGTACGCGGCGGCGGCCGTGCAGACGATCTGCCGCACCCCGGTGCCGCTCAGCCTGTCCATGCCCGCGGGGAGCCGGATCGTCATCGCGTTCCCCTTCACCGTCACCGTCGGGGTGTCCGGCGAGGGCGGCTCGCCGGGCCCGTCGGTGGCGGGCGGGAGTGCCATGGCGGTCGGCACTCCCGGTACCTCGGTGGCAAGGCCGTCCTGGCGTCCCTCCCCGGCCAGCGGACCGGCCATCAGCAGCCGCAGCGCCGCCTCCGGGTCACCGGGCCGCTCGGTCGTGCGGGGCATCGCGACGAGTGCGCCGCCCTCGACGAAGTAGACCGGCGTCTGCGGAAGGGTCCCGCTCGCTGGGCCGCCGGCCTCCACCACGCCGGTCGCGGGGATCCCGCAGGAGGTGACCGCGAGAAGCGCCAGCAGCGGGACGCGGCGCAGCAGCTTCATGACGTGCTCTCCTCGGGCGACTCGTCCCGCCGCAGCGGAAGTTCTACGGTGAAGACGGCACCGCCGGCCGGGTGGTTGGCCGCGCGGACGGTCCCGCCGTGGATCCGGACGTTCTCGGCGGTGATGGACAGGCCGAGGCCGCTGCCCTCGGAGCGGATCCGGGCGGTGTCCGACTTGTAGAAACGCTCGAAGACATGGGGCAGGACGTCGTACGGGATGCCGGGACCGCTGTCCCGCACCTCGATGACGGCCGCCGCGTCGCCGCCGCTCAGGCGCACCTGCACCGGACGCTCACCATGCTTGAGCGCGTTGCCGACCAGGTTGGCGACGACCACGTCGAGGCGGCGCGGGTCGACACGTCCGCGTACCGCGTCCGGTGGCGGCAGATCGGTGGTCACCGTGTCCGTCCAGCCGCGGGAGGCGAGGGTGCGGCGGATCGACTCGGCGAGGTCGATCTCGTCGAGGTGCAGCACCGCCGCGCCCGCGTCGAAGCGGGAGATCTCCATCAAGTCGTCGACGAGACGGGCGAGTTTGAGGGTCTCCTCGCTGATGAGCCGGACGGCGGTGGCCGTGTCCGGGTCCAGTCGGGCGGCGTCCTCGTCGAGGACGTCGGTGACCGCGGACATGGCGGCGAGCGGGGTGCGCAGTTCGTGCGAGACGTCGGCGGCGAAGCGGCGGGCGCGGGACTCCATCTCGCGGAGTTCCGCGACCGACGACTCCAGTGCGGCGGCCGTCTCGTTGAACGTGTGGGACAGGTCGGCGAGTTCGTCCGAGCCGTTGACCGCGAGCCGGGTGTCCAGGCGCCCTTCGGCGATCCTGCGGGTGGCGAGCCGCAGCTTGCGCACCGGCACCAGCACCCCGCGGGCGGCGAGGAGCGCGAGCACGACGGCGAGCGCGAGGGCCACCACCATGGCCCGTTCAACAGCGGTGACCAGGGCGTCGACGTACGCCTGTTCCGTGGTCTGCGGAACGACGAGGAACACGTGGACCCCAGTGACCGTGGGGGTGGTGTCCCGGCCGCCGAAGAGGATCGACATGCCGACGACGAGGGAGGTGCGTCCCTCGCCGCGCACCCGCTGGAAGACGGTGGCCCGGCTGGCTCCGACGGCCTCCCGCAAAGCAGGCGTCACCTCGGTGAAGGGGTCTCCCGGGGCGGAGGAGCCGCTGAGGGCCCCGTAGGTCACCAGCACCCGCCAGCTGCCCTGCGACTCGGTGGCCGCCACGTCCTGCGCGAACTCCCGCAGCGCCGACTCCTCGGGGGGCACGGCGAGTTCGGCGGCATGCTGGTTGAGCTGGGCCCGAAGTTGTCTGATGGTGGCGTCCTGGCTCTGCTGGAGGACTCCGGTGCGCGCCTCCCGGAAGGTCAGGGCCCCGGTCGAGATGGCCGCGACAGCGGCGACGAGCCCGAAGGCCACCACCAGACGGGCCCGCAGGCCCCGCAGCCGGCGCTTCCTCACGGCGCCGCGAAGCGGTAGCCGAAACCGCGCACGGTGTGGATGTAGCGGGGTGCGCGGGGCGGCTCGGACATCTTGGTGCGCAGTCGCTTGACGCAGGCGTCCACCAGTCGGGCGTCACCGTGATAGTCGTGCTCCCACACCGCCTCCAGGAGTTGCTGACGGCTGAACACCTGGCCCGGTGAGGCGGAGAGGGTGAGCAGAAGCCGTAACTCGGAGGGGGCGAGAGCGATCGGCTCGCCGCTCAGCGCGACGGTCAGGCCGGCCCGGTCGACGGCGAGGTCGCCGTAGGTGTCGATCTTCGGCAGGCCCTCGGCGCCCGGCGCGGCCCCCGCCGTCCGACGCAGGACGGCGCGTATACGCGCATCGAGCACCCTGGCCAGTACGGGTTTGACGACGTAGTCGTCGGCCCCCGCCTCCAGGCCGACGACGATGTCCACTTCCTCGCCCCGGGCCGTCGCCATGATGATCGGCAGGGTCTGGTCGACGGCCCGTATGCCCCGGCACACGTCCAGGCCGGTCATGCCGGGCAGCATCAGATCGAGGACGACGATGTCCGGCCGGAAGGCCCGCAGCCGGTCCATCCCCTCCTCGCCGGTGGCGGTGGCGGCGACGTCATGGTTCTGGCGGCGCAGGGCCAGGGCGACCCCCTCCCGCACGGCGGGGTCGTCTTCGATCAGCAGTACACGTGGCATGCGCACAGTATCCACACGGCCATGACCACGAGGAGGGTTATCGGTTCGTTATCTTCCGGGCCAGATCCGATCACATGGCGATCACATCGTGAACCACCGTGACAGCGCACAGACGAAACCCCACCGGCAACCGTCGCCGGAAGCGCTCCGAGCGGAGTGTGAAGAGCCAACTGATGGGCGGCCTGGCCGCGTTGGCGGCCTTCGCGGCTGTCGGTGGCGCGGTGGTGGCGTGGCTGCCGTCCGACGCGGGGCGAACGTCCGTGGCTCTTCCACCAGTTGAGAGTCCGGCGGCTCAAAGGACCACCGGGTCAACGGAACCGGGGCCGGAACCGGAGGCGGACTCGGACTCGGACTCGGAAGAGTCGAGCGCGTCTCCCGGCCCCTCCACGACTCCCCTCCCCCAGAGCGGTCCGGGGACCTTCGTCACCGCGCCCGGTGGCAGCGCACGGGTCGGCAGGGGCACACCGTTGCGCTACCGGGTCGAGGTGGAGAAGGGCATCACGATCTCCCCCGAGGACGTCGCCGCGCAGGTGGAGCGGACCCTGGCCGACCCACGGGGCTGGACGGCCGACGGCCACTCGGCGTTTCAGCGGGTGTCCAGTGGCGCCACCGACTTCCGGGTCCGGCTCGCCACCCCGGCGACCGTCGACAAGTTCTGTGCCGAGGGTGGTCTCGACACCGGCGGCAAGGTCAACTGCAGCGTCAACCGCAACGTGATGGTCAACCTCAGACGCTGGGTCCTGGCCACCGAGTTCTATCCGAAGGACGTCGTCGGGTACCGCTCGCTGATCATCAACCATGAGGTGGGCCACTTCCTCGGCCACGGCCATGTGACCTGTCCCGGAAAGGGGCAGCCGGCCCCGGCGATGATGCAGCAGATCAAGGGCCTGCTCGGCTGCGTCCCCAATGTCTGGCCGTACGACCGCGACGGCCGGCTCCTCACGGGCCCCTCCGTCCCGTGACGCATCGATCCCCAACTGTCAGGAGTTCAGATGGAGTTACGCGTACGCCACAGACATGCCGCCATGGCCGCGGGAGTGGCTTCCGCGGCCCTGGTCCTCGCCGGTCTCCCGGCCGGTGCGGGAGCCGTCGACACCGGGAACGGCCGTACGGCCGCCGCGGTACGGACGGTCACGCTGGTCACCGGCGACCGGGTCCTGGTCGGCGACAAGGGGCAGGTCTCCGGAGTGGAGCGGGCACCGGGCCGCAAGGACGTGCCGTTCTCGGTCCGGGAGGTCGCCGGACACACCCGGGTCGTACCCGGTGACGCCGAACTGCTGCTCGCCCAGGGCAAGTTGGACGCTCGGCTGTTCGACGTGACGCAGCTGCTCAAGGACGGCTACGACGACGCGGGCCGGTCCGACGTACCGCTGATCGTCACGTTCAAGGGCAAGAAGGCGCCCTCGATGAGCCCGTTCACCGAGGCCGGGGCCCGGATGGGCCGTACGCTGCCCGTGGTCAACGGCAGGTCGATGCGTTCCGTCAAGAAGCGCACCACCGACTTCTGGGACACCGTCACCACCGAGGAGTCCGGGGCCGTCGAGAAGGTCTGGCTGGACGGCCGGCGCAAAGCCTCGCTCGACAGAAGCGTCCCGCAGATCGGCGCACCTGCCGCGTGGGCCGCCGGGTACGACGGCACCGGGGTGAAGGTCGCCGTCCTGGACACCGGGGTCGACACCTCCCACCCCGATCTCGCGCACCAGGTGGTCGAGGAGAAGGACTTCTCGGGCTCCGACGGCACCGGCGACAAGTTCGGACACGGTACGCACGTGGCGTCCACCGTGGCCGGCACCGGCGCCAAGTCCGACGGCAGGTTCAAGGGGGTCGCACCGGGCGCGAAGATCCTCAACGGCAAGGTCCTGGACGACACGGGCTTCGGCTCGGACTCCGGGATCATCGCCGGCATGGAGTGGGCGGTGGCCCAGGGGGCGGACGTCGTCAACCTCAGCCTCGGCGGCACCGACCTGCCGGGCACCGACCCGATGGAGGAGGCCGTGAACCGGCTCTCCGCCGACTCCGACACGCTCTTCGTCGTGGCGGCGGGCAACGAGGGCGAGTACGGCGAGGGCACGGTCGGCTCGCCCGGCAGCGCCGGCGCCGCGCTCACCGTGGGCGCGGTCGACAAGTCCGACGCGCTCGCCGACTTCTCCAGCCGCGGCCCTCGGGTCGGCGACAGCGGCGTCAAGCCGGACCTGACCGCGCCCGGTGTCGAGATCACGGCAGCGGCGGCGGCCGGCAGCATCCTCGAGAAGGAGTACCCCTCCGGCATCCCCGGTTACGCCACCCTCGACGGTACGTCCATGGCGACCCCGCATGTCGCGGGTGCCGCGGCCCTCCTCGCCCAGCAGCATCCCGACTGGAGCGGCGAGCGCCTCAAGGCGGTCCTCACCGGCTCCGCGAAGCCGGGGACGTACAGCGCCTTCCAGCAGGGCACCGGCCGTACCGATCTGGTCCGGGCGCTGGACCAGAACGTCGTCACCGAGCAGGGACCGCTCGACTTCGGCGAGCAGCGGTGGCCGCACGGCGACGACAAGCCGTCCACCCAGCAGCTCACCTACCGCAACCTCGGCACCGAGCCGGTCACCCTGGATCTGTCCGTCGACGCCTTCGCGGTGGACGGGAAGCCCGCCGCCGAGGGCATGTTCAGCGTGTCTCCGCAGCGGATCACCGTCCCGGCGGGCGGCACCGCGAGCGCCGAGGTCACGGCGGACACCCGCGCGGGGAGCGCCGACGGCAGCTTCGGCGGTTCGGTGCAGGCCACTTCGGCCGACGGCAAGGTCCAGGTGCGGTCCGCCGTAGGGGTGGCGCGCGAGGTGGAGTCGTACAGCCTGACGCTGAAGCATCTCGACGAGGATGGCCGGCCGACCGGGGACGCCGCCACCGCCGTCGCCGATTTCGACGGCGACTTCTACGCCGAGTACGCCGACGCGCAGGACGGCGAGCTGACGGTACGGCTGCCCAAGGGCGACTACATCCTCAGCGGGGTCGTCCACCCGGAGACCTCGTCGCCGCTGCACGCCGTGCTGGTGGAGCCGAGGTTCCGGCTGGACGGCGACAAGACCGTCACCGTGGACGCCCGGCAGGCGAAGCCGGTGGACATCACCGTGCCGGACCCGACGGCCGAGAACACCGACGCCACCGTCGTGATCGGCTTCGGGCGCGGGGAGGGCAAGCGGGACGGATCACTCCAGTACCTGATGCCGCGCTTTACGGGCTCGCGGTTCGGGCGGCTTGGCGGCGGGGAGCCCGTGGACGGGCTCAACGCCCTGTACTCCGGCGGCTGGAGCGGCCGGAGCACGGACGGCAGCCGGGTCAACTATCACGCGGCCTGGTACCGGAAGGGCAGCGTGGACGGCTTCACCGCCAAGGTCGAGCGGAAACAGTTGGCGAAGATCGACCTCCAGGTGGGCGAGGCCGTCGACGGCCGGCGTGTCCAGGCGGAGGTGAGCCCGCATCTGCCCGACGGTCAACTGGTGTTCGGCTTCACCGACATGCGGGGCGACCTGCCGTTCCGGAGCACCGAGTACGTCCTCGACAACGGCGTGCAGTGGTCCCTGCGCACCTGGCAGGTCTCGGGCGAGGGCCAAGATTCGGTCTTCGAGAACTTCCTGATGAGGATGCCGCAGACCTGGAAGGCCCGTCACAGCTACCAGGAGCGCTTCAACGTCGGTGTCTTCGGCCCGGCACTGGGCGGCACCGGACAGCGGGGACCGGCCAGGGGCTTCCCCGGTGTCGCCCGCATGGGGAACGCCATCAGGGCGTACGTCCCGCTGTTCGGCGACGGCGACGGACACTGGGGCACCAGCGACACGACCGCGGTGACGACCAGGCTGGAGGCGGACGGCAAGGAGATCACCGACGACTACGGCATCCCGCCGACCGACGGGGTCACCGACTACACGGTCCCGGAAGGGGACACCGCGTACAGGCTGACGGTGGACAACTCCCGTGACCCTGCGGTGTATTCGGTCAGCACCCGCGTCCACGCGGAGTGGACCTTCCGCTCGGCGAAGACCCCGGACGACGAGTTCACCGCACTGCCCGTGTCGACGGTCCGCTTCAGCCCCGAGCTGACCCTGGCCAGTACGGCGAAGGCGGGCATGCGGTTCGAGGTGCCCTTCACCGTCGAGGGCGCGGCGGCCGGACAGCGCCCGGCGAAGCTCACCTTCCAGGTGTCCTACGACGAGGGGAAGACCTGGCAGCCCGCCAAGTCCGTCGGCGGCACACACCTGTCGCTGAAGCACCCGGCGACGGCAGGCTCCGTCTCCCTGCGCGCGGAGCTGACGGACCGGGCGGGCAACACCCTGACCCAGACGATCGAAAGGGCCTATCTGACCACCCCGTAACCCCTCCGTACGCACCCCTGCCCGGGACGGCCTCGCCGCTGTCCCGGGCAGAGGGCATGGTGGACACTCCGCGCCGGGAGGCAGGGGGTCAGCTTCCGCAGGCACATCCTGCGGCGGCCTTCGCCCCGGTGCAGCAGGCGTCCGGGGAGGTGTCGGTCTTCGCCAGGGTGTCGGCGTCGGCCTTGACCACGTACACCTCCCACGGCTCCTTGCCCGGGCCGTGCACCCACACCTTGTCCTGCAGGGCGTAGCAGCAGGAGGTGTCGTTCTCCTCGAAGGTGGCCAGGCCGGCCTCCTTCAGCCGGGTCGTGGCGGCGCTCACGTCCTCCGTGCCGGCGACCTCGATGCCGAGGTGGTCGAGGCGGGTCTCCTCGCCGCTACCGCCCTCGATGAGGACCAGCTTCAGCGGGGGCTCGGTGACGGCGAAGTTGGCGTAGCCCTCGCGCCGCTTGGCGGGCTCGGTGCCGAAGAGCTTGGAGTAGAAGGCGATCGAGCCTTCCAGGTCGGCGACGCGCAGGGCCAGCTGGACTCGGGACATGGCGGTCTCCCATCCGGGACGATGCTGTATCGACGGATATCGATACAGCGGAGGTTGCCACCTGGATAGACGGATGTCAACATAGAGCCATGTCGAAACAAGCTGATCTGCCGGTGCTCGGTCAGGACGAGGCCTGCTGCGCCCCGATGGTCCGTGAGCCGCTGGGCGAAGTGGACGCGGCCGAGCTGTCGCGGATGTTCAAAGCCCTGTCGGACCCCGTCCGGCTGCGTCTGCTGTCCCTGATCGCCTCCCATGAGGGCGGCGAGGCGTGCGTGTGCGACCTGACCGGCCCCTTCGACGTCTCCCAGCCGACCATCTCCCACCATCTGAAGGTGCTGCGCGAGGCCGGGCTGGTCGGCTCCGAGCGACGGGGGACCTGGGTGTACTACTGGGTGCTCCCCGAGGCCCTGGGCAGGCTGTCCGCCCTCCTCGAGACACCGGCCGTACCCACACCGTCCGTACCCGCGAGGGCCTCCGCGTGAGCACCTCCGTCCCTCTCGCGCGGCGGGCGGCGGCCGAGGCCGTCGGCACAGCGGCGCTGGTGGCGGTGGTGGTCGGCTCGGGGATCCAGGCGAGTGAGCTGACCCGCGACATCGGTGTGCAACTGCTGGCCAACTCCCTGGCCACCGTGTTCGGTCTGGGCGTGCTCATCGCCCTGCTCGGGCCCGTTTCCGGGGCGCACTTCAACCCCGTCGTGACCCTCGCCGCCTGGTTCACCGGCCGCCGTACGGCCGACGGACCCGGCCCGCGAGAAGTGGCGGCGTACGTGCCCGCCCAGATCGCCGGGGCCGTCGCCGGCGCGGTCCTGGCGGACGCCATGTTCGGCCGGCCTCTGGTGCGGTGGTCGACGCACGACCGGTCCGCGGGACATCTGTGGCTGGGCGAAGCGGTCGCCACGGCGGGACTGGTCTGGCTGATCTTCGGCTTGGCGCGGGCAGGCCGGGCGCACCTGGCACCGGTGGGGGTCGCCTCCTACATCGGCGCCGCCTACTGGTTCACCTCCTCCACCAGCTTCGCCAATCCGGCCGTGACCATCGGCCGGGCCTTCACCGACACCTTCGCCGGCATCGCTCCCGCCTCCGTGGCGCCGTTCCTCGCCGCGCAGTTCGTGGGCGCGGGCGTCGGTCTCGCCCTGATCGCCGTCACCTTCGGCCGGTCCACGCAGGTGACCGGGGAGGAGGTCGGCGTCCCGCACGGCGATCAGCAGTTCCCCGCCCGACCCGCAGAAGAAAGCGCCGTGTCCTCATGAGCTCTCCCGTCGCCCCGTCCGTGCTGTTCGTGTGCGTGCACAACGCCGGCCGGTCCCAGATGGCCGCCGCCTTCCTCACCCGTTTCGCGGGGGACAGGGTCCAGGTCCGCTCCGCCGGTTCCGCGCCCGCCGACGCGGTGAACCCCGCTGTGGTGAAGGCCATGAAGGAGACCGGTATCGACATCTCCGCCGAGATCCCGAAGGTCCTCACCGCCGACACGGTCCAGGCCTCCGACGTGGTCATCACGATGGGGTGCGGGGACGCCTGCCCGTACTTCCCGGGCAAGCGGTACCTGGACTGGAAGCTGGACGACCCCGCCGGGCAGGGCGTCGGGGCCGTCCGGCCGATCCGCGACGAGATCGAGCGGCGCGTTCGAGGCTTGCTCGCCGAACTCGACGTGGAGGTGACGCCGTGAGTACGGCAACGGGGTGCGGGGCGGTGAGGCGGCGCTAGTACGGCGCGGGGGCCTGGATGCCGATGACGTGACCCGAGCACCGCACCGGCGTCCGGGTCACGCGAAACAGTCCAGCACCGGCGTGCGAGTCACCACGACGCAGCCCCAGCAACCGCACCAACATCCCGGGGCGAAGAGGCGACCCGAGCACCGCACCGACCCCGGGGCGCGATTGACACGGTCCCAGCACCGCACCGGCGTCCCGGTCTCCACGACACGGCCCGCCCACCGCACCGGCGTCCGGGTCACGTAAAGCGGCCCGAGCACCGCACCGACCTCCGGGTCACGCGAAACAGTCCACCACCGGCGTGCGAGTCACCACGACGCAGCCCCAGCCACCGCTAGTCGAACGCGTCCATCGCCCATCCCAGATAGGCGGCGACGAACGCGTTGCGCTGGTCCTTGGTGAGCCCCGTCGCCTGCTCTCGAACGGTCGTCAGCATGCCGGTCCTTCCCACGGTTCCGCAGGTGAGGCTAGGTCCGGGTGACGGGACAGGCAACGCACGCACGGGCAAAGCAAGAGCCACAATTCCCCCAAGCCGGGGACCCGTTCACAGGCCAGAGGCCGTGACTCACCCTTCGCACCCGCACAGGGCACGTTCGCCCACTAGCCCGCGAGGAAAGTGAGGCGCACCTTCCGCTGAGGGTTGTCCCTGTTCGTGTCCACCAGGCACACCGACTGCCAGGTCCCCAGCTCCAGCTGCCCGTTCACCACCGGCAGTGTGGCGTGTGGAGGCACGATCGCCGGGAGGACGTGGTCGCGGCCGTGGCCGGGGCTGCCGTGGCGGTGCTGCCAGCGGTCGTCGGCGGGGAGGAGGGTGTGGAGGGCGGCCAGGAGGTCGTCGTCACTGCCGGCGCCCGTCTCGATGATCGCGACGCCTGCGGTCGCATGCGGGACGAAGACGTTGAGGAGGCCGTCGCGGCCCGCGGCGGCCTCCCTCAGGAAGGCCTCGCAGTCGCCGGTGAGGTCGACGATCCGCTCCGCGGAACCGGAGGCGACGTTCAGGACTCGGGTGGTGAGAGCGTCTGACATGCCCCTATCCTCACCCCTCCCGCGGGATTCACTCGTCATGGACGGCTCATCCTGCGATACGGAGGTTCCAGTCCGCGAGACGCCATTGACCGTGGACACGCCGACTGGCTAGCTTCGGCCACATGTTGCGTTCAGTCCTGCTCACCACGCGCGGTCACATCGACCTGCTGCGGGTGGCCTCCGCCGCGTGTCGCCGCGGCTGCTGACGCCCCTTCCCTTTCTTCCCCCACCCTCGCTCCGCTGACGGACGCGTGCACTGATCCGTGCCGTCCTGTGCGGTGGTGTCGAGGCGTGCCCCTCACCGGCCGCTCTCCCCCTCCGTGGAGCATCATGAGCATCAGCCATGCCCCGCCCGGCTCGTCCGCACCCGACATATCGGAAACGTCCCGCCAGGATGCCGCCGAGCTCACCACCCCCGGCCCCGCTCCCGACCTCGAACCCATCGTCCCCACCTCCTCCCGCCGTACCCGCGTCCCCCGCTGGTTGCGCCGCACCACCGGTCCGGTCCTGCTGCTGGCGTTGTGGCAACTCCTCAGCAGCACAGGTGTGCTGACCGCCGACGTCCTGGCCTCCCCCGGCCGTATCGCCCAGGTCGGGGGCGATCTGATCGCCGACGGTTCACTGACCTCGGCGATGACGACCTCGCTCCAACGGGTCGCGGGCGGGCTGCTCCTCGGCACCGTCATCGGCACCGGACTCGCCCTCGTCTCGGGCCTGTTCCGGGTGGGTGAGGACATCGTGGACGCACCGGTGCAGATGCTGCGGACCGTGCCGTTCGTCGGTCTGATCCCGCTGTTCATCATCTGGTTCGGCATCGGCGAGGCCCCGAAGATCGCCATCATCACCCTCGGCGTGACCTTTCCGCTCTACCTGAACGTCTACGCGGGCATCCGTGGCGTGGACTCGCAGTTGATCGAGGCCGGGGAGTCCCTCGGTCTCTCCCGGTGGGGGCTCGTACGCCATGTCATCCTGCCGGGCGCGCTGCCCGGCGCCATGACCGGTCTGCGCTACTCGCTCGGCATCGCCTGGCTCGCGCTCGTCTTCGCGGAGCAGGTCAACGCGGACTCCGGCATCGGCTTCCTGATGGTGCAGGCTCGGGACTTCCTGCGCACCGACGTCATCGTGGTCTGCCTGATCGTCTACGCCTTCCTCGGCCTGCTGGCCGACTTCATCGTCCGCTCCCTCGAAAGGCTGCTGCTGCAATGGCGACCGACGTTCACCGGCCGGTGATCCCCCAGGTGTCCCGCACGTCCGACACGTCTGACACGTCTGACACGTCTGACACGTCTGACACCTCTGGCACAGTTGTCTCGCCCGGGGCTTCCGAAGCGTCCGAGGTGCCCCGCCCCGCGCAGGCCGTGCGCGTCGAAGGTCTGACCCGCTCCTTCGACGGCCGTGCCGTCATCGACAACCTCCGACTCGACGTCCGGCCGGGCGAGTTCGTCGCCCTGCTGGGCCGCAGCGGCTGCGGCAAGTCCACCCTGCTGCGCATCCTCGCCGGACTCGACCGGGACATCGAGGGCACCGTCCTGGTCCCGCGCCGCAAGGCGGTCGCCTTCCAGGCACCCCGGCTGATGCCGTGGAAGAAGGTGTGGCGCAACGTCCTGCTGGGCCTGCCCGGCAAGCCGGCCCGTGCCGTCGCGGACCAGGCCCTGCAGGAGGTCGGTCTGAGCCACCGTACGGACGCCTGGCCCAAGACCCTCTCCGGCGGCGAGGCACAACGCGCCTCCCTGGCACGGGCGTTGGTACGCGAGCCTGATCTCCTGCTGCTGGACGAGCCGTTCGGCGCGCTCGACGCGCTCACCCGGATCAAGGCCCAGCGCCTGGTGGGCGAGTTGTGGCAGCGCCGCGGCTGCGCGGTGCTGCTGGTGACGCACGACGTCGAGGAGGCCGTCCTGCTCGCCGACCGGGTCCTCGTGATGGACGAGGGGGTCATCGCGCACGAGCAGGAGATCGACCTCGACCGGCCGCGCGACATCACAGATCCCCGGTTCGCGGAGATCCGCGGGCAGCTCCTGGAGCGCCTGGGCGTCGACACCGCAGCCGAAGCCGCCTGAACTCCCCCACCCACAAGCCAAGTTCCACAGAACGGATCCCCCATGCGACGTCGCCTCGCCCCCGCCGCACTGCTCCTCCCCTTCGCCCTTCTGCTCACCGCCTGCGGTGGGAACGCGTCCGCCGGCACCGACACCGACGGCAAGGGCTCCCTCACGCTCGACGTCGGGGACCAGAAGGGTGGTTCGGAGGCGATCCTGCGTGCCGCCGGGGAGCTCGACAACCTCGACTACAAGATCAAGTGGTCCACCTTCACCTCCGGTCCGCCGCTTCTGGAGGCCGTCAACGCCAAGGCCGTCGACATCGGCGGCGTCGGCAACACCCCGCCGGTGTTCGCGGCCGGAGCCGACTCGAAGATCACGGTGGTGGCGGCCTGGCACGGGACGTCCAAGGGCGACGCCATTTTGGTCCCGAACGACTCCGAACTGACCGACCCCGCGCAGCTCAAGGGCAGGTCCGTCGCCGTGGCGCAGGGGTCCTCGGCCAACTACCAGCTGGTCGCCTCCCTCAAGAAGGCCGGGCTCGGTCTGAACGACGTGAAGGTCAAGTACCTCCAACCGGCCGACGCCCTCGCCGCGTTCACCTCCGGCAAGGTCGACGCGTGGGCGGTGTGGGACCCGTACACCTCGCAGATCCTCCAGTCGAAGCAGGGCCGCGTGCTGACGACCGGGGACGGCATCACCAACGGTCTGACCTTCCAGGTGGCGGCGCCGGGCGCGCTGAAGGACAAGAAGAAGGCCGCCGCGATCGACGACTACCTGAAGCGGCTGCGACGCGCCTACAAGTGGGTCTACTCCCACGAGTCGGAGTGGGCCAAGGTCTGGGCGAAGGAGACGGGGTTGCCCCAGGACGTGGCGCTGGCCGCGGTGAAGCGGACGTACACCACCCGGGTCGCGGTTGCCGTGGACCAACAGCTCATCGCCTCGGAGCAGGAGATCGCCGACACGTTCACCTCGCTGAAGCTGATCCCGGGGAAGGTGGACTTCGGGAATTTCGTGGACACGCGGTTCAACGGCGATCTGCCCGCGTCGGCCTCCGCGCCCCGCCCCTCCGAGGTCTGACCCGGGAAGATCCACGGCCTCGCCACCGTTAGTAGAACGTGAACAACACGCGCGAGGTCGAGGTAGTCGTCGTAGGCGCTGGACAGGCAGGTCTGTCCAGCGCCTACCACCTGCGCCGTACCGGTTTCGAGCCGGAGCGCGACTTCGTGGTGCTGGATCACTCCCCCGCCCCCGGCGGCGCCTGGCAGTTCCGGTGGCCGTCGCTGACGTACGGCAAGGTCCACGGCATGCACGCGCTGCCGGGGATGGAGCTCACCGGCGCCGACCCGCAGCGGCCGTCGTCGGAGGTGATCGCCGAGTATTTCACGGCGTACGAGCGCGCCTTCGACCTTCGGGTACGGCGGCCGGTGGACGTTCGTGCCGTGCGCGAGGGCGAGGGTGGCCGGCTGCTCGTGGAGACCTCGGACGGCACCTGGTCGACGCGCGCGCTGATCAACGCGACCGGCACCTGGGACCGGCCGTTCTGGCCGCGCTATCCCGGCCAGGAGACCTTCCGGGGGCGGCAGTTGCACACCGCGCAGTACCCCGGGCCCGAGGCCTTCACCGGGCTGCGGGTGGTCGTGGTGGGCGGGGGCGCGTCCGGCACCCAGCACCTCATGGAGCTCGCCCCGTACGCGGCCGCCACCACCTGGGTGACCAGGCGTGCGCCGGTGTTCCGCGAGGGCCCCTTCACCGAGGACATCGGCCGGGAGGCCGTGGCGCTCGTCGAGGAGCGGGTACGGCAGGGACTGCCGCCGAAGAGCGTGGTGTCGGTGACCGGCCTGCCGCTGAACGACGCGGTACGACAGGCGATCGCGGACGGGGTCCTCGACCGGCAGCCCATGTTCGACCGGATCACGCCCGAGGGCGCGGAGTGGAACGACGGGCGGCAGGTGGACGCCGATGTGATCCTGTGGGCGACCGGCTTCCGGGCCGCCGTCGATCACCTGGCCCCGCTGAAGCTGCGCGAGCCGGGTGGCGGGATCAGGGCCGAGGGCACGCGTGCGGTCGCCGACCCGCGCGTCCATCTCGTCGGCTACGGCCCGTCGGCGAGCACCATCGGCGCAAACCGCGCGGGCCGCGCGGCCGTACGCGACATCAGGCGACTGCTGACGGGGGCGCCCGCCGCCGCCTGACACACCGCCAAGGTCACCCCTTCCCAGCTGACTTGCTCTGGTTCTTGTTGAACTCGGTTACGTTGCGCCGGTGTTCGTCGAAGCTGTTGGTGAAGCGGGTGTCCCCCGGCTTCACCGTCACGAAGTACAGCCAGTCCCCCGGCGTCGGGTTGATCGCCGCGCGCATCGCGGCCTCACCCGGATTGTCGATCGGGGTCGGTGGCAGACCCATGCGCTGGTACGAGTTGTAGGGGCTGTCGATGCGCAGGTCGGCGCCGGTCGTCCGCAGCGTGGAGCGGTTCAGGGCGTAGTTGATGGTGGAGTCCATCTGCAACGGCATCCCGCGCTCCAGGCGGTTGAAGACGACCCGGGCCACCTTCCCCATGTCGGCCTCGGTCGCCGCCTCGGCCTGGACGATGCTCGCGATGGTGACGGCCTGGTAGACATTCAACGCGTTGCGCTGAGCGCCTGCCGCGACGGGGGCGCCGCTGAACTTCTTGTTCGCGGTGTCGACCATGAACGACAGCAGCTCCTCGGGCGTCGTCTTCCTCCCGTTGCGCTCCAGGGGATACGTCGCCGGGAAGAGGTAGCCCTCCGGATTGCCGTCCGCGTCGGCCGGCAGCCTGAGGTTCGCCTTGGCCAGGGATTTCTTGGCGGTGCCCGGAGGCCGGGCGAGGGCCTTGTCGACGGCGTCGTAGATCTGCCCGGCCCGCCAGCCCTCCGGGATCACCAGGGTGGCGGGCTCCTTCTCCCCCTCGCCCCGCAGGCTGAGCAGCGGCACCGCCACGGCGGTGCCGGCCACGACGGCCCCGGTCGCGATGAGGACGAGACGGCCCCGGCGCGTCAGTCGAATCGTGCTCCGTGGCGGAGGAGTGTTCCTGTACATGCGGGCACGGTAACCCGCATAACGTCACAAACCAGGCATATCTTCGGCTTGTCGGTTTCGGTTCAGCTGGTCGGTTCCAGTTCCGCGTCTTCGTGCGCGGGGTCCAGTCGGGCGTCCCGGCGTACGAGTTCCGCGTACCGTCCCTCCTTCTCCAGCAGTTCCTCGTGCGTACCGCGCTCGGCGACCCGGCCGGAGTCGAGGACCACGATCTGGTCGGCGTTCCGGATGGTGGACAGGCGATGCGCGATGGTGAGCGTGGTGCGGTTGGCCGACAGCGCGTCGATGGCCTCCTGCACGGCGTGCTCGGTACGGGTGTCCAGCGCACTGGTCGCCTCGTCCAGGATGAGGACGGGCGGGTCTCGCAGAATGGTCCGCGCGATGGCCAGGCGCTGCTTCTCACCACCGGAGAACCGGTGGCCGCGCTCGCCGACGACGGTGTCGTACCCGTCCGGCAGGGAGGCGATGTGGTCGTGGATCTGGGCCGCCCGCGCCGCCTGTTCGAGTTCCTCGTCGGTCGCGTCCGGCTTGGCGAAGCGCAGGTTGTCGGCGACCGAGGCGTGGAAGAGGTACGTCTCCTGCGAGACGACCCCGATGGCACGGGCGAGGGTGTCGAAGTCCAGGTCGCGGACATCGATCCCGTCGAGGGTGACCCGGCCGCCGGTCACGTCGTAGAGCCGCGGGACCAGATAGCCGAGCGTGGACTTGCCGGCGCCGGTCGGGCCGACGACCGCGAGACTGCTGCCCGCGGGGACGTCGATGTCGATGCCGTCGAGGATGGGGCCGCCCTTGCCGTCGTACCGGAACTCGACGTTCTCCAGGCGGACCTCGCCCTTGACGCGGTCGAGGTGGACCGGGTCCTCGCGCTCGGTGATGTCGATCGGCAGGTCGAGGTACTCGAAGATGCGCTGGAAGAGCGCGAGCGAGGTCTGGATCTGGACGCCGGTCGACAGCAGGCTCACGGCCGGGCGGAACAGGCCCTGCTGGAGCGAGACGAAGGCGACGATGGTGCCGATGGAGATGTCGGGGCCGCCGGCCTGGAGGGCGATGCCCGCGGTCCAGTAGATGAAGGCGGGCATCGCCGACATGACGATCCCGATGACGGCCATGCGCCAGCGGCCGGCCATGTTCGACCGCACTTCGAGGTCGACCAGCCCCTCGGACTCGTCGGCGAAGGACCGGGTCAGCGAGTCGGAGCGGCCCATGGTGCGGCCGAGCAGGATGCCGCTGACGGAGAGCGACTCGGTGACGGTCGCGGCCATCGCGGCCATCTGCTTCTGGCGCTGGGTGGTGATCTTCTTGCGCTCGTTGCCGACGCGGCGGCTGATCCACACGAAGACCGGGAGCAGCAGCAGCGAGACAACGGTCAGGCGCCAGTCCAGGGCGATCATCGCGACGATGGTGGCGATGACGCTGGTCAGGTTGGAGACCAGGGAGGTGGCCGTCGAGGTGACGGTGGCCTGCATGCCGCCGATGTCGTTGGCGATGCGGGACTGCACCTCGCCGGTGCGGGTGCGGGTGAAGAAGGCGAGCGACATGCGCTGCAGGCGGCCGTAGACCGCGGTGCGCAGATCGTGCATGACGCGCTGGCCGACCGTCGTGGAGATCAGGGTCTGGAGCACGCCGAAGATGCCGGTGAGGACGGCACTGAGGATCATGCCCAGCGCGAGCAGGCTGAGCAGCCCGGTACGGCCCTCGGGGATGGCCACGTCCAGCGTTTCCTTCAGCAGGAACGGGGTGGCCACGGTGACGAGGGAGGCGGCGGCGACCAGCAGGCCGACGACGGCGAGCTTCGCGCGGTAGGGCTTGAAGAGCCGGAGGATGCGGCGCACCTGACGGGGCTGGTCGGTCGAGGTGCCGGGGGTGGGGGTCCAGTCGATGTGATCGCGGGGCATGGTCTCCTACGGAAGGTGAGGTGATGCGGACTGACGGAGCCTAGCTCATTGTTACCTATGCTCACAATGAACCAGGTCCTGATATTGTTCCCGCATGACCACGCCAGATTCCGACAGCCTGCTCGCCGAGCAGTTGCTCAGGCTCACGCGCCGGGTGCACGGCATCCAGAAGCGCCAGCTCCATGAGCGCGGTCTCGGCGTGACCCCGGCCCAGTCCCGGCTGCTGCGCACCCTCGCGCACTGGGACACACCGCCCCGCATGGCCGATCTCGCGGAGCGGCTGGAGGTGGTGCCGCGTGCGGTGACCACGCTCGTCGACGGGCTGGAAGCGAGCGGCAAGGTGCGCCGGGTGCCCGATCCGGCGAATCGCCGGGTGATCCGCATCGAGCTGACCGAGGACGGCCGCAAAACCCTTCAGGGACTGAGGGATGTGCGCCGGGCCGCCGCGGAGGAGATCCTCGCGCCGCTGACGGACGAACAGCGGGACGTACTCGGCGGACTGCTGGACATGCTGGTGGACGGGCAGCACTGAGCGCGGGCGGCACCGACGAGGGCAGCATTGCGCGAAGGCAGTACTGGGCGAAGGCAGTACTGGGCCAACAGGCCGCGGCCACCGTTCCGTACGACGGGAGCGGTGGCCGCGGCCTGTTCCGTCAGGCGTGTCAACCGACCTCGGGGGCGGGTTCCTTGGCGTGTTCCTTGGCGGGCTGAGCCGGTACCAGTGCCTCCACTACGGTGGGCGCGGTCTCGCCGTCCAGCACCCTCTTGGCCTTGTCGATGTCCAGCGCCCCCTCCCAGCGGGAGACCGCGAAGACCGCGACACAGTTGCCGAGCAGGTTCGTCACGACGCGCATCGAGTCCATGATGCGGTCCACGCCGAGGAGCAGGGCGACTGCACCGGCGGGGATGGCGCCGAGCGAGGAGGCGGTCGCGGACAGGGCGAGGAAGGCCGAGCCGGGGATGCCCGCCATGCCCTTACTGGTCAGCATCAGGACCAGTACCACGGTGATCTGCTGCCCCAGGCTCAGGTCGACGCCCACCGCCTGGGCGATGAACAGAGTGCCGATGGAGAGATAGAGGGAGGCGCCGTCCAGGTTGAAGGAGTAACCGGTCGGCAGCACCAGACCCACGGCGTCGTCGCGGGCGCCGGCCTTGCGCAGCTTCTGCATCACGCGCGGCATGACGGACTCGGTGGACGCGGTGCCGAGCGCGAGGAGCATCTCCTCGCGGATGTAGCGCAGGAACTTCCAGAGGCTCAGCCCGGCGACCGCCTTGAGCGCGACGGCGAGCAGGGCGATGAACAGGGCGGCGGCCGCGTAGCACAGGACGATCAGCTGGGCGTAGGTCTCGATGACGCCGAGGCCGTACTGGCCGATCAGGACGGCCATCGCGCCGAAGACCGCGATCGGCGCGAGGCGCATCACGAAGCCGACGACCGCGAAGATGATCTCCTGGGCCTGCTCGATGGCGGGCAGCACCTGCGGCACCTTGGTGTGGCCGAGGTGCAGCAGCGCGGCGCCCACCAGACAGGCCAGGATGAGCACCTGGAGCAGGGAGTTCTCGGCGAAGGCGCCGATGAAACTGGTGGGCAGCGCGTTGACGATGAACTCCGTCGTCGAGGGCAGGTGGCCGCCGCCGGTCTTGGCGTCCACGGCCGCGGTGTTGAGCGTGGCCGGGTCGACGTGCATCCCCGAGCCGGGCTGCACGATGTTGGCGGCGAGCAGGCCGATGATCAGCGCCAGCGTGCTCGCGACCTCGAACCAGATCAGCGCCTTGAGCCCGATCCGGCCGAACGCCTTCAGGTCACCGGCCTTGGCGATGCCGACGACGACCACGCAGAACACGAGCGGCGAGATGATCGTCTTGATGAGGCGGGTGAAGCCGTCGCCGAGCGGCTGGAGGTCCGAGGCGAAGCCGGGCCACACCTTTCCGACGAGGATGCCGAGCACGAGCGCGCAGGCGACCTGCGCGAAGAGTGAGGTACGCAGTATGCGTGCGACGCGTCGCGGCAGGGACGGGACGGACGGCGGCACGGGCACTCCTTGAGCGGTGGGGACGTACAGAAGCCGGGGGAAGACTTCTGCGATACGGAAAGCGGTTTCCGTGCCATCACTCTGGAGGGACGGTTGATCACGCGCGAGACCGCCGCGTTTCGGCCGGGTAAATCACCTGGCCTGTGACGCATCGCACACGATGTGCCTCAGCCGCGCGATCAGCGGGACGTCGACCGTGTACGTGGCGTCGCTCACGTAGGTGTCGTCCGGCCGGTGCCACCGCGTACGGTCCGGGCTGGGGCGCGGCCGTCGACAGTGACCGACTCGTCGTTCGAGGCTTGTTGCCGAAGACGGGGGCCGGTGACAACGCACTGGAGGGACGGCGCCTTCGACGGCACCGCCAGGTACCGGTGTCGAGTGTCAGCACCCGGTCCGCGGCGAGGCCTCGCGCTCGCTCCGGGTGGCGCCTCCCCGACGCCCTCAGTCCCTCAAGTTCGCCCTGTCTCCCATCACCACCACAGGACGCCGGTCCGGATCAAGCGTGCGCAGCAGATACCGCATCGCCGACCTGGACACGCTGGCACAGGCCGACGTACCGCTGCCGTGGTCCATGTGCAGCCAGATGCCGCCGCCCTTGCCGTAACCCCCGGGCCGCGTCTGGTTGTTCGGCGGGGTGCCCGTGACCCGGTTGTAGTCGATGGCGATGACGTGGTCGAAGTCGTGCCAGTAGGTCCTTGGCCACCAGCGCGGGGCCGCGATGGCGGCGGACGTCTTGTACGGCAGCCGGGCCCCGGGGTCAGGGAGCGCGCCGCCCGCGTCGCTCAGCGTGAACACGCCGACAGGGCTGTGCCTGTCGCCCTCGCTGTGGTCGGTGGTCCAGCCCTTCTTGCCGTTGTACGCGGGCCAGCCGCGGACCCGGTCCCAGACGGAACCACGCTTGGCGTAGAGCTCGACGGTGGCGTCCGGGGAGTCCTTGCCGTCGCCGTAGACCGCGACGACCTGGCGGGAGGCCGCGGGGACGCGGCGCTGGAGACGGTCGCCGACGCCGGGGATACGGGTCGGTCGGTCCGCGGGTTTGCCGGCGACTTTCGCGTGGGTGTTGCCGGTGCCTGCCGAGCCCGGACCGCCGCATCCTCCCAGGGGGGTCAGCAGCGCACCCAGGAGCGTCGTCGTCACCACGGCAGGCCGTGCGCCTGCACCTCGCATCGCTCCATGGTCGCGCCGCGAGCGCAGGAAGGCCGCTTCCACGAACGCAGCCGGATCTGTCCGGCACGGCGGAAAACCTGTTGCCTCCGACCACGCTCTGCCGCGAACCTTTCACGGTTTGCAGCCGCCGTGTGCGGCTCCCTCCCACCCCCCTGACACGAGCCACTGGGACGTCACACGTCATGCAGATCCAAGACCTTCCGTACCCCGACCCGGGAGTGCCGGACGCCCGCTCGGGCCCCCGGTTCCTGTGGTGGCTCTTCAGGAACCAGCTGGGCGGACAGCTCAAGTCACTGGCCTGGGGACTGCTGCACTTCCTCTCCATCTCCGCGCTGCCCTTCTGCGTCGGCGTGGCCATCCAGGCGGTCGTCGACCACTCCGGCCGCCGACTCGCCCTCGCCGGCGGCCTGTTGGCGCTGTGCTGCGCCGGCAGCGCGCTCGGCGACACCTTCCTGCACCGCACCGCCGTCACCAACTGGATCACGGCGGCCGCACGCGTCCAGCAACTCCTGGCCCACAAGGCCGCGAACCTGGGCTCTGCGCTGACCCGGCGGGTCGCGGCAGGCGAGGTCGTGGCCGTCTCCACCGGCGACGTCGAGAAGATCGGCTGGTTCGTGGAGGCATGGTCACGGTTCACCGCGGCGGCGGTCACCGTCGTCGTGGTCTGCGCCGGCCTGGTCGTCTACCAGCCCGCACTCGGCGGGGTGGTCGCCGTGGGCCTGCCCTTCCTGGCCCTCGCGGCACTGCCCCTGCTGCCCCGCGCGACCAAACGCGCCGACTTCCAGCGCGAGAAGGCCGGCCGCGCCACCGAACTGGCCTCCGACACGGTCGCCGGCCTGCGGGTGCTGCGCGGCATCGGCGGCGAGGAACTCTTCCTCGACCGCTACCGCGAGGCCTCCCAGGAGGTCCGCCACGCGGCCGTGCGCAGCGCCCGGATGTGGTCCCTGATCGCCGCGATCCAGGTACTGCTGCCGGGGCTGCTGCTGATCGCGGTCGTCTGGTACGGCGTCCATCTGGCCCGGCAGGGCCGCGTGGAGATCGGCGAACTGGTCGCCGTCTACAGCTCGGTCATGATCCTCACCTATCCGCTGCGGCACTTCGAGGAGATCGCCATGGCGTACTCCTTCTCCCGGCCCTCGGCCACACGGGCCGCCCGGGTGCTGTCGCTGGAGCGGGCCACGTCCGCCGAAGGCTCGCGGGACAGGGCCGGGGACGACCTGCCGAGCGGGGATCTGTACGACCCGGCCACCGGTCTGCTCGCCCCTTCCGGCCGGCTCACCGCGGTGGTGTGCGGCGACCCGGACGCGGCGGGGCTGCTGGCCGAGCGCCTCGGCGGGCACCCTTCGGAAGTGGGCACGTCGGTGCTGCTGGGCGGGGTGCCGCTGAACGAGCTGCCGCTCGGCTCGGCGCGCACGGCGGTCCTGGTCCAGGACAAGGACCCGGTCCTGCTCTCCGGGACCCTGCGCGACCTGCTCGACGTGCCCGCCTCGGGTGCCGTCGGCGCCGAGGAGGCGCTCGCGGCCGCGCAGTGCGCGGACGTGCTGGCGGCCCTGGTCCAGGGATCCCTCGACACCGAGGACCCTATGGACGCGCGCATCACCGAACGCGGGCGATCCCTGTCGGGCGGCCAGCGCCAGCGGCTCGCCCTGGCCCGGTCCCTGTTCACCGACCCGGAGGTGCTCGTCCTGGACGAACCGACCTCCGCCGTCGACTCGCACACCGAGGCACGGATCGCGCAGGGCGTGCGGGACCTGCGGGCCGGACGCACCACCGTGGTGTTCACCTCCTCGCCGCTGCTCCTGGACCACGCCGACCGCGTGGTGCTCGTGCACGAGGGCGAGGTCGTGGCGGTCGGCGTGCACCGCGAACTGGTGCGCAAGGAGCCGCGGTACCGGGCGGTCGTCACCCGCGAGACCGACGAAGAGGCGGCCCGCGACGGCGTACGGAACGAAGACGCCGTACTCACCGAAGACGCCGTACTGAACGAAGACGCCGTACTGAACGAACTGGAAGAGATCGAGGAGACAGCATGATCGGCGTGGCGCCACCGGCCTACGACCCGGCGGCACCGACGACGGCGAACACCCTGCCCGTCGGAGCCACCGCGACCGTACGCGCCTACGTGGCCGAGCTGTTCCACCGGCACCGCCGCGCCTTCGCGGTCCTCGTCGGCGTCAACACCGTCTCGGTGGTGGCCTCCATGGTCGGCCCCTGGCTCCTCGGCGACCTCGTCGAGCGGGTGTCGGACGGGGCTCGCGAACTCCATCTGGAGCTGACGGCCGGGCTGTTCGTGATCGCACTGCTCGTGCAGGCCGTGTTCGTACGACAAGTGCGGCTGCGCGGTTCGATGCTCGGTGAGCGCATGCTGGCCGACCTGCGCGAGGACTTCCTCGTGCGGGCGGTCGGCCTGCCGCCTGGTGTCCTGGAACGGGCCGGGACCGGTGACCTGCTCTCCCGGATCACCACGGACATCGACCGGCTCGGCAACGCGATGCGCGAGGCCGTGCCCCAGCTGGCGATCGGCGTGGTGTGGGCGGCCCTCCTCCTCGGCGGGCTCGTGATCACCGCGCCGCCCCTGGCCGCGGCCGTGCTGCTCGCCCTGCCGCTGCTGGTGATCGGCTGCCGCTGGTACTTCAAGCGGGCGCCCTCGGCCTACCGCTCGGAGGCCGCCGGGTACGCCGCCGTGGCCGCAGCGCTCGCGGAGACCGTGGACGCCGGACGCACCGTCGAGGCGCACCGGCTGAGCGCGCGCCGCATCGAGCTGTCGGAGCGGCGGATCAAGGAGTGGACGGCCTGGGAGCGGTACACGCTGTGGCTGCGGTCGGTGCTCTTCCCGTGCATCAACGTCAGCCACGTGATGATCCTTTCGTCGGTGCTGATGGTCGGCGGGGTGTTCGTCCTCCAGGGCTGGATCGGGGTCGGCCAGCTGACCACCGGCGCGCTGATCGCCCAGATGCTGGTCGATCCGGTCGGGCTGATCCTGCGCTGGTACGACGAGCTGCAGGTGGCCCAGGTGTCGCTGGCCCGGCTGGTCGGAGTCCGGGACATCGAGCCGGCCGGCGCGGACTCCGGGCTCGCTCCCGAGGGGCGGGACGTCCACGCGGACCGGGTGCACTTCGGCTACCTGGAGGGCGTGGACGTCCTGCGTGAGGTGTCCCTTCAGGTCGCGCCCGGCACCAGGCTGGCGCTGGTCGGCCCCTCGGGCGCCGGCAAGTCCACACTGGGCAGGCTGCTGGCCGGCATCTACGCGCCCCGGGACGGCCGGATCACCCTCGGCGGGGCCGAGCTGTCCCGGATGCCCGCCGAACGGGTCCGTGAGCACGTGGCCCTCGTCAACCAGGAGCACCACGTCTTCGTGGGCTCCCTGCGCGACAACCTCCTGCTCGCCCGGACGGACGCCACGGACGCCGAGCTCTGGGCGGCCCTCGGCGCGGTCGACGCGGACGGATGGGTGCGGGCGCTCGACGACGGCCTGGACACCGAGGTCGGCTCCGGCGGACTCACCGTCACTCCGGCCCAGGCCCAGCAGGTCGCCCTGGCCAGGCTGGTGCTGGCCGACCCGCACACGCTGGTCCTGGACGAGGCGACGTCGCTGCTGGATCCCCGGGCGGCCCGTCACCTGGAACGCTCCCTGGCCCGCGTCCTCGACGGCCGCACCGTGGTCGCCATCGCCCACCGCTTGCACACCGCCCACGACGCGGACGTCATCGCCGTCGTCGAGAACGGCCGCATCAGCGAACTGGGCAGCCATGAGGAGCTGGTCGCGGCGGACGGGGCGTATGCGGCGTTGTGGAGGTCTTGGCACGGGTGAGGGGGAGACGGGGCGGGGCGAGTGTCTGGGTGTGTCCTGTGCCAGGTGCTGGAGATGTTCGGGCGCACTGCAGGTCGTACCCCTGCGAAGCCCGATGCAGCCATGCACCCGGCCCCCGGACCAGGGCGCAGCCCACACCCCGGCCCCCCGCATAACCCCCGCTCCAGCGAGCGCAGCGACCACGTGGCGTTGCGCAGTGCCGAAAGGGGGTGGAAGGCTGGACAGCAGCACCGGCTCAGGGAGCGCCCGCGGACGGCACGGTTCGACGGCGGGCGCGGCAAGTGCCCCGTGAGCCCGTGGTCCGCCCCGGGCCGCGGGAGGACCGGGTCCGTCCCCCTTCACCTGGAGGTACCCGTGGACAGCTCCGACGGATGGGGAGACGACGTCTACCAGCCCGACGACTCCGAGATCCAGGACGACGCGGGTCTGCTCGACGCGGAGGACACCCTGGAGGACGACGGAGTCGGTGACCCCCTCGACCGCGGCTGGTCCCCGCCGGAGCGACCGTGGGCGGTGGAGCACAGCGGTGTGACGGCCGCGGAGCGCCGGCAGGGCGAGACGCTGGACCAACGACTCGCAGAGGAGACGCCCGAGCTCGCGCCGGCCGACGGTGACGGCATCGGTGACTGCGACGGCACCGACGGCGAGCTCCTGGACAACGAGGTCGGCGCGATGCGTTCCGGCCGTCTCGTGGCCCCCGACGAAGGGGCCCACGAGGACGAGGAGAGCGCGCTGATCGCCACGGACGTCGGCATCGACGGTGCCGCCGCGTCCGCGGAGGAGGCCGCGATGCACATCGTCGACGAGGAGTACCTGCCCGGCTGACCGCTGCGGCTGCCCGGCCGCTTCCACACCGTCCACTCCGTCCACCGTCGCACTGCCCATGCCGTATTCCGCGCCTCCCGAGGAGCAGCCATGCAGCAGGACAAGCACCCCGACTACCACGAGGTCGTCTTCCGCGACCGCTCCGCCGGCTACGCCTTCCTGACCCGGTCCACCGCCACCAGCGACCAGACCATCGAGTGGGACGACGGCGAGACCTACCCGGTGGTGGACGTGGAGATCTCCTCCGAGAGCCACCCCTTCTACACCGGCAAGGCGCGGACGGTGGACTCGGAGGGACGCGTGGCCGCCTTCGAACGGCGCTACGGAGGCGGGACCGGTCAGGGCAGCTGACGGGGGCCTGCGGCGCCCCGGCCTCAGATGAAGTTGAGGGCCGCCGCGCAGCCCACTCCCCCGAGCAGCATGAACGCCGGCATCAGCACCTTCAGCTCCACCCAGCTGCCCGCCCGGAAGCGCATGACCTTGGGCGGGCCGATCGGGTACCAGCGCTTGCGGCCCAGCGGGATCGGCCACAGGATCGGGCAGCCGGAGACCGTCAGCGCGTCCCCGATGTCGTGCACGAGCGCGCCCAGCACGACCGGCAGCCCCAGCCACAGGTACTCCTGGCCCGGCTGCGTGAACAGCCAGTCCGAACCGTTGCCAGGCTTGTCCAGGACGCCCGCGACGATCCAGGCGCTGGCCGCGGCCAGCAGCCAGACCAGGACGTCCGCGCTGGAGCCGCGAGTCGCCCGCCACAGCAGGCCCTCGATCGCCAGCACCAAGTGCACGAAGAGGATCGTCAGCACCGCCCAGCGGCCACCGGTGATCGCCGCCACCGAGCAGCCCGCGCCGATCAGCACCGCCCACAGCCAGGTGTGGGTGAGCGTGCGGTGCCCGCCGGAGCGACGCGGGTCGCCCTGCTTCCTGGTGGCCTTGTAGACGGCGTACGAGAGCTTGTCGACGATTTCGCACAGGGCCCATGAGATCGGCCCGAAGGCCCGCGAGATCGTGGCCGCCTTGTGGTCGAGGTCGGGAGCGAGCGCGGCGCCCGCGCAGATCAGGGCTCCGGCCAGCAGCACGGGCCACGGCATGGTGTGCCCCGTGGCGGCGGCGGCCGCGCCTACGCCCAGCCAGGCCGCGGCGCCCGACAGTGAGTGTGCTGGTCCCATCATCGGCGTTGATCGCCCCGTTCCTCTTGTGCCACTGTCCAGTTGACCGGCTGCGCTGACGCTCCGTCGGCGACACAGCGTACTGGTCGTGATCTTCGGCCTCGCATCCGATTCCCCCATCGGGCATCCGGGCAGGCAAGATGGGTGGGTGACCCTCATCGATCAGCTGCCGCCGACCGCCGACCCCGACGCCCTCTACGAAGCCTTCGAGTCGTGGGCCGAGGAGCGGGGTCTGACGCTCTACCCCCATCAGGAGGAGGCGCTGATCGAGGTGGTCTCCGGCGCGAACGTGATCGTGTCGACGCCCACCGGGTCGGGCAAGAGCATGATCGCGGCGGGTGCGCACTTCGCCGCCCTCGCCCGTGACGAGGTCACCTTCTACACCGCGCCCATCAAGGCGCTCGTGTCCGAGAAGTTCTTCGAGCTGTGCAAGATGTTCGGCACGGAGAACGTCGGCATGCTGACCGGCGACGCCTCCGTCAACGCCGACGCTCCGGTCATCTGCTGCACCGCAGAGGTGCTCGCCTCGATCGCGCTGCGCGACGGCAAGAACGCGGACGTCGGCCAGGTCGTCATGGACGAGTTCCACTTCTACGCCGAGGCGGACCGCGGCTGGGCCTGGCAGATCCCGATCCTGGAGCTGCCCCAGGCGCAGTTCGTCCTGATGTCGGCCACACTCGGCGATGTCTCGATGTTCGAGAAGGACCTGACCCGGCGCACCGGCCGGCCGACATCGCTGGTCCGCTCGGCGACCCGGCCCGTGCCGCTCTCCTACGAGTACAAGTTCACCCCGCTCACCGAGACGCTGACGGAACTCCTGGAGACCAGGCAGGCACCGGTGTACATCGTGCACTTCACGCAGGCGCAGGCCGTGGAGCGGGCGCAGGCGCTGATGAGCATCAACATGTGCACGCGCGAGGAGAAGGAGCGGATCGCCGACCTGATCGGGAACTTCCGCTTCACCACCAAGTTCGGCCGCAACCTCTCCCGTTACGTCCGGCACGGCATCGGCGTCCATCACGCCGGCATGCTGCCCAAGTACCGGCGGCTGGTGGAGAAGCTCGCGCAGGCCGGTCTGCTGAAGGTCATCTGCGGGACGGACACCCTCGGCGTCGGTGTCAACGTGCCCATTCGCACGGTGCTGTTCACGGCGCTGACCAAGTACGACGGCAACCGCGTCCGTACCCTGCGCGCCCGCGAGTTCCACCAGATCGCCGGCCGCGCGGGCCGGGCCGGCTACGACACGGCGGGCTTCGTCGTCGCCCAGGCTCCTGAGCACGTCATCGAGAACGAGAAGGCGCTCAACAAGGCGGGCGACGACCCGAAGAAGCGCCGCAAGGTCGTGCGCAAGAAGGCACCCGAGGGGTTCGTCGGCTGGACGGAGAACACCTTCGAGAAGCTGATCACCTCCGATCCGGAGCCGCTGATGTCCCGCTTCCGGGTCACGCACACGATGCTGCTGTCGGTGATCGCCCGTCCCGGCAACGCCTTCGCGGCCATGCGGCACCTCCTGGAGGACAACCACGAGCCGCGCAAGCAGCAGCTGAAGCACATCCGGCGGGCGATCGCCATCTACCGCTCGCTGCTGGACGGCGGCATCGTCGAGAAGCTCGACGAGCCCGACGCCTCCGGCCGCATCGTCCGCCTCACCGTGGACCTGCAGCAGGACTTCGCGCTCAACCAGCCGCTGTCCACGTTCGCGCTCGCCGCGTTCGAACTGCTCGACCCCGAATCGCCCTCCTACGCCCTGGACATGGTGTCCGTCGTGGAGTCCACGCTGGACGACCCCCGGCAGATCCTCGTGGCCCAGCTGAACAAGGCCAAGGGCGAGGCCGTGGCCGCGATGAAGGCGGACGGTGTCGAGTACGAGGAGCGCATGGAACGCCTCCAGGACATCACGTACCCGAAGCCCCTGGAGGAGCTGCTCTTCCACGCGTACGACACCTACCGCAAGAGCCACCCCTGGGTCGGCGACCATCCGCTCTCCCCGAAGTCCGTCATCCGCGACATGTACGAACGGGCGTTGACCTTCACGGAGTTGGTCTCCCTCTACGACCTCGCCCGCACCGAGGGCATCGTCCTGCGCTACCTGGCCGGCGCCTACAAGGCGCTCGACCACAACATCCCTGACGACATCAAGTCCGAGGACCTGCAGGACCTGATCGAATGGCTCGGCGAGACGGTCCGCCAGGTCGACTCCAGCCTGCTGGACGAGTGGGAGCAGCTCGCCAACCCGGAGGTGATGACCGCCGAGGAGGCCCAGGAGAAGGCCGACGAGGTCAAGCCCGTCACCGCCAACGCGCGCGCCTTCCGCGTCCTGGTCCGCAACGCCCTGTTCCGCCGCGTCGAACTCGCCGCCCTGGACCAGGTCGAAGAGCTCGGTGAGATGGACGGCGAGGCCGGCTGGGACGCCGACGCCTGGGGCGAGGCGATGGACAAGTACTGGGACGAGTACGACGACCTCGGCACCGGCCCCGACGCCCGCGGCCCCAAGCTTCTGCAGATCGAGGAAGAGCCGCAGAACCGGCTGTGGCGCGTCCGGCAGACCTTCGCCGACCCGAACGGCGACCACGACTGGGGCATCAGCGCGGAGATCGACCTCACCGCCTCCGACGCGGAGGGCCGTGCGGTCGTCCGGGTCACCGACGTCGGCCAGCTGTGAGCCACCAACCGGCTGTGAACACAGGAGAATCCCACCCATGACGAACCCGGCCGAGAGGCTCGTCGACCTGCTCGACCTGGAGCAGATCGAGGTCAACATCTTCCGTGGCCGAAGTCCGCACGAGTCCCTCCAGCGGGTCTTCGGCGGCCAGGTGGCGGGCCAGGCGCTGGTCGCCGCCGCCCGCACCACGGACGGCGAGCGCCCGGTGCACTCGCTGCACGCGTATTTCCTGCGCCCGGGCCGGCCCGGCGTACCGATCGTGTACCAGGTCGAGCGGGTGCGCGACGGGCGGTCGTTCACCACCCGCCGGGTCACCGCAGTGCAGCAGGGCCGCACGATCTTCAATCTCACCGCCTCCTTTCACAAGCCTGAGGAAGGTCCCTTCGAGCACCAGCTGCCTCCCGCCCGCAAGGTCCCGCCGCCGGAGTCCCTGCCGACGGTCGGCGACGAGATCCGCGAGCATCTGGGCGAGCTGCCCGAGCAGTTGGAGCGGATGGCGCGCCGCCAGCCCTTCGACATCCGGTATGTCGACCGGCTGCGATGGAGCGCCGAGGAGATCAAGGACGCCGAGCCGCGCAGCGCGGTGTGGATGCGCGCGGTGGGGCCGCTCGGGGACGACCCGGTCGTGCACACCTGCGCGCTGACCTACGCGAGCGACATGACTCTCCTGGACGCCGTCCGCCTCCCGGTCCAGCCCCTGTGGGGCCCGCGGAGCTTCGACATCGCGTCGCTGGATCACGCCATGTGGTTCCACCGGCCGTTCCGCACGGACGAGTGGTTCCTGTACGACCAGGAGTCGCCGATCGCGACGGGTGGACGCGGTCTGGCCCGTGGCCGGATCTACGACCTGGAGGGACGTCTGCTGGTGTCCGTCGTCCAGGAGGGGCTGTTCCGGCCGCTGTAGGTCGGGCCTAGGTCAGGCGCTTCTGCGGCGGAGCCGGCCCAGCAGCCCGCGGGGCGGTTCCTGCGACGCCGGCTCCCCCGGGGGCAGTGCGGGCGGGGCCTGCCGGGCTGCCGGGCGTGGCGCGGGACGGAACCGGCGCGCGTCGGCCAGGACTTGGGCCAGCTCGGTCCTCAGCCATGCGATCTCGGCCGGGTCGTCCGACGTCATGATCTTCTCGATGAGGTGGGCGGCGGGTGAGCCCTGCGCCCCGTGCGCAGGCGGTCCCGGCCGGAAGCGGCCCAGGTGGGACCGCTCGTAGGGGTCCGGGACGAGTTCCGCGATCTGGACGGGGTCGAGGAAGGCGGCGAGGGCTCCGGCGCTCTCCCAGGGGTCTTCGGCCAGACGCAGCAGGAATCCGCGGTGGCGTCCTCGCCAGTTGCGGGCGCGCAGGTCCACGCCCTCGTCGAGCATGTCGCGCAGCCCCTCGGGCAGACGCCGCGCGGTCAGCAGCGGGGTGTTCTCCTCGACTGCCGTGAACTCCTCCAGTTCGTCGGCCAGATACAGCCACACGACGGCCCGGTACCGGTTCAGATAGAAGCGCACCGGCGAGAACAGGCCCAGGCGCGCCAGGCGGGTGAACCTGCCGACGGAGATCTCCATGGCCTCCGCGCCCTCGGTGGTGCCCACGAGTCGTACGCGTTGACGCAGTGCGTCGGGGAAGCCGCCCGTCGCCCGCAGCCGGTCGATCTCGGAACGGCTGACGCGTCGGCCTCCGCCCCCTTCGTCGGGCACCGTCCGGATCTGGCCGAGGTGTACGGCGAGGTCGAATTCGCTTCGCTTGAGGCCCAGTTCCCGCGCGGCGCGGCTGGGGGCGTAGGCGTTGTGGTGAAGTGGCGTGATGGTGTTGCTCGTCATGGTCGCTCCCCCGTGGAGTCGTCGCTCACGCTGTGTGCGTTCGCCGTGACAGAAACCGTAGCCGGTGGGGCGGGATGCGTGGCGAGCCTGTGGATAACTCCAGCGGGCCGGATAAAAACCCAGGTCAGAGGTCTGTCACCGGGCTCCGCTCGGGTCGGCGGGCGTCCACGTCGAGGTGCTCGCCGACCCGGTTGACGAGCAGGGTCATCTCGTAGGCGATCCGGCCGATGTCGGCGTCGGAGCCGCTGAGCACGCACAGACAGCTGCCGGTGCCCGCCGCGGTGACGAACAGCACCGCGTCGTCGAACTCGATCATCGTCTGCCGTACCCTGCCCGCGCCGAAGTGGCGTCCGGAGCCCTTGGCCAGGCTGTGCAGTCCGGACGACACGGCGGCGAGATGGTCCGCGTCCTCACGGCGCAGTCCGGTGCTGGCGCCTGTCACCAGCCCGTCGTTGGACAGCACCAGCGCGTGCCGCACATGGTCGACGCGCTCGGTCAGATCGTCCAGCAGCCGGCCGAGCCCCTGCTTCTGCGGCATGTGTCCCGTCTCCCCGTGTGACGTCTCCTCCTGTCCGGAGGATCTCCCAGCAAGCCTTCCCCACGACCGTCAACGGGGCAAGGAGAATGGGGACATGGCACAGAAGATGACCGATGAGCAATGGCGGGCGTTCGTCTCGCACGGCACCCGCACCGGCAAGTTGTCGACCGTCCGGGCCGACGGAAGCCCGCATGTGGCGCCGATCTGGTTCGTTCTCGACGGCGACGACCTGGTGTTCAACACCGGGAAGACGACCGTGAAGGGGCGCAATCTGGCGCGGGACGGGCGTGTCGCCCTGTGCGTGGACGACGACCGGCCGCCCTTCGACTATGTGGTGCTGCAGGGCCGCGCCACGATCTCGGAGGATCTCGACGAGCTCCGGCACTGGGCCGGGCGGATCGGCGCGCGGTACATGGGCGAGGAACGGGCCGAGGAGTTCGGTGCACGCAACGGCGTACCGGGGGAGCTCCTCGTCCGTGTGCGGATCGACAGGGTGCTGGCGGAGAAGGCCGTCGCCGAGTGACGTGCCGGTGGGCCGGCCGTCGCCGTGGTCAGCCCACCGAGTCGAGGAGCCGGGCGGTGTGCATCCGCCCGGCGTACTCGACCAGCCGGATCAGCACCTCCTTGCCCGAGTCTCGGTCCCGTGCGTCGCACAGCACCACAGGTGTGCCCTGGTCGAGGTCGAGCGCGCGCGAGACGTCGTGGGCGCCGTAACTCCGGGCACCGACAAAGCAGTTGACGGCCACCACGAACGGGATGTGCCGGTGCTCGAAGTAGTCCACGGCGGGGAAACAGTCCTCCAGGCGCCGGGTGTCCGCGAGGACGACGGCACCCAGGGCCCCTTGCGACAACTCGTCCCACAGGAACCAGAAGCGGTCCTGGCCCGGGGTGCCGAAGAGATAGAGCGACAGGCCGGAGCGGATGGTGATCCGCCCGAAGTCCATGGCGACCGTGGTGGTGACCTTCTGGTCCACACCATCGGTGTCGTCCACCAACTGCCCGGCCTCGCTGAGCAGTTCCTCCGTGCGCAGTGGCCTGATCTCGCTGACCGCGCCCACCAGGGTGGTCTTGCCCACGCCGAACCCGCCGGCGACCAGTATCTTCAGCGCGAGGGCGGTCGTGTCGCCGCCCTGGGCGTCGGAGTTCTCGGAGACCATCGATCACTTCTCTCGGGAGGGCCGGCATCGGGCGGCGACGTCTGTACGGGGTCGCGAAGGCAGCATCGGTCGCGAAGGCAGCATCATGACAACTGGGAATCCCCTTCGAGGGGTTGGGCCGCTTATTGCCCGGTTCTGAACGTTCATCTACAGAGCCCGGAGTCCTTCGATCACCTCGCGCAGAATCCGTTCGTCGGGCAGCTGCGCGGGCGGCACCGGACGGCTGACGGTGACGCAGCCGAGTTCCAGGAGGTCCCCCAGGAGCACCCTGACCACGCCCACGGGCAGGTCGGCCCCCGCCGAGAGTTCCGCCACCGACTGCGTCTCCGTGCGGCACAGGTCGATCAGGGCCCGGTGTTCCGGTCCGAGCGCCGTGTCGTCACCGGCCCCGGGCGCGCCGGCGTCGAGGGTGACGAGGGCGATCAGATCGAAACGCACCCCGGTGGGGCCGGGTTGGGTGCGTCCGCCCGTCATCGCGTAGGGGCGGACGAGGGGCCCGGCCTCGCCGTCGTACCACTGGCTGCCCTGTTCGTACGGGACGCCCGCCATGTCCTCGGTCATCCGAGCCGACCGCCCTTCGTTCTCATCCGGCGGCGGGCGGTCGCGCGCCCACGCGCGGCGGCGTGTAGAGGTGTTCGCCGACCCTCTTGACCAGGCGTGCCATCTCGTAGGCGACGAGGCCTATGTCTGCGGTCACCGCGGTGAGGACGGCGAGACAGGAGCCGTCTCCCGCGGCGGCCACGAACAGGAAACCGTCGTCCATCTCGACCATGGTCTGGCGCACTCCCCCGGCGCCGAAGTGCCGGCCCGCGCCCTTGGCCAGACTGTGGAAACCGGAGGAGACCGCGGCGAGGTGTTCCGCGTCTTCACGGCGCAGGTCCGTCGAGGAGCCCACGGCGAGGCCGTCGTTGGAGAGCACCACGGCATGCCGTACCTCGCTCACGCGCAGCACCAGGTCGTCCAGCAGCCAGTCGAGTTCGCCGGACCTGGCCCACTCCCGCTTGCGCTCGCGCGGGGGGACCCCCATGTCGGCCCTGATGTTCGGGTCCTGGATCATCCTCGGTCTCCTTCGCTGCTGTCTCTGCCCGCTGGGGAATCTGGGGTGGCACCGCGCCCGGGCTGCCTGCCGCCGCCGCGCGCCCAGCCGTCCCGGTACGCCGCCATCCGGTCCCGGACGGCTTCGGGTGTACGTCCTTCGTCGTCCCGGCGGTCGGCTGCCGGGGCCGGTTCCTCGGAGCGCTGCTCGCGCAGCTGGGGAGCCAGGCTCGCCTGCCGTACCCGGCGGGGAAGGTCGTCGGACTCCTCCGGCTCGTCGGGCGGCCGGTGCAGACGCAGGGCGGTGACTCCGGAAGGCGGCGCCTCGGCCGTTCCCGGGTCGGCGGCGGCCGTCAGGGGAGCCACCAGGGCGGGGCGCTCGGCCGGGGCGGGGACGGACTCCTGGTCCCGTTCGGCGGCGGCCACGCGCGCGTACTCGCGTTCCGTGAGCCGTTCCCGGTCGGTGGCCTTGGCGGGAGAACGTTCCGCCGCCTTGATGTGCAGCAGCGCCGTGGGCAGCAGGACGACCGCGGTGGTGCCGCCGTAGGGCGAGGTGCGCAGGTGCACCTTGATGCCGTGCCGTGCCGCGAGCCTGCTGACCACGAACAGGCCCAGTTGGTCGCTGTCGAACAGGTCGAGCGCCTCGGACTGCTCGATGCGCCGGTTGGCCTCCGCGAGGGTTTCCTTGCCCATGCCCAGACCGCGGTCCTCGACCTCGACGGCGTAACCGTTGCCGACGGGTTCGCCGGTGACACGCACGCGCGTGTGGGGCGGTGAGAACTGGGCGGCGTTCTCGATGATCTCGGCCAGCAGGTGCGTGAGGTCGGCGACCGCCGCGCCGACGACGGAGGCGTCCGGCAGCTGACGCACCTCCACGCGCGCGTAGTCCTCCACCTCGGAGACGGCGGCGCGGACCACGTTGGTCAGTGAGACCGGCATGCGCCAGGCGCGGCCGGGTGCCGCTCCGGAGAGGATGATCAGGCTCTCCGCGTGGCGGCGCATGCGGGTGGTGAGGTGGTCGAGCCGGAAGAGGTCACTCAGTTCGTTGGGGTCGTCGGAGCGGCGTTCCATGCTGTCGAGCAGGCTGAGCTGACGGTGGACGAGGATCTGGCTGCGGCGGGCGAGGTTGACGAAGACCCCGGAGATGCCGCTGGCGAGTTCGGCGCGCTCCACCGCGGCCCGCAGCGCGGCGCGGTGCACGGTGTTCAGGGCCTCGGCGACCTGGCCGGCCTCGTCCTCCGCAGGCGGTCCCGGCGGGGCCTCGGACCGGATGTCGATCTCGTCGCCTGCGCGCAGCCGCCCCATGGCCTCCGGGAGTTTGCGGCGGGCGATCTCCAGGGCGCTGTTGCGCAGGCTCACGAGCTCGACGACGAGGCCGCGACCGATGCGCACGGAGATGACGAGCGACGCGGCCACGGCGATCAGGCCGAGCAGGACCGCGGCCCCGGCCGGGGTGAGCAGACCCCGGGTGAACGGGTCGGCACGGTGGGCGACCCCGCTGCCCGCCGCTTCTTCGACCGCCCGCATGCCGTCCTGCACGCGCGTATGCCCCGCCCGCCAGGTGGCCTCCGGCGTCGACTCGACGGCGCGGACGCCGGGAGCGGCGGCCAGTATCCGGTCCTCTGCGGCGGTCACGGTGGCGTAGGCGCCGCTGTCGGCGATCTTCTGCCAGGCGGCGCGGTCGGAGCCGCGCAGGTCGGTCACGGCCGCCTCGGTGAGGGTCCGGCGGGTGTCGACGGCCCCGGTGAACAGCCGCAGCCGCTCTCCGGCGAGGACGCCCGCCAGCCGCGCGCTCGACAGTACGACGTCCTCCTGGGCCAGTGACTCGCCCGCGCGGGAGAACTCGAGCAGCACGCGCGCGTCGGAGCCGAGCTCGGCGTCCTGGATGCCGGTGAGGGCACCGCCCACCGCGAAGGCGCCGGCGATGGTCCTGGTGTAGCGGCCGTACGTCTCGTCCCACCCGGCGCTGCGGTCCAGCACGGCGGCGCGCACGGAGCGCAGCCTTTCCGCGCCGGTCACGAAGGCTTCGAGCCGCTGGGCGACACCGGCGGGCAGCTCCTCGCCGTCGGCGACGGTGTTGTCGTCGCCGAGCCGCAGCCGTGCCACGGCCTGGTCGGTGCGCTCGGCGAGCTTGCGGAGGTCGTCGCTCTGCGCGGCGGACGGGTCGGTCGCGTAGCGGACGGCGGCGGCACGCTCCGTCTGGAGCGCGGTCACGGCGTCGGCGACGGGCGAGCGGACCGCGTCGTCCACGCGTTGCAACTGCCGCAGCCGGGACACGTCCTGGGCGGTGCTGACGGTGGCGTACGCCCACAGCGCGAGCAGCGAGACGACGGGCACCATGAGCAGGCAGACGATCTTGGCGCGGACCGTACGGGGCCGTATCCGCCAGTGTCCCGCGTGCACGGGTATGTCCTCGGCCGGAGGACCCACGGGGTCGTCCGGGCTTTCGTCGGCCGGTGGTCCGGCATGTGCGCGGCGCCCGCGCGCGGGTGTCTGGTGCGGCGACTCGGCGCCGACTCCGGGGGTCCTACGCGATGTACGCATGGCCTCCTCGCTCGGGAGTGGTTCGGGGGCGTGTCGTCGGGCCGTCCGGGGCCCGGATCCGCCGCTAGGAGGTGACGCTCTCGACCGTGCGCTGGGCCGAGGCGGTTGCCTCGCTCTCTCCTGTCGTGGGCGACAGCGCGACGAAGGCCGAGGTCAGGAACAGGTACGAGCCGAGTCCGACGGCGAGCGGGAAGATGAACTGCATCGCCGTCGCCCCGGGCAGGACGCCGCCGGAGGGCGAGACCCGCACGCTCACCGCGAACATCCCGGTGTAGTGCATGCTGCTGACCGCTGCGCCCATGATCAGGGAGGCGATGGTGACGGCGACGGGCGACTTGATGTTGAGCGCCGCCCACAGGGCCGCCGTCGCCGCGACGACGGCGATGAGGACGGAGAGTCCGACGAGGACCGGGTCGTAGTGGACGCTGCCGTGCAGCCGTACGGCGGCCATGCCCAGGTAGTGCATGCTCGCCACGCCCAGGCCGGTGGTGAGTCCGCCCAGGAAGAGCGCACGGACGCGGTCATGGCTGTAGCCGACCGCGAAGACGCCGGCGGAGACGACGACCATCGCGACCAGGAGGCTCGCGATGGTCCGTGGTACGTCGTAGCGGATGTCGGTGCCGCTGACACTGAAGCCGAGCATGGCCACGAAGTGCATGGTCCAGATGCCGGTCGCGATGGCCGAGGCCGCGGTGATGAGCCAGTTGCGGCGCGAACGTCCGGTGGCTCCGAGGGCACGCATGGTGCAGCGCAGGCCGAGCGCGGCGCCGATACAGGCCATGACGTACGAAAGCGTGGGCGTCAGCCAGCCCAGGGCTGCGTGGTCCAGGTGTCCCATGGCCAAGGGACGCTAGCCGGGGCAGGGGCGCACAAAGAGGGCGCATTTCGAAAGGTGTTGCAATCTGGCGCAAGATGCGTCTGAACGATCGCGTCACGTTCGAACGTGTGCACCGCGCCTTCATCCCTGTCGGTGAGGGACCATGCGGAACATGAGCGATGACCACACACACGTTCAGGAGTTCTTCTCGGCCCGTGCCGCCGGTTGGGACAGCCGGTTCCCGGACGACGGTCCGGCCTACGCCGCCGCGGTCACGGAACTCGGTCTGCGCGAGGGCGACCGCGTACTCGACGCGGGCTGCGGCACCGGCCGGGCCCTGCCGCCCCTGCGTGCGGCCGTGGGGCCCTCAGGAGTGGTCCTAGGAGCCGATCTGACCCCGGCCATGCTGGAAGCCGCCGTACGGGCCGGTAGGGGCCGGGACGGACAGCTCCTGCTCGCCGACGTGGCCGCCCTGCCGCTCCGCTCCGGCTCGCTCGACGCCGTCTTCGGAGCGGGCCTGATCTCCCATCTGCCCCGACCGACCGACAATCTGCGCGAGTTGGCCCGGGTGGTACGGCCCGGCGGCGTCCTGGCCCTGTTCCATCCGATCGGCAGGGCGGCGCTCGCCGCGCGCCAGGGGCGCCAGATCACCCTTGAGGACCTGCGCGCGGAGCCCAACCTCCGTCCCCTGCTGGCCGGTTCCGGATGGCGCATGACGTCGTACGTCGACGAGGACTCCCGCTTCCTGGCCCTGGCCGTCCGCGAGGACTGAACGCGTTCACGCGGTCCCGGCGACCGTCGCGGCGAAGGCGTCGGCGTTGTCGAACATGACGTTGTGCCCGGCGCCGGGGACGGTCACCACACGCACGCCTGCCGCCTCCAGCGCCTTTCGCCCCTCCAGTTCACCACTGAGCTCGCCCTGGAGGTACACACGGTCGATCGGCAGCCCTTCGAGGATCGCGCGCATCATGGGCGCCGATCCGCGCCTGAGGCCGGCCGCGCTGCGGTGCAGGGCGCGGGGATCGGCCAGCCGCATGGTCGCCGCCCACAGGGGGCCGGCCTTCTCGAGCACGCGCGCGTGGGCGCCTGCGACGAAGTCGTCCTCCTCGTAGGCGTCGATCCAGGTGCTGCCCGCCGTGGCCGGGGGTGAGGCGTCGAGGTTGGCCTCCGTGAGGACCAGTCGGGAGACGAGTTCGGGTCTCCGGTGGGCGAGCACGAGGGCGACCGAGCCCCCCATGCTGTGCGCGATCAGCTCGGCACCGGTCACGTGCGCGGCGTCCAGCGCGGCGGCCAGAGCGTCCGCGTGGTCCACCAGCGTGTACCCGAAGCGCTCGGGACGGTCGCTGACGCCGTGTCCCGGCAGATCGACGAACAGGCTGCGCCTGCCCGCGAGTTCCGGCCGGGCGGCGATGTGGGCGTGGTAGACGGTCGAGACGGCTCCCAGGCCGTGCACGTACACGCGTGTCGGCTCCTCGCCGGGCGTCTCGGTCCAGCGGATGCAGCTTCCCCTGCCGTCGAACTCGGCCTGCCTCATGTGCCCTCCCGGTGCGTCATGAAGGACAATACATCGTTACCGATGTATTGCGACTTCGTAGTAACCCGGCAAGGATGTACAACGCCGATGCGGCAGAATGCGGGCATGTTGGAGCTCGCCATCCTCGGATTTCTCTACGGCACCCCGCTGCACGGCTATGAGCTGCGCAAACGCATCGCGGCGCTGGCGGGTCACGTGCGCCCCGTGGCCGAGAGCACGCTGTATCCGGCCATCAAGCGGCTGGAGAGGTCGGGGTTGTTGGCGCGCGCGACGGAACCCGGTGCCGTGGCTGCTCCTCGCCATGTCCTGACACTCACCGATGAAGGCCGCCAGGAGTTGCGCCGCCGGCTCGCCGAACCGGCGGCGCGTGACATCAGCGACGAGAACCGGTGGTTCACCGTGCTCGCCTTCCTCCGGCACCTGGACGACGCCGGCGCGCAGGCGGCCGTACTGCGGCGCCGGCGCGCCTTCCTGGAGGAGCCCGCGAGCTTCTTCTACGAGGGCGATCGCCCGCTGAGCGCCGAGGAGGTGGACGATCCCTTCAGGCGCGGTGTGCTGACCATCGCCCGCGCCACGTCCCGGGCCGAACTCAGGTGGCTGCGGGAGACGATCACGTCGCTCGACGCGGCCTCTTCGTAGGCCTTGCCCAGCGCAGGGGATCGCCACCGAAGCGCACGGTCCGCGTGAGCCGAGCGCTACGCCCGGGACGACCCGGTCTCCTCCGGTGTCTCGGGCGGCTCGGTCGGCGTCGGCGCGGGTGGGCGGAAGAGGACGGCCCTGGCCACGGGCGGAGCGAACAGGGCGGTGACGGGTTCGGAGAGGGTCACGACGGCGCGGAAGGCCCGCCCCACGACCGGGTCGCCGGGGGCGCGCTCCTGGACGCGGCTCAGGTACCACCCCGCGAGCCGGTCCGCGGGCCCACCGTCGATCGCGGTGCCGACCGCGCCCGGCATCTTGCGATCCGCCCCGGCAGAGATGTCCCACGCGAGCCGGGACGCCGCGAGGAGCGCCTGCTGCACGCGCCGCGTGGTGGGCGTCCGGCGCCGGTCGGCCAGCACGTCACGCAGGGCGACCGCGCTCATGGCGGCCACGGCCATGCCCTGCCCGTAGATCGGGTTGAAGGTGCACAGGGCGTCGCCGGTGGCGAGGAAGCCCGCCGGATGGCCGGGAAGGTCGTAGCGTCGGCGGATGTTCGAGGTCCGGCGGTAGCCGAACGGCGGGGAGAGCGGCTCGGCGTCCTCCAGCCACCGGTGCAGGAGCGGATGCGGCAACCTCTTGGCGTACGTCACGAACTCGTCCTCGCCCGTGGGCGGTTCGTTGCCGCGCAGCCCCGAGACGATCACCAGATGGCTGCCGTCCTCCAGGGGCAGTGCGCCGCCGGCGTGCACCTGCTCGGGGTCGGGATAGACGTAGTAGCCGCGGGTCTCGCCGTCGAGTGCGCCGTTCGTGCCGCGATAGACGCGGGAGGCGTAGGCGAGTCCGGTGTCGATGGCCTCCTCGCGCGGGCGCCCGGCGCCGATCGCCGCGAGCCACTGCGGGGCCTTCGTGCCGCTGCCGGAGGCGTCGACGACCAGGTCGGCCGCCAGGGGACGGGGCTCCGCGCGGGTGTCGCCTGAGCGATCCCGCACCAGCACGCCCCGCACGCGCGTGGCGTCGCCGAGGAACCCGATGACGTCGGTGCCCTCCTGTACGCCGATCGCCGGGTTGGCGAGAACCCGTCGCCGCACCAGTGCCTCGAGCTGTGCGCGGGAGCCGGTGTAGATGTGCGTCGTCGCGGGCACCCGCCTGAACCAGCGGCCGCTCTGCCACAGCGCCATGTCGGCCGGCATGCCCACCCGAGGGGCCCCCGCCTCCCGCAGCTCCGCCACGAACCCCGGCAGCAGCGACTCCAGGGCCGTCTGTCCGCCCTGGAGCAGCACATGCGGGTGACGGCCCTGCGGCACGCCGGGCCGCGGCTTCGCACCCTCCGGGAACCGGTCTCGCTCGAGGATCGTCACCCGGTCTGCGTGCCCGGCCAGGACGTGCGCCGCGAAAAGCCCTGCGAGGCTCCCGCCGACGACGACGGCGTGCCGTCCGCCCCTGCCGCCGGCTTCTCCCCGACCGCCCGTCTCTCCGGCAGAATTCACCGATCGCTCCCCCTGGTCGCCGTTCGCGAGAAGACACAAGTATCTCGTCCCGCCCACCTGGTTGACCGTTTTCCGGCCCTTCTGAGCGACACGGGAACTCCGGCCCTCTTCTGCGGCCAAAGCTCCGACACTACGTTGAGGAGCAGAAGATGAACGTTCGACGGGATCACGTCACGCAGGGGGAAGGTGGTCGGTATGTGGGACAGGATCCGCAAGTACAGCGCCGGATTCGTCAATTCGTCGCGCATCGAGGCGCCCACCGGTCGGCAGGCCCGCACGCACAATCTCTTCGAGGCCGCCGCCGCGTACGTCTCGGCCTGCGCGGAGGACGATCAGGACCGTATCGACGAGGCATCGGCCTGGGTCTCGCCGGAAGCTCTGTCGTTCGGGGTCAACGAGCTCGCGTGCCGGGCCGTCATCGCCCTCGCGCGGGAGCGCGGCGAGTCGCCGCGTACGGTGGCCCGTGCGCTTCTCGGACTGCCGGCGGCCTGAGCGGCCGGCAAGTGAGGGTCGATTCGCCCCCGTCCAGCCGGAAAACTGCAGCTCCGGGTGCTCTTGGGAGTCGTGACAAGCGCCTTCCGCACACACTAAGGTGCGCGCCGTTGGACAAACCGATGGGGAGGCTGGGATGGCCGGGACGGACGAGGACGCCGTCGCCGCCGCGGACGACGCGCTCTATGTGCTGACGGCGGTGCTGTTGACGCCGGCGAAGTTCCCGAGCGTGCTGGGCGACGACTATCCGGAGGCCTGCGCGGCGCTCGGTCTGGCGCCGCTGGCCGACGGGTACGGCCTGGTGATCGGCCAGGACGGCAGCGGCGCCCGGTGGACGGTCGTCGTCGACGACGTCTCGCTGGTCGCCGTCGCCATCGCGTCCTGGGACTGCGGCATGGAGTACGACCTGTCGCCCGACGAGCGCTCGGTCGTGGCCGCCCTGCCCGGCTGGCCGCTCGCGGTCGCCGTCGCCGCGCCCGGTGTGCCGGCGCCGCACGACCCCGATCCCGAGGCCGGCGACGGCCCGCCGCTGACCCCGCCGGACACGTCCACGTGGGGATCCGCGCAGCGGCGTCTGGGCGCCGATGAGATCGCGCTCAGGTGGGCGATGTGGCGAGGCCAGATCGACGACGCGAGCTTCGCGAGGCCGAGCGGCGGGTCCGCGGGAGGCGACCAGACCGCGGCCGGCCGGACCGTGGACGGCGAGCTCACGGACGGCGAGCTCGTGGATCGCGTGGCCACGGGCGGCGGCGCCTCGTCCCGCGATGCCTCACAGGACCAGGCCACGAACAGTGCGGCCGCGGGAGACAGTGGTGTGGGACACACGGCCTCGGGTGTGGCCCAGAAGAAAGGCCCCAAGGGCCACAGCGGCGTCCGGCGTGTCCTCGCGGAGGCTCGCGGCTACGTGGATTCGCCGCCGCCCCTCGGGCGGGTGCGGTCGTCCTTCGCGTCGGGCCACGCGCGGATGCTGCGCGCCGACGGTCCCGGCTGGTCACTGGTGGCCAGGACCGACGACATCGCGTTCGTGCTGCTCGACGACGAGCCCGGGGAGGTCCTGCCGGTGGGCCGGGGCCCGGAGCTGCCCGGACTGCTGGAAGCGCTCGACAAGATGGCCGTACGTCCCAGCTGAGCCGCCGCGCCGCACCGTCCGGGTCTGTCGGATCCCGGCCGGTGCGGGTTGCGTCAGCGGCCGAGTTCCTTGCGGGTCACGCGCCGCAGCCTGCGCCGCTGTGAGGGGTCCAGGGTGAGGTACGCGGCGGCCGGGACTCCCACGATGATCAGGAATGCGGCCCACCACGGCAGCCAGATCAGCAGGAGCAGCCCGACCGCCACTCCCCCAGCGGCGATCTTCGCGTTCTTCGACATGTGCGTCGCCTCCTTCGCGGCGGTTGCCGCTCTCTGTCCAGAAGAACGCGTCCGTGCTTCCTGCAGTTCCGCACCGCGGCCCTGAGACATCCCTGAGAACTCGCCCTGAGACGCCCCGGATGGGCGCCTCCTAGCGGTCCGCCCGCAGCGGCTCGCCCACCTTGTGCATGTGGCCCAGGGCCTGTCGGTAGGAGTCGACGAGCCCGGTCTCCGTGTAGGGGATACCCAGATCCCTGCAGTGGGCGCGCACCAGCGGCTGCGCGAGGCGCAGATGCGGCCGGGGCATGCTGGGGAAGAGGTGGTGCTCGATCTGGTAGTTGAGGCCGCCGAGGAACCAGTCGGTGAGGGTGCCACCGCGGATGTTGCGGGAGGTGAGCACCTGGCGTCGCAGGTGGCCCCAGGGCTCGCCGTCCGGGTCCGGCATCTCCATGCCCTTGTGGTTGGGGGCGAAGGCCATCCCGAGGTGCAGGCCGAACAGCGCCTGGTGGATCGCCGCGAAGACGAGCGCCTTTCCGGGGGACATGACGGTCAGCAGCAGCGTGGCGTAGGCGGCGACGTGGCTCACCAGGAGAGCACCCTCGACGGCACGCTCCCTCGGCGCCTGTCGGCGCAGGTCCCGGAATCCCTGGATCTTCAGGGCGATGCCTTCGAGGAGGGTGAGCGGGAAGAACAGCCAGGCCTGGTGGCGGGTGAGCCGGCGCCTGAAGCCGGTGCGGACCGTCGCCTGTTCACCGGTGAAGACGAGAATGTCGGCGGCGACGTCGGGGTCCTTGTCGATGTGGTTGGGGTTGGCGTGGTGGCGGTTGTGTTTGTGGTTCCACCAGGAGTAACTCATCCCGAGCAGCAGGTTGCCGTGGATCAGACCGATGAGGCGGCCGGTCGCCTTGTCGCCGGTGATCTGCGCGTGGCCCGCGTCGTGTCCTATGAAGGCGGTGCGGGCGCAGAACACGGCGAGAAGCGGGGCCAGCAGCAGAGTTCGCCAGGAGTCGCCGGACAGGGCTACGGCCGTGACGAGGCCGGCGAGGGCGAGCGCGTTGACGGCGATGGCCCGGACGTACCAGTCGTGGCGGCGGTCCAGGAGGCCCTGGCTCTTCACCGCGCGCAGGAGGGGTGCGAACTCGCTTTGGCCGGGCGGGGAGCCGGACGTGCCGCGCGGGTGGAGTGCGACGGTTGTGGCGCTCTGGGGCATGTCCGGACTCCGGCTCTCTCAGGAAACGCGCTGACCTGAGGAAACGTACGAGCCGATGGCCTGTCGAGACCATGCGGCGACCCCCCGTGTAGGGACGGGGGCCAGCACCGGGCGCATAGGGGGTTGACAACACCACCGCGCGAATGTGACGCAGGGCACTGTCCTGAAGGCCCGTGAGGTGATGTACCCTCGACCACTTCGACGACGTAGTCAAGTTTGAGGAGTCCTGCGATCTCTGTCCAGAGGTTTCCCGCGGCATCACCGTCCGAGATCTCCGAACTGGCGTCGTGCTGCGCCGTGTTCGTGCCCGGCGACCCGGCCCGCACCGGCAGTGTGGCCTTCTGGCGGACCGACGGCACCCCTCCTCCCGCTGTCGCGGCGGGGACGGCCGAGGACCTGGCGCTCGTGACGCCCGGCGACGGCGGTGTGGAGCTGGTGAGCCTGCCCACGGTGCTGCTCCCGGTGCGCGCCGCCCTGCCGGTCCTCACGCGTGCGCGTACCTCCGCGGACGGACACCGGGCAACCGTCTTCTGGGGTGCCGCGGGCGTGCTGGCCCTGCAGTGCGTGGCACGGGGGCTGCTGTTGCCCGGCCTGTCCCCCACCGATCACGACGCCTGGCGCGTGGGTCCCCTGGGCGCCGGGGACGTCGAGCGGGTCCGCCGGCTCGCCGCGGCGATGCCGCCCGAGGCGCACGCCGTACCGCTGAGCACCGCCGAACCGCTGCGGCTGCCCGATCCCGAACAGTTGCTGCGCGCCTTCCTGGACGCGGTCGCCGACGCTCTGCCCCGCTCCCCCGCGGCGCCCCTCCTGACGGGCGGACCCGCCTACGCCGCCCAGGAACCGCAGTACGTGCCCGAGCAGCGCGCGTGGGCGGCGGATGTCGCCGCGGGACACGACGCGGGCGTACGCGTCTCGTTGCGGATCGAGGTGCGCGGCCTGACCGGTGATGGCGGCCTGACGGGTGATCGAGGCCTGGCCGGTGATGAGGCGCCCGCCTTCCGGGCCGTGCTCCAGGTGCACAGCGTGAACGATCCGACGATCCTGGCGGACGCAGCCGATGTGTGGGGCGGCGCCACCGCCTTCGGCCCGCACGCGCGCATGGACGGCCTGCTCGCGCTCCGCAGGGCCGCACGCGCGTGGCCCCCGCTCGCCCCGCTGCTCTCGGCGGCCGTCCCGGACGCGGTCGAACTCGCCGACGAGGACATCACCGAGCTGTTGGGAGCCGGCGCGCGAGCTCTCGCCGACCTGGGCGTCGAGGTGCACTGGCCGAAGAACATGGCCGGAAAACTCACCACGCGCGCGATGGTCGGTCCGCCGGACGCCCCCGACCGGGCACCGTCGGACACCGAGTCGTTCCTGTCCGCCGACGCCCTGCTCGCGTTCGACTGGTCGTTCGCGCTGGGCGACCGGCAGCTCACGCGCGAGGAACTGGACCGGCTCGCCGAGGCCAACCGCCCGGTGGTGCGGCTGCGTGACCAGTGGGTGCTGGTCGACCCTCAGGAGGTGCGCCGGGCCCGCGCCCGGCAGGACCACAAGGTGACACCCGTCGACGCCCTGAGGGCCGCACTGACGGGCTCCGCCGAGGTCGACGGCCACCGGGTCGACGTACAGCCCACAGGGTGGCTGGCGGCCCTGCGGGACCGACTCGCGGACCCGGAGGCCCAGGAGCCGGTCCCGCAACCCGCCGCACTCGCGGCGACCCTCAGGGACTACCAGCGCCGGGGGCTGAACTGGCTGGCCCGTATGACGTCCTCGGGCCTCGGCTGCTGTCTGGCCGACGACATGGGACTCGGCAAGACGATCACCCTGATCGCGCTGCATCTGCACCGGCAGACCGACGCGGCGACCGCCGGTCCCACCCTCGTGGTGTGCCCGACGTCGCTGATGGGCAACTGGCAGCGCGAGATCGAGAGGTTCGCACCGGGTACGCCCGTGCGCCGCTTCCACGGTCCACGGCGTGAGCTCGGCGGCCTGGCGGACGGGGAGTTCGTGCTCACCACCTACGGCACGATGCGCCTGGACGCGACCCGGCTCGCCGAAGCCTCGTGGGGGATGCTCGTGGCGGACGAGGCGCAGCACGTGAAGAACCCGTACGCGTCGACGGCCCGGGCGCTGCGCTCGATCGGGGCACGCGCACGCGTGGCGCTCACCGGGACCCCGGTCGAGAACAACCTGTCGGAGCTGTGGGCGATCCTCGACTGGACGACCCCGGGTCTGCTGGGCCGGCTCGGCACGTTCCGGGCCCGGTACGCGCAAGCCGTCGAGAGCGGTCGGGACCCGGCCGCCGCGGAGCGTCTCGCCCGGCTGGTGCGCCCCTTCCTGCTGCGGCGCCGCAAGTCGGATCCGGGAATCGCCCCGGAGCTGCCGCCGAAGACCGAGACCGACCGCGCCGTGTCGCTCACCCCGGAACAGACCGGCCTGTACGAGGCCGTGGTGCGCGAGACCCTGGCGGAGATCTCCGGGGCGGACAGCATGGCGCGGCGCGGGCTGATCGTGAAACTGCTGACCGGGCTGAAGCAGATCTGCAACCACCCGGCGCAGTTCCTCAAGGAGGAGGAGCCGACGATCGCCGGCCGTTCCGGCAAGCTGGAGCTGCTGGACGAGCTCCTCGACACCATCGTCGCCGAAGGAGCGAGCGTCCCGGTGTTCACGCAGTACGTGCGCATGGCCCGTCTCATCGAGCGGCATCTCGCGGCGCGTGGCCTGCCGTCGCAGTTCCTGCACGGCGGGACGCCGGTCGCCCGGCGTGAGGCGTTGGTGCGCCGGTTCCAGGAGGGTGAAGTGCCCGTGTTCCTGCTGTCGTTGAAGGCGGCGGGCACCGGCCTGAACCTCACCCGGGCCGAGCACGTCGTGCACTACGACCGCTGGTGGAACCCTGCCGTCGAGGCACAGGCCACCGACCGCGCGTACCGCATCGGCCAGACCCGCCCCGTGCAGGTGCACCGTCTGATCGCCGAGGGGACGGTCGAGGACCGCATCGCCGACATGCTCCGCCGAAAAAGGGAGCTGGCGGACGCCGTGCTCGGCTCCGGCGAGGCGGCACTGACCGAGCTGACGGACGCTGAGCTGGCCGATCTGGTGGAACTGCGAGGGGGCGTTCGATGACCGGACACGAGGGTGACACCGAGCGCACGTTCGCGGCGCTGCCGCCCGCGCACGGGCGGGGCTTCGCGCAGACATGGTGGGGCATGGCCTGGCTGCGGGCCCTGGAGGACGCCGCGCTGGACTCGGGCCAGGTGAAGTCGGGCCGCGGCCTCGCACGCGCGGGCGCCGTGGGCGCGGTGTCGGTACGTCCCGGGCGCATCACGGCCGTCGTGCAGGACCGTGACCGCACCACGCACCGCGCCGACGTCCTGCTGGCCGAACTGTCGGCCGAGCAGTGGGACCGCCTCCTCGACATGGCCGTCGAACGGGCCGGGCACGTCGCGGCACTGCTGGACCGCGAGATGCCGCCGCACCTGGTGGAGGACGCGGCGTCCGCGGGCATCGAGCTCCTGCCAGGGCTGGGCGATCTGGAACCGGAGTGCGACTGCGACGCCTGGGACCACTGCGGGCACACGGCTGCCCTCTGCTATCAGGTGGCTCGGCTGCTGGACCAGGACCCCTTCGTGCTGCTGCTGATGCGCGGTCGCGGCGAACATGCCCTCCTGGAAGACCTGCAGGCCCGCAGCGCCGTGCCCGCGGAGGAAGTTCCCGGAGCGGAGGGGGTGGCTGCCGTCGAGGCGTATGCGACCGGTGACATCCTGCCGCCCCTTCCCGTGCCCTCGGAGCTGCCCGAGGAGCCCGGCCTGCCGCCCTCGCTGGACACCGAGGTCCTGCCGGGACCCGGAGTCGACCCGGTCGCCGTCCGCCATCTGGCCGCCCGGACCGCCGTAGAGGCACATCGGCTGCTCGCGGAGGCTCTTCGGCCACCGTCCGATCGCCCCGTCCTGGTCCCCGAATTGACGGTTGCTCAGGACGCGGTACGTCTTGCCGTCGCGGCGCCCGACCATGCACTGACGGAACGGCTCGCCGCCGGATCGGGCCGCGATCCGCAGTCGCTGGCGGACGCCACGCGCGCGTGGGAGCTCGGTGGTGCGGACGCGCTGTCCGTCCTGGAGGAGGAATGGGAGCCTTCGGGCGGCGCACTCGCACGCGCGCGTGCCGCTCTGGACTCGGCCTGGGACGAGGACGAACGACCGTCACTCACGGCAAGCGGCAACCGGTGGACGGTCGTCGGCGCGCCGACCCAGCTGCGCCTGGGGCGGGACGGGCGCTGGTGGCCGTACCGGAACGAGCGGGACCGCTGGATACTCGCGGGCCCGGCGGCCCTGGATCCGGCGACGGCTCTGTCCTTGGCGGAGCTCTCCTCAGCCGAACCGCAGCGGTAGTTCTGCCAGGCCCCGCAGGAGTGTGCTGCTGCGCCAGGTCAACGTACCCGGACCGGTCGCGAAGGCGAGAGCGGGCCGGTGGCGCAGCAGCAGGCGCAGTGCGACGGCCGCCTCCGCGCGGGCCAGCGGGGCGCCCAGGCAGTGGTGCGGACCGTGGCCGAACGCCAGGTGCCCACGCGTGGGACGCCGTAGGTCGAAGCGGTCGGGGTCGGGAATGACGCAGCGGATCGCGGGAGGCCGCGGCGAGCGAGACCTGCACGGAGTCGCCCACCTGGATCCGGGTGCCGTCGATGTCGAGCGGCTCGGCCGCGAAGCGGAACGCGGTGGCGTGGACCGGTGAGTTGTAGCCCAGGGACTCCTCGACGGCCGGGCCGGTGAGGTCCGGTTCGGCGCGCAGCAGGGCGAGTTGGTCCGGGTGGGCCAGCAGCGGGTGGACGGTGCCGGAGATCAGGTCGACGGTCGTCTCGTGGCCGGCTACGAGGATCAGGAACGCCATGCCGAGGAGCTCTTCGGAGGTGAGGTCCGAGGCTGCCACGAGATCACCGAGCAGGCCTGTCGCCCGCCGTTCGCGAGCTCGGGCGAGCAGACCGGCGAGGTATTCCGTCAGTGAGGCTGCGGCAGCGGTCGCCGTCTCGGCCGAGGCGGGCATGACGAGTTCGTCGGCCCAGGTGTGGAACGGCGCGCGGTCGGCCGCGGGCACCTCCAGAAGGTCACAGATCACCGTGACGGGCAGCGGCAACGCGTACCTGGCGACCAGGTCCGCCGTTCCCCGTCCGGGAGCGCGTCCAGGAGTTCGAGGGCTGTGGCTTCGATGCCAGGTCGAAGCGCGGTGATCCTCCCCGGCGTGAAGTGAGCCGCCACCAGTCGACGCAGCCGGGTGTGCTGCGGAGGGTCGCTCTGGTGCATGTTGCGGCCGACGGCGTGTCCGCCGTCGCTGCGCCAGGACGAGGAATGGCGGATGTCGTTGCGCAGGCGCGGGTCGGTCAGCGCGGCTCGCGCCGCGTCATGGGCGACGACGAGCCAGCTCTCACCACTGCCGGGCACGAGGACGCGGTGCACGGGGCCCTCGGTCCGCAGCGCGGCGTAGACGGGGTACGGGTTCGACGCGAAGTCATGGCCGTCCGGAGTCAGCTCCTCCGGAGTAGGCGCGGACACGGTGATTCCTTTCGGTAGGGGTCGTCAGGCTTACGGCGTCCCTGCCCGGCCGTCACCGCTGGGCGTGCCAGAGCGGGTGCACCGAGGCCGCGAGGGCCGTCCCCTGGGCGTGGCCGGCCCGGGCGGCCGCGGGGCGGCGCGCGTCGGACGTCATGTCGCGGCCCATGGCCCGGCGTGCGGCGCGATCCGGCGTCACGAGGGTCACGTGGGCGCCTTCGGCGCCGAGGACGGCCGCCTGCTGTTCGGCACCGGGATGAGGACCCACGGCGGTGGGGATCGGCGCGATGGCCAGGACGTGGTGATGGCCGTGAGCGAGATGGATGTTGGCCGTGGAGCGGCTGCCCCCGTCCATCCAGCGGCGCCCGGTCAAGGTGATCGGGGGCCAGACCACGGGCACCGCGCAGCTCGCGGCGACGGCTTCGAGGAGCGTGACGTCCGAGTCGGCGTCGAAGGCCGTCAGTTGCCCGGAGAGGGCGTCGACGGCCGTGATCCGCAGTGCGCGGTCGGGCCAGTCGCCCACGCTCCGCAGCAGTGGGCGCAGAGCGTCGTACACATCGGACTCTGGCCCCGTGCGGGCCTTCAGCGCCGCTCGCCCGAGGCGAAGCACGGAACACTCCGGATCGCGGGAGCCCAGCGCGGCCCACAGGAAGCGAAGCATCTGAGCAGACGTCACAGTGAGGTCCACCCGGTCGGCGCCCGAGAGTTGCCGTTCGTACAGCTCGCGGGCGGGCTCGCCCGCGCGGAGACGCGAACCGGAGATCGCCCCGGCCGAGGTCCCGATGACCACATCCGCGCGGGCCGGGTCGACACCGGCGTCGCACAGGCCGGCGAGAACCCCCGTCATCCAGGCTCCGCCGACGAGGGCGCCTCCGCCGAGGACGAGCGCTGTGCTGCCCATGTCCCACCCCTCTCCGCCAACTGGGGAGTACTCCCCGTTTCCCTGGACGACGATAGCATCACTAATGGGGAACACTCCCCGGTAGCGCGAAGGGGCGATCATGGCGGACGACGCGACGGCGCCGGTACGGCGCCGCGATGCGCGACGCAACCGGGATTTGCTGGTCGAGGCCGCTCACGAGGTGTTCACGGAGCAGGGGTTGGAGGCGCCCCTGGACGTCATCGCGCGGCGGGCGGGGGTGGGAAACGCCACGCTCTACCGGCATTTCCCGAGCCGGGCCGCCCTGGTCGACGCGGTCTTCCGTGCCCCCCTGGCGGGCACCATGGCCGCCGGTGAGCAGGCCCGGGCCACGACGGACCCCTGGAAGGGACTCGTCGGCTACATGGAAGCAGTGTTCGCCGTCCTGGCGACCGATCGCGGTACGAACGACCTGATGACCACGCATCTCGAGGGCGTCGAGTCGTTGCAGGCCGTGCACGCCCACAACCGGGCGACCATGGAACTGCTCCTGCGCCGTGGGCGCGAGGAGGGAAGCGTCCGGGCGGACGTCACGACAGAGGACGTTCTTTTCGCGCTGGCCGCGCTCGGCCGGGCCGTCCCCTCCCTCGCCGCGGCCGTCGGCCCCGAAGCCTGGCGTCGCCCTCTCAGCCTGCTCCTCGACGGCCTGCGCGCCTCGCCGGCCGTCGCCCCCCTCCCGTCCCCCGCGCTCACGGCAGGCGAACTTGGCGATGTGCTCCAAGGATTGGGACCGCACCGACCACCCCGCAGCTCGTCCGGCTGAGCATGCGGCACGCACGCGTGCGCCGCGACGTCGGCCGTCGCATGTCCCGCGTCTCGCCCACCTCGCCATGAGGAGCTGTGAACGAACCCTTGCCGTTCGTTGTTCGGCGGGCGCGCCACCCGCATATCAGTCGGCCGAACCTGGGGGTTGGCCTCAGCGGATGAGACCCGAGCCTGCGCGACGCTCGGGCCCGCCGCGGTCTTCCAGCCGCGCACCGGCGACGAGGTTTCGGTTCTCGCCGAAGACGAGGTTGCGTTTCTCGCCGAAGAAGAAGGCGGTCGCCGTCGGGTACGGGCACCGCTTCGTCACCGGAGCCGCGCGACGATCCGGCGGCCTCGGGCGTGCCCGTCCTCGCCAAGAAGCCGGTCGTCGACCTGGGCAGGATCGAGGGCGTCGCACGGATGGAGACCGACTCACCCGATCAAGGACGGCAGCAGCGACTCCAGGTCACTCGGGAACTCGCTGGGGAGGTCGCTCGGGAACTGCGACGGGAGCTCGCTGGGCAACTCGCTGGGGAGCTGCGTCGGCAGGCTGAACGACGGCTTCGGTAACCGGCTCGTGCTGGTGGCCGGGGCCGGGTTCTTGTCCGGCGAGTCGTCGCTGCCCGATGCCATGACGACCACGGCGGCCACCGCGACCGCGGCCACGATCACGACGAGCAGGGCGAGCAGCGGGCTGCGGCGCTTTCTCGGGCCGTTCGGTCCGGGGCCGCCGACCGAACCCATCGGCTGGGTCGACGGCGTACCGCCGTACGGGGTCGGGCCGTTGCGCCCGAAGTCGTCAGGAGGTGGTCCGAAGCCACCGCCCGGAGGCGGGGTGTCACCCGGCGGTCCGGGCGGCTGGGGCGGTACCGGCGGCATGGCCATACCGTCCAGAGTCGCCTCGAACCGGCCATGCCGCGACCCCCGCGCCGACGTTGCTACGGCCTCATACCGTGGATCGCACGATTCCGGCACACTCCGCGCGAAGGTCGCAGCACGCGTGAAGGCCGCACCACGCGCGAAGGTCGCACCCCGCGCAAGAAACCCGGCAGGCGCGAGGGCCGCGACGATCACGGCAAGTCCGCACGCGCGCGTGCCGTCGGCGGAGGCCACTCACGGCCTACGGCACACGCGCGTGGGCTCTGCTCAGCCGCGCGCACCCAGGAGGTGGTCCATGGCGAGCTGGTCCAGCTGCTCGAAGGCCATGCCGCGTGCGGCGGCCGCCTCCACGTCGAAGTCCTCGAAGGCACTGCGGTCGGCGAGCAGCGACTTCAGGCCGTCCGCCGCCGTCTGCTGTGCCAGCTCGTCCAGACGCGAGGCCCGCAGCGCCTCCTGGACCTGCGGGTCGGCGCGGAAGGCGGCGGCACGCTCCTTGAGGATGAGGTAGTTGCGCATGCAGCCCGCGGCCGACGCCCACACACCGTCGAGGTCCTCGGTCCGCGGCGGCTTGAAGTCGAAGTGCTTCGGGCCGGCGTACCCGGCGCTCTCCAGGAGGTCGACGAGCCAGAAGGCGGCGCGCAGGTCGCCGGCGCCGAAGCGGAGGTCCTGGTCGTACTTGATGCCGGACTGGCCGTTGAGGTCGATGTGGAAGAGCTTGCCCGCCCACAGGGCCTGCGCGATGCCGTGCGGGAAGTTCAGCCCGGCCATCTGCTCGTGACCGACCTCGGGGTTCACGCCGTACAGCTCGGGGCGCTCCAGACGCTCGATGAACGCGAGCGCGTGGCCGACGGTGGGCAGGAGGATGTCGCCGCGCGGCTCGTTCGGCTTGGGCTCGATGGCGAACTTCAGGTCGTAACCCTGCTCGGTGACGTACTCGCCCAGGAGATCGAAGGCCTCCTTCATGCGGTCCAGGGCGACCCGCACGTCCTTGGCCCCGCCGGACTCGGCGCCCTCGCGGCCGCCCCAGGCGACGTAGGTCTCGGCGCCGAGCTCGACCGCCAGGTCGATGTTGCGGATCGTCTTGCGCAGCGCGTAACGGCGCACGTCGCGGTCGTTGGCGGTGAACGCGCCGTCCTTGAAGACGGGGTGCGTGAAGAGGTTGGTGGTCGCCATCGGCACCTTCATGCCGGTCGCGTCCAGGGCCTCACGGAAGCGCTTGATGTGACCCTCGCGCGCACTGTCGGACGATCCGAAGGGGATCAGGTCGTCGTCGTGGAAGGTCACGCCGTGGGCGCCGAGCTCGGCCAGGCGCTGCACCGTCTCGACCGGGTCGAGGGCACGGCGGGTGGCGTCGCCGAACGGGTCCCTTCCCTGCCAGCCGACGGTCCACAGGCCGAAGGTGAACCTGTCCTCGGGGGTGGGCTGGTAGTTCATGACGCGGCTCCTTGCTGCTCCGGACTATTTCGTCATGGCGGTTTACAAATTAGTATGCACACACGTCTCCGGGAAGAGACAAGGCGTCTGCGGTGGAGACACCTGCCGCATCGAGATCATGAGCCGCGCAAAAAGGAGAGCCCGATGTCAGCAGCCGAGGGTCCGCTCGTCGTCGGCGTGGACACGTCCACCCAGTCCACCAAGGCCCTGGTGGTCGACGCTGCCACCGGCCAGGTCGTCGCGCGCGGCCAGGCACCGCACACCGTGTCCTCCGGAGCCGGCCGGGAAAGCGACCCGCGCCAGTGGTGGGACGCCCTGTCCGAGGCCCTGCGCCAGTGCGGGGACGCCGCGCGCGAGGCTGCCGCGGTGTCGATCGGCGGCCAGCAGCACGGCCTGGTGACGCTGGACGCGCAGGGCGAGCCGGTGCGCCCGGCCATGCTCTGGAACGACGTCCGCTCCGCGCCGCAGGCCCGGCGTCTCATCGAGGAGCTGGGCGGCCCGAAGGCCTGGGCGGAGCGGACCGGAAGCGTGCCGGGCGCCTCCTTCACGGTCACGAAGTGGGCCTGGCTCTCCGAGCACGAGCCGGAGGCCCTGCGCGCCACGAAGGCGGTCCGCCTGCCCCACGACTACCTCACCGAGCGGCTCACCGGGGAGGGCACCACCGACCGCGGCGACGCCTCCGGCAGCGGCTGGTGGGCGTCCGCGACGGAGTCGTACGACAGCGAGATCCTCGCGCACGTGGGCCTCGACCCCGCCCTGCTCCCCCGCGTGGTCCGGCCCGGCGAGGTGGCCGGCACCGTGCGCGACGGCCATGACCTGCCCTTCTCCAAGGGCACCCTGGTCGCACCCGGCACCGGCGACAACGCGGCCGCGGCGCTCGGCCTCGGGCTGCGCCCCGGCACGCCGGTGATGAGCCTGGGCACCTCGGGCACGGTCTACGCCGTGTCCAAGCGCCGTCCCACCGACCCGACCGGCACCGTGGCGGGCTTCGCCGACGCCCACGGCGACTGGCTGCCCCTGGCCTGCACCCTGAACTGCACCCTCGCCGTCGACCGCATCGCGGCGCTGCTGGGCCTGGACCGCGAGGCCGTAAAGCCGGTCTCGGGGGTGACCCTGCTTCCCTACCTGGACGGCGAGCGCACCCCGAACCTGCCGAACGCCTCCGGACTGCTGCACGGCCTGCGCCACGACACCACCGGCGGCCAGCTCCTCCAGGCCGCCTACGACGGTGCCGTGCAGGCGCTGCTCGGGGCACTGGACCTGGTACTCGACCACGACGCGGACCGTTCGACGCCGCTGCTGCTGATCGGCGGCGGCGCCCAGGGCACCGCCTGGCAGCAGACCGTACGCCGGCTCTCCGGACGGCCCGTCCAGGTGCCCGAGGCCAAGGAACTGGTCGCCCTCGGCGCCGCCGCGCAGGCCGCGGGGCTGCTGACCGGCGAGGACCCGGGTGCGGTCGCCCGGCGCTGGAACACGGCCGCCGGACCGGTACTGGAGGCCGTGGAGCGGGACGACGAGACGCTGGCCAGGATCGCCGGGGTACTCTCCGACGCGGCGCCGCTGCTGGAGCGGGGGAGCTCTGAGGAGTGAGGGAGGCATGACCGCACCGCTGCGTGACGGCCACCCGGCGAGGCCCGGGCGCGGCCTGCCCGACAACCAGCAGGGCATGCGCCGCCGCAACCTGGCCCGTGTGATGCACACCGTGAGTGCCGAGGGACCGCTGTCGCGCGCCGCGGTCGCCTCCCGCATCGGCCTGACCCGGGCCGCGGTGTCGACCCTCGTCGACGAACTCATCCGCTCGGGGCTGCTGGAGGAGCTCGGCCCCGAGCGTCCCGGCCGGGTCGGCAGGCCGGGTTCCGCGCTCGCCGTCAGCGGCCGCGGGCCTGCCGGCATAGGTGCCGAGGTCGGCGTGGACCACCTCGCGGTCTGCGCGGTGGATCTGCGCGGACAGGTGCGCTCGCGCCTGGTGCGGTACGGCGCGAACCGGGGCCGCTCCCCCGAACCGGTGCTCGCCGAACTCACCTCCCTGGTGCGCCGGGTGGTGGCGGAGGCGGAGAGCGAGGGCCTGTGGCCCGCCGGTCTCGCGGTGGCGGTGCCCGGTCTGGTCGCACGGGACGCCCGCACCGTCGTGCGCGCCCCGAACCTCGACTGGCACGACACGGACCTGGGCATCCTGCTGCCCGAGGACCTCCCGCTGACCGTGGGGAACGAGGCCAACTTCGGCGCGCTGGCGGAACTCTGGCTCGGCGACGGCACCCCCCATGACTTCCTGCACGTCTCGGCGGAGATCGGCATCGGCGCGGCACTGGTCGTGGACGGGCAACTGCTGCGCGGCACCCGTGGTTTCGCGGGCGAGCTCGGCCATGTTCCGGTCCGCCCGGACGGACCGCGGTGCCCGTGCGGCGGGCGCGGCTGTCTGGAGCAGTACGCCGGCGAGGAGGCGGTGCTGCGGGCGGCCGGCCTGGAGCTGGGCGAGGACCGGGTCGGACTGCTCGCCCAGCACGCGGCGGACGGCGACGAGGCCGTACGGGGCGCCCTGCGCGAGGCCGGGGAGGCGCTCGGCATCGCGCTGACCGGGGCGGTCAATCTGCTGGACCCCGAAGCCGTGGTGCTCGGCGGTGCGCTGGCCGGGCTCGCACCCTGGCTGCTCCCTTCCCTGCGGGACGAGCTGGCCCGGCGGACAGCCGGTCCGGCCTGCCCGGTGTCCGTGTCGGGCCTCGGTTCGCAGGGGCCGCTGCTGGGGGCCGCGCACTCGGTGGTGCGGGCCGTACTGGACGACCCGGCAGCCGTGGGCGAACGGGCCTGAGCACCCGTCAACTCACCCCTTCGGGTGAGCGGGTTATCCACATTCCCGACGTCGTCCACCGGAACAGCGAGCGCTCCCCTGCCCAACCGGCAGCCCCCGTACCGTGATTCACGCAAGGCACGCAGCTGCCGTGGACGATCGATCTTGGCCAGGTCCTGTTCGTCTGCGACACCAGCCACACCCGCGTGGCGAAGATCCGCAAGGAAGGGCTGCCGACGCGCGAGACTCACCGCGGAGCGCACGACCTGCTCCAGGAGACCGCGGTGCCGCCGCGCGGCCGAACACCGCTGAGACGAAAGGCAGTTGATCCATGGAACGCGCCAGACCGCTGCTCGACCGACGGCGGCTGCTGAAGGGGGCCGTCCTGGCCGCCGTACCGTACGCACTGCTCCCCGAGACGCGGGCGGGGGCTGCCCCGCAGCCCGTCGACCACCCGCTCGCCGAGTGGCAGCCGGCCACGCCGTCCAACTTCACGGTGTCGGACCGCCCCTGGTCCTACCAGGTGGACCGGGTGGTCGTCCACGTCACCCAGACCGATTACACCGGCACCCTGGACATCTTCCGCAACCCGGAGAAGAAGGTGTCCGCCCACTACGTCGTGCGATCGGCCGACGGTCATGTCGCGCAGTGCGTACGGGAGGCGGACGTCGCCTGGCACGCCGGGAACTGGGACTACAACACCCGCAGCATCGGCATCGAGCACGAGGGATGGGTGGACAAGCCCGCCTACTTCACCGAGGCCCTCTACCAGGAGTCCGCCAAGCTGACGGCGGGGATCTGCGAGAGATACGGCATCCCCAGGGACCGCGCGCACATCATCGGGCACTACGAGGTGCCGGGCGCGGACCACACCGACCCGGGGCCGTACTGGGACTGGGACCGCTACCTGAGCATGGTCGAAGCCGTGTGAGTCGCGCATCGTCCGGATGACGGCGGTCGGAGAGGTTGTCTGCGCGCGTACCGGGAGTGACGATGTCCCCCAGCGCATCGCCTTCCCGGGAGGCCGAGTTGACCGATCCATGGGTGGCCCTGGAGCCGGGGGCCGACCCTGCCGAGCGGGTCCGACTGCTGCGGCGGGCGCACGAGACGTTCACCGAGGCGGGCACGGTGCAGCGGCCGGTGCGCCCGGTGGTGGCCGACTCGTGGCGGCGTTCCGCGCGGGCTGGCGTCGGGCCCGACGGGACGGCGAACGTCGAACTCGGCGAAGGTGACCTCGGTTCGTATCGGGCCGAGCATCCGCTGGCGCGGGTCATGCCACTGTTCCGTGAGCTCATGGGGACCTTCGCCTCCGACGGGGAGCACCTGCTCGCCGTGTGCGACGAGCACGGCAGGCTGCTCTGGGTGGAGGGCCATGCGGGGACCCGTCGGCAGGCGGAGTGGATGAACTTCGTGCCGGGTGCGCGGTGGGCGGAGACCGCTGTCGGGACGAACGCTCCGGGGACGGCGGTCGCGGTGGACCGGCCGGTGCAGGTGTTCGCGGCGGAGCACTTCATCCGCCGGGTGCAGCCGTGGACCTGCGCGGCGGCGCCGGTGCACGATCCGCGGACCGGGCGGGTGCTGGGGGCCGTGGACATCACCGGCGGCGACGGGCTCGCGCATCCGCACAGCCTGGGCTTCGTCCAGGCGGTCGCGCGGGCCGCCGAGTCCCAGCTGGCGCTGCTCCTCCCGCAGCAGCCGGCCACCGGCAGGGCCGAGCTGAGCGCACTGGGCCGCGACGAAGCGCTGCTGGTCGGCGGGGGTCGCAGGGTCAGGCTCAGCCGCCGGCACAGCGAGATCCTGGTGTTGCTGTCCCGGCATCCGGAGGGCCTGACCGGGGACGAGCTGTTGTGCGCGCTGTACGAGGACGAGTCGGTGCCCCCGGTGACGTTGCGGGCCGAACTCGCGCGGCTGCGCAAGGTTGTCGGACCGGGGCTGCTGGCGTCACGGCCGTACCGGCTGACCGTGCCGGTCGAGTCGGACGCGGCGATCGTCGAGCGCCGGCTGGAGAGCGGGGCGGTCGCGGCGGCGGCGAAGGGGTACGCCGGTCCGCTGCTGCCGTCGTCGCAGGCCCCGGCGGTGGTGCGGCTCAGGCACCGGGTCGCGGACGCGCTGCGGACGGCGTTGGTCGCCCGCCGGGACCCCGACCTGCTGGCGGACTGGGCGCACGCGCCGTGGGGCGAGGACGACGTCGAGGTGTGGCGGGCGCTCGCGGCCGTACGTCCCACAGCCAGCGTCCGGGCCCGGCTGGCCGCGCTGGAGTGGGAGCTGGCCGCGCCGACGGCAACGTGGTTGCAACGTCCGCGCTCCTAGCCTCACGCGCAGAGCTGCCCAACGGCGGGCAGCGCTGCTGAAGGAGGCTGGCCACCATGACCCGTTACGCGGCACCCGGCACCGAGGGCGCGATCGTCTCCTACCAGGCGCGCTACGACCACTTCATCGGCGGCGAGTACGTGCCGCCGGTGCGCGGGCAGTACTTCGAGAATCCGTCCCCGGTGAACGGGCAGCCGTTCACCGAGGTCGCGCGGGGCACCGCGGAGGACGTGGAGCGGGCGCTGGACGCCGCGCACGCCGCCGCCCCGGGCTGGGGCCGGACCTCGGTGACCGAGCGGTCCGGCATCCTGCTGAAGATCGCCGACCGCATGGAGGCGAACCTCGAAAAGCTGGCGGTCGCGGAGAGCTGGGAGAACGGCAAGCCGGTGCGCGAGACGCTGGCGGCCGACATCCCCCTCGCCATCGACCACTTCCGGTACTTCGCGGGGGCGATCCGCGCGCAGGAGGGTTCGCTCGGCGAACTCGACGACGACACGGTGGCGTACCACTTCCATGAGCCGCTCGGTGTCGTCGCGCAGATCATCCCGTGGAACTTCCCGATCCTGATGGCGGTGTGGAAGCTGGCCCCGGCCCTCGCGGCGGGCAACGCGGTCGTCATCAAGCCCGCCGAGCAGACCCCGGCCTCCCTCCACTACTGGATGAGCCTGGTGGCGGACCTGCTGCCGCCGGGCGTGGTGAACATCGTCAACGGCTTCGGGGTGGAGGCGGGCAAGCCGCTCGCGTCCAGCGCGCGGGTGGCCAAGGTCGCGTTCACCGGGGAGACCACGACGGGGCGGCTGATCATGCAGTACGCCTCGGAGAACATCAAGCCGGTCACCCTCGAACTCGGTGGCAAGTCACCGAACATCTTCTTCGACGACGTCTGGGCGCGGGACGACGACTTCCGGGACAAGGCCCTCGAAGGGTTCACGATGTTCGCCCTCAACCAGGGCGAGGTCTGCACCTGCCCGTCCCGGGCACTGATCCAGCGCGGCAACTACGCCGAGTTCCTCGAGGCCGCCATCGCACGAACCGAACTCATCAAGCCGGGCCACCCCCTCGACACCGACACGATGATCGGTGCTCAGGCGTCCAACGACCAGTTGGAGAAGATCCTCTCCTACCTGGACGTCGGCCGGCAGGAGGGCGCGAAGATCCTCACCGGCGGCGAACGCATCGAGTACGACGGTGAGTTGAAGGGCGGCTACTACGTCCAGCCGACGATCTTCGAGGGCGACAACCGTATGCGCATCTTCCAGGAGGAGATCTTCGGCCCCGTCGTCTCGGTGACCTCCTTCGACGACTTCGACGACGCCCTGAAGATCGCCAACGACACGCTGTACGGCCTCGGGGCGGGCGTGTGGACCCGGGACATGAACACGGCGTACCGGGCCGGACGGGCGATCCAGGCGGGCCGCGTCTGGACCAACTGCTACCACGCGTACCCGGCCCATGCGGCGTTCGGCGGGTACAAGCAGTCGGGGATCGGGCGAGAGACGCACAAGATGATGCTGGAGCACTACCAACAGACGAAGAACCTTCTGGTGTCGTACTCGCCGAGGAAGCTGGGCTTCTTCTAGAGACCAGAAAAGGGTGCCTGACATAGGACGCCGTCCCGTCCTCCCGCAGCGGATGCAGGTCGGCCAAGGTCCGGATCGTCCCGGAAGCTGTTGAACGCCTCTTCGGACTCCCATTCGACGAGGAACAGAACCTGCCGTGGCGCGAGGTCACCGGCCACGTTGTCCCGGAAACGACCGAACGCCACCATGCGGCCACCATATTGCGGAGCCGCCTCCGGCAGGCGACTGAAATACGCGAGGTATTTCTGCACGTCGACCACGCCAAACATGTTCAGGGCGTAGAACTTCTTCTTCTGCACATTCGCACTCATCATCAAGGCCATCTCCGACATCGAAGAAAACCGATCGGTTTACACGTATGGTAAACCGATCGGTTTTCACTCGCAAGTCAGGTGCGGGTCCAGTGCTGGTTGCTTCCGTTCGAGCAGGAGTAGAGCTGGATCAGGGTGCCGTTGGCGGTGCCGTTCGCGACGGCGTCGAGGCAGAGGCCGGACTGGACGCCGACGATCGAGCCGTCGGAGTTGAGGCGCCATTTCTGGTTGTCGGCGCCCCAGCAGCTGTAGATCTGGACTCTGGCGCCGTTGCCGGTGCCGCCGGCGTCCAGGCACTTGTTGCCGTAGACCCTGAGCTCACCGGCAGCGGTGTACGTCCACTGCTGGTTGGTGCCGTTGTTGCAGTCCCACAGTTGGATCTGGGTGCCGTCCGTCGTACTGCTGCTGGGCACGTCCAGGCAGCGGCCCGACCCGACGCCCTTGATCGTTCCGGAACCCGAAGGGGGCGTGGTGGTGCCGCCGTTGAGTGCGTTGAGGACGGCGGTGTAGGCGGGCTTCTTGCTGCCGTCGCCGTTGAAGAGGAGCGGCGTGTCCTGGGATCGCCAGGAGTCGGTGTCGCGCACGCCCCAGACCGTGATGCCGAGGCAGCGCGAGACAGCCAGGCAGTCGTTGGTCACGTTGGCGTACGTCGTGGCCGAGGCACCCTGGATGTCGAGTTCGGTGATGGCCACGTCGACGCCGAGGGCGGCGAAACTCTGCAGCGTGGTGCGGAAGTTGCTGTTGTAGGGGCTGCCGCTGTTGAAGTGCGACTGGAAGCCGACACAGTCGATCGGAACGCCACGCTGCTTGAAGTCCCGCACCATGGCGTACACGGCCTGGGTCTTGGCCCAGGTCCAGTCCTCGATGTTGTAGTCGTTGTAGCAGAGCTTGGCCGCCGGATCCGCGGCGCGAGCGGTGCGGAAGGCGACCTCGATCCAGTCGTTGCCCGTGCGTTGCAGGTTGGAGTCGCGCCGGGCTCCCGAACTGCCGTCGGCGAAGGCCTCGTTCACGACGTCCCACTGGGCGATCTTGCCCTTGTAGTGGGCCATCACGCCGTTGATGTGGTCGTTCATGGCCTGGCGCAGTGTGCTGCCGCTGAGGCTCTGCATCCAGCCGGGCTGCTGGGAGTGCCAGGCCAGGGTGTGGCCGCGCACCTTCTTGCCGTTCTGCACCGCCCAGTTGTAGACGCGGTCACCGGCAGTGAAGTTGAACTGGCCTCGCTGCGGTTCGGTGGCGTCGATCTTCATCTCGTTCTCGGCCGTCACCATGTTGAACTCGCGGCCGGCGATCGTCGTGTACGCCGAGTCGCCCAGTCTGCCCGAGGCGATGGCGGTGCCGAAGTAGCGGCCGCTCTGCGCCGCCGCGGCGCCGAGCGTGTTCTCGGCGGCGTGTGCGGTCGGTGGTGGCGGGGCCAGTGCGGCGACCGCGCCGAGGACGCCGACGACCAGCGCCGGCACCAGGCCGCTGATCTTCCGGCGGATGACGGTTCTGGGAAGGGCAGACGAGCGCATGGCTGTGCCTCCAAGGTGGACATCACGCAAGGACTGAAGCGCAGGGGAATGTGTCGTCCATCAGCCACTGGGCAGGCCGGGACGATCGCGACTACGGCCGGCACCGTTCGGCATCTCGAACTGTGGCCGCTTTCTCAGACAGGGATGATTGAGGCATTGACGAGGCATCGTCAATACTCCGCGCAGAAGAAGTTTCCGTTCGTCGACCGAAAGTTTCCGGAACCCCCTTCGCGTGGGCAGATCGGTGACAGGCCTTGACCGGAGGGCCCCGCATTCCTAGCTTGTGGCGTCGAGCCATCCGGGAATTCTTCGAAACTTTCGGATTGTCCCCCGCCCTTCAAAGGAGGCCCCGCGATGTTGTTGCGCCACCGGTTCCCGGTCCGCCTCAGACGATTACTGGCCGTCCTCGCGCCCTTGCTGCTCGTGGCCGCCTTCCTCGGTGCCCAGCCCGCCGACGCGGCGACCGTAGACCCCAACGCCTCATATGTGCTGGTCAACCGCAACAGCGGCAAGGCCCTGGACGTCTACAACATGGCGACCGCCGACGGCGCCCGCATCACCCAGTGGACCAGGAACGATCAGGCCCAGCAGCAGTGGCAGTTCGTCGATTCCGGGGGCGGCTACTACCGCATCAAGTCCCGCCACTCGGGCAAGGTCCTGGACGTCTACAACTGGTCCACCGCGAACGGCGGCTCGATCGTCCAGTGGGCCGACCTGAACGCCACCAACCAGCAGTGGCGGCTGGCCGACAGCTCGGACGGCTACGTGCGGTTCATCTCGCGCCACAGCAACAAGGCCCTCGAAGTACAGGGCGCCTCCACCGCCGACAACGCCAACACCGTCCAGTACGACGACTGGGGCGGCGCCAACCAGCAGTGGCGGCTCGTGAAGGTCGGCGACGACTCCAGTGCATGCGATCTTCCGTCGACGTACCGCTGGTCATCGACGGGCGCACTGGCGCAGCCCAAGGCGGGATGGGTCTCTCTCAAGGACTTCACCGTCGCCCCCTACAACGGCAAGCAACTCGTCTACGCGACGACGCACGACACCGGGACGAGTTGGGGTTCGATGAACTTCAGCCCGTTCACCAACTGGTCAGAGATGGCCTCGGCCGGCCAGAACACGATGTCGTCCTCGACCGTCGCGCCCACGCTCTTCTACTTCGCGCCGAAGAACATCTGGGTGCTCGCCTACCAGTGGGGCGGGAGCGCCTTCTCCTACCGGACATCGAGCGACCCCACCAACCCGAACGGCTGGTCGTCTCCGCAGGTGCTCTTCTCCGGAAGCATCTCCGGCTCCGGAACAGGGCCCATCGACCAGACGCTCATCGGTGACGGGACGAACATGTACCTGTTCTTCGCCGGTGACAACGGCAAGATCTACCGGGCCAGCATGCCGATCGGGAACTTCCCGGGCAGTTTCGGCTCGACCTACACAACGATCATGAGCGATACGACGAACAACCTGTTCGAAGCCCCGCAGGTCTACAAGCTGCAGGGCCAGAACCGCTACCTCATGATCGTCGAGGCGATCGGCTCGCAGGGCCGCTACTTCCGCTCGTTCACGGCCACGAGTCTGAACGGCTCATGGACACCCCAGGCCGCGACCGAGAGCAACCCCTTCGCCGGCAAGGCCAACAGCGGCGCCACCTGGACCACCGACATCAGCCACGGCGAACTGATCCGCACCAGTGCCGATCAGACCTTCACCGTCGATCCCTGCAACCTGCACTTCCTCTACCAGGGGCGCAGCCCCGGCTCCGGCGGGGACTACGGCCTCCTGCCCTACCGTCCGGGTCTGCTGACCCTCCAGCGCTGACGGCGTGGCGGACTCGGTGAAAGGCCGGGCCCGCCATGGCTCACCGTGGAGTCAGGCCACGTCGGCGTACACCATGTGGTGGTCCGAGACCGGGCTCGGATGCACTCGCTGCCCGAGGGGGACGTAGCCCCGCAGGAACACGTAGTCGAACTTGCTCTGCCAGTCGGTGGTCGGCTCGCAGGTGCCGTCGGACCCGGGACGGCACTGGGGGTCCGCGTCCTTGGCCAGGGCCCACATCCGGGTGAGTTCGGAGGCGTCCGGCACGGCGTTGAAGTCGCCGATGACGATCGCGCGGTCGTGCCGGGCGACCTCCTTGGCGAGGACGGCGACCTGCTCCGCCCGGACCGCCTCCTGACGCCGTTCGGCGAGGTGGGTGTTGAAGACCCGGACCGGGCGGCCGCCCACCGTGGTGGTGACCTCCATGTAGCCACGGTCCTCGGAGCCGCCGTCGGGATATTCCTCGGTGACGACGTCGGTCATCGGGGCCGCCGAGAGGATCGCCTCGCCGTAGCCGCCCGGGTTCCAGGGCGCTCCCCCGCAACGGCCCCAGCTCTGCAGAACCGACCCGTACTCGACGTGGTAGACGAGCCCGTGCAGGTTCTCCAGATACTCCCGGATCTTCTCGACGTCACCCACGCACGCCTCCTGCAGGCCGATGACCTGGGGCGCGAACGCGGCGATCTCCGCCGCCCGGTCGTCGTTGCCCGTTTCGCACGGGTTGCAGAGGTTCCACGTCATGACCCGGTTCGGTACGACGTCCCGGACAGACTTGGCGGGCAGTGCTTTGGCGTCGAGGGATCCGCTCGGGGCGCTGGGGCCCGAAAGGACCATCCAGGCCACGACCATGGCGCCCACGAGCAACCACGTGCCCTTTCCGAGCACCATCGCCTCCCCGACGCGGATTCCCCAGGCCAACTGACGTCTGCGTGAACCATGCTAGGCGACGCGGACTCACTCCTCGTCGCGCAGCCGGGCCGCCAGGGAGGCCAGGGTCTCGCTCTCCTCGGTGTGACCCAGGGCGGTCAGGTGGGCGACCGCCGCGTCGAGACGGGTGAGGGCGGGGGCCGGGCGTTTCAGGTAGAGGCCCTCCACGGCGCCCGCGAGGCGGACGCACTCGGCCCACTCACCGGCCCGGTCGTCCTCCGGTCCGAGTTCGCCGAGCAGGGCCAGGGCCTTCTCCAGGGCGGCCAGCGCGTCCTCGTACGCGCCCGCGTAGGCGTTGACCCGCCCGTGCTCATAGGCCAGGGCGGTGTCCAGGGAGCGGCCGCGGGCCTCGTACCCGGCGGCGCGGGCCTCGTCGGCGATCCGGTCGGCGTCCGCCAGGAAGGCACGGGCGTCCGCCAGGCCCTCGGGGCCCCGCTGCTGGGCCTGGAGGCGGGCGAGTTCACGCAGGCAGTTGCTGAGCAACTCGTAGCGCGGGTCCCGGGCGTGGGCGGCGATCGCCTGGTCCGCGGCCTCGCGGGCCGGGCCGAACTCGCCGGACTCGCCGAGGAGTACGGCCGTCTCGGCGGCGATCATGGCATGGCTGCCCGGGTCGTCGTCCCAGCCGGCGGACTCGGCCGCGAGCGCGGCGAACTCGGCCGTGGCGGCCTTGAGATCCTCCCCCGCGCGCAGTGCGCGGGCGCGGGTCAGACGCAGTTGGGCGGCGAGCCGGTCGTCCAGCTCTCCGGAGACGACGTCCGGCTCGGCCAGCAGGGAGTCGAGCAGCGCGATGCAGTCCTCGACGCGGCCCAGGTCGAGGCTGAGCTGGGCGGCGTTGCTGTAGGTGCAGAACGCGTCGATCCGGTTGCCGCCGCGGAGGTTCACCTCCGCCGAGCGCGTCAGGTGCCGCAGCGCCTCGTCGGGGCGTCCCAGGTGCATGCAGGCCTCGGCGAGATCACCGTGCAGGCGGCTGGTGTCGACCGAGTCGGCGGGCCAGTCGGCAGCCAGTCGCAGCGCTTCGGTGAGGTTCGCGTGCGCGGTCTGCGGGTCCTGGAGCACGAGCTGGAGCCGGCCGCGCAGCCCGAGGGTACGGGGCAGGTGCCAGGCCGGGCCGTGCGCCTTCAGCCGGTCCAGGAGGGCGTCGATCTCGGTGACCGCGGCGGGCAGGTCGCCGGAGATGGCGTATGTGCTGGCCCGCAGCAGCAGGGCGCCGGAGATCTGCCCGGCGAGGTCGTGCCGGGTGGCGAAGGCGTGCAGCAGCTCCGTCTCGGCGAAGACGGGTGCGACGTGCTCCTTGCTTCCCGTCGTCTGCAGGCGCAGGCCGAGCGCGGTCGCCCGCAGCCGCAGCAGGCGGGCCTCCAGGAAGGGAGCGAGGCCGGCCGTCTCCTCGTGCAGGCGGACCACGGACGCGTGGGCGGCACTCAGCGCGGCCGCCTTCGCCTCGGTGTCGTCCCCGTTCTCTTCGGGGATCTGGGCGGTGGCGAGCAGGGCGCAGGCGCGGGCGATCGCCCCGTGCCCGGGCTCCGCGGCGTCGTCGTAGAGGGCGGCGGCCTCCTCGTCGAGCGCGGCGGCTTCGGCGAAATCGTCCTTGTTGGCCGCCGAGGTCGCCTCGTCGGCCAGCAGGTCGGCGCGCAGCCGGACCAGCGGGCCCACGGCCGGGTCGTCGGGGTGGGTGTAGTCGCGGGCGGCGACCAGGGTGCGCAGCCGGGCAAAGCATGCCTGGGCGTCCGGGTGTCCCTGTTCGTCCAACGTCCTTGCCTGGAGAATGAGTTCAGGCAGGGCATCGGGAACCGCAGCGGTCGTACGGGAGGCCGGCGCGGTGACCGGGTCGGCCGGGGCGACGTCGTCGAGGCCGCGGGTGCGCAGGGTCAGTTCGAGCGCGTCGAGGAGCGGGGCCCGGTCGAGGCGGGCCCTGCGGCGGCCTGTGTGGGTCCGGGTTCCGTTGCGGGCGTCGAAGCGGGCGGCGAGGTCGTCCGCGCGGCCGCGCACCTCGGCGTGCAGCCCGGACACCGTCCAGGTGCGGCCGGGGTATCCGGCGGCGGGCAGTTCGCCGTGGCCGAGGTGCTCGACGCGTTGGAGGAGGACCTCGACGCCGGTGAGGAAGTCGAGCTGGTCCAGGGGCGAGTCGACCTCGTCGAACAGGTTCCGGTTCTCGGCGAGCAGTTCCAGGCCGCGGGCCTCGTTGCCGGTCAGCGCGCAGAACTCCAGGTGCCGGCCGACCTCCCCGGACATCGAGGGGTTGCGGCGGCAACCTCGGTAGCCGGCGAGGTGCAGTTCGCGGGCCCGGTCGGCGGCACCGGTGCGCAGCAGGGGCAGCAGGGCGTGGGAGAGGGAGCGGGCCGGCTCCTCCTGACAGGACTCCTTCCCGTTCAGGACGGGCTCCCAGGTGCGCAGGGCCCGCTCGTCGTCGCCCGCGGCGAGGTGGAACAGGGCGCGCTCGCAGATCTCGCAGGCCTCGCAGTCGCTGAGCCGGGTGCGGGCGCGGCCCGCCCACAGCTCGTAGGCGGCGGTGGTGTCCTCGCCGACGTGGGCGGCGAGTTGATAGGCCTGGCTGTAGTACGGCTGGAGGCCGAGGCCGGCTTTCTCGTAGCGGTCGCGCATCTCGGTCAGCCACTGGCGCAGGCTGGCCAGCGGTATCTCGGGCAGCTGACGCAGGGCGTGGCCCACCCACTTGAACCGCCAGAACAGCAGATGGCGCAGGCGCTCGTCGAAGATGTCGGGCTGCTCGTCGAAGAGGGTGAGCAGGCGGGCGAAGACGACGGGCGACTTACGGGGTTCGGAGCCGTAGGTGTACGCCTCCTGGAGTTCGAGGAGGGCGTGGATCAGCGGTACGGGCTCCTCGAACTGCTCGGCGGCGTCGACGAGTTCCTCGGCGGTGACGGTGCGGGTACGGCCGTAGGGGCGCTCGTCGTTGTCCTGGAGCGCCTGGTACAGCTCGTCGGTGGTCTGGATCGTGGTGGGCATCGTCAGCTGTCCTTGCGGAGGGCGTGGGCGAGGAGGTCGAGGAAGGAGCGGTTGATGAGGCTCGACTCGGCGGGCCTGAGCGGGCGGCGGGACAGCATCGCGGCCTGTCCGTAGAGAGCTTCGGCACTGGTACGGGCCAGCTCGGGCTCATTGATGGTGACCGCGGTGCGCACCAGCGGGTTGAGCTGGTTGAGGATCAGCTGGGCCCGCGGGGCCTCCTGGCGCAGGGCGCCGAGGATGTCGCCCCACACGCCGCCCTGCTGCTCGCGGGCGAGCTGGGAGCGGGTGCGTTCGTGCCGGGCCTCCCGGCTGTCGAGGAGCAGGGCGGGGGCGGAGGCGGGCTGGAAGGTGCGCAGCGCGACATCGCAGTCGAAGACGGCGAGGGCGTCGCGGGCCTGGGCGAGGTAGGCCGCGGCGGCCAGCTCGGTCTCCCGGTCGACGGGGTCGAGGTGGGCGGTGAGGGTCGCCGGGTCGAGGTCGGCGACGCTGACCTCGGGCCTGACCTCGGGCAGCCGGTGGACCAGTGCGCGGTCGTAGGTGTAGCCGCCGTTGACGACGCCGAGTCCGGCGGCGGAGGCGATGGCCGCGACCTGGCGGAACTCCTCGACGCTCGACGTGACGAGCACGGTGCGGTGGGTGCGCGCGAACTCGTCGAGGGTGGCGTGTCCGTCGGTGGTCTCGAACGGCAGCCACGGCAGCAGCATCCGCATGATCTCGTCGTCGTGCACCGCGAGCGACTTCACGGCCAGGTGGTGGACCTGGAGGAAGCGGCCGAGCAGTTCGGGATCGCTGGCGGCGGCCCTGGCGATCCACGCGCGCAGGTGTTCGGCGAGCGCGTCGCGTACGGCGGCGAGGGTGTCGTCCTCGTACAGGGACTCGCGGGACGCGGTCGGGCGCAGGCTTTCGGCGTCGATGACACAGCGGACGAAGAACGCCCAGTCGGGCAGGATCTCCTCGGCCTGCTCGGACAGCAGCATGCCTTTGACGTGGACGCGGTGGCCGTGGCGGCGCCCGGCCGGTACCGCCTCGGGCAGCACGCAGGCGATGCCCTTGAGGCCCACGGCCGGCAGGTCCAGTTCGATGGTGTCCAGCGGTGTGAACCCGAAGACCTGCTCGCCGTAGGCGGCCAGGGCGCGGGAGCGGGCTCCCGGTGTGGGGTGGGTGCGCGCCCAGGGTGCGGGCTCGGGGTTGACGGGTGCTCCCACGGACGCGCCCGGTCCGCCCGGTCCGGCGGTGCCGTCGTCGAAGGTCACCGGGTGGCGCAGCAGGGAGCCGAAGTGCCGGGCCAGCGCGTGCACTTGGGCCGGGCGGGTCCACTCGCCCGCGTCGGCGCGGGGCGTCAGGGTGACGGTGGTGCCGGGCCGGGGGCGGGCGGTGGTGGGCAGGGTGCGGACGGTGTAGCTGCCGTCGCCGCGTCCGCGCCACTCCACCGCGGGCGCGTCGGGGACGCGGGCGGAGCGGCTCAGGACGTGGATCTCGTCCGCGACCAGGAAGCAGGAGAGCAGTCCGATGCCGAACTGGCCGATGAAGTCGGCGCGCTGGTCGGCGATCTGCTCGGCGCGCTTGCTGCTGCGGCCGATCGTCGCGAGGAAGGTGTGCACGTCGGCCTCGGTGAGTCCGACGCCGTCGTCCTCGACGCGTACCACGGCGCCGTCGGCGTACAGGCGGATGCCGAACGCGTCGGCGGGGGCGCCCTGTTCGAGACCGTGGCGGGCGGTCAGCGCGTCCACCGCGTTCTGGAGGAGCTCGCGCAGATAGACGCGGGGGCTGGAGTAGAGGTGGTGGGAGAGGAGGTCGACGAGGCCGCGCAGATCCACCTGGAAGGTGCGGTCGGCGGCGGCGTGGTCGGCGGAGTCGTGGCGCAGAGGCATGGGGCAGTCCGGGGAGAAGGAACGGCAGGGGTGGGCGATGGTCCGGCCGGGACGGGCGGGGACCGTGCGGCCTTCGGCTCAGAAGGCCTTGCGGAAGCGTGCGTAGGCTTTCTGGGCGTCCGCCATGAACGTCCACGGCCACTCGGTGAAGACACCGTCCAGCTCGCGGAAGACATTGGAGGCCTTGCTGCTGCCCGCCAGCGAAAGGGCCATGGCGAAGATGTTGTAGTCGCCCTGCCAGCCCAGGCCGCGTTCGTACGAGTGGTGCAGGATGCTGCGCTCCGCGGCCTCCCTCAACTCGGTCCGGATGCGAGGGTCCTGCAGGCAGTCACGGTTGTCGGACTCCACCCACTCCTCGATGTGGGCCATGGCGACCACACAGCCGAGGCGGTGCCCGTCGGGCGCGCCGGCGAAGGCCTTGCGGGCGAACGCGAGGGCCTGGCCGGGCTCGCCGCCCCACCGGGGCTGCAGCTGGGACACCCACTCGATGTGGGTCTCCAGGTCCAGCGGGTCGCGGCGCAGGGCGGCGTCGCGCCGGGTCTCGTTGACGGCGGGGCCCAGCGACATGCCACGCCCCGAGGTGAGGAGGCGGCGCCACGGGGTGACCCAGTCGGGCCGCAGCTCGGCGACTTCGAGCAACTGCTCCTCGGCGACCTCGAGTCGCTCGTGGAAGATCCGCCACTGCTCCTGTGTGACGTTCACGGCGCGTGCGGAGGTGCGGGCCTCCCAGCCCCAACTGATGTGACGCGCCCCGGATATCAGCAGGGCCGTGGCCCGGTGCTCCTTGTCCTCCTCGACGGCCCGCCCGATCCAGTCCTGCAGACCGTCCAACTCGGCGAGCTCGCTCAGCACCGCGTGGTCACGGCCGAGATCGAAGGGAGCCAGGGCCGACTTGACCGCCTCCCAGTCACCGGTGTCGGCCGCTTCCACCAGCGCGAGCACCCGGGTGTCCCCGAGAGCGCGCAGCCGGTACGTCCCGTTCTTCTGTCTGCGCGGGACGGGCAGGGCGTACGGATTCGCCCCCGGTCTCTCCGCATCCTTTCCGAACAGCTTGCCGAACATGCCGCGCCCTCCCCTGGTCCCGCGTGATCGTTGGTGCAGCATAAACGGCCCGACCGACACCGCCGTCCGGGCCGCTGAGCTGCTGGGTCACCAACGGGTTACCCGGTCACGGAAAAGTGCGTTCTTCCATGTCAGCGGACGCTCTCCTACGGTTTTCCAGTAACCACAAGAGACTACGGGCGTGCAGCGCCCGACGATGGAGGCACAGAGGATGTCCATCACCTTGCTGAATCCCGAGGGACTGCCGAAGATCGATGTCTACCGGCAGGTGTCGGTCGCGTCCGGCACGAGGCTGGTCTTCGTCGCCGGGCAGGTCTCCTGGGACGCCGAGGGCCGCACGGTCGGCGAGGGCGACCTCGCCGCGCAGGTCGAGCAGTGCTACCTCAACGTCGGCACGGCCCTGGCCGAAGCCGGCGGTTCCTTCGACGACGTGGTGAAACTGAACGTCCACGTCGTCGACTGGACACCCGACCGGATGCCCCAGCTCCTGGAGGGAATCTCACGGGCGGCCGCGAAACTGGGAGTCACCCCCGTTCCGCCGGCGACACTCCTGGGCGTCGCGGCACTGGACGTCCCCGACCACCTGGTCGAGGTCGAGGCCACCGCGGTCCTCGACTGAGCGAGGCGCCCGTACCGGTCTCACCGGTCGTCCCGCTGTGCGTGCGCCCCGGCGAGGAGCAGGTAGGCGGCGGCCGTCCACGTGTAGGCGCGGTCGCGCAGGCCCGTACCGGCCAGGGCGCCTGGTCGAGGTCGAGGCCACCGCGGTCCTCGACTGAGCGAGGCGCCCGTACCGGTCTCACCGGTCGTCCCGCTGTGCGTGCGCCCCGGCGAGGAGCAGGTAGGCGGCGGCCGTCCACGTGTAGGCGCGGTCGCGCAGGCCCGTA
>NZ_JBIWLX010000025.1:0-10014 GCF_044766405.1 Streptomyces sp. NPDC102270 | reverse complement strand
GTAACCGGCCAGGGCGTCGAAGTTCTCCGCGAAGCCGTGGTTCTCGCACAGCGCGCGGAAGCGGGCGCTGATCTCGTCCGCCAGCCGGTGGTGGCCGCCGCGGCGCAGGCCGTCCTCGACGAGGACCGTGGCGGGGGCCCAGATCGGGCCGCGCCAGTAGCCGTCGGGAAGGTAGTGCGGCGAGGTCGGCAGCTCGGTGGCCAGACCGTACGGGGTCAGGTGGGCCTCGATCCGGCCGGCCAGCACGTCACTGATGTCCGGCGGCAGATGTTCGCCCAGCACGATGGGCATCAGGTCGAGCAGGCTGGAGGTCTCCCACGTGTCGCCGCTGTCGACACCGCGGGTGACGAACCGGTCGCCCGTCCAGAGCTGGTCGAGCATCGCCCGCTGGGTCTCCTCGGCGGCCCGCGTCCACCGAAGGGCGTCGTCCGGTCTCTCCAAGTACGTTGCCAGATCGGCGAGTTCACGCAGCTGGAGGGTGAGGAAGGCGGCCAGGTCCGCGGTGACGACCACGCGCTCGGGGTCGAAGGTGGTGGCGTTGTCCCAGCCGCTGTCGTTGCCGTGCTGGTAGTGCGGCAGGGCGGCCCCGGGAGCGCGCCGGGCGGTGAGCCAGAAGTCCGTCCAGCGTTCCAGCCGGTCGTACGTCCCGGTCAGCTCCGCCCGCTCCAGGGGGCTGGGCAGCCGGCGGCGCACATGGCCGAACGCCCAGCCGTGGATGGGAGGTTTGACGAAGTTGCGGAGCACCTCGGAGTGGGTGACAGAGTCGGGCAGGGCGCCGCTGTCGTCCTGGTGGTCGAAGGGCAGCTGGAACTGGTCCCGGGCCAGTTCGGGGCAACCGGGGGCCAGGGCGAGGGCGTTGAAGCAGTGGTCCCAGCTCCAGACCTTGTCCATCCAGTGCTTGGACATCAGGACACCGGGCCGGGTGACCAGACCGGCCGGGCGTACGGTCGCCGACCACAGGACGTAGGCGGCGAGTTCGGCGGCCGGGGTGGTGGACGAGCGCCAGGGGGCCACGGAGTCGACGAAGTCCGCGAAGGCGTTCCGCGTGGCCTCGACGACCTTGCCGAAGGCCGCCGTCGACGCGTAGGGCGGGCGGGCGGTGTCGAGTTCCTCGAGGGCGATCTCCCATTCGCCGTCCGCGTCGGCGGCGACGGTGACGCCCCGCTCGGCGCTGCCCAGGGCCTGGCTGCCGAACACCTCGGTCACCGTGCCGGACAGCAGGGTGATCCGGTAACGGCATCCGGTCTCGTACGAGGTGAACACGTACGCGTCGGCGGCCGCTTCGCGGTAGAAGTACGTCCCGCTGAACGGGGTCAGTGTCCGGGCCGCCGCCGAGATCCGCAGCGGCACGCCCGCACCGCGCAGTCGTACGGTGTCCGGCGTCTCGTAGGCGAGATCCACCCGCCCGGCCGGGCCGGTCCAGCTCAGCAGACCCGGTGTGGCCTCGACCAGGGTCTCGGCCCGCTCGCCCGTCGCGGGGTCGAGGGGCACGAGGCTCAGGACGGCGTGCATGCCGTTCTGGTGCGAGACGAGGTGGAGGTCCTCGGCGCGCGTCTTCTCCGCGAGCACGGGGGAGATGCCGAACCAGGAGCCGTGCGTGCTGAACGGGATGTCCTGGACGGAGAAGGCCGGGCCGGAGCGGTCGGCGGTCATGAAGAGGCACTCGTTTCTCGAGCAGGGATCGTCAGGGGGGAAGGGCCGCGCCGCGCAGGTCAGTCCTTGACGGCTCCGGCGGTGACGCCGGCGGCGACGTAGCGCTGGGCGAGGACGAGGATGACCGCGGCCGGCAGGGAGGCGACGACGGCGGTGGCCATGATGGCGTTCCACTGTTGGTTGTTGTTGCCGATGTAGTGGTAGATGCCGAGGGTGATCGGCTCGTGGGCGCCGCCGCCCGCGAGGGTGCTGGCGAAGATGAAGTCGGACCAGGACCACAGGAACGCGAACAGTGACACGGTGACGACGGAGTTGCGGCTCATCGGCAGCACGACGGACCAGAAGGTGCGCAGCGCCCGCGCTCCGTCCACCTGCGCGGCCTGGAGGAGTTCGCCGGGGATGCCGGACATGAACGCGGTGAAGATGAGCACCGCGAAGGGCACGGCGAGGGTGGAATCGGCGACGATCAGGCCGGGCACCGACTGGAGCAGGCCGAGTTGGAGGTAGATGGCGTAGAAGCCCATCGCCATGATGATGCCGGGGATCATCTGGGCGGCCAGGAGGACGAAGCTGAGGATGCCGCCGCCACGTGGGCGCAGTTTGGCCAGTGCGTAGCCGGCCGGGGCGGCCAGGGCCACGGTCAGGGCGACGGTGCCGAGGCCGATGACGAGGCTGGTGCCCAGGTAGGGCAACTGCTGGTCGAGGACGGCCCGGTAGCCCTCCAGGGTGGGGTGGGCGGGGAACAGGTCCGGCGGGCTCTTGCGCATGTCCTGGTCGCGGGTGAGGGACACGTTGAGCATCCAGTAGACCGGGAAGAGCATGATCCCGGTCAGCAGCAGACCGAGGGCGGTCTTCAGGCGGGTGGTCATGACAGCGCCTGCTTTCGCTGGAGACGCACGTAGATGAGGCCGAAGACCAGGGCGGCGAGCACGAGCAGGTTGCCGACGGCGGCACCGGGACCGAAGGCGGGCAGCAGGTTGCCGAAACCGAGCTGGTAGGACCAGGTGGCGAAGGTGGTGGACGAGTCGGCCGGGCCGCCCTTGGTCATGATCCAGATGATGTCGAAGACCTTGAGGGTGTAGACGAGGCCCAGCAGGAGGGTGATGGCGGAGACCGGGCGCAGCAGCGGGAAGGTGATGCGCCAGAAGCGCTGCCAGGCGTTCGCCCCGTCCAGGGCCGCCGCCTCGTACAGGCCGGCCGGGATGGACTGCAGGCCGCTGTGGAGCACGACCAGGTTGAACGGGACACCGATCCAGATGTTCGCGATGATCACCGAGGTCAGCGACCAGGTCGGCGAGGTCAGCCAGTTCACCGGGTCGACGCCGACCGCGTGCAGGACGGCGTTGACGATGCCGGAGTCGCTGTTGAGCATCCACGACCAGGTGGACGCCGACACGATCAGCGGCAGCAGCCAGGGCACCAGGAAAAGGGCCCGCAGAGTGGCCGAGAGCCGGAAGTGCCGGCTGAAGAAGACCGCCAGCGCCAGGCCGATGGCGTACTGGAAGACCAGGCACACGGCGGTGAACACCACGGTGTGCAGCAGCGCCGGCGCGAAGGTGGGGTCGTCGAAGACCGTCCGGTAGTTCGCCAGGCCGGTGAACGGGGCGTCGCCCCGCACGAAGGAGCGCACGGTGTAGTTGCGCAGGCTCAGGTCGAGGTTGCGGTACAGCGGATAGGCGTAGAAGAGGACGAGGTAGAGGGTCACCGGGGTGAGGAAGGCCCAGGCGGCCCACTGCGGGGAGGCGGGTCGGCGCCGCGCCTCGGGGGCCGCGCCCTTGGAGTCGGTCCGCGGGCGCGGCACCTGTGTCGTCTGGCTCATCAACTGGCCCTGAGGTGCGCTCACTTGACGGCGGACTGGGCGTCGGTCAGCGCGTCCTTCGGGGACTTCGAGCCGCTGAGCGCGGACTGGACGGCCTTCCACATCTGCTCGGAGATCTTGGGGTACTTGGTGCCCAGGTCGTCACTGGTGCGTCCCTTGGCCGCCTTGACCGCGGCGACCCAGGGCTTCAGCTCCGCGTTCGCGGCCACCTGCTTGTCCTGGACCTCGGTGGTGGGCGCCACGTAGGACAGGGTGGTGTCGGTGTCGTACAGGTTCTGGGTGCTGGTCAGGCAGGTCGCCAGCTTCTGTGCGGTGGCGTAGCGGCCGGTGTCGTCCTGCACCGGGAGGGTGACGAACTCGCCGCCGGTCGGGGCGGCCGCACTGCCGCCGGAGGCGCCCGGTATCGGGAGCACGCCGTAGTCGAGGCCGGCCTTCTTGGCGTTGCCGAGCTGCCAGGTGCCGTTCTCGGCGAAGGCGTAGTCGCCGGTCGCGAACTCCTGCCAGCTGGTCGTCTGGGTGTTGTTGAGGACCGAGTTGGGGGCGTAGCCGCCGTTGACCCAGTCCTTCCACAGGGAGAGCGCCGACTCGCCCTGCGCGGAGTCGAGTTGGGTCAGCTTCGCGCCCGCGCCCCAGAACCACGGCAGGAACTGGAAGCTGCCCTCCTCGGTACCGATCGCGGAGAACGTGATGCCCTTCTTGCCGGCCTTCTTCACCTTCTCCAGCGCCGCCGTCAGGGACGTCCAGTCCTTCACCGAGGCGATGTCGACGCCGGCTTCCTTCAGGACCTTCTTGTTGTAGTAGAGAGCGAGGGTGTTGGCGCCGATCGGGGTGCCGTACGTCTTGCCGCCCGACTGGCCGGCCGCGAGGAGGTTCGGGTCGGCCTTCGAGGTGTCCAGCTTGTTCTCGTCGGTCGTGGTGAGGACGCCCCCCTCGGCCAGGGTGGAGACGACCGGGTTGTCGACAATGAGGATGTCCGGGGAGTTGCCCTGCTGGGCCGCCAGCAGGGCCTTGTTCGTCAGGTCGCTGGTGTCGAAGCCGGTGCGCTTGATCTTCACGCCCGCCGCGGTGCCGCACTTGTCGAGCAGCTTCGTCCAGGCCGAGCCCTTGGCGAACTGCGGGTACGGGTCCCAGACGGTGTAGGTGCCGCTGTCGGCGCCCTTGGTGCCGCTGCTGCCCGAGCCGGAGCCACAGGCGGTGACGCCGGTGGCGACGGCCAGGGAGATCAGGACCGCGGCGGTCGGACGGTGCCGTCTGGAGAAGCTGTTCATGGCGGGTTCCTTCGGTCTGTGGCATGCGGGTGCCGCGGCGGTGGGTCGCGCGGAGAAAGGGGCACCGCGAACAACGCCGTCGGGTGTTCGGGCGTCAGCGGTGTGACGGGTGACGAGTACGTGAGGGACTGATCAGGTCTGCGGGGTCCCCGCGGGGCCGGTGCTGGCCCGCAGCGAGATCGGTGGGGTCAGGAGGTGCTGCCGGGGCGGCGCGTCGGAGTGGTCCAGCCGCTCCACGAGCAGGTCGACGGCGAGCCGGCCCATCTCGGCCGCCGGTACGTCGGCCGCGGTGAGCTGCGGGGTCACCGTCTCCGCCCAGCGGTTGGCGACGACCCCGGTGACGGAGAAGTCGCGCGGCACATGGCGGCCCGCATGGGCGAGCCCCCGGTAGAGGCCGCCCAGAGCGGCCTCGTTCAGGGTGACCAGGGCCGTGGTGGCCGGGTCGTCGTGCAGGATCCGTTCCACGCAGGCCTGGCCCGCGGCGGCGTCGTCCCCGCAGCAGTACGTGCGGACCGTCAGCCCGCGTTCGGCCGCGGCCTTGGTGAAGCCGTCCAGGCCGCGGTGCGCGGACTCGTACCCGGTCCTCAGGAGTTGTTCGGGCCGATTGACGAAGGCGATTCGGCGGTGGCCGAGGTCCGCGAGGTGATGGACGCAGGCCGCCGCCAGCGCGGTGTGGTCGAGGGCGACGTACCAGCCGTCCTCCGGGTGGGCGGTGCGGCCGATGGCGACGGAGGGGAAGCCGAGCGCGGCCAGGTGATCGGCCCGGTCGTCCGCCAGCCTGATCTCCATCAGGATCGCGCCGTCGACCCGCCGCTCCCCCAGCAGCCGCTGGAAGGAACGGTCGCTGTCGACGCCGCTGGGCGAGAGCAGCACGTCGTAGTCGTAGGCCGCGGCGGCCTCCACCACGCTGCCGATGAAGTCCAGTTGCATGCCCGTGTAGTGGTTCCCGGCGGGCGGGAACACCAGGCCGAGGGTGCTGGTGCGGCCGTTGGCCAGGGCGCGGGCGCTTGCGCTGGGCCGGTAGTCCAGCTCGTCGACGATCCGCTGGATCTTCCGGCGCGTGTCCTCCGACACGGGGCGCTTGCCGCTCAGCGCGTAGGACACGGTGCTGCGAGAGACACCGGCCCGCCGGGCGATCTCACCGATGTTCACGGCGACTCCTCGGGACAGGGCGACCGGCTGTCGAACCGGTTCGCGTGAAAGTGAACGTAGGAACTGCCCGGGCCGGTGTCAATACTCGTGCAGCAATCCCTGGTGGGAACCGAGCGGTGGCGAGATCTCTGTGTCGAAGGGATTGCTGGCCGGATGCCCCGGTGCTAGCTTCGCCGAACCGGTTCGGCGCAGTCGCCCCGCGGCGACTCCCCCGCCGCGCCTGTCACAGAGCCGCCCACCCGCCTCCCTCTCCCTGCTTCTTGTCCCCCCACGCCCGCCTGGATCGAATCGGTTCGACGGCGACCGAGGCGTGCCGACCCGAACCCGTTACTCGACGATGAGGACGAATCCATGTCATCCGCTGACAGAGCCACGCGCCGCCGCGCGCCGGCCGCCATGGCGCTGGCCCTCGGCGCGGGCCTGCTGGCCGCGCCCGCCGTGCCCGCGCACGCGGCCGAGGCGCCCGGGCCCGCCGCCCGCTACACCTTCGACCAGGACGACCTCGCGTCCGGAAACATCACCGACAGCTCCGGCAACGGCCTGACAGCGAGCCTGGTGAACGGCTCGACGGCCCGGTCCGTCGCGGGCCCTGACGGCGGCAGGGCGCTGGATCTGCCCGGCGGGGCGCCCACCTCCGACGGTGCCTACGTCCGGCTGCCCCGCGAAGTGGTCGGCGACGCGAGCGACCTGACCGTCTCCGCCCGGGTGAAGTGGAGCGGCGACAAGTCGTCCTGGCAGCGCATCTTCGATCTGGGCACCGACACCAGCAGGTACCTCTTCAGCACGCCGTACAACGGCAACGGGCTCTTCCAGACCTCCGTGACCACCGGCGGAGGCGGCGCCGAGACCCAGGTCCGCGGCTACGCGGCGCTGCCCGCGGACGCGTGGCGCACGGTCACCGTCACCCTCGACACCACCGCGGGGCGGCTCACCACCTACCTCGACGGTGTGGCCGTCTCCTCCGCCGCGACCGCCATCAAGGCCAAGGACCTGCTGAGCGGTTCGGCGACCGCCGCCGGCTACATAGGCAAGTCCCTCTATCCGGACCCGCTCCTCAAGGGCGCCGTCGACGACTTCGCCGTGTGGCACTCGGCGCTCAGTGCCGAGCAGGTGGCCGGCCTGGTCGGGACCGTGCCGGCCCTCCAGGACCTCTCGAAGACGTCCTTCGACGTCCGTACGACCGACGGGACCGCCCCGGCCCTCCCGGCCGTCGTCCGCGCCACCTACTCCGACGGTTACGACCGTGACACGCCTGTCACCTGGGACGCCGTACCGCCCGAGAAGTACGCCCAGCCGGGGACCTTCACGGTGGCCGGAACCGCGGCCGGGCGGGCGGTGAAGGCGAACGTCACCGTGGTCCGCGAGGGACAGCTCACCGTCGACCTCGGTTCGGACACCGGGGCCTTCCACGGCGGCGCCTCCGGCACCCTGTACGGCGTGTACGGACCGGACGTGCCCACCAACAACCTCATCGAGGGCATGGGCCTGCGCACCGTCTCCACCAAGGCGCAGGACGGTCCGCAGCACCCCGGCGCCGACGCCCTGGACGTGGTCAAGCCGCTCGCCGACTCCACCGACGGCGACGTGTACATCTACATGACCGACATCCACCGCGGCTTCCCGTACGAGTGGCCCGGCAGCACTCCGCAGGAGAAGCTCAAGCTCTACGAGGCGAAGATCGCCAAGCAGGTCGACCAGGTGCTCCAGCTGCCGAAGCAGTACCAGGACAACATCGTCTTCGTGCCGTTCAACGAGCCCGAGGGCAACATGTTCGGCACCGGCGAGTGGAGCTACGACAAGGTCAGCTGGCTGAGCGACCCCAAGGCCTACTTCGCCGCCTGGGACGAGGCCTACAGGCTCATCAAGGGCAGGATGCCCAGCGCCCGTATCGCCGGCCCCAACACCAGTGTCCTGTACGACCAGGTGAAGGGCTTCCTCACCCACGCCCTGGCCGCCGGCACCCTCCCGGACGTCATCACCTGGCACGAGCTGAGCCACCCGGAGGCGGTGCGCACCAGCGTCGCCAAGTACCGGGTCTGGGAGAAGGACCTGTTCAAGGGGACCGACCGCGAGGGCACCCAACTGCCCGTCAACGTCAACGAGTACGCCTTCAACTACCACACCTCGGTGCCCGGCCAGATGATCCAGTGGGTCTCCGCGATCGAGGAGTCCAAGGTGGACGCCGACATCGCCTACTGGAACATCGACGGCAACCTCTCCGACTCCGCGGTGCAGTCCAACCGCGGCAACGGCCAGTGGTGGCTGCTGAATGCGTACGCCTCGATGAGCGGACACACCGTGACGGTGAACCCGCCGTTCCCCGGCGAGAACTACACCATGCAGGGCGTGGCCACGCTGGACGAGAAGAAGAAGCAGGCCCGGCTGCTCTTCGGCGGCTCCACCGGCAAGGGGCACATCACCTTCGCGGGCGTCCCGAAGAAGCTCTTCGGCACGAACGTGCACGCCTGGGTGCGGGAGATCGAGTGGAGCGGACAGGTCGGCGACTCCTCCGGCCCGAAGCTGCTCACGGAGACGAACCTGAAGGTCGCGGACGACGGCACGGTCGTCGTCGACTTCGGTGCCGGCGCGCTGCCGAAGCTGAAGGAGTCCTCGGCGTACGAGATCGTCCTCAGCCCGGCCGGCAAGGCGGCGAAGACCCAGTCGCCGCCGGTGCGTTGGCAGGGCTCCTACGAGGCGGAGGACGCGGCCCACACCGGGTCCGGCTACTCGAGGAACGGCCCGGAGGGCTCCACCTCCGACGTGTCGAAGTTCTACACCTCGGGCGGCTACGACGTGGGCGGGCTGCGCACCGGCTCGGACGTCACGCTCGACTTCACGGTGGACGTGCCCGAGGACGGCACCTACGACCTGAGCGTTTTCGCCAACTCCCTCAACACCTTCGACAAGGTGAAGGAGCAGGGGCCCACCAACGTCTTCCTGCGCGTGGACGGCCAGGCCGGCACCGAGCAGCAGCTGTACCTGCCGCTCGGCTACAAGTGGGTGGTGTGGGACCACACCGACACCAAGGTGAAGCTCACCAAGGGCAAGCACACCCTGACGCTCGCCGCGAAGAGCCTGGACGGCAAGCGCGTGGCGAAGGGCGACGCCATCGTCGACCGCCTCACCCTCGCCCTGCCGGGCGCCTCGGCCGGCACGCAGGTGCACGAAGGCGAGTTGGCCTGGCTGTCCGGCGGAGCACAGCCGGTCTACAACCTGCCGGGCTCGGGCTCGGGCGCGGGCGCGGCCCGGGTCGCCAAGGGCCAGAGCGCCACGTTCTGGGTCTACTCCCCCGCCGACCGTGAGGCGACCCTCCGGGTCGACACCCTCGGCGGCACCGGCGCCCGGCTCTCCGTCAACGGACACGACGTCCTGCGCCTGGCCAAGGACAGGAACAGCGTCGCCGTCTCCCTCTCCGGAGGCGTCAACAAGGTGACGCTGACGGGCGGTTCGTCCGCCACCCTCCTCGACCGCCTCACGGTCACGCCGAGCGAGGGCGCGCTCAAGGCGCGTACGTACGAGGCCCAGAACGCCGTGCTGGCGGGATCGGCCACGCTCACCCCGCTGTCACTCGCCACCGACGGCACGGCCATCACCGGCATCGGCGGGGACCCGGGCAACGGCAACACCGCGACGTTCACCGTCACCGCGGACAAGGCAGGCCTGTACGCGCTGCGCGTCCGCTACTCCAACCCGGAGCAGTCCGAGGCCACCCACTACAACCCGGACCCGCTGGCCCGGCACGCCGACATCAGCGTCAACGGCGGCGAGACGCGGCGCGTCGGCTTCCCGCACAGCTTCCACCAGAACAACTTCTGGGAGCTGACCGTCCCGGTCACCCTGAAGAAGGGACAGAACACGATCCTCTTCCGCTCCGAGGAGCTGCCGAACTTCGACGGCACGACCTACGCCTCGGACACTTTCCCGGGCGTGCTGCTGCGCTCCCGCTACGCGCCGCTGATCGACCGGATCACCGTGGCGCCGTATGCGCGGGAGGTGCGGTGAGGTGATCCGTGGCCCCGGGGGGGGCGGGGGGGGGCCCCCCGGGCCGGGGGGGGGGGGGGGGGGGCGGGGGGGGGGGCGCGGCCGCGCCCCCCCCCCGGGCGCCCCCCCCGCCCACACACC
>NZ_JBIWLX010000024.1:0-178982 GCF_044766405.1 Streptomyces sp. NPDC102270 | reverse complement strand
CAATCCACACCGAACCGGAAGGCCCTCATCCGTTCAAGATCCCTCAGTCGAGACCTGGCTCACCTGTCCACAACCTCCCAGGACAGAACAGCTAGCCGACGGCGAGTAGCCGCCCCAGCGGCACACCCGCCAACTCCCTTACGTCCCGTGCGAAATGGGCCTGGTCGGCGAACCCGCACCGCGCCGCCGTCTCCGCGAACGGCACTCCGGCCCCGGCCAGCGCGAGGGCTCGCCGCAGCCGCAGGATCCGGGCCAGCGTCTTCGGCCCGTACCCGAAGGCCATGAGCGACCTGCGGTGCAACTGCCGCGCCCCGAGGCCGATTTCGTCGGCGATCGCGGCGACGGGGCGGCCCGCGTCGAGAGCGGTGACGAGGGCGTGCAGAAGAGGGTCGGGAGGGGCCGCGCGCTCCAGGGTGATGTCTTCGAGTGCCGTGGCGGGGTCAGGGGCCCGTCCGATACGGCTCCGCAGCCGCCGTACCTCCGACGCCGGCCAGAGATCGGCCAACTCCACCCGTCGGTCACGCAGTTCATGAGCGGGTACGCCCAGGAAGGCGGGCGCGGAACCGGGGTGGAAGCGCAGGCCGGTCCAGGTACGGGGGGCGCCGGCGGGGACGTACGCGCGGGTGTCGGGTCCGGCGACGAGCAGTCGCCCTTCGGTCCAGAGCAGATCCATGCACCCGTCGGGCAGGACGCGTCCGGACCCGTCACCGGTCCAGACGACGGCACCGGCGAGCCGGGACGGCCGTTCCGTGTACACGTCCCCAGGCTACGGCGGGCCGACCCGCAGCCGGAACTCCTGCGGGCTGACTCCGTACGTCCTCTTGAAGGCACTGGAGAGGGCGAACGCGCTCCCGTAGCCCACCTGCCGGGCGATCGCCTCCAGCGTCGTGTCCCCCTCCCGCAGCCGGTCCGCCGCCGACGCCAGCCTCCACCCGGTCAGATACGTCATCACCGGCTCCCCCACCAGGTCGCTGAACCGCCGGGCCAGCGCCGCGCGCGACACTCCCGCCTTGGCGGCCAGGGACGCCACCGTCCACGGATGCGCGGGGTCGTCCTGCATCAGCCGCAGCACCCGTCCCACGACCGGGTCCGCCAGCGCCGCGTACCAGGCGGGTGCCGCCGCCTCGGGCCGGGAGAACCAGGCCCGCAGCGCCGCGATGACCAGCAGGTCCAGCATCCGGTCCAGGACGACCTCCTGACCCGGCTCGTCGCGCACGATCTCCTCCATGAGGAGGGGGGTCAGCGGGCACTCCCACACGTCGGTGGTGAGCGACAGCAGGGGCGGCAGCGCGTCCAGGAGCCGGTTGCTGATCTCGCCGTCCATCAGGTACGTCCCGATGAGGATGACGGTCTCGCCGTCGAGCCGGTCGCCCCAGGTGCGGACGCCGAGGTCCATGGAGCCGTTCAGTTCCCGCCCGTCGGGGTAGCGGCACTCCGCGCCGGGCAGGATCAGGGCCTGCGGGGCCGTACCGGGGTCGTCGGCGCAGGTGTAGGGGGCGGGGCCACGGGCGATGGCGAGATCGCCGGGGCGCAGCCGGACCGGCTCGCCCGAGTCGGGCACGATCACGGCCTGCCCGCGGACCAGCAGCATGACCGTCAACGGCGCCCGGTCCTCCACCCGCACCGCCCACGGCGGGTCGAAACACGCACGGATCATGAAGGCGCCACGCGCCCGCGGTCCTTCCAGCAGGCCTGCCAGAGCGTCCATGCGGCCAGCGTAGACGCGCACGCATGGGAATGAGCCGTTCAGCGATGGTCCCTTGCCCGGCACGGGAGTTGACTCGACGGCATGACGGAGAACACGCGGAACACGACGGTGGTGGTGACCGGTGCCTCGGGTCGTACGGGCAGCCGGGTGGCGCGGTCCGCGCAGGCCGCGGGGCTGACGGTGCGGCCTGCCTCGCGGGCGCACGGGTTCGACTGGCAGGGCCGGTCGACGTGGGCGAAGGTGCTGCGGGGCGCGGACGCGGCGTATCTGGTGTACCCCTCGGACATCGGCGCCCCCGGGGCCGCCGAGGCGGTCGGGGCACTCGCGCGGGAGGCGGTGGGGGCCGGCGTACGGCGGCTGGTGCTGCTGTCGTCTCGGGGGCAGGACCGGGCGCGGGACGCGGAGGAGGCGCTGCACGCGTCGGGGGCCGACTGGACGGTCGTCCGGGCCGCGTGGTTCGCGCAGAACTTCAGCGAGGGGCCGCTGGTGGAGGAGTTGCGGCTGCGTGGAGAGCTGGTGTTTCCGGCGGGTGAGGTGCGGGAGCCGTTCGTGGATGTACGGGACATCGGGGACGTGGTGGTGGCCGCGCTGTCGGCGGGCGACCGGTACGTCGGGGAGACGATCGCCGTGTCGGGGCCCCGGCTGCTCTCCTTCGGCGAGGCGGTCGCGGAGATCGCGAAGGCGACGGGGCGCGAGCTCTCGTACCGAGCGGTGTCGCCGCGGGCGTACGGGGAGAACCTGCTCGGGTTCGGGGTGCCGGCGAGGGAGGTGGAGGCGCTGGTGGAGGCGTTCGCCCAGCTGCTGGACGGGCGCAACGCGTATCTGTCGCAGGGGGTGCGGGAGGTTCTGGGCCGGGAGCCGCGGGACTTCGCTCAGTTCGCGCGACAGGCGGCGGCGACCGGCACCTGGACCGAGTGAGCGGCCCGTCGCCGGCGGCGTACCCCTGTCAGGAGCCTTCCGGCTTCCGCGGGGGATGCGTCGTCTTCGCGTGAGCCCGGAGGCGGGAGGTCACGTCCTCCGGCGGCAGGAACCGCGACCAGCGCTCCGGGAACTCCGAGGGCATGTCGGGGTCGTCCGGGTCGGGGTCGTTGTGGAGGGCTGCCGCGCGGGCCACGTAGTGCGCCACCTGCGCCTCGCGCACCCGCTCGTTCGCCGCACGCGCCGCCGCCGTGGCCGCGGCCGGCCACACGCGGTCGATCGCGGCGTTCATCGCGGCGCCCACCAGGACCGCGAAGGCCGACACGCCGATCCACAGCAGCACCGCCACCGCGGCGGCGAGCGAGCCGTAGATCGTCGCACCCTCGATGGTGCTCTGCAGGTAGATCCGGAGCAGGAAGCTTCCCAGCACCCACATCGCCAGGGCCACCAGTGCGCCCGGGACGTCCTCGATCCACGGTGAGCGCACCGGTACCGACACGTGGTACAGCGTGGTCAGGAAGGCGACGGACAGGATGATCACCACGGGCCAGTACAGGACCTGGACGACCGTCGTCGACCACGGCACGATCCGTACGACCGCGTCCGGCCCCGCCACCATCAGCGGCAGCGCCACCGAGCCGATCAGCAGTGCGGCGATGAACAGCGCGAACGCCACGAGGCGGGTCTTGACGATGCCGCGGACCCCGTCGAGGCCGTACATGACGGTGATGGTGTCGATGAAGACGTTCACGGCGCGCGACCCGGACCACAGGGCGAACAGGAAGCCGACGGAGATGACGTCGGGACGGCCGCCCTTCATCACGTCGTCCAGGATCGGCTGGGCGATCTGCCGCACCCCCTTGTCGGACAGGACCGTGCGCGCGGCGGCCAGGAGGTTGGCCTCCAGGCTGCTGATGCTGTCGGTGCCGGTCCAGTCGTCGACGTAGCCGAGCAGTCCGATGAGGCTGAGCAGCAGCGGCGGTACGGACAGCAGCGAGAAGAAGGCGGCCTCGGCGGCGAGCCCGAGGATGCGGTACTCGATGCACGAGTTGACGGTGTCCTTGACCAGCAGCCAGGCGGTCCTGCGCTTCGACACGTTCCGGTAGAGGGCACGGGCCCGGTGGAGCCGGCCGGAGGGTGGCTGAGGGGAGTCGCTTGCTGCCTGCACGACCTAAAGGTATCCGCCGTGGGAGCGTGCACTCATCCCCCCGTCCCGGTCCGGGGCACGCCCGTGCGGGGAACGCCCGCTCGTGTTCGGTTCCGTCATACTGCGGAAAACACCGGGCAACTGCGCGGAAATCGTCAAGGAAATCGAACCCTTTTTCTGTCATGCACCCGCTGGCCGAATTTCGCGGCCCCGGGAACCGGAATACCGGGTGACATATGCACCGCCCATGAAGTCAGTTCCCCGGTGGCGTCGCCGAGCACCACGAACGGGTCATGACACCGGCGAACGGTCGACCAGCAAGAAACCGCCATTGACTGAAATGCGCTTGACCCGTTCATGAGCCCGTCGAAACAATTCGGATTGCATTCTCAGGGCCGTGACCAAGGACCGAGCCGACCACCCCGTCCCCGTCACGTGGTCACTCCAGCCGCATACCGAACCCCTCCTTCTCTTATTCCATTCCACGTCTCGCGGCACTTCTCTTTCTTCCGGAACACCGGAACCACGGGAGTTCTTCTTTCCCGATTTCGGCGCGCGGTGAACAGCGCCCGGCATTCCGCCGTATCCCACTCTGGAGAATTCTCATGCCTGTTCCGAACGTGCCGAAGCAAGCCGTGCCGCGCATCGTGGGGGTCGATGTGGCACGGGGCCTGGCCCTGCTCGGAATGTTCTCCGTTCACGTGTTCGGTGCGTTCGACGGGGCCGGATCGCCCACGCCCGCCTGGATGTTCGCGGGCGGCCGTTCGTCTGCGACGTTCGCCGTGACGGCCGGGATCGGTCTGGCCTTCACGACCGGCGGGCGCCGGCCCGCGACCGGGCGGCCCGCAACTGTCGCGGTGGCGGCACGGGCCGGTGTCATCGCGCTGATCGGGCTCCTCCTCGGCTTCGCCTCACGCGCGGCGGACCTGGACGTGGACGTGATCCTGGTGTTCTACGCCCTGCTGTTCCTGATCGCGATCCCGCTGCTGGGCCTCGCCCCGCGAACCCTCGCGGCTCTCTCCCTGGCCCTGGCCGTGGGGGCGCCGTTCGCCGTCCACGCGCTGCGGGGCGTCCTGCCCGAGCCCGCGTTCGACGGCGACCCGACCCTCCAGGACGTGGTCACCGATCCGCTCGGCCTGGTGTCGGACCTGCTGGTGCACGGCGACTACCCGGTGCTCGCCTGGACCGCCTACCTGTGCGCAGGACTCGCCCTGGGCCGACTGGACCTGGCGTCACGCAAGGTCGCGCCCCGGCTCCTCGGGGGCGGCCTCGCGCTCGTGGCCGGGGTCTGGCTGGTGTCGTCCCTGGTCCTGTTCCGGTTCGACGGTCTGCGGTACCTGTGGCGCGCGGAGTTCCCGGGCGCCTCCCGCGCCGAGGCCCTGTGGGACAGCCCGGACGGCGTGACCTGGTGGGCGCTCCTGTCCCGCGCGCCGCACTCGACGACCCCCTTCGACCTGCTCCTCACCCTGGGCTCGGCGGCGGCGATCCTCGGCGGCGCCCTGCTGCTGGCCAGGAGCGCCCCTCTTGCGCGGGCGCTCGCGCCGCTCGCGGCGGCGGGCAGCATGCCGCTGACCCTGTACGCCGCCCATGTGCTCCTCCTCGCCACCGGTGCGCTCTCCGGCTCCCCCGGGCTCCTCTACGCCGTCATGACCACCGGAGCGCTCCTGTTCGCCCTCTCGTGGCGGCACGTCGGGCGTGGCCCGCTGGAAACGGTCGTCGCAGGCGCGGCCCGGCGGTGTCGCGAGGCCGTAACACCACCGCGGCCGCCGGAACCGGTGGAGCGCCCCGCCCGACTTAGCAGGCACACCGAATAGTCCATAAGCGCAAAAGTAATGATCTAGGAGCTCAAGTGGTGGTAAATCCCGGCGAGATCACGACAGTCGCCCCGGTGGACGGCACCGCCCACGTCCTCGCCGAGGTGCTGGCCGGGGTCGTCAAGACGGATCAAGTACCCCTCGACAGCCACTTCTTCGACGATCTGGGCGCCAACTCCCTGGTCATGGCGCAGTTCTGCGCCCGGGTCCGCAAGCGGGACGATCTGCCGCAGGTGTCGATGAGGGACGTCTACGGCCACCCGACGATCCGCTCCCTGGCGACGGCCCTCGCCGAGGTCCCCGCCGCCGGGCCGGCCCCCGCGCGGCCGGCCGAGCCACCCCCGCCGCCGGGCAGCAGCGCCCGCTATGTGCTGTGCGGCCTCGCGCAGTTCCTCGTCTTCGCCGCGTACTGCCTGGCGGCCGGTGCCGCCACCGCAGCGGGGTACTCCTGGATATCCGGCGCCGACGGCCTGCTCTCCGTCTACCTGCGCTCGCTGGTCTTCGGCGGCGCCCTGTTCCTCGCCCTGTGCACCCTGCCCGTGGTGGCGAAGTGGGTGCTGGTGGGCCGGTGGAAGGAGACGGAGTTCCCGGTGTGGGGTCCCGCCTACGTCCGCTTCTGGCTGGTCAAGGCGCTGCTGCACGCCAATCCGATGGTCCTGTTCACCGGCAACCCGCTGTACGTCCTCTACCTGCGGGCCCTCGGCGCCCGTATCGGCCCGGGCGTCACGATCCTGTCCCACTCGGTGCCGGTCTGCACCGACCTGCTGACCGTGGGCGCCGGCACGGTGATCCGCAAGGACGCCCTGTTCCTCGGCTACCGGGCGCACGCGGGCCGCATCCGCACCGGCCCGGTCACCCTCGGCCGGGACGTCTTCGTCGGCGAGAAGACCGTCCTCGACATCGGCACGTCCATCGGCGACGGCGGCCAGCTGGGCCACTCCTCCGCCCTGTACGACGGTGCCGCGATCCCCGCGGGCGAGCGCTGGCACGGCTCACCCGGCCGCCCCACCGACGTCGACCACATCCGCGTCCCCGCGACCCGCTGCACCACCCCGCGCCGGGCCGGCTACGCCCTCGTGACCCTGCTGCAGACCCTGCTGGTGTACGTCCCGCTCGGCATCGGCGGTGTCTTCCTGGCGATGGACCTCGTGCCGGCACTGGACCCGCTGCTCGATCCGAACGCGAGGGAACTGGAGTCGGCGCCCTTCTACGCCGCGGCGCTCGTCCTGTCCGTCGCCTTCTTCGCCGGTTCCGTGGTCCTCGGCCTCGTCACCGTGACGGTGCTGCCGCGGCTGCTGAACCTGACCCTGAGGGCCGACCGGGTCTATCCGCTGTACGGCTTCCACTACTCGGTGCAGCGCGCGATCGCCCGCATGACCAACATCAGGTTTTTCAAGTGGCTGTGCGGCGACAGCTCGTACATCGTCCCCTACCTGCGGGCCCTCGGCTACGACCTCTCGCGCGTCGAGCAGACCGGCTCGAACTTCGGCACCGAGGTGGCCCACGAGACGCCGTACCTGGCCACCGTCGGCAGCGGCACGATGGTCGCCGACGGGCTGTCGGTCCTCAACGCCGAGTACTCCAGCACCTCGTTCCGCGTCTCGCGGGTGAGGATCGGCGGGCACAACTTCCTCGGCAACCACATCGCCTATCCCGTGGGCGGCCGCACCGGTGACAACTGCCTGCTCGCCACCAAGGTGCTGGTTCCGCTCGACGGCGAACTCCGCGAGGGCGTGGGCCTGCTGGGCTCGCCGCCCTTCGAGATCCCGCGCACGGTGGAGCGCGACATGCGCTTCGACCACTTCCGCGAGGGCGACGAGCTGCGCCGCCGCCTGTCGGCCAAGAACCGGTCCAACGCGCGCACCATGGCCCTCTTCCTGTTCCTGCGCTGGCTGAACTGGTTCCTGCTGACGCTGCTCGGCTTCGCGGCGGTCGATCTCCACGGCGGCCGGGGCGCCCTCGGGGCACTGCTGGTCGGCGGCTACCTGATGGCCGGCCTCGCGGTGACCGCCGGCTACTGGGCGCTGGTGGAGCGCGTGATCACCCGGTTCCGGCCGCTGAAGCCGCGACTGTGCTCCATCTACGAGCCGTACTTCTGGTGGCACGAGCGGCTGTGGAAGGTGCCCGACCACCATCTCGCGGTGTTCGACGGCACCCCGTTCAAGAACCTGATCTGGCGGCTGCTGGGCGTGCGGATCGGGCGCCGGGTCTTCGACGACGGCTGCTATCTCACCGAGCGGACGCTGGTCGCGATCGGCAGCGACACCACGCTCGGCCACCACTCCAAGGTGCAGGCGCACTCCCAGGAGGACGGCACCTTCAAGTCCGACCACATCGTCATCGGCGACGGCTGCACCCTCGGGGCGGGCGCGCTGGTCCACTACGGCGTCTCGATGGGCGACGGCGCCGTGCTCGGTGCCGACGCCTTCCTGATGAAGGGCGAGGAGATGCCGGCGGGGGCGCACTGGGGCGGGAATCCGGCTGTGGCGCTGCGACGCGCCTGAACCGTCCGCACTGCCTGAATGAAATGGCTGAACTGCCTGAACTGCCTGAACGAAGAGAAATCAGGGGGACGAAAGTCATGGAAACAGCTCCGCACCCGACGCCCGGTCCGATATCGGATCTCACGGAGTACGCGGTCCGGTTGCCCGAGGGCACACCGACCGATCCCGCCGCTCTGCTCGCGGCCCGCACCAGGGTGCTGGCCGCCCTCTCGGGCGAGGCGGAGGGCACGGTCGACGACGACCTGCGCGTCACCGTCACCGTCACCGACGGCGCACTGCGGCTGCGCTACCGCACCGGCACCCTGGACGCCGACGCGGCGGCCCGTATCGCCGGTTACCACCTCACCGCGCTCGCCGACCCGGACCGCGGGAGCCTGCTGTCCGAGGACGAACTCCGCTTCCAGCTGGAGGAGTTGGCGGGGCCGGTGCGTCAACTCCCGGACCGGCGGGTGCACGAGCTGTTCGAGGAGCGGGTCCAGAAGCACCCGGACGCCGTGGCCGCCGTACAGGGCGAGCGGCGGTGGACGTACGCCGAACTCAACTCCCGCGCCAACCAGGTCGGTCGGGCCCTGCTGGCCCGCGGCCTTGAGGCCGAGGACGTCGTCGCCGTCGTCATGGAACGGAACCTGGACTGGATGGCTGCCGTGCTGGGCGTCCTCAAGGCAGGTGGGGTGTATCTGCCGATCGAGCCGCACTTCCCGGCCGAGCGGGTCGCGAGGACGCTGTCCCGGGCGGGCTGCGCGTTCGTCGTCACCGAGGACGGCAGCACCGGATCACTGCCCGGTACGGCCGCCGAGACACTCTTCGTGGACGCCGTGTACGCCGAGGGCCACGCGGGCGACGATCTCGGAATCCCGGTCCCGGCGGGCCGGCTGGCCTACATCTACTTCACGTCCGGCTCCACCGGTGAGCCCAAGGGCGCGATGTGCGAGCACGCGGGTTTCCTCAACCATGTGCTCGCCAAGGTCGAGGACCTGGGGATCGGCGAGGACGACGTGGTCGCGCAGACCGCGCCGCAGTGCTTCGACATCTCCCTGTGGCAGCTGCTCGCCGGGCCGGTCGTCGGCGGGCGGACGCTGATCGTCGGGCAGGACACGATCCTGGACGTGTCGCGGTTCGTGGACACGGTGGTGCGGGGGCGGGTCAACGTGCTCCAGGTCGTGCCGTCGTATCTGGAGGCGGTGCTCGCGGAGTTGGGGCAGCGGCCGCGCGAACTGGCCGACCTGCGCTGTGTGTCGGTGACCGGCGAGGCGGTGAAGCGGGAGCTGGTGCAGCGCTGGTTCGCCACCGCGCCCGGCATCCGCCTGGCCAACGCATACGGTCTGACCGAGACCTCCGACGACACCAACCACGAGGTCATGGACCGGGTCCCGGACGGTGACCGGGTGCCCCTCGGGCGGCCGGTGCGCAATGTGCGCGTGTACGTCGTCGACGAGGACCTGGTGCCCGTGCCGCTGGGCGCACCGGGCGAGATCGTCTTCTCCGGGGTGTGCGTGGGGCGCGGGTACGTCAACGACCCCGAGCGCACCGCGGCCGCCTTCCTGGAGGACCCGTACCGGGCCGGCGAGCGTCTCTACCGCAGCGGTGACGTGGGGCGCTGGCGGGCCGACGGCAAGCTGGAGTTCCTCGGCCGCCGGGACACCCAGGTCAAGATCCGCGGGTTCCGCGTCGAGATCGGCGAGATCGAGAACGCGCTGCTGCGGGTGGAAGGGGTGCGCGACGGGGCCGTCGTGGTCGTGCGGGGCACCCAGCTCGCCGCGTTCTGCGCCGGGCCCGAGCCGGTGGCCGCGGACACGGTACGGGAAAGGCTGGCCGTGTCGCTGCCGTCGTACATGGTCCCCGCCGTCGTGCACTGGCGTCGGCGGCTGCCGCTGACCGCCAACGGCAAGACCGACCGCCGGGCGCTCACCGCGCTCGCCGAGGGCCTCGACGCCGGTGCGGCGGGCAGGCCCGTGACGGACGGTGAACGGCGGCTGGCGGACGCCTGGGCCGAGGTGCTCGGCGTGCCCGCCGACCGGATCGGCCGCCTCGACCACTTCTTCGACCGCGGCGGCAGCTCACTGTCCGCCGTGCGTCTAGCGATCGCCCTGGACCGGGCGGTCACCCTCCAGGACGTCGTCCGCCATCCGGTCCTCGCGGACCTGGCGGGCCTGCTCGACCGGCAGCACTGAAAGGAATCCCGAGATGTCCTCCACGAATCTCCTTCCGAACCTGGACCTGGAACCGGACAGTCCGCCGATCCTGCGCACCAAGGCCGTTGACGATCCGGCGAGTTGGGCCGCCGAGCACCATGACGCGCTGCGTGCCCTCGTCCTTGCACACGGTGGTGTCCTGGTGCGCGGCCTGGGCCTTTCGGACCCCGCGACCACCGAGGCCGTCTTCCGGCGGCTGACCAGCGGTCTGATGCCCGACCGCGAGCCCTTCGCGCCGCGGCGCAGCTACGGGGACGGCGTGTACTCGACGACCAAGTGGCCGCCGAACCAGCAGATGTGCATGCACCACGAGGTCAGTTACGGCCTGGAGTTCCCGGGGCTGCTCCTGTTCGCCTGCCTGGAGGCTCCCGCGACCGGGGGCGCGACCGCGCTCGCCGACGCGTCGGCGGTGCTGCGGGCCCTGCCCCGCGAGCTGGTCTCCCGCTTCGAACGGGAGGGCTGGCTGCTGACCCGGGCGTACCACGAGGAGATCGGCGCGTCGGTCGAGGAGGCCTTCGGCACGGCCGACCGTGCCGCCGTCGAGCGCTACTGCCGCCGGCACGCCATCGAGTTCGCCTGGCAGAACGACGGCTCCCTGCACACGCGGCAGCGGCGCGGCGCGGTGCTCAGACACCCGGCCGGCGGCCTGCCCTGCTGGTTCAACCAGATCGCCTTCCTCAACGAGTGGACCATGGAGCCCGAAGTGCACGAATACCTGGTGGACATGTACGGCGCCGACGGGCTGCCCTTCAACACCCGCTTCGGCGACGGGAGTCCGATCGACGCGGACGTGGTCCGCACGATCAACGAGGTGTACGACGCCCACACGGTGCGCGAGCCCTGGCAGGACGGTGACCTCCTGCTCGTCGACAACATCCGTACAGCGCACAGCCGCGAGCCCTTCGAAGGGCCGCGCGAGGTGCTGGCCGCGCTCGGCGACCCGGTGCTGCGCGCCGACGGCGAGGTGAGTGGCGTATGAGCACCGTCGCCGCCCCGTCCTTCGCGCTGGTCACCGGCGCACAGGTACAACAGACCCTGCACGGGAGGGAACGGGAGATCGCGGACCTCGTCGAGGCCGTGTACCGGCTGCACGGTGCGGGCGACTCGGTGAACCCGCCGTCGTACTTCCTGCGATTCCCCGACCGCCCGTCGTCCCGGATCATCGCGCTGCCCGCCTCGCTGGGCGGACCGCTGCGGGTGGACGGCCTGAAGTGGGTCTCCAGCTTCCCGGAGAACGTCAGGTCCGGGCTGCCGCGCGCGTCGGCGGTGCTGATCCTCAACGATCCGGCGACCGGCTATCCGTTCGCCTGCCTGGAGAGCTCGGTCATCAGCGCCACGCGCACCGCGTCGTCGGCGGCGCTGGCGGCCGGGAAGCTCAGTGCGGGCAGGGTCCGCCCGACCCGGGTCGGGTTCATCGGCACCGGGTTGATCGCCCGCTACCTCCACACCCATCTCACCGCCACCGGCTGGGAGTTCTTGGAGACGGGCGTGCACGACCTGTCGGCCGAGAGCGCCGCCGGGTTCCGCGGCTATCTGGAGCGGTCCGGTGCGCCGGGGAAGGTGACGGTGCACGACTCGGCCGAGTCCCTGATCCGCTCCAGCGACCTGGTCGTCTTCGCGACCGTGGCCGGCGAGCCGCACGTCCACGATCCGTCGTGGTTCGGCCATCACCCCCTGGTCCTGCACGTGTCCCTGCGCGACCTCGCCCCGGAGATCCTGCTCGCGTCCGCGAACTTCGTCGACGACGTGGAGCACTGCCTCAAGGCCGAGACCTCCCCGCATCTGGCCGAACGGCTCACGGGGAGCAGGGACTTCATCGACGGCACGCTGGACGACGTGCTGACCGGACGGGTGACCGTCCCGACGGACCGGACGGTGGTGTTCTCCCCCTTCGGCCTGGGGGTGCTGGACCTCGCCGTCGGCCGGTTCGTCCACGACGAACTGGCCCGGCGCGGCGAACTGCACGTCGTCGACGGGTTCTTCAACGAGCTGCGCCGGTACGGCTGACCGGCCCCTCGGCCATGGAAAGAGTGCATGAGGAGGGGGCGTCATGCCCGTCATATCCGATCCTTCGGAGTTCAACGAGTCAGACCTCTACGTCGATCTGCGGGCCGCGCTGGAGCTTCCGCTGTTCCTGAAGTGCGAGGGCTTCAACTTCGCCGGGTCCATCAAGCTGAAGGCGGCCCGCGAGATGGTGAACGCCGCCGAGCGCGACGGCACCCTGCGGCCGGGGTCGGTTCTGGTCGAGTCGTCGTCGGGGAACCTGGGGGTGGCCCTGAGCATGATCGCCGCGAGCCGGGGCTACCGGTTCCTGTGCGTGACCGACTCACGGTGCAACGCGGCGACGGTCCGGCTGATGGAGTCACTCGGCACCCGGGTGCACGTGGTCAGGGAGCCGGACCTGCACGACGGCTACCTGGGCGCGCGGCTCGCGTACGTGCGGGCGCTGTGCACCTCGGACGAGCGGTACGTGTGGCTCAACCAGTACAGCAACCAGGGGAACTGGCGGGCGCACTACCGCACCACGGCGCCGGAGATCGCGCGGCGCTTCCCGGACCTGGACGTCCTGTTCGTCGGGGCCGGCACCACCGGGACCCTGATGGGCTGCGCCCGCTGGTTCTGGCAGTGGCGGCGGCCGGTGCGGATCGTCGCCGTCGACAGCGTCGGCTCCATCACGTTCGGCGGGCCGCCCGGCGTCCGGATGATCCCGGGGCTGGGCACGAGCGTGCCGCCGCAGCTGCTCGACAAGTCGTACATCGACGACGTGGTGCTGGTCGAGGAACCGGACACCCTCCAGGTCTGCCGTCGGCTGGCCGCCCGGGGTTTCCTGTTCGGCGGCTCCACCGGGACGGTCGTCGGCGGCGCCCACCAGTGGCTGTCCGCGCACGGCTGCCGCGGCCTCACCGCGGTGGCGATCGCCCCGGACCTCGGCGAGCGCTACCTCGACACCGTGTACCGCCCGGGCTGGCCCCACGGCCTCCCCGAGACGGACCCGGTCCACGAGACGGCGGAGGTGCTGGCCCACCTGGCCTGAGCACCGGGCACCTGACCGCGGCCGCACCACTCGCCCTGCGGGGCGGGTGGTGCGGTGCCGTCGGGCGCGGTGTCGGGCCGGCACCACCGCACACGCGGGCACCACGCGCCGTCTCCGCGATCACCCTGCCCCGCGCCGTGGCCCTGAGTTGACCGGCACCGTGCCCCGGGGCGTGGTCGTGCGACCTGGGACACCGGGTACGGCGTCAGGTGCGGGGCCCCTGCTCCACCAGAGGATGGTTCAGGGCCTCCCCGTCGCCTCTGGCCGTACCGACATGGCCAGGTCGTGAGGGCTGTGTCGATCAGCGGCCGCCGGCCGCGGGAGGCCTCCCGGGCTCGGACCGCGCACTGGATGCGTGTCGCCGCCCCGGGGTCGAGTACGCCGGGGACCAGCTCGCCCAAGACCCTTCGGGGCGCGCGGCTGAAGGGACTCACTCCCGCTCAGTCCACAGGAACGGTACGTTCGCAGGCATGGCAGGCACCACGCACACCGTGACCAATCAGCCCCCGCCTCTGATCGGCTACGACGTCTACAGCGCCGACCGCGCTCTTAAGGAGGCCGTCGAACGGCACCTCGACCCCGCCCTGCTCGACGAGGTGCACGGTGAGCTCGCCGCGCTCGGCCGGGCCTGCGGCTCGGCGCAGGTGCAGGAGTGGGGTCTGCAGGCCAACGAGAACCCGCCCCGGCTGCGCACCCACGACCGCTACGGCCACCGCATCGACGAGGTCGAGTTCCATCCGGCCTGGCACCGGGTGCTCGGTAAGGGCGTCTCCGCGGGCCTGACCGCCGCCTGGGCCCGCCCCGCGGGACATGTACGGCGCGCGGCGGCCTTCCTCCTGTGGACGCAGGTCGACGCGGGCAACTGCTGCCCCCTGTCGATGACCCACGCCGCGGTGCCCGCCCTGCGCACCGACCCGGACCTGGCCGCCGAGTGGGAGCCGCGTCTGACGTCCATGGTCTACGACCGCGAGCTGCGCCCCGCCCACCTCAAGGCGGGGGCGCTGTTCGGGATGGGGATGACGGAGAAGCAGGGCGGCAGCGACGTCCGGGCGAACACGACGTCCGCCCGGGCCCTGCCCGACGGCGAGACCTACGAGCTCACCGGCCACAAGTGGTTCTGCTCGGCCCCCATGTCGGACGGCTTCCTGGTCCTCGCCCAGGCCCCGGGCGGACTCACGTGCTTCCTCGTCCCCCGTGTCCTGGAGGACGGCACCCGCAACCCGTTTCTCCTCCAGCGCCTCAAGGACAAGCTCGGCAACCGCTCCAATGCCTCCGCCGAGGTCGAGTTCGACCGCACCCGGGCCCGCCGCGTCGGCGACGAGGGGCGCGGGGTCCGCACCATCATCGAGATGGTCGCGGCGACCCGGCTCGACTGTGTCCTCGGCTCAGCGGGCCTGATGCGCCAGGCCGTCGCCCAGGCGATCCACCACTGCACCCACCGCGAGGCCTTCGGCGGCAAGCTCGTCGACAAGCCGCTGATGCGCAACGTGCTCGCCGACCTCGCCCTGGAGTCCGAGGCGGCGACCACCCTCGCCCTGCGCCTGGCGGCCGCCTACGACAAGGGCGACGAGCAGGAACGGGCCTTCCTGCGGATCGCCGTACCGGCGGCCAAGTACTGGGTCACCAAGCGCTGCGCCCCGCTGACGGTGGAGGCCGCCGAATGCCTGGGCGGCAACGGCTACGTGGAGGAGTCGGGCCTGCCTCGCCTGGTTCGCGAGTCACCGCTCAACTCCGTCTGGGAGGGCGCGGGCAACATCCAGGCCCTGGACGTCCTGAGGGTCCTCCAGCGGGAACCCCAGGCCCTGAACGCCTACCTGCTGGAGATCGGCGAGACCCGCGGCGCCGACCACCGCCTGGACGCGGCGACGAAGAACCTCTTCACCGAACTGGCCGATCTGGAGGGCATCGAGGGCCGCGCCCGCCACCTGACGGAACGGCTCGCGCTCGTCCTGCAGGGCTCCCTGCTCGTCCGTCACGCCCCCGCGGAGGTGGCGGACGCCTTCTGCGCGGCCCGCCTGGGCGGCGACGGCGGCACGGCCTTCGGCACCTTGCCCACGACCCTGGACCTCGCGTCCGTGGTGGACCGGGCCCGGCCCGTGGAGTGAGCTTCCCCGGTCGCGGACCGGAGTGAGAACGGGGGTGGTGCTGCGCCGACACGGCACCACCCCCGTTGACGGCCCTCGGAGGCCGAAACACGCCGCTGCGAGACGGCGTGTTCGCCCAAGTTTCAATCAAGCCGGAGCCCACTGCCAGGGTTGCAGGGGGTTGCAACTTCCTGGTGACTGTGGCCGGACTGTGTTCCTCCCCGAGCCACGACCGGCACTATGAGACGGTCAGTCAATGGACCCGGGACCGGGAGGACCAGTGCCGCTCTCGCCGACGCACGTGACCCACCTAGCGGCCGTGGACACCGCACGTGCGGCCCGGGTTCTGAAGGACATCCGCTCCGCCACCCTGTCCGGCCGGCGCACGCCCCTCGCACCGCGCCCCGTGATCGAGGAGTCCTGGAGCCGTATGCTGCGCGGCGGCGTCGACCCGGACCACGACTTCCGGTCAGGTCTGCTGCCCCCCGAGGAGGTGCAGCGGCGCCGGGAGAGCACGCAGCTCAGGCACGTCCTGCCGGAACTCAGGGAGGGACTGCTGTCGGTCGCGGACATCGCCCACCACATCATGGTGGTCGCCGACGAGGACGGCCGCGTGCTGTGGCGGGAGGGCAGCTCCCCCGTGCTGCGCAAGGCCGACGGCACCGGCTTCGAACTCGGCGCCGACTGGCGGGAGAACGTCGTCGGCACGAACGGCATCGGCACCCCGGTGGTGGTGCGCCGCCCCGTCCAGGTCTTCGCCTCCGAGCACTTCGTGCGCTCACAGACCTCCTGGACCTGCACCGGCGCCCCCGTCAAGGACCCGCGCGACGGCCGGCTGATCGGCGTGGTGGACGTCAGCGGCCCCCTGGACACCATGCACCCGGCGACGCTCGCCTGGGTCGACTCGGTGGCCAAGCTCGCCGAGTCGCGGTTGCGCGAGATGCATCTGGCCTCGCTGGAGCAACTGCGGGCCGTGGCGGCGCCGGTGCTCGCCCGGCTCACCGGCCGGGCCCTGGTGGTGGACCGGGACGGCTGGACGGCGGCGGTGACCGGAATGCCGTATCCGAACCGGATCGCGCTGCCCAAGTCGCCATCGCCGGGCCGTCGATGGCTGCCGGCGCTCGGTCTGTGCACCCTGGAACCGCTGGCGGGCGGCTGGTTGGTCCGCGCCGGCGACGAGCCGGAGCCGCAGGGCACCACCCGGATCGTGCTGGACCTCGCGCATCCGCGCCGCTGGACGGTGACGGTGTCGGGCGGCGCGGGCACGTGGAGTCACGAACTGAGTCCCCGGCACGCCGAGTTGCTCTATCTGCTGGCCCTGCACCCCTCGGGCCGCAGCGCGGCGGGTCTGGCCAAGGACATGTTCGGCGAACCGGGCCGTACGGTGACCGTGCGTGCGGAGATGTCCCGGGTACGGCGCTATCTCGGGGCGTTCCTGGAACACCGGCCGTATCGTTTCTGCGAAGACGCCGAGGTCGAGGTGGTGCTGCCGGGCAACCCGGGCGACCTGCTGCCGCACTCGACGGCCCCGGCCGTACTCGGGGCCAGGGCCGGTGCCGAGACCGAGTGAAAACCCTCGATCTGGGCGGATCTTCCGCATAATTGCACGGTCTTCGCCCCAGCGGTGCCGCACTGCCGTAGCATCCTCTACGGGCCACCCCACCTGCTCCTCGGTCAACGTACGGATCACCAGGCGCAGTTGGCCCGCCTCGGGAGGACGTATGAAGCAACGTGGCAGACACCGCAGGCGCAAGCGGGGCCAAGCGGTCCGCGCGTTCCTGGCCGGCACCGCCCTCGCTCTGACCGCCGCCGCCACCATGATCAGCGCCTCACAGGCCACGGTCGCGGCCAATCCCGGAACACTGAAGCCGCTCACCTCGACCGCCGAGACCACCCCGCTGCGCCTCAAGGAGTCCCAGGTCCCGAAGAGCGCCCTGGACCGGCTCTCCTCCGAGATGGGGCGTCCGGTCGGCGTCTCCGCCGTCCTCGCCTCCGCCGACCGCACCCTGCGCGACGCGATCGACTGCACGGCCGGTGAGCGCACGGCGCTGCCCGTGGAGCCGGCCGCGACCGCCGCGTACTGCTGGGACGCCGCCGACACCCGCTCCTGGCGGGCCGGGGCGGTCACCACCTCCGGGGACGCCGACGACGACGGCCTGTGGGGCCCCAACCGCGTGATCCTGTCCGCGTGGAGCCGCACCGGCACCGCCGCGGACGACGGGGGCCTGGCCCGGGTCGCCTTCGTCGACGCCAACGACCTGGGCCGGCTCACCTACTCCTGGGTCCTCCTCGCCGTCCCCGTCGACGACGGACATGACTTCCGCGGACTCGTCTCACAGGTCTCCGGCATGGTCTGGTACCAGAACAAGCTGCTGGTCACCGCGAGCGGCGACGGCGGCGACGCGCTGTACGTCTACGACATGGACCGCGTCCAGCGCGCCACCGTCGACAGCAGCGCGGTCGGCAGGGTCCGCGGCGGCTGGTCGGCGCACGGCGCCCAGTGGGTCCTGCCCGCCGTAGGCTCCTACCGCCTGACCGACGCGGCGGGCGCCACCCGCCCCGACTACCTCTCCCTCGACCGCAGCACCGCACCGGACAGCCTGGTCGCCGGCGAGTGGGTCTCCGGGGACGACGACAGGGACGCCCGCGTGTGGCGCTACGACTTCAGCGGCGACCCCCGCCGCTCCGGCCTCCTGGCCATCGGCAGCGGCGGCTACGCGCGCGTGGCCGATGCCTACGTCACCAAGGCCGCCGGTTCCGGCCCCGTCCTGTCGTACGACTCCCAGTGGTATCTGGGCCGGGCGGCCGGGACGGACGGCGACCACGGCACCCTCTGGCGCCAGAACGCCTCGACCCCCGCGAAGGCCACCCGCTGCGGCACGGACGAGACCCGCAACTGCTGGAGCGGAGAGTCGGAGTCGCTGTCGTACTGGGAACAGACGGGCGATGTGTGGTCCCAGTCCGGTCGGATGCTGTTCGCGCTGCCGCTGGCCTCGATCGACAGATCTCTGGGATAGATGATTCCCTGACGGTCATGCCGAACATCCCCGTGACCACCTGGTCCCTGGAACAGACCGCCCCGACCGACCTCCTCCCGGCCGAACCTCCGGAGGGCGACGTCCGCATCAGCCGCGCGGAGGTCCCCTCCCCCGAGTTCAGCCGCTTCCTCTACGCGTCGGTGGGTGGCGACATCCGCTGGACCGACCGGCTCTCCTGGACGTACGCGCGGTGGCGGGAGCACCTGGAGCGGCCGGGCGTGGAGACCTGGGTGGCCTACGACCGCGGCACGCCCGCCGGCTATGTCGAGCTGGAGTCCCAGGACGACGGTGTCGTGGAGATCGCCTACTTCGGCCTGATCCCCGCCTTCCGCGGCCGCCGGATCGGCGGCCACCTCCTCTCCTACGGCACCGCCCGCGCCTGGGACCTCGCGGACCGCTGGCCGGGGCTGACCGACACCAAGCGGGTCTGGCTGCACACCTGCTCCAAGGACGGCGAGCACGCGATGGCCAACTACCAGCGCCGTGGCTTCCAGCTTTTCGACACCAAGGTGGAGGAGGAGGCGGAGGTGCCCGCCCCCGGCCCCTGGCCCGGCGCCTACCCGGCCTGACCTGCGGGAACAAGAGTCCCCGCGATCTTTGTGACCAACAACACCCTCGTCTCGCCTTTCGAGACAAGGATGTCCACATGATGGATAAAGCTGGACTGTGTCCAGATCGCCGTGACACGCTTCCGTCATGTCTGGAACTGGAATTGCCTTGGTGAGTCGGCGGCACGTCGATCTCGGCCGCATGTCCAGCGCCATCTGTCCGGTGCGCTGACGAGCCGCAGCGTCACCCGGCACATCCTCTCGTTCTCCTCCCCGCGCAATGACGCGCAGGTACACCCATGCGCCCGTACGCGCAGGTAAGAGCCGCTTCCCGCCTGTCCCGAAGGACGTACAACGATGGCCGCCACCCCGCAGAACCCTGCCGCCGCAGCGCCCCGCCGCAAGGTGAGCCGTCACCGCGGTGAGGGTCAGTGGGCCGCGGGGCACCACACCCCGCTGAACGGCAACGAGCAGTTCAAGAAGGACGACGACGGTCTCAATGTGCGGACACGCATTGAGACGATCTACTCGAAGCGCGGCTTCGACTCGATCGACCCCAACGACCTGCGCGGCCGGATGCGCTGGTGGGGCCTCTACACCCAGCGCAAGCCCGGGATCGACGGCGGCAAGACCGCGATCCTGGAGCCGGAGGAGCTGGACGACAAGTACTTCATGCTGCGGGTGCGGATCGACGGCGGACGCCTCACCACCCAGCAGCTGCGGGTGATCGGTGAGATCTCCGAGGAGTTCGCGCGCGGCAGCGCGGACGTCACCGACCGGCAGAACATCCAGCTGCACTGGATCCGCATCGAGGACGTCCCGGAGATCTGGAACCGCCTGGAGGCGGTCGGCCTGTCCACCACCGAGGCCTGCGGTGACACCCCGCGCGTGATCATCGGCTCGCCGGTCGCCGGCATCGCCGAGGACGAGATCATCGACGGCTCCTGGGCGATCGACGAGATCCACGAGCGGTACATCGGCAGCAAGGAGTTCTCCAACCTGCCGCGCAAGTTCAAGACGGCGATCTCCGGCTCCCCGCTCCTCGACGTGGTCCACGAGATCAACGACATCGCCTTCGTCGGCGTCGAGCACCCCGAGCACGGCCCCGGCTTCGACCTGTGGGTCGGCGGCGGCCTGTCCACCAACCCGAAGCTCGGCGTCCGGCTGGGCGCCTGGGTTCCGCTGGCCGAGGTGCCCGAGGTGTGGGCCGGTGTGGTCGGCATCTTCCGCGACTGGGGCTACCGGCGCCTGCGCACCCGGGCCCGTCTGAAGTTCCTCGTGGCCGACTGGGGCCCGGAGAAGTTCCGCCAGGTCCTGGAGGACGACTACCTGGAGCGCAAGCTGGTCGACGGCCCGGCGCCCGCCGAGCCCTCGGGCCGCTGGCGCGACCACGTCGGCGTGCACCGCCAGAAGGACGGCCTGTTCTACGTCGGTTTCGCCCCGCGCGTCGGCCGTATCGACGGCACCACGCTGACGAAGATCGCCGAGACCGCGGAGGCACACGGCTCGGGCCGGGTACGGACCACCGTCGAGCAGAAGATGATCATCCTCGATGTCGAGGAGGCGCAGGTCCAGCCGCTGGTCGAGGCCCTGGAGGCGCTGGACCTCACCGCGAAGCCCTCCCCGTTCCGGCGCGGCACCATGGCCTGCACCGGCATCGAGTACTGCAAGCTCGCCATCGTCGAGACCAAGCAACGCGGTTCCTCGCTCATCGACGAACTGGAGCGCCGGATCCCGGAGTTCGACGAGCCGCTCACCATCAACCTCAACGGCTGCCCGAACGCCTGCGCCCGTATCCAGGTGGCGGACATCGGTCTCAAGGGCCAGCTGGTCCTCAACGACCGCGGCGAGCAGGTCGAGGGCTACCAGGTGCATCTGGGCGGCGCCCTCGGCCTGGAGGCCGCCTTCGGCCGCAAGGTGCGTGGCCTGAAGGTCACCGCCGAGGAACTGCCCGACTACGTCGAGCGGGTCCTGAAGCGGTTCCAGGCCGAGCGCGAGGAGGGCGAGCGCTTCGCCGCCTGGGCCTCGCGTGCCAGCGAGGAGGCACTGTCGTGAGCGTCAGCGAACGACAGCGAAAGGAGGGGCCGTGAGTGAGCGGGCCGCCCCCTTCTACTGCCCCTACTGCGGCGACGAGGACCTCCGTCCGAGCGAGGAGTCTCACGGCGCCTGGGAATGCGGGGCCTGCAACCGCGCATTCCAGTTGAAGTTCCTCGGGCTGCTCGCCCGGGGCCTTCGACACACCGACGCAGGGGGAGATCAGATATGACCGCGATTCAGGAAGAGCGCACGACCGACGACCTCAAGGCCCTCGCCGAGCAGGCGGGCCGGGACCTGGAGGACGCCTCCGCGCTGGAGATCCTCCAGTGGGCGGTCGACACCTTCGGCAAGCGTTTCTGCGTCACCTCCTCGATGGAGGACGCGGTGGTCGCCCACCTCGCGTCCCGCGCGAGGAAGGGAGTGGACGTCGTCTTCCTCGACACCGGCTACCACTTCGAGGAGACCATCGGCACCCGGGACGCGGTCGACGCCGTGATGGACGTGAACGTCATCACGCTGTCGCCGACGCGGACGGTCGCCGAGCAGGACGCCGAGTTCGGCCCGAAGCTGCACGACCGCGACCCCGACCTGTGCTGCAGGATGCGCAAGGTCGAGCCGCTGGAGCGGGGTCTGAAGGACTACCTGGCCTGGGCGACCGGGCTGCGCCGCGACGAGTCGCCGACCCGGGCGAACACCCCGGTGGTCGGCTGGGACGAGAAGCGGCAGAAGGTCAAGATCTCCCCGATCGCCCGCTGGACCCAGGACGACGTGGACGCGTACGTCAGCGAGCACGGCGTCCTGACCAACCCCCTGCTGATGGACGGCTACGCGTCCGTCGGCTGCGCCCCCTGCACCCGCCGTGTCCTGGAGGGCGAGGACGCGCGCGCCGGCCGCTGGGCGGGACGTTCCAAGACCGAGTGCGGGCTGCACGGATGACGACATCTACCAAGGAGTTGCACGTGACGACCGGAGCCACCGTCTGGCTCACAGGTCTGCCGAGTGCCGGCAAGACCACCATCGCGTACGAGCTGGCGGGCCGGCTGCGCGAGGAGGGCCACCTCGTCGAGGTGCTCGACGGCGACGAGATCCGCGAGTTCATCTCCGCGGGTCTCGGCTTCAGCCGCGAGGACCGGCACACCAACGTGCAGCGCATCGGCTTCCTCGCCGAACTCCTCGCCCGCAACGGCGTCAAGGCGCTGGTCCCGGTCATCGCGCCCTACACCGACAGCCGTGAGGCGGTGCGCAAGCGCCACCAGGAGAGCGGTGCCGCGTACCTGGAGATCCATGTGGCGACTCCGGTCGAGGTGTGCTCCGTACGCGATGTGAAGGGCCTGTACGCCAAGCAGGCCGCGGGTGAGCTGTCCGGGCTGACCGGGGTCGACGACCCCTACGAGGAGCCCGAGTCGCCCGATCTGCGGATCGAGTCGCAGAACCAGACCGTCCAGGAGTCCGCGGCCGCGGTCCACGCGCTGCTCACCGAGAGGGGACTGGCATGACGACGACCGTCGCGGCGGTGAAGGGTGGCGGAGACGGTACGCAGGCTCCGTACACCCTGTCCCACCTGGACGCCCTCGAGTCCGAGGCCGTGCACATCTTCCGTGAGGTGGCGGGCGAGTTCGAGCGGCCGGTGATCCTGTTCTCCGGCGGCAAGGACTCCATCGTCATGCTGCACCTGGCGCTGAAGGCATTCGCCCCCGCGGCGATCCCGTTCTCGCTGCTGCACGTGGACACGGGCCACAACTTCCCCGAGGTGCTCGAGTACCGCGACCGTGTGGTCGCCGCCCATGGGCTGCGTCTCCATGTGGCCTCGGTACAGGACTACATCGACCGCGGTGTGCTCAAGGAGCGTCCGGACGGGACCCGCAACCCGCTCCAGACCCTGCCGCTCACCGAGAAGATCCAGGCGGAGAAGTTCGACGCGGTCTTCGGCGGTGGCCGCCGGGACGAGGAGAAGGCCCGCGCCAAGGAGCGGGTGTTCTCGCTGCGCGACGAGTTCTCGCAGTGGGACCCGCGCCGCCAGCGCCCCGAGCTGTGGAACCTGTACAACGGCCGGCACGCCCCCGGCGAGCACGTCCGGGTCTTCCCGCTGTCCAACTGGACCGAGCTGGACGTCTGGCAGTACATCGCCCGCGAGAAGATCGAACTGCCGGAGATCTACTTCGCCCACGAGCGTGAGGTCTTCTCGCGCAGCGGCATGTGGCTGACGGCCGGCGAGTGGGGCGGGCCCAAGGACGGCGAGACCGTCGAGAAGCGTCTCGTGCGCTACCGGACCGTCGGTGACATGTCCTGCACGGGTGCCGTCGACTCCGACGCCGACAGCATCGAGAAGGTCATCACGGAGATCGCGGCCTCCCGGCTCACCGAGCGCGGCGCCACCCGCGCCGACGACAAGATGTCCGAGGCCGCGATGGAAGACCGCAAGCGCGAGGGGTACTTCTAGACATGAGCACGACCATTTCCGAGGTGCTCTCGGAGTCCACCCTGCTGCGGTTCGCGACCGCGGGTTCCGTCGACGACGGCAAGTCCACCCTCGTCGGCCGGCTGCTGCACGACTCCAAGTCGGTCCTCACCGACCAGTTGGAGGCCGTGGAGCGCGTCTCGGCCTCGCGCGGCCAGGACGCCCCGGACCTCGCGCTGCTGACGGACGGTCTGCGCGCCGAGCGCGAGCAGGGCATCACCATCGACGTGGCCTACCGCTACTTCGCCACGCCCAGGCGCCGGTTCATCCTCGCCGACACCCCCGGCCATGTGCAGTACACCCGCAACATGGTGACGGGTGCCTCCACGGCCGAGCTGACGGTGATCCTGATCGACGCCCGCAACGGGGTCGTGGAGCAGACCCGCCGGCACGCGGCCCTCGCCGCGCTGCTGCGGGTGCCGCACGTGGTGCTCGCGGTCAACAAGATGGACCTCGTCGACTACGCCGAGCCCGTCTTCGCCGCGATCGCCGAGGAGTTCACGGCGTACGCGACCGAGCTGGGCGTCCCGGACGTGACCGCGATCCCGATCTCGGCGCTCGCCGGCGACAACGTGGTGGAACCGTCCGCGAACATGGACTGGTACGGCGGCCCGACGGTCCTGGAGCACCTGGAGACGGTCCCGGTCGCCCATGACCTGAGCCACTGCCACGCCCGCCTTCCCGTGCAGTACGTGATCCGGCCGCAGACCGCCGAGCACCCCGACTACCGGGGCTACGCCGGTCAGATCGCCGCCGGTTCGTTCCACGTGGGCGAGCAGATCACCGTGCTGCCCTCGGGCCGCTCCACGAAGATCGCCGGCATCGACCTGCTCGGCGAGCCGGTCGACGTGGCCTGGACGACCCAGTCGGTGACGATCCTCCTGGAGGACGACATCGACATCTCGCGCGGCGACCTGCTGGTGCCCAGCAAGGACGCCCCGCCGACCACCCAGGACATCGAGGCGACCGTCTGCCATGTCGCCGACGCCCCGCTGACCGTCGGCCACCGGGTGCTGCTCAAGCACGGCACCCGCACGGTCAAGGCGATCGTCAAGGACATCCCGTCCCGGCTCACGCTCGACGACCTGTCCCTGCACCCGCATCCGGGACAGCTCATCGCCAACGACATCGGCCGGGTGAAGATCCGTACCGCCGAGCCGCTGCCCGTCGACTCCTACTCGGACTCGCGGCGCACCGGTTCGTTCATCCTCATCGACCCGAACGACGGCACCACCCTCACCGCGGGCATGGTCGGCGAGTCGTTCGCGTCCCCCGAGCCCGTCAAGGACGAGTCCGAGGACGACGGGTGGGACTTCTGACATGAACTCCACCGACTACTACTCCACGTTCGCGAAGGAGGGCGGCCGCGTAGGCAGCGGCGCGCTCGGCAGCGGGCAGGGCGGAGTGGCGCGATGTGTGCGCTGACGTACGCGCACCGCTTGCGCGCCCCGTCCCCCCACAGCCGTAGACGCAACCTGCCAACCTCCCGGCCACGACCTGAAAGACCGTGACCGCCGGGCCTCCGAGAGGAACACCTCCCGTGCCTGCTACATCCGCTCTTCGCCGCTCCCTCGCGGTCATCGCCGCGCTCCCGCTGCTCACCCTCGCCGCTTGCGGCTACGGCTCGGACTCCAAGGACACCGACACCGCCAAGGTCGCCGCCGGGGCGAAGAAGATCGACGGTCTCGGCTCCGTCAAGATCGGCTACTTCGGCAACCTGACCCACGGCACCGCGCTCGTCGGGGTGAACAAGGGCTTCTTCCAGAAGGAGCTCGGGGCCACCAAGGCCTCGTACGCGACCTTCAACGCCGGACCTTCCGAGATCGAGGCGCTCAACTCCAAGTCGATCGACATCGGCTGGATCGGCCCCTCCCCGTCGATCAACGGCTACGTCAAGTCGGGCGGCAAGAGCCTGAAGATCATCGGCGGTTCGGCCTCCGGCGGTGTGAAGCTGGTCGTCAACCCGGACAAGATCAAGTCCCTCAAGGACGTCAAGGGCAAGAAGATCGCCACCCCGCAGCTCGGCAACACGCAGGACGTGGCGTTCCTCAACTGGATCGCCGACCAGGGCTGGAAGGTCGACGCGCAGAGCGGCAAGGGTGACGTCACCGTCGTCCGCACCGACAACAAGATCACGCCGGACGCCTACAAGTCCGGTTCCATCGACGGCGCCTGGGTGCCGGAGCCGACCGCGTCGAAGCTGGTCGCCGAGGGCGGCAAGGTGCTGCTCGACGAGGCGTCGCTGTGGCCGGACAAGAAGTTCGTGATCACGAACATCATCGTGCGCCAGGACTTCCTCAAGGAGCACCCGAAGGCGGTCGAGGCCGTCCTGAAGGCGTCGGTGGAGGCCAACAAGTGGATCAACGCCAACCCTGACGCGGCGAAGGCGGCGGCGAACAAGCAGCTGGAGGCGGACTCCGGCAAGGCGCTCAAGCCCGCGGTCCTGGACCCGGCCTGGAAGTCGATCCAGTTCACCAACGACCCGCTGGCCGCCACCCTCAACACCGAGGCGGAGCACGCGGTCAAGGCCGGTCTGCTGAAGAAGCCCGACCTGAACGGGATCTACGACCTCACCATCCTCAACAAGGTCCTCAAGGCCGACGGCGAGTCCACGGTCGACGCCGCCGGTCTCGGCACCAGCTGAGTCCGGTCCCCGAAGAGTTCCCAGGAGGTGACGACCATGGCCACGACCACGACGCTCGCCAAGGCCGACGAGTCCGTCGAGTACGCCGCACGCCTTGAGCACGTCTCGAAGTCCTTCGCGGGACCGGGTGGACAGCAGCTCGTCCTGGACGACGTCAGCATCGATGTCGCGCCGGGCGAGTTCGTCACCCTCCTGGGGGCCTCGGGCTGCGGGAAGTCCACGCTGCTGAACCTGGTGGCCGGGCTCGACGGCCCGACCGCCGGGTCCATCACGACCGACGGCCGACCCGCCCTGATGTTCCAGGAGCACGCCCTCTTCCCGTGGCTGACCGCGGGCAAGAACATCGAACTCGCCCTGAAGCTCAGGGGAGTTGCCAAGCCCGAGCGGCGCGACAAGGCCGAGGAGCTGCTCGCACTGGTCCGGCTGAACGGCGCGTACGGCAAGCGCGTGCACGAGCTGTCGGGCGGTATGCGCCAGCGTGTGGCACTGGCCCGCGCGCTCGGGCAGGAGAGCAATCTGCTGCTGATGGACGAGCCGTTCGCGGCCCTCGACGCCATCACGCGGGACGTGCTGCACGACGAGATCACCCGGATCTGGACGGAGACCGGGATCTCCGTCCTGTTCGTCACGCACAACGTGCGCGAGGCGGTACGGCTCGCGCAGCGCGTGATCCTGCTGTCCTCCCGCCCCGGCCGGATCGCGCGCGAGTGGACGGTCGACATCCCGCAGCCGCGCCGCATCGAGGACGCGCCCGTGGCCGAACTGGCCCGTGAGATCACCGAAGAACTGCGTGGGGAGATCCGCCGTCATGGCCAGCACTGACACGACACCGGCCCAGGACGCCGGCAGCGTAGAGGCGGGCCTCGACGCACTGGAGACCCAGGCCACCGGCCGCCCGACCCTCCGGCAGACCCTCGTCAACAAGATCCTGCCGCCGGTCATCGCGCTCGCGGTGGTCCTCGCGGTCTGGACGCTCCTCTACCCGGTCGTCGACGACCCGTCCAAGCTGCCGTCGCCGGCGGCCGTGGGCTCCACGTTCAAGGACGCCTGGCTCGCGGGCGATCTGCTCGGCTACATCTGGACCAGCGTCTCGCGCGGTCTGCTGGGCTTCTTCTTCGCCCTGCTCATCGGCACCCCGCTGGGCCTGATCGTGGCCCGGGTGAAGTTCATCCGCGCGGCCATCGGCCCGATCCTGTCCGGTCTCCAGTCGCTGCCCTCGGTGGCGTGGGTGCCGCCGGCCGTGATCTGGCTGGGCCTGAACAACTCCATGATGTACGCGGTGATCCTGCTCGGCGCGGTCCCCTCCATCGCCAACGGCCTGGTGTCCGGCGTCGACCAGGTGCCGCCGCTGTTCCTGCGGGCCGGCCGCACGATGGGTGCGACGGGCATCAAGGGCATCTGGCACATCACGCTGCCCGCCGCGCTGCCCGGCTATGTGGCGGGCCTCAAGCAGGGCTGGGCGTTCTCCTGGCGCTCGCTGATGGCCGCGGAGATCATCGCCCAGTTCCCCGACCTGGGCGTGGGCCTCGGTCAGTTGCTGGAGAACGGCCGCACCAACAGCGACATGGCCATGGTGTTCGAGGCGATCCTGCTCATCCTGTTCGTCGGCATCGCGATCGACCTGCTGATCTTCAGCCCGCTGGAGCGGTGGGTGCTGCGCAGCCGCGGTCTGCTGGTGAAGAGCTGAGTCCATGAAGCCCGTTCTCCTGGTCATCGCCCACGGCAGCCGCGACGCGCGGCACGCCGCGACGGTGCACGCTCTCGTCCGCCGGGTGCGCTCGCTGCGCCCGGACGTACGGGTGGAGACGGGCTTCCTGGACTTCAACATTCCTTCCGTGCAGGGGGCGTTGGAGTCCCTGGCGGCGGAGGGCGTCCGTGACGTCGTAGCGCTGCCGCTGCTGTTGACGCGGGCGTTCCATGCGAAGGCGGACATCCCCGCGGTCCTCAGGGACGCGCCGCCGCAACTGCGCATCCGGCAGGCGGAGGTGCTGGGCCCGTCGCCGCTGCTCCTGTCGGCGCTCGAACGGCGGCTCTACGAGGCGGGGTTGACGCCCGCCGACAAGTCCGCGACCGGGGTCGTACTGGCCTCGGCGGGGTCCACCGACCCGGAGGCGATCGCAGTGATCGCTGACATCGCGCGGGAGTGGCGGCACACCGGTTGGTGCGCCGTGCGGCCTGCGTTCGCCTCCGCGGCCCTGCCCCGCACCGAGGACGCGGTGCGGGAACTGCGGGCCCTGGGCTGCGCGAAGGTGGCCGTGGCGCCGTACGTCCTCGCCCCGGGGTTCCTGCCCGACCGGATCGCGCGGGGCGCGGCCGAGGCGGACGTCCTGGCCGGGGTGCTGGGGCCGGCGCCGGAGGTGGCGCGGGTGCTGTTGCGGCGGTACGACGCGGCGGCAGCGCGGGGGCTGCTGCGGCTGACGGTGAGCGCGTAGGCGTTACTCCTCGGCAGCCGCCACCGCCTCGTGGGCCAGCCGTGCCAACTCCCCCACCGGCAGCGACCCGGCTGCCCTGCGCTCGCGGGCGAAGGTGTTGGCCAGGCCTTGGAGAAGTTCGTTCAGCGGCGTCGGGACGCCGTGCAGGCGGCCCAGGAGGACGATCTCACCGTTGAGGTAGTCGGCCTCGATGGTGCCGGTGGCGCGGGCGAGGGACTGCCAGGAGGAGCCGCCGACCGGGACGCCGTCGAGCGGGACGGCGGTGACCTTGTCGCCGCGGGTCGTCCGCTGTTCCTCGACGCTCGCGTACGGGATCCCGGCCGCGTCGAGCACCGCCTCGCCCTCGGCACGGACCCGACGCCGCAGGGACCTGCTGTCCGCTCCGCCGTCGTCGGGGCCGCTCAGGGCCATCAGGGCGTTGCCGAGGTTGGTCAGCAGCTTGGCGTACTGCCAACGCGTCACGTCCGCCACGACCGGCGCCTCGAACCTGGACTTCTCCAGGTCGGCGGCGATCCGGTGCAGGATCTCGTCGGTGCCGTGCGGGTAACGGCCGAGGTGCAGCATCCCGGTGAGCGGGGCGCAGGCGGCGCTGACGACGCCGGGTTCCACGAAGGTCGCCGGCAGCCAGACGCAGACGCCGTAGACGTGCCGGAAGCGGCGCAGGGCCATGCGCTGCCCCTCCACGCCGTTCTGCGCGCACAGCAGCGGCAGCCGCTCGGCCGCCGTGCCACCGCCCTGGACCGGGGCCGGGCCCCAGACGCCCAGGGCGCCTTCCGTGTCCTGGGTCTTCACGGCGAGGACGAGCACGTCGTCGGCGCGCAGGGCACCCAGCGGGGCCGGTCCGTCCACGACCTGGAGCCGGTGGGTGAACTCGCCGTCCGGCACTCTCAGCCGCAGTCCGCCGTCCCTGAGTGCCGCGAGGTGCGCGCCCCGCGCGACCAGCACGACCTCGTGCCCGGCCCCCGCGAGCCGCCCCCCGACGGCCCCGCCGACCGCACCTGCCCCGATGATGATGTAGCGCATGGCAGGAGCCTCGCACAGGGGTGTCGGCCGCTGTGCGTCCAGCCGGTCATCCCGCGAACGGCGTGGCCTGGTGGAAGTACAGCAGCCATCCGCTCGGCGTGCGCCGCCACAGCGAACTGCGGTGCGCCCGGCTGCCGTTGTGCTCCGTTTCGAAGGTGAGGTGAACGACGTCGGGCGCGAGCCGGACCCCCTTCATCCCGAACGCCGCGATCGGCCCGGCCTCCTGATCCGAGGCCCCGGCCAGGGCGGCGATGATCGACGCTCGGTCCCAGTGCCGCCCTGAGGCGCCGAACTCGTGGAACTCGGGGTGCAGCAGCGCGCCCACCAGCTCGGGCGAGGCGCGCACCTCGGGGTCGAGGAGCCGCAACTCGCCCTGGACCGCGGCCTCCACGGCGGGATCGCGGTCAGGCACCCGTCATCTCCACCAGCTTGACGACCGTGTTCCAGTTGCGGCTGGTGGCGATCACGCCCTTGTTCAGCCGCGGCCTGGACAGCTGCTCGGCGAGCTTGGAGCGGCCCAGACCGTTCGGGGCGTAGAGGTACAGGGCGCGGTCGCCGAGGCGGAACTCCTCGGGGAGGTAGGCGGCCTGGTCGATCTCCGCGAAGCGGCCGGCGTCGACGGGGGCGGAGAAGTAGGTGACGTGGAGCTGTCTGCCCTCCAGTTCGGCGGCCGGGAAAGGGCAGTTGTCGGCGATCGCCTTCAGGTAGGCGTGGTCACGGACGATCACGTCGACCGTGAAGCCGAACCGCTTCTCGATCGCGTCCGTGAGGTCGGCGGCCAGGGAGTCCTCGTCGCCGTGGTCGGCGGTGAACACGGCCTGCCCGCTCTGGAGGTAGCTGCGCACCCCGCCGTGTCCGAGGTCTTGCATCAGCGTGCGCAGGTCGGCCATGGGGACCTTCCTGCTCCCGCCGACGTTGATTCCGCGCAGCAGCGCCGCGTACGTGGTCGTCATGCGCCCACCCTAGGACGGCGCTCGCGCGGACCCCGATCACCGCCCCGCACACGGTCCTTTAGATGTAAGGGTCACGGTCCTCCCCGGTACGGAGGGCGCGCGGTCCCTTGGGAGGAGCCTGTAGGCCCCGCACCTCACCGGACAGCACGACGAGACGGGTTTATCCGGCTCATACCTTCTAAGTGAAAGGTGGCGGCAGGCGGCTGCCACCGCTCACAAGGGGGCAAGCCCGTCATGGGGAACGGAGACGCAAGGGTGCGTGGCCTGGCCGCCCGGGCCGGCGGCTGGAGCGCACGGCACCGATGGGCTGCCGTCGGTATCTGGGTGCTGTTCGTCGTCCTGGCGATGGGACTCGGCTCGGCGGCGGGCCGGGTCGACGTCAAGGACAGCGACCAGCTCAAGGGCGAGACCCACACCGCCGCGAAGATCATCGAGGACGCCGGGATCGACGAGCCGGCCAGTGAGACGGTGCTGATCCAGGCGAAGGACGCCGGTGGCAAGGCGACCGACGCCGACTTCAAGGCGGCCGTCACCGCGGTCGTGAAGGCCGTCGAGGGCACCGGCAAGGTCACCGACGTGACCTCGCCGTACGACACGAACACGATCTCCAAGGACGGCCGCAGCGCGCTCGTGCGGTTCGACATGCGCGGTGAGGCGGACACCGCCGGGGACCGGGTCGAGCCGGTGCTTGAGGCCGTCGAGGGGGTGCAGAAGGAGCACGGGTCGCTGCGGATCGAGGAGATCGGCGGCGCCAGCATGATGAAGACGTTCGACGACGCGTTCGGCGACGACTTCCAGAAGGCCGAGCTCTCCGCCGTACCGGTGGCCCTCGGCATCCTGCTCATCGCGTTCGGCGCGCTGGTCGCGGCGCTGCTGCCGGTGGCCCTCGCGGTCACCGCGATCATGGCGACGATGGGCCTGATGGGCGTCGTCAGCCATGTCATGCCGATGAGCGACACCGCCAACTCGGTGATGCTCCTGGTCGGCCTGGCCGTGGGCGTCGACTACTGCCTGTTCTATCTGCGCCGTGAGCGCGAGGAGCGGCAGGCCGGACGGGACGCCCAGACCGCCCTTCGCATCGCCGCCGCCACCAGTGGCCGCGCGATCATCGTCTCGGGTGTGACGGTGTGCGTGGCCATGGCAGGCATGCTGTTCACCGGGCTCGCCGAGTTCGAGGCGATGGGCCTGGCCTCGCTGATGGTCGTGGCGGTCGCCATGGTCGGTTCCGTGACCGTGCTGCCCGCGCTGCTCTCACTGCTGGGCGGGCGGGTCGAGAAGGGCAGGATCCCCTTCCTGCACCCGGAGAGCCGGCTGCGCCGCAAGCGGGGCGTCAACCCGGAGAGCCGGTTCTGGACCGCCGTACTGAAGGGCGTGCTCGCCAAGCCCGTCATCTCGGTCGTGGTCGCGGCCGGCGCGCTGCTCGCCATCGCGGCGCCCGCGCTCGGCATGAAGACCCAGAACCTCACGCTGGACCAGGAGTTCGGCGACTCGCTGCCGATCGTGCAGACGTACAACCGGGTCAACGACGCCTTCCCCGGCGGCTCGGAGCCGGCCGAGGTGGTCGTCAGGGCGGCCGACATCAACGCCCCCGAAGTCACCGGCGCGCTGGCCGACTTCAAGGCGAAGGCGATCTCCTCGGGCGCCTCGCGCGGCCCGGTCGAGATCAAGCTGCACGACGCGCAGAACCTCGCCTTCGTGTACGTCCCGCTGGTGGGCGGCTCCGACCTGGACAAGGCCGGCCGGAGCCTGGACACACTGCGCGACGAGGTGCGTCCGGCCACCCTCGGCAAGGTCGACGGTGTCGAGGCACCGATCACCGGACAGGTCGCCGGTTCCAAGGACTTCAACGACCAACTGGCCGGAGCGGTCGTCCCGGTGTTCGCGTTCGTCGTGGTCTTCGCCTTCGTGCTGATGCTGCTGTCGTTCCGCTCGCTGACGGTCGCGATCACCTCGATCGTGCTCAACCTGCTGTCGGTGGGCGCCGCCTACGGCATCCTCGTCGCGGTCTTCCAGCACGGCTGGGGCGCCTCGCTGGTGGGCGCGGAGGGCGTCGGCGCCATCATCACCTGGCTGCCGCTGTTCCTCTTCGTGATCCTGTTCGGCCTGTCGATGGACTACCACGTGTTCGTGGTCTCGCGGATCCGCGAGGCGCACCTGCGGGGCCGCAGCACGAAGGACGCGATCCAGCACGGCGTGGTCACCACGGCCGGCGTCGTCACCAGTGCCGCCGTCATCATGGTCGCCGTGTTCGCGATCTTCGGGACGCTGTCCATGCAGTCGATGAAGCAGATGGGCGTGGGTCTCGCGGCCGCGGTGCTCATCGACGCGACGATCATCCGGGGCGTGCTGCTCCCGGCGGTCATGGCGCTGCTCGGCGAGCGCAACTGGTACCTGCCGAAGTGGCTGCACCGGCTGCCCGACCTCACTCACGACGAGGCCGTGGACGCGGTGGCCGCCCCCACGGCGCGGGACGACGAGGGTGAGCCGCTGAGGGTCTGAGCCCTGGGCGACAGGGCTGAACCCCCTTCTACCGAGGGTCCGTTGGCAACCGGGGTGCCAACGGGCCCTCACTCATGCGCGCAGTTCCGCCTCGATGAGATCGGCGGCCCTGCGCGTGCCGCCCTCCTGGGCCATCGCCGCCTGGATCTCCTTGAGCCTGCGGGCCACCTCCGGGTCGTCGACGAGCGCGAGGGCGGCCTCCCGCAGCGCCTCGGCGGTCGCGTCCTGCGTGTCGATCCGGCGGGCGACCCCGAGGCCCTGGAGCATGTCGGCGTTGCCGAACTGGTCCACGGCCTGCGGTACGGCGATCATCGGCGTGCCGGTCGCCAGTCCCTCCTGGCTGCCGCCCGCGCCGGCGTGCGTGACGAACAGGTCGGCCTGCCTGAGGACCGCCAACTGCGGTATCCAGGAACGCACTTCGACGTTGTCCGGTACGGCGCCCAGCTCGGCCGGGTCCACGTGCCTGCCGATCTGGAGCACGAGGTGCCAGCCGGGGAGGTCCCCGAAGGCCCGGACGCATTCCCGGTAGAAGTCGGGCCGCTTGGTGAAGGAGGAGCCGAGGGAGACCAGTGCGACCTTCTCGGCCCCGGCCGGCCGCTGCCACTCTCCCTGGGAGCCGCGGTCCCCCTGGCAGGCGCCGACGAAGGTGTACACGCTCTCGTCGACCCGGTCGGCGTTCGGCTGGAGCGCCCTGGGGATCAGGACGAGGGAGCGGTCGGGGCGGCCGGCGAAGGGGTCAGGGTGCAGGTCGATCCCGTTGGTCCGCAGCCATTTCTGGAACCGGGCGTAGTAGGCCTGTCCTCGTTCGGTGCTCTTCGGCCCGGCCCACATCGGCTCGGCGACCTCCTCCTCGTAGCCCTCCCAGGCGACCAGGTTCGGCGAGAGGGAGATCGCGGGCACGCCCCAGCGGTGGGCGAGGACGCGGGCCGGGTAGGCGGTGATGTCGTGCAGGACGAGGTCCGGTGCGTCGCCGTCGTACGCCTGGGCGAGCTGCGGCAGGGCCTGCATCGCGTCGGCGAGGAAGAGTTCCACGTGGTCGAGGAGTTCGGTGCCCCAGGCCGACGGGTCGTCGTCGGGACCGGGCAGGGTCGAGTTCCACGGCTTCACCTCGGCGCCGGTCTCGGCGACCTTCTCGGCGAAGAGGGGCGGAACGGCGTACGTGACGCGGTGCCCGCGCGCCACGAGCTCGCGGATCACTTCCAGGCTGGGGTTCACGTGGCCGTGGGCGGCGATGGAGAACATGGCGATGTGCGAGCGAGGGGTCATGGGAGCGAGGCTAAACGAGACGATACGTATCGTGCAATGTGATTACTGAGCGGCATCGCGGTCGCCGGCCGACGACCGCGATGCCTCAGCGCTGGTAGCGGGCCAGCACCAGGTTGCCGTCGTCCTCCAGGCGTTCGCGCAGCTCACCGAGGCCGATGGCACCGCTGTAGTACTCCTGGAAGGCCGGCGTGGCGACCTTGTCCTTCCACTCCGGGTAGCCGCGGACGGACTGTGCGGGAGCCGTGGTGAGGTGGGAGGCGAGGGCCGTGCCGGTGGCCCAGCCGTCCTTGGTGGGGTGCAGGGCCGGATCGGCGAGCGCCCGCGTCCCCGTGGGCAGCATCCAGTCTCCCAGCGCGAGCCGGACCATGTTCTTCGGCCGGAGCAGGAAGGCGATGAACTCGGCGGCCTCCTTCTTGTGCGGGCTGTCCTCGGCGACGGACAGGGTCTGCGGGCTGACGCCCTGGGTGAGCCCGTCGGCGCCGGCCGGGGCGGGCAGCACCTGCCACCGGAAGCCCTTCGGCGCCTGCTGCGCGATCTGCTGACGGTAGGAGAACCCGAGCGGCACCATCGCGTACTTGCCGCCGAAGAAGCCGGGCAGCGTGTCGGAGCCGCCGCTGCCGAGCGTGGTGGGCGAGGCGCTGTGGTCGGTGTTCGCCTGGTCGTGGATGGTACGGGGCACCGTCTCGTCGGCCTTCTCGAAGCGGACGGTGACCTTTCCGTCGGCGCCCCGGTGGAAGAGCTGTCCGCCCGCCGACAGCGACAGGTTGAGGGTCGCGGAGACGGGCTCCTTGAGCGGCCAGGCCACGCCGTACCTGCCGGCACCGCTGAGCTGCCCGGTGATCCGCCGGAACTCCGGCCAGGTCCAGGGGTGTTCGGGGGTGGGGATCCGGACGCCGGACTCCTTCAGCCAGTCGGCGTTGGCGACGAGGACGCGGGGCTCCTGGAGGAAGGGCACGCCGTAGACGCCGTCGCCGAAGGTGGCGGTCTGCCAACTCCGTTGCGGGATGTCCGACTTCAGCCGCTCGGGCAGCAGGCCCTTGAGATCGGCGAGGTAGCCGCCGTAGGCGAAGTCCGCGAGGTCGTCGGAGGCGTCGTGGATGATGTCGGGCGCCTCACCGCCCTCGAACGAGGTGAGCAACTGGTCGTGGACGCTGCCCCAACTCCCCTGTACGTACTCGACCTTGACGCCGGGGTGGGTCGCGTTCCACTCCTTCACGAGGGCCTTGTTGGCCTCGACGGACTCCTCCTGCCAGGCGAGGGACTGGAAGCGCAAGGTGATACGGCCCCCCTCGTCCTCGGGCGTGCCCGTGCCGGTGCATCCCGCCAGGAGCAGGACGAGGACTCCCACGATCCAACGTGCGCGCATCAGCTCTTCACCGCCCCGGCCAACATGCCTCCCGTGATACGGCGTTGGATGATCGCGAAGATGATCAGCGAGGGAAGGGTGGCGAGGAAGGCGGCCGCCGCCAGCGGGCCGAGGTCGGCGACTCCCTCCGCTCCGATGAAGTGGGTGAGGACGACCGGCAGGGTCTGTTTGTCCGCGGTCTTCAGCAGCACCAGCGCGAAGAAGAACTCGTTCCACGCGGTGATGAACGCGAACAGTGCCGTCGCCACGATCCCCGGCGCGAGCAACGGCGCCGTCACCGACACCAGGGTCCGCAGGCGCCCGGCCCCGTCGACGGCCGCCGCCTCCTCCAGCTCGGTCGGCACGGCACGGACGTATCCGACGAGCATCCACAGCGCGAACGGCAGCGCCCACACCACGTACACCAGCACCAGCCCCATCAGGGAGTTGATCAGCCGCAGGTTCTTCAGCACCAGGAACAGCGGGATGATCACCAGCACGAGCGGGAACGCCTGGCTGACCACCACCCAGCCCGTGGCGGCCTTCGCGAGCCGGGTGCGGTGGCGGGCCATGACATAGGCGAGCGGGGTCGCGATCAGTACGGCGATCACCGCGGCGGCGAGCGCGGCGAGCAGGGAGTTTCCAGCGGCACGCAGCAGGGGCTGTTCGTCGAAGGCCTGGCGGAAGTTGTCGAGGGTGGGGTCCCGGGGGATCCAGGTCGGGTGCAGACTGCCCAGTTCCCGCGGGGACTTGAAGGCGGTGGAGACCAGCCAGAGGAAGGGGAAGGCGAGGAAGACGAGATAGGCGAGGAGGGCGGCGTACTGGCCGACGCGGCCTGAGGTGCTGGTCCTCACGTGTCGTCACCTCCCTTGAGGCGGCCCATGAGGAACAGGGTGAGCAGGACGGAGACGACGGCCACCATCACGAGCCCCATCGCGGCCGCGTAGCCGAACTGGCCGTAGCGGAAGGCCTCTTCGTAGGCGAAGAGCATGGGCAGGCGGGTGCGGCCGCCTGGTCCGCCGCTGGTCAGCACGTACACCAGGGCGAACGAGTTGAAGTTCCAGATGAAGTTGAGCGCGGTGATCGCGAGCGCGACCGGTCTGAGGGCGGGCCAGGTGACCGTGCGGAATCGTCGCCAGGCGCCCGCGCCGTCCATCGCGGCCGCCTCGTGGAGTTCGCGCGGGGTGTTCTGGAGGCCGGCGAGCAGAGTGACCGTCGTCTGCGGCATCCCGGCCCAGACGCCGACGACGATCACGGCGGGCAGGGCCGTGGACAGGCCGCTGAGCCAGTCCCGGCCGTCGCCGAGACCGAGGGTGCGCAGGGTCTCGTTGAGGACACCGGCGTCCGGGTTGTAGACCAGGCGCCACATGACACCGACGACGACCTCGGGCATGGCCCAGGGGATGATCGCGAGGGCGCGGGCGAGCCAGCGCAGCTTGAGGTCCTGGTCGAGCAGCAGGGCGAGGCCGAGCGCCAGCAGGAACTGCGGGACGGTCACGCCGACCGCCCAGACCAGGCCGATCCGGAACGACTCCCAGAACAGCGTGTCGTGCAGCAGGTCCTGGAAGTTGAGGCCGCCGATCCACTGGGTGGCCCGGGTCCGGCCCGACTGGGCGTCGGTGAAGGCCAGCAGGATCCCGTACAGCAGCGGCCCCACACTCAGCACCAGGATCGGGATCAGCGCGGGCAGCACCAGGAACCAGGCCGCGCGGTCGGTCGGGCGACGGTCTCCCTCGGCGCGCGGTGCGCCCTGCGCCGACCGCTCCTTCGCGGTCACCAAGGTCACGTCATCGGCTCCTTCGCACGGCTCGTGACGATCCGGCCCTCCTGGCCTGGGACCCCGTCATGGTCGTGAAGGGGGTATGCGCCGTCAAGGCAGCGCGCACACGGGCCCACCTGTGGGAATGCGAGACTGACCGGGGCGTTGGCGCGAAGTCGACGCCGTTCGCGGTGGCACTGCACAGGCATGCGGGACATGTCAGGACCGGGAGGCCGGACGATGGACGAGGCACGGGCACGGGACGTACTGGTCGCGGCGGGGTTGCCTGCGGGGTCGGCGCAGCTGCTCGCCCTGGGTGAGAACGCCGTGTTCGCCGCCGGTGACCTGGTCGTCAAGGTGGGGCGCGACGCCGAGCTCCTCGACCGGGCACGCCGGGAACTGGACATCGCCGTGTGGCTCGCGGAGGCGGAGGTGCCGGCGGTGCGGGCGGCCGAGCCGAAGGCGCGGTTGGTCGAGGGACATCCGGTGACGTTGTGGCACCGGCTTCCGGACGCCGTACGGCCCGCCCAGGCGCGCGATTTGGCCGAACTGCTGCGGGTGGTGCACGCGCTGCCCGCGCCGTCCTTCGCCCTGCCTCCCCGTGAGCTGCTGGGGGGTGTCGAGCGGTGGCTGCGGCTCGCGGGGGATGCGATCTCTTCCGCCGACGCCGAGTATCTGCGACAGCGGCGGGACGGCTTCGCGGGGGCGGCGGCCGCGGTCACGCCCCACCTGGAGCCGGGGCCGATCCACGGGGACGCGCTTCCCCGCAATGTGCACGTCGGTCCGTCCGGGCCCGTCCTTGTCGACCTGGAGACCTTCTCCTCGGATCTGCGGGAGCACGATCTGGTGGTCATGGTGCTGTCCCGGGACCGGTACGGGTTGCCTGCGGCGGCCTATGACTCCTTCACCGCCGCGTACGGGTGGGATGTGCGGGAGTGGGAGGGCTGCTCGGTGCTTCGGGGGGCTCGGGAGACGGCCAGCTGTGCGTGGGTGGCTCAGCATGCGCCGTCGAATCCCAAGGCGTTGGCCGAGTTCGAGCGCAGGGTTGCCTCGTTGCGGGACGGCGATGAGGAAGTGCGCTGGTACGCGTTCTGATCAATGGGCGGCTGCGGGTCCGTCGTGGCTGGTCGCGCCGTTCCCCGCACCCCTGTGTGGGTCATCTCCGCCCTGGATTGTTCGTGCCGCGCTGCGCAGCTCCGCAAGGACCGTGCGCACCGCTCTCCTCGCCGTCCTCTCCGGGCGGTAGAGGGCGTCGACGTGACGTCTCGCCTGGACGCCGCTCAAGGGTCTGAGCGCCAGGGCCGGATGCCGGCGCATCGTCCAGCGGGGCATCAACGCCAGGCCGCCGCCCGCCGCGACCGCCTCGGCCGCCACCGAGAACTCGTTGATGCGGTGGGCCAGGTGCAGGCGCCGGCCCGCGGCCGCCGCGATCGCCTCGATGGTGGCCACGATCGGGAAGCCGTCGTGGGCGGTGATCCAGGGCTCGCCCGCCACGTCCGCCGGGGTCACCCGGCGTCCGGCCGCCAGCGGGTGGTCGGCGGGCATGGCCACGTCCAGTGGTTCCCGCAGGAGCGTGGTGGCCGTCACCGTGGGCGGCCAGGCAGGGGCGTGGTCGAGGCGATGGGCCAGGACGATGTCGTACGTGCGGGTCAGGCGCGGGAAGTCCTCCTGCGGTACGTCCTCGTCGGCCAGCCTCGGGACGGGGGTGCCGGGGTCGGCGAGGGCCCGCAGCAGCAGGGGGAAGAAGGCCGCGCCCGCGCTGTGGAAGGCGGCCACCGAGACCTCGCCGTCGGGCCGGTCAACGAACTCCTGGACCGTGTGCCGGGCGCGGGCCAGCGCCGTTTCCACCTCGATCGCGGCGCCCGCCAGGGCCTGCCCGGCGTCCGTGAGCACCAGCCGTCTGCCGTCGCGCTCGGTCAGCGGCACCTTGACCGAACGCTGCAACAGCCTCAGCTGCTGCGAGATCGCCGACGGGGTCACCAGCAGCGCGTCGGCGACGGCGGTGACGCTGCCCAGTTCGCCGAGTTCCCGCAGGATCCGCAGCTGTCGTTCGTCCATCTCGACAGTGTAGGAGTACTAAAAGATCGTTTAAGGAACTGGCTCTGGGCTTCAGGGACAGCTCGGTGCAGGGTGGGAGGGTGTCCGACGCCCGCCGTACCGACCTGGTACTTCTGCTGGTCGCGATCGTCTGGGGTTCGAGTTATCTCTCCGCCCAGACCGCGACGTCCGCTCTCCCCGTCCTGCTGGTGCTCTTCGCCCGCTACGCCCTGTCCGCGCTCGCCTGCCTGGGAGTCGTCGTCTTCCCCGGGCGAGGTCCGCGCCGGTGGACCCGCGAGGAACTGCGGGCAGGGCTGCCCCTGGGTCTCACCCAGGCCGCGGTCCTGATCGTCGAGACGTACGGCGTCGCCCACACCAGCGCCGCCAACGCGGGGCTGATCATCAGCCTGACCATCGTCCTCACCCCCCTCCTCGACCGCACCGGACACCGGGGCGGCCTGCCGCCCGTGTTCTACGCCGCCGCCGGTGTCTGCGTGCTGGCCGTCGGGATCCTCATGGCGGGCAACGGCTTTCACGCGCCCCGCCTCGGCGACCTGCTGATGCTGGGTGCCGCGGTCGTACGGGCCGGTCATGTCGCACTCGTCGGCCGGCTCACCGCGGGCCGGGCGATACGGCCGCTGCACCTCACGACCGTGCAGACCCTCGTCGGCACGGTCCTGTTCCTCCCTCTGGCCGCGCGCGACCTTCCGACCCTGGTCCACGCGGACTCGGCGACCTGGGCGCAGCTGCTCTATCTCGCCCTGTTCTGCAGTGTGTTCGCCTTCCTCGCCCAGACCTGGGCGGTGCAGCGCACCTCGGCCAGCCGGGCCAGTCTGCTGCTCGGCACCGAGCCGATCTGGGCCGCGGCGGCGGGAGTCGCCCTGGGCGGGGAGCACTTCACCGCACTGACCGGGCTCGGGGCGGTCATGATGATCACCGGCACCTACTGGGGGCAGTCTGTGGAACGCGCCCACCGCGCAACCGCCTCGTCCCGCACCGAAGTTGAGCCCACGCCCACCGAAGAGGACACCCGATGCCGGACGACGACGCCTACGAGCCGTACGACACCTACGACCGTCTGATCACCCTGCTCGACTCCTCCTCCATCGACCACCGGTTGATCGACCACGCGCCCGAGGGCACCACGGACGCCGTGTGCGCGCTGCGCGGGCACCCTGCCTCGGAGGCGGCGAAGTGCATCGTGCTGCGGGTCAAGGTGGACCGCCGGACGACCCGGCATGTCCTCGCGGTCGTTCCCGGGGACCGGCGGGTGGACCTGGACGCGATCCGGACGCTGTTCGCCGCGCGCTATGTCGGGTTCAGCGAGGCGGAGACCGCCGAGCGGCTGGCCCGGGCGATCCCCGGCACGGTCCTGCCGTTCAGCTTCGACCCCGAACTGGAGCTCATCGCCGACCCGGACGTAGTCAAGCGGCCCCGGCTCTACTTCAACGCCGCCCGACTCGACCGGTCGCTGTGCCTGTCGGGGGCCGACTACGAACGATTGGCAAAACCCCGGGTGGAGCCCATCGCGGGTCCGCAGCCGGAGTGACGCCGTCGACGCCCCCGTCACACCGTCTCGTCCGCCGGCTCACGCAATGGCCACGCGCCGTCGATCACCGCTGTCTCGTCGCCCTTGCGGCGCAGGAAGCTCTGGAAGTCCGCCGCCCATTCCGCGTACCACTCGATCTGACGGCGGTGCAGGTCGGCCGGGCCGAGGGCCGCAACCTTGGGGTGGCGCGCGGCTATCGCGCAGGCCAGCCGGGCCGCGGCGAGGGCGTCGGCGCCGGCGTCGTGGGCGGTGTCGAGGGCGATGCCGTACTCCGTGCAGACCGCTTCGAGGTTGCGCTTGCCGCGGCGGTAGCGGTCCACCGAGCGGTCGATGGTGTACGGGTCGATCACCGGTGCGGGGTCAAGGCCGCCCAGGCGCTCACGCAGGGACGGCAGGCCGTAGCGGCGCAGTTCGGCGGAGAGGAGGCTCAGGTCGAAGGCGGCGTTGTAGGCGACGACCGGGACGCCTGTCTTCCAGTAGGTCGCGAGGACGTCCGCGATGGCGTCGGCGACCTGGTCCGCGGGGCGGCCCTCGGCGCTCGCCCGCTCGCTGCTGATGCCGTGCACCGCCACCGCTTCCGCCGGGATCTCCATGCCCGGGTCCGCCAGCCACTCCCGGCGCCCCATGGGCTGCCCGTCCCTGACCTCGATCACGGCCCCCGTGACGATGCGCGCCTCGCGCGGATCGGTGCCGGTGGTTTCCAGGTCGAAGCCGATCAGCAGCTCTCGGTGCCAGCCCATGGGCGGTCCCCCTTCTTGGTGGTGCTTTCCCCCAGTGATCCCCACCTTCCCATGTGCCACTGACAATCAGAGGACCGCGTTCCGCTTGACGCCCTGCACCACGGGACGTTCAGGACACCGGCCGCGAATCCACCCAGTTCGTCTCGAACTCCTCGCGGTAGGTCGGGAAGAGGCCGCTGTCGTCCACGTCGCCCGCCTTGACCACCCGGTTGCCGCTGCGCAGTACGAGAACCGGTGCCTCCATGCCCCGCGACCGGCGCAGATAGGACTGCACGACCGCGATGCCGTCGGAGCCGTCGCCGTCCACGAGGTAGGCAGAGAAGCGCGGGGTGTCGTCGTAGACCTGGATCTGGAAGGCGCCCGGGTCGCGCAGCTTGGACCGGACCCGGCGCATGTGCAGGATGTTCATCTCGACGGCGCGGCTCAACTCACCGCGCTTCATGCCCAGCTCCCGCTCGCGCCGCTTGACCGCGCTGGAGGCGGGGTTCAGGAACAGCAGCCGCGCCCGGCACCCGGCCTCGGCCAGGCGCACCAGACGGCGCCCCGAGAAGTTCTGCACGAGGAGGTCGAGGCCGATACCGACGGCGTCGAGGCGACGGGCGCCGCCGAAGATGTCCTCGGCGGGGAACTGGCGCAGCAGCCGCACCCGGTCGGGGTGTACGGCGACCACGTCGGCGTACCGGTCGCCGACCAGGTCCTCGACCGCGTCGACGGGCAGCCGGCGGGCGGACGGCACGTCACCGCCGGTGCCGAGTATCTCCAGCAGCTTGGCGGCGGCGCGCTCGGCCTGGCCGAGGACCGCCTCGGACAGGGCCCGGTTGCGGGAGACGACGTTACGGGTCACCTCCAGCTCGTCCAGGGCCAGTTCGACGTCCCGGCGGTCGTCGAAGTAGGGCTCGAAGCACGGCCAGTGCTGCACCATCAGCTCGCGCAGCTGGGGCAGGGTGAGGAAGCTGAGGACGTTGTCGTCGGCGGGGTCGAGCAAGTAACCCTTGCGGCGGCTGACTTCGCGGACCGCGACCGCGCGCTGGACCCACTCCTGTCCGGCGGGTCCGGCGGCCGCGACCACCCAGTCGTCGTGGCCGTGGACGGGTTCGTAGATGGGACGCAGAACAGCGGCCACGACGGCCCGCAGCCGCTGTTCGACGAGGTTCAGCCAGATGTAGGCCCGGCCGGCCCGCTGTGCGCGCGTACGTACCTCGCGCCAGGCGTCGGCGTCCCAGTCCAGCTCCGGCCCGATCGTCGCTCCCGCGTCCATCGGCCGTGCCAGGGACACCGTGCCGGGCGGGGCGTCTGCGGAGTCCCCCTCGTGACCCTCGTCACCAGGGGGCAACTCCAGCCCTCCCGAGCCCACCCGCGCACCGCCTTCCGCTCCCCCGAGCACTCCCCTTGCCAACGATCAAGGAAGGGTACTCCGGTAGCGGTCGGCGGTGCAGCCGGATGGACAGGGTCTTTCTCAACTACCGAATTCCCAGTGTCCGTTCTGCCCGGCGAGCTCGGCCGGAGTGAGCGGATTCATAGCCGTGACGTCCCTGGGGGCGATGGAGAATCCCTGCCAGTGGACCGGCATGGGCTGCTGGTCCTCGTCCCGGGCGATGTGGTGGAAGCCCACGTTCATCCAGACCACCGGGTGGGTGAGGGTCTGTCCGTTGACCCACTTGTCGACGGACGTGCCCGCTCCGGCACCGCAGTCGGCGGTGTTGTTGCTGGCGAACTGCTCGCACGGGTTGTACTCGGTGAAGTACACGTCGTGCTTGGTGAAGCTGCGGCCCGGGTATTTGGTGGTCGGGCCGGGGACGATCTCGTACGACCGCTGGTGCCAGTCCTTGTTCTTGCCGGCCGCGCTGACCATGCGCCACCAGCGGTAGCTCTTGGAGTCGCCGGCGAGTTCCTTGGTGACCGGGGTGCGGGTGGTCTTGACGGTCGCGGCCTGCTGGCCCTGGGCGGCCGCGGTGACCGTCGAGTCGTACTGCTCGACCCGGTTCTTGGAAGAGCCGTCGAGGGCGAAGTCCAGGCGCCAGAAGGCGTTGTGGCTGTGGCTGGTGGCCTGGGCGCGGGGGCCCTTGCCGATGGGCCAGCCGCGGCCGTCCCCGGCGTCGTAGTCCTCGTAGGAGAGGCTGCCGGTCGCGCCGAGGTTCATGGTGATGGTGCCGTCGTCCTGGAAGCGCCACTCGGTCATGTACTCGTACCAGCCGACCTGGTTGACCGAGTAGACGAGCAGGTCCTTGCCCTGGGCCTGGTAGACCTTGTTGGCGCTGTCGCCCTGCATGCGGTAGGCGTGGCCGCGCGAACGGGTCGTGGTGCACAGGCCGTTGACGTCCGAGTTGTCCGGGTCCCAGGAGTCGGGGACCTTGACGCTCTTGATGGTGCCGCCGGGGCACTCGCCCGGGTCCAGGTTCATCAGGCCCTGGGCGAAGCCGAAGCCCGTCAGGTCGTCGTACTCGACGCTGCCGTCGTCGTAGGGGACGTGGATCTGGCCGAGCCGGGCGCTGTTGAGGACCTTGATCGGCGCGGCCTCGCCCTTGGGCTGGTAGGAAATGTTCTCCAGGACGAGGCCGGCCTTGCTGTCGTAGCGCCAGCACATCCGCCAGGTCGTGCCGCTGGAGAGCTTCTGCTCGATCTTGTAGGCGGTGCTGCACTCCGCCGCGGCCGCGGCGGCGGCCTTCGGCTGGGCTGCGGCCGGTCCCGCACCGGTGGTGACACCAGCGGCCAGCGCGGCCACGGACACGCCGAGGGCCGCGTGCCTGCGCGCGCGGCTGATTCTGTTGACACGCATGAAGAGATGACTCCCTTGCGGAAGGACAAGGTGGGAAAAGCGGACGAAGAGGGTGGATCAGCTGTCGAGCTTGGCGACCTTGCGGGCGCTCAGATCGATCACGAAGGACCTGGCGTCGATCCAGGGACCGTTCTTCACCTTCGGGAACAGCCGCACACAGCGGTGCTCACCGCACTTGTCGAGCACGGCCGGCTGCCCGCCCGGGACGGCCCGGTACACGGCGCCGGTCAGCAGCAGCTGATTCGGGTCGGTGAGTTCCTTGTCGGTGGCGTCCTTGTAGTCGGCCTTCAGGTCCGCGCCGAGCGGGTCGGCGATCAGAAGGCTCGCGGCCTCCGCGTACTCGGCACTGCTCAGCGGCGGCTGGACGCCGTGCTGGGTGCCGGTCGCGACGACCTTGCCGCTGTCGAGGTCGACGGTCCTGGTGACGAGGGTGTCGTCCCGGTAGTCGTAGAACGTCACGTCCGCGCGGCGGGGCGCGTTCGGGTCGTCCAGTTCGCCGACCTTGGGGTCGGCGAGGTCCACGGTGAGCCGCTCGGGGCCGCGGTCGCCCTCGACGTCCTCGCCGGCGTTGAGCAGCTGCGGGTTCACGGCGATCTGCTCGACCCGCTGGATCTCGTCGTCGGTGAGCGGGTCGCGGCCCTTGCCCTTCGCGCCCTCGGCGGCCGGCGCCTTTTCGACCACCCCGGGAGCGACCGCCCCGTCCGCACCCTGTCCCGCCTGCGCCGCGGACTGCCCAGAGGCCGCCTTGCCGCCCCCCGCGTCGTCCGCCCCCGCCGTGCCCGGCAGAGTGATCCCGACCATCACGGCGGTCCCGGCCACCGCGATGGCCGCACCTGCCACCACCTTCCCGAGGTGGCGGTGCACTATCTTGCGCACATCTTCCCCCTACTCCCCGGGCAAGCTCCGGGAGTATGTGTCTGCCCCACTGGTTCGGCACAGGACGATCCGGTGATCGCCCTGTGCACTGGTCGATCGGTAAGAGGGATGTAAGTCATAGGTGGTTCCATCACTTTCGTGGACACTCGGGGCCAAGGGGCCCCATGCGGCGCGGGACAGCTGAAAGAGTCGGTTCATGCAGGTCTGGCCTGGAGAGGCGTATCCACTCGGTGCCACGTACGACGGCGCCGGTACCAATTTCGCGGTCTTCACGGAGGCCGCGAACCGAGTAGAGCTGTGTCTGTTGCACGACGACGGCTCGGAAACGGCGGTGGAACTGCGCGAGAGCGACGCGTTCGTCCGGCACGCGTATCTGCCGGGCGTGATGCCCGGGCAGCGCTACGGCTTCCGCGCGCACGGACCGTACGCGCCTGAGCGCGGCCTGCGCTGCAACTCGTCGAAGTTGCTGCTCGACCCGTACGCGCGCGCGATCAGCGGTTCGATCCGCTGGGGCGAGGAGGTGTACGGCTACCACTTCGACTCGCCCGACAAGCGCAACGACCTCGACTCGGCGCCGCACACCATGACGTCGGTCGTGGTCAACCCGTACTTCGACTGGGGCGACGACCGGCGGCCGCGGATCGGGTACCACGAGACGGTGATCTACGAGGCGCACGTCAAGGGCCTCACCATGCAGCACCCGGGGCTGCCGGAGGAGCTGCGCGGCACCTACGCCGCGCTCGCGCACCCGGCGATCATCGAGCACCTGGTGGAGCTCGGCGTCACCACCCTGGAGCTGATGCCGGTCCACCAGTTCGTGAACGACCACCGCCTGGTCGACATGGGCCTGAACAATTACTGGGGCTACAACACGATCGGTTTCTTCGCCCCGCACAACGCGTACGCCTCCTGGGGCGACCGCGGCCAGCAGGTCCTGGAGTTCAAGTCGGCGGTCAGGGCACTGCACGAGGCCGGCATCGAGGTCATCCTGGATGTCGTCTACAACCACACCGCCGAGGGCAACCATCTGGGCCCGACGCTGTCCTTCAAGGGGCTCGACAACCCGTCGTACTACCGCCTCACCGAGGATCCCCAGTACTACATGGACACCACCGGCACCGGGAACTCCCTGCTGATGAGGTCCCCGCACGTCCTTCAGCTGATCATGGACTCGCTGCGGTACTGGGTCACCGAGATGCATGTCGACGGCTTCCGCTTCGACCTGGCGGCCACTTTGGCCCGCCAGTTCCATGAGGTGGACCGGCTGTCGTCGTTCTTCGACCTGGTGCAGCAGGACCCGGTGGTCTCCCAGGTGAAGCTGATCGCGGAGCCCTGGGACGTCGGCGAGGGCGGCTACCAGGTGGGCAACTTCCCGCCGCTGTGGACGGAGTGGAACGGCAAGTACCGCGACACCGTGCGGGATCTGTGGCGGGGCGAGCCGCGCGCGCTGGCGGAGTTCGCGTCCCGGCTGACCGGCTCCTCCGATCTCTACCAGGACGACGGCCGGCGTCCGCTGGCCTCGATCAACTTCGTCACCTGCCACGACGGGTTCACCCTGCACGACCTGGTCTCGTACAACGACAAGCACAACGAGGCCAACGGCGAGGGCAACCGCGACGGCGAGAGCCACAACCGCTCCTGGAACTGCGGGACGGAGGGCGAGACCAACGATCCCGCGGTGCGGGAGCTCCGCGCCCGTCAGATGCGCAACTTCATCGCCACTCTGATGCTGTCCCAGGGCGTGCCGATGATCAGCCACGGCGACGAGGTCGCGCGCACCCAGCGCGGCAACAACAACGCCTACTGCCAGGACAGCGAGCTGGCCTGGGTGCGGTGGCCGGAGGAGGCCGGGGACGGCGCGGCGGGGCTCGGCGCCGAGCTGCTGGCCTTCACGCGCGCGATGGTGTGGCTGCGCAAGGACCATCCGGTCTTGCGGCGCCGCCGCTTCTTCCACGGGCGGCCCGTGGAGGGGACCCACGACGAGCTGTCGGACATCGCCTGGTTCACTCCCGAGGGCAAGGAGATGACCCAGCATGACTGGGACCGGGCACAGGCGTCGGCACTGACGGTCTTCCTCAACGGCAACGCGATCTCCGAGCCCGGCGCCCGCGGGGAACGGATCGTCGACGACTCGTTCCTGCTGATGTTCAACGCCTCGCCGAAATCGCTGGACTTCGTGGTGCCGGTCAACCACGGCCGGCAGTGGGAGGTGGTGGTCGACACCGCCCGCCCGGACGGGGTGCCGCCGGGCACGGGGCCCAAGGTGCAGGCCGGGGACGGGCTGACGCTGGTGGACCGGAGCATGGTGGTGTTGCGACGGCCTGTCTAGCACGTTGACGTCGGGACGGCACCGTCCCGTCGCGACCTTCGCCGTCGCGACGGGACGGGACCGTCCCGACGTCGGGGTCCCGACATCGGTGTTCCGTACACATGGACCACGCGATGACACGAAAGGCGGCAGGGCGGGTACGTAGGTCTGCATGACATCTGAGCGACCCGACCCGTCGGTGCCGACGGCCACGTACCGGCTGCAGCTGCAGCCCGAGTTCCCGTTCACGGCCGCGGCGGCGGCCGTGCCGTATCTGGCCTCGCTGGGCGTCTCGCACCTGCACCTGTCCCCCGTCCTGGAGTCCGTCCCGGGTTCGACGCACGGCTACGACGTCGTGGACCACGCGCGCGTGCGCGGGGAACTGGGTGGCGAGGACGGGCTGCGCGCGCTGTCGCGCACCGCGCGGGAGCACGGGCTCGGCCTGGTGATGGACATCGTGCCGAACCACATGGCGATGAACCCGCGCCACAACCGCGCCTTGTGGGAGGTGCTGCGGGAGGGCCCGAAGTCGCCGTACGCGCGCTGGTTCGACATCGACTGGGAGGCACAGGGCGGGCAGGTGCTGCTGCCGGTGCTGGGGCACCCGGTCGGCGCGGAGCTCGGCAACCTCACGGTGGACGGCGACGTCCTGCGCTACTACGACCACGTGTTCCCGCTCCGCGAGGGCACCGGGGACCTCCCCCTGCCGCAGCTCCTGGACGCGCAGTGGTACCGCCCGGTGTGGTGGCGGCTGGCCCGTACGGAGCTCAACTACCGGCGGTTCTTCAGCATCTCGGAGCTGATCGGGGTGCGGGTCGAGGACCCCGAGGTGTTCGAGGCCACCCACGCCAAGATCCTCCAGCTGCTGCACGAGGGCGTGGTGGACGGGCTGCGGGTCGACCACCCCGACGGCCTCGCCGACCCCGGCGCCTACCTCCGGCGGCTGCACGAGGCGACCGGCGGGCGCTGGACGGTCGTGGAGAAGATCCTGGCGGACGGGGAACGGCTCCCGGCGTCCTGGCCCGTGGCGGGCACGACGGGGTACGACGCGCTGCGGCACATCGACGGGCTGTTCACGGACCCGGCGGGGTTCGGGGAACTCCTCGGGCAGTACCAGAGGTTCGCGGCCCCGCAGACCGACCGCGGCGGCGACTGGGCCGCGACGGCCCGGCGGGCGGCGTACAAGGTGATCACGCACGAGCTGGCCGCGGAGACCGACCGGCTGACCCGGGTGGCGGCACGCGTGTGTGCCACGTCCTCGGAGCCCGCGCTGCGCGACCGAGCGCCCTGGGCGCTGCGCACCGCGCTCCAGGAACTGCTCGTGCGGATGGAGGTCTACCGGCCCTACGGCTCCTCGGACGCCGCCTCCGTCGTCACCGAGGAGGCCGCGGCCGGGGCCCGGCTCGCCTTCGTGGTCCCGGAGGAGGCGGGCGCCGTCGACGTCGTACGGGATCTGGTGCTGGGGCGGGCCGGTGACGGGCCGGACCAGGTGGAGTTCCGCACCCGGTTCGCGCAGACGGCGTCGGCGCTGCGGGCCAAGTCCGTGGAGGACACGGCGTTCTACCGGTATGTGCCGCTGCTGTCGGCGACGGAGGTGGGCGGGAACCCCGGGAGCCCGGCCGTCCCGCCCGAGGAGTTCCACGCCTACTGCGCGCGCGTGCAGCGTGACTGGCCGCTGACGGGAACCGTGGTGTCGACGCACGACACCAAGCGCAGCGCCGATGTGCGCGCGGCCCTGGCCGTGCTCACCGAGTGTCCCGAGTGGTGGGCGGACACGCTGGCCGAGGTGACCCGTGCCGGTGACGGCGGTCCGGACGCACAGCTGGCGTGGGCGGCCTGGCAGACGGTGTTCGGCCTCGGCCCCGCGGACCCGGAACGGGTGCGGGAGGCGCTGCTGAAGCATGTGCGCGAGGCGGGCCTGTACACGAGCTGGACGGAACAGGAGCCGGCGTACGAGGAGGCGGTGGCGGATTTCGTCGCGGCCGGGCCGGGCGGGCCGCAGGGCGAGCAGGTGGCCGCGCTGCGCAGCCGCCTCGAACCGCACATCCGGGCGAACGAGCTGGGCACGGCCCTGGTGCAGCTGACGATGCCCGGGGTGCCGGATGTGTACCAGGGCACGGAGGGCAGGTACCTGGCGCTGGTGGACCCGGACAACCGGCGGGCCGTGGGGTTCCCGCCGCAGGACGCCGGTGACAAGGGCGCGCTCACGGCCGCCGCGCTGCGGCTGCGCCGACGCCGGCCGGACGTCTTCGGCGACGCCGCGACGTACACCCCGCTGGCCGCGGAGGGGCCCGCCGCGGCGCACTGCGTGGCGTTCGCGCGCTCCGGGGAGGTGGTCACCGCGGTGACCCGGCTGTCGCTGCGGCTGGCGGAGGCGGGCGGCTGGCGGGAGACGGTGCTGCCGCTGCCGCCGGGCGTCTGGCGTGACGTGCTGGTGCCGGAGCGCGAGTTCTCCGGGCACGCCCGCGTGGCGGAGCTGCTGGGCGAGTCGCCGGTGGCACTGCTGGAACGGGTCGCCACGGATTGACGGGGCGCGCGGCGAGTGCAGCCGCGCGGGAGTCCGGGCCGCTGCCGGAGGGCGTCTGGCGTGATGTCCTGGTGCCGAGCGGGAGTTCTCCGGGCACGCCCGCGTGACGGAGCTGCTGGGCGAGTCGCCGGTGGCACTGCTGGAACGGGTCGCCACGGATTGACGGGGCGCGGGGTGGGTGAGGCCGCGCGCGACCCCGGCCTGCGGGGGAGTCCGAGCCGCTGCCGGGGGTGGCGGAGCCCCGGCAGGGCCGTTGGCGCCCATGGGCCGTGCCGGTTGCCGGTAAGTGCATCCGGGCGCCCCCCGGGAGGCTCCCCCACGGCGTGCTTGACAGCTCAACGAGACCGTGGGGTACTGCGGATTGCGAGGCCGGTCGGACGTGTTGGGGGTGAGTCTGCTGCCAGAGCTGCGCTACCCCACGGTGACCGAACTGGTCCGGTCCGCGCGGGCGTTGGCCGCACAGTGGCCCGGCGTCTGCCGGCTGAGGCAGGTGGGTGTCTCGCGCGCGGGCAGGCCCCTGCATGTGCTGTCGATCGGCCAGGCCCGCAGAGCCGTCCTGGTCGTCGCGGGCGCCCACTCCAACGAACCGGCCGGCGGCCCCGCGGCTCTGGCGGTGGCCCGACGTGTTCTGGCCGAGGAGGAGTTGACGTCGGACACGTCCTGGCACTTCCTGCTGTGCGCGGATCCCGACGGGGCGAGCCTCCACGTCACCCCGGCACCGCTCAGCCTCTTCGACTACCACCTCGGCTTCTTCCGGCCGGCCGGGCCGGAGCAGCCGGAGTGGGCCCCGGCGATGCTGCCGCCGGACCGGCTGCCGCCCGAAACCCGCGCGCTGACCGGGGTGATCGACGAACTGCGGCCCTACATCCAGGTGACCCTGCACGGCACCGACCTGGGCGGCAGCTGGGTGCAGTTGACGAAGGACGTCCCAGGTGTCGCCGAGCCCTTCGCCAAGTCCGCGGCGGAGCTGCACATCCCGGTGGAGACCGGCGCCTCGGACGCGGCGGGCTGGCCGGCGTCCGGGCCCGGGGTGCATGTGATGCCGGCACCGGGCGCCGGGGCGGCGTACCCGAGCATGCCGGACGACGCGCGGCGCAGCACCTGGCACCACGCGCACCGCTACGGCGGTCTGACCGCGGTGGTCGAGGTACCGATGTGGGCGAGCGACCAGGTGGACGATCCGGCCCCGCATCCGGCGCCGGCGGCGGCGATGCGGCGGCTGGCGGGCCGGCTGCTGTCTGAGTCGCGGGCGGTGGACCGGGTGCTGGCGGAGGCGCGGCCGCGTCTGGGGGGCGTGGACGGTCCGCTGCTGCGGGCCGCCGCCTGGGGTCTGGAGCTGGTGCCGGGGCTGGCCGCGGACTGGGTCCACACCCGGCCCGCGGACGACTCGAAGGCGTACATCGGCAGTGTGGACGCGTTCTCCCGCCGGCTGCCCCTGCGGGCCGCGGCCATGCTGCTACGGGTCCTGCGGGAGGCCGACGACCGCGCGGCCCCGCGTCTCGAACGGCTCGTCAAGGCGTGGAGCGATTCCTTCGCGGAACGCTTCGGGGCCCGCTGGGTGCCGTTGGAACACCAGGTGGAGCATCAGGCCCGCACGGTCGTGGCGGTGGCGCTGCACGCGCGCGTGCGGGCGGACTGAGCCGCCCCGCCCCGCCCCGCCCCGCACCGCCCCGCCCCGCCCCGCACGCGTGGGCGTCAGCTCTCGAGTGCGAAGACCGCCCCGGTCCGGGCCCTCATCACACAACCGTTCGAGAAGGTCTGGCGGTAGTCGACCGGTCGGCCGTTCCACTGTCCGCGGGCCTGGACGGCGACTGGCGCGTAGAGCATCGGGCAGTAGACGTCCGCGGGCGGAAGAGAGGCGATGTCCCCGCCGACGGAGTCCAGTTGGGCGCAGGCCTCGGCGGCGCGGCCGTGGCCCTGGGGCGGGTCGCACAGCAGGAGGGTGCCGCGGGTGTCGCTGGAGCGGCCGTCGCCCGTGGTCACCATGAGGTAGAGGTGGTCGCCGCCGGCGGAGGATCCGGCCGTCGCGGGGGCCGCGGCGGCCAGGAGCAGGGCGGCTGCCGTCGCCAGGCCCAGGTGTGCCGCTCGCCGTACCGCTTTCGGTGTGCTCGTGTGCGTCATTCCCGATGCATCGGCACGGCGGCCTCGGATCCCCAGCCCGGCTCACCCGAACGGGAACACGCGGGCGCGTGCCGCACGGCGAGGTCGAAGGCGGCGAGCACGACCCGGGACTGGTACTCGATCTGGCGCGGGACCGGGATCCAGCGGGCGCCGCAGCCGTCGCGGTAGTCGGCGCACCACAGGTCGATGAGCCCGTCGAGTTCCGGCAGCGCGCCGGCCGGATCGGCGCCCGCGCGGGTCACGAGCTGGTGCAGGAGCCCAGCCGTGCGCAGGGCGAGGCGCCGTCCGGCGATGCGTAGCGCGGCCAGATGACCGGTGCTGAGCGGGGGCAGGGGGCGGCCGCCGTCGGTGACGTCGGGGTCCCAGGCGTCGGCGAGTCCGGGGCCGACCAGTAAATAGTCCTCGACCGGGGCGAGCAGCCGGGCCGCGTCCGGGGCGGCCGAGACATGCGGGCGGATCCGCGCCAGGACGTCCTCCAGGAGCCGTGCGTCGCGGCGCAGCGTGTGGCTGACGGTGCGGAGTACGGCGGCCGCGTCGGCGGGTGTGCTGCCGTCCTCGACGGCGGCCACGCCCCACATGGGCGCCTCGACGACCGCGGTCACGGTGCCGTGCCGGTGCGGGTGGTACCACGTCGACTCGACGGCGGCCTCGGTGATGGCGGCGGCCAGGTCGCCGCGGCGGGGCGGCGGGATGCGGTAGACGGCGGGCCCCAGACACGGCCAGTAGAGGGTGTCGTACGGTCCCAGCTCGCGCGGGATGCGCAGCCGGGCCGCGGTGTGGGCGACGCGCCGGGCAAGGCCGGGCAGGTCGCGGGTGAGTTCGACGAAGCCGCCGCCGACGTCGACCCCGTGCAGGGAGCACTGCAGGAAGGGCCGCAGTTCGTCCTGGAGGGCGAGGAGGGTGCGGGTCTCCGGCAGTGCGGCGGCGTCCGCGCCGTCGGGCAGCCACTCCGGCTGTTCGCCGAAGCCGGGCCGGAAGAAGTTGCGGAAGTAGCGGCCGAGGGAGTACGGGCCGCGCAGCCAGCCCTCGTTGCGGCGCAGGCCGTCGGGGTCGAGGCAGAGCAGCAGGTTCCAGGTGGCGTCGGCCCCGACGGTGAGCCGGGGGTCGGCCAGCACGCGCTCGGCCAGTCTGAGGACGGTGCCGCCGCCCACGGGCTCGTTGGCGTGGGGGCCGGCGACGACGAGGGCGTGGCGGCTGCCGCGGCCGACGGAGAGCAGCCACAGGGGGTTGCCCGCGCGGGAGGTGCCGGCGCGGCGCAGCCGGGCGTCTGCGGGATGACGGGCGACGAACGCTGCTGCCCGTGCGCCGAGATCGTCGACGGTCGGGTAGCGGAGGAGGGGCGGCAGGGCACACCTCCACAATGTGGTGCCGTCGGTTCACCTGGTGTGCACGGTGTACGCACAGTCAGTCACGACTTGAGGGGTACGTCAACACCGTGCGACGGAAAGGGCTTCGGGCCACGACCGCAGGTAAAGCCCAGGCCAGAGGTGAGGTTTGGCTCAGTTGATCGCGAGCCGGAAGCCCATCCGGCCGAACCCGACCTGATCGCCCTCGCGGACGACGGCGGCGCCGATGACCCGTCGTCCGTTGACCGTGGTGCCGTTCGTGGAGCCGAGGTCGCGCAGGACCCACATGCCGCCCTGACGGCTGAGTTCGGCGTGGACGCGGGAGACCGTCTCGTGGGTCAGTCGCAGTCCGTTCGCCGGGTCGCGGCCTATGCGCAGCGCGTGGCCGCTGCCCGGGTGGGGCAGCAGCAGCTTGGGCAGGCGCTCGGCCTGCCACGCCCTGCGCAGCCGCACGGTGAAGCCGGAGACGGCCTCGACGGTGCCGAACACCAGCCGGGAGACGCGGCTCTCCTGGGGCAGGTCCGCGGTGAGCACCGCGAGTTCGTCGGACCGGCGCGCGATGAGGGCCAGTTCCATGCGGCGCACGAACGTGTCGTGCGACAGGCGGCCCATGGCGACGCCGTCACGGAGCACCTTCAGCACCTTGTCGCGCTCCGCGTCGGACAGGCGCGCGGGGTACGTGTTGAACTCGAAGGACGACGTCACGTTGGTGATTGTCGGGCAGCGAACCCCGGGTGTCCAGAAAACGAGACAACGGCCGCCACCGGTGCGTACCTGACGACACCTGCCGCAATGGGGAAGATTTCAAGGCGGATTGATCGCGTTTGAAGCACCATGGACGGGCTACATCACGGGGAGCAGACGAAGGGGACCGTCCGTGCAGTTCGAGGTGTGGGCACCGCAGGCCGACCGTGTGACGCTCCATTGCGAGGACACCACGCGCGCGTTGGAGCGCGATCCGGAGCGCTCGGGATGGTGGTGGGGCGAGGCGGACGCCGGGGACGGCAGCCGGTACGGCTTCGCGCTGGACGACGGCCCGGTGCTGCCCGACCCGCGCTCGCGCCGTCAGCCGGACGGCCCGGACGGGCTCAGCGCGGTCGTCGAGCACGAGCGGTACGCCTGGCGTACGCGGTGGGCGGGCCGTCCCCTGCCGGGAGCGGTCCTCTACGAGCTGCACGTGGGCACCTACACACCCGAGGGCACCCTGGACGCGGCCGCCGCCCGGCTCGGCCATCTCGTCGAACTCGGCGTCACGCACGTCGAGCTGATGCCGCTGTGTCCTTTCCCGGGACGGCACGGCTGGGGCTACGAGGGCGTCTCCCTGTGGGCGGTGCACGAGCCCTACGGCGGTCCCGAGGCCCTGAAGCGTTTCGTCGACCGGGCGCATGAGGTGGGCCTCGGGGTCGTCCTGGACGTGGTGCACAACCATCTGGGCCCGTCGGGCAACTATCTGCCCGCTTTCGGACCGTACTTCACGGACACGCACCACACGCCCTGGGGCTCCGCGGTCAACCTGGACGCCCCCGGCTCCGACGAGGTGCGCGCCTATCTGCTGGGCAGCGCGCTGTCCTGGCTGCGGGACTACCGGATCGACGGACTGCGCCTGGACGCGGTGCACGCGCTCGCCGACACGCGCGCGTGCCACTTCCTGGAGGAGCTGTCGACGGTTGTCGACAACCTGGGCGCCGAACTGGGACGGCCGCTGTTCCTCGTCGCCGAGTCCGACCTCAACGACCCACGGCTCATCACGCCCCGCGCCCAGGGCGGTCTCGGGCTGCACGCGCAGTGGAACGACGACTTCCATCACGCCCTGCACACCGCGCTGACCGGCGAGTCCCAGGGCTACTACGCCGACTTCGCCCGCGCGCCCCTGGCCTCGCTCGCCAAGACCCTCACCGGCGGCTACTTCCACGACGGCACCTACTCCAGCTTCCGCGGCCGCAGCCACGGGCGTCCGCTGGACCGTACCCGCGCGGCGGCGCACCGGCTGCTCGGCTACTCCCAGACCCACGACCAGGTCGGCAACCGCGCCCAGGGCGACCGGCTGGCGGCGTCCCTCTCCCCCGGTCTGGTGGCCTGTGCGGCGGCGCTCGTGCTGACCGCGCCCTTCACGCCCATGCTGTTCATGGGTGAGGAATGGGCGGCGAGCACGCCTTGGCAGTTCTTCACCGACCACACCGATCCCGAGCTCGCCGAGGCCGTACGGCGGGGCAGGAGGCGGGAGTTCGCGGAGCACGGCTGGGCCGAGGAGGACGTGCCCGACCCGCAGGACCCGGCGACCCGTGACCGCTCCTGCCTCGACTGGTCCGAGCTCGACCGCGAGCCCCACGCGCGTGTGCTCGCCTGGTACCGAAGGCTCCTCGCACTGCGGCACGAGCAGCCGGACCTCACCGACCCCGACCTCGCCGACACCAAGGTCGCCTACGAAGCGGACCAGCGCTGGCTCGCCTTCCGCCGCGGGGACGTCCGGGTGGCCGTGAACCTCGCGAAGTCGCCGGCGGCCATCCCCCTGGGGCCCCGCGAGGCCCGCGTCCTGGCGGCCTGGGAGCCGGTGGACGCGCCGGGCGCGGACGGGGTGCTGCATGTGCCCGGGGAGTCGTGCGTGGTGCTGCTGCAGGCGTGACCCCATGGGGCTCCTCCGGTACGGTCCGGCCCGCAGTCCGACCAGAGGCGACGCCGGTCCCGGCGAACGAGGATCGTGCGGAGCGTCCGCCTACAACTCCGCGTCGTCCGTCTCCTCGTCCCGTAGCTCGGTGACGCGTTCGAGCAGGATCGCCTCCCAGGCCCGCCGCAGCCGGGTGCGCAGCAGGGGCAGGGGCTGGGTGGTGCGCCCGTCCAGGCCCGCGGCGAGGCGGATCACGGTGTCGCAGCGGGCGAGCCACAAGCCGCGCAGGCAGGGCCGGGCACCGTATCCGGCGAGGGTGGCGGCGCGGACGGCGGCGGGAGAGCCGACGGCGAGGGCGAGACCCGCGATGTCCTCGGCGGGGTCGCCGACGACCGTCCCGGTCCAGTCCAGGACGCCGCGCACCCTGCCGTCGGCGCTGATCACGAGGTGTTCGCCGGTCAGCGCGTGATGCACGAGGACCGCGCCGCCCGGCTGTGCGGCGAGCTGGACCGCGGCCGGCGAGGTGAGCTGCTGGAGCCGGGCCGGATCGAACTCGTCGGCCGCGCGGAGGCGTTCTGCGGCCCGGCCGGCCTCCCGGCGCAGCGCCTCCAGGGAGCGCGGGGCGACGCGTGGGACGCCGAGCGCCTCGGCCTGCCGTACCGGCACCACGCGCAGCCCGGTGAGCAGGCCGGCCAGGTCGGCCTCGCCGACGGCGGACACGTCGTGCTCCTCCGCCGAACCGCCGGGCACCCTGGTGTCGAGCGTGTAGGCCAGCCCGGGCGCCCACTCGCCCTGCGCCACGCTGGTCGGCACCGCGACCGGCACGTGCGGGCGGACCAGGTCGCGCAGGCGCAGTTCACGGCGGCTGCGGGTGGAGGCCTCGCGGTCGCCGGCGAGACGCAGGACATGCCGCGTGCCGACCCACCAGGTGGACGGCCCGCCCTCGTCGACCCGCCGGATCTCGGGTCCGCCCGTGTCGGGCGTGCTGTCCTGGAGCAGGGAACGGACCAGCCGGCGGACCGTGTCCGCGGTGGGTGTCGGTGCCTGGGTCATGGTCGCGCCGTAGTCACTCGAGGGGTGGAGGGGCTCCTGGGGGCTCGGTCAGTCCACTATGACCATCTCGCGGGTGGTGTCGTTGAGCCTGCGGCCGCCGTCCTCGGTGACCGTGACGATGTCCTCGATGCGTACCCCGAAACGGCCCGGCAGATAGACGCCGGGCTCCACGGAGAAGCACATGCCCGCCACGAGGGGCTGCTCCTCGCCCTCGATCATGTACGGCGGTTCGTGCGTGGTGACGCCGATGCCGTGCCCGGTGCGGTGGATGAAGTACTCGCCGTACCCGGCGTCGGCGATGACCGCGCGGGCGGCCCGGTCGACGTCCTGGCAGGGCACGCCGGGCCGTACCGCCCGGAAGCCCGCCTCCTGTGCCGCGCGCACGAGGTCGTGCACCCGGCGTTCCTCGTCGGTGGGTTCGCCGACGTGGACCGTGCGGGAGGTGTCGGAGCCGTAGCCGTCCTTGAGGCCGCCGAAGTCGAGGACGACCATGTCGCCTCGTTCGATGACCCGGTCCCCCACCTCGTGGTGCGGGTTGGCGCCGTTGGGTCCCGAGGCGACGATGGTGAAGTCGACCTGGGAGTGACCGAAGCGGCGCAGCAGATCGGCGAGGTCGGCGGCCACCTCCGACTCCCTGCGGCCACCGAAGGGAACGTTCCGGATCTCCTCGAACGTCGCGTCGGCGGCCGCGCCCGCGGCAGCCAGCAGCTCCAGTTCCGCCGCGTCCTTGACGGCGCGGAGCATCGGCAGGGCCTCGGTGAGGGAGGCGTACGACGTGCCGGGCAGGGCCTTCTGAAGGCCCAGCAGGTGCATGGCCCAGGCGTTGTCGCTGATGCCGAACCGGCCGCCGGCGTCCAGGAGGGCGGCGGTGGCGGCGTAGGGGTCCTTGCCGTCGGTCCAGTCCCGCAGGGTCAGGGCGCTCGCGCCGACGGCCTTGGCGGCGTCCGGTGCCTCCAGGGTCGGCACGACGAGGACGGGGTCCTGTCCGGGGGCGAGGACCAGCAGGGTGAGCCGCTCGGTGACGGCGGGGGGCGCGTAGCCGGTGAGCCACACCATGTCCGGTCCCGGGGCCACGAGGAGTCCGGCGAGCCCGGCCTCGGCGGCCGACCGTGCCGCGCGCTCCATACGGGCCCTGTAGTCGTCGGCGGCGAAGGGCGCTGCGGTGCCGGTCATCCGGGCCTCCTGGGGCGGGTGAGGGTCGTTGGGCAGCATCCTGCCCGGACGGCGAGGGGTGCGCGAGCCGGTCGGCACGTCTTTCGGTCGCCGTGTCTTCGGTCGGACCGGACGGGGCGCCGTGCGTACGTCAGCTCTCCGGGGCCATGCGGACGCCGAGGAGCAGCAGGACGCCCCCGGAGACCTGTTCCAGTCGCCGGCGCCCGCCCGCGCGGGACAGCACGGTCCGCAACCGGCCGACGAACCACAGGTGCGGGGCGCCCTCGGGTACGAACTGCGGCAGGAAGGACATCGCGAAGACGGCCGCCCTGGGGTTGGCGAGGTTGAGGAGCCGTCCCGCGCGGTAGGCGGCCCAGCCGGTCCTGCCGGTGCTCTCCCAGCCGCCGTCGTCGGCCGCCCCCTTGGCGCGCCGCGCCTGCCGCAGCGCCTGGCCGCCGAAGGCGACGAGCACGACGGCACCGGCGATCCGCATCACGTCGTAGGCGATCTCGGAGGCCGTCAGCAGTGCGGTCAGGCCCAGCGCGGCGACGACGCGGTCAGGAAGCCGGAGCGTCGGCTGTGCAGCGACTGCTTGATGACCAGCACGGTGCTCGGCCCGAGTGACGCGGCGATGAGGGTGCAGGCCCCCAGGAAGGCGAGGAGCGTGGTCGGCATGGGGTCATCGTGACGTCGGCGGCCGGATCCGGACCAGTGTTTCCGCCCCGGCTGACGGAAGGGACTCAAGAGACTTGATCGGGCATCGCTTCTAATGTTTGTATCAATTCCATCCATTAGACGGGGGCTACGTCGTGCTCGTGCTCGCACACATCAGTGATCTGCATCTCGACGGGACCGCACGGGCGACGGAGCGCGCCGAGCGGGTGCGTGACCGACTGTGGCAGCTGCCGGGGCAGGTGGACGCCCTGCTGGTGACCGGTGACATCGCGGATCACGGCGCCGAGGCGGAGTACGAGGAGGCCGCGCGGATCCTGGGACTGCACGAGGGTGACGCGCCGTTCCCTGTGCTCACCTGCCCCGGCAACCACGACAGCCGCGCCCCGTACCGCAAGGCCCTCCTGCGGGAGCCCGTGGCCGACGGGCCGGTGAACAGCGTGCGGGTCTTCACCGGCGGTGCGGTACTGATGTGCGATTCCAGCATCCCGGGGAGCGACGAAGGGGCCCTGGACGAGGAGACGTACGACTGGATCGAGGCGACGCTCGACGCACTGGAGGGGAGCCTTCCGGCGCTGCTGGCCTTCCATCATCCGCCGGTGGCCCTGCACCACCCGCTGCCCGACTCCTACCAGCTGGCCGGGCCCGGCCGACTGGCCGCGCTGCTGGAGCGGCGGCCCGAGATCGCCGGCCTGATCACCGGTCACGCGCATACGCCCGCGGCGACGGTGTTCGCCGGGCGGCCGCTGGTCGTCGGGCCGGGGGTGACCTGGACGCTACGGCTGCCCTGGGAGGGCGAACAGATCGCGGACCGGGAGGCGCCGGTGGGTCTGGCCTTCCATGTACTGGACGACGAGGGACGACTGACGACGCACTTCCGGGTGGTGCCGTGACGCCGGGGGCGGGGGACGACGGGTCACGGGCGTCCGCGCCGCGCCTGGTGCCGGGGCGTGGGACGGCAGTTCATGTGACGACTCCCGGTACGGCCGTCAGCTGCTGGTAGGTGCCGCCGCGGTGGCGGATCGTCAGTACGATCTCTCGGCCGGCTCGGGCGTCCGCGACGGCGCGCGCGAGGTCGTCGGCCGTGTCGATGCGGGTCCGGCCGAAGGCGAGGAGGACGTCGCCGCGGACCAGGCCCGCCGCGTAGCCCGGGCCCGGGACGTGGACGCCGACCACCAGCGCGCCCGCCTTCTCGGCGTCCACGGCCTCCACGCCGAGGGTCGCGACGGCGGGTGCGGGCGAGGGGGCGGTCGACTGCGCCGCGGACGACGGGGAGGGGCCCGGGTGCGCCCAGGCGGGCGGGCCGCCCTGGTGAGGTGCTGCCTGCCGTTGGAGTTCGGCCAGTCTGCTCATGCCGATCACCGTGGCTGCGACCGTCCCGAGTCCCACCCCCGACAACACCAGGACGACCGCGACGAACACGCAGAACAGCAGGGTCGTGAGCCGGCGTCCGCGCCGGCGCGCGGCGTGCGGGCGCCGGGCGGGCTCGGGCTTCCCGCCCCCGCCGGGCTCCCGACCGGGCATCGGCTTGGGGCGCAACGCAGTCTGTTCCATGGATCGCCTCCGGCTGGATCACCACCGGCTGGTGTCTACCCGGCGTACGGGCCCGCGACGAGCCACGAAAGAGTGAGACTGACGGGTGGTCAGGAGCGGGAAGCCGCCGAAACCAGCAGGTCGACGAGGTCCGCCGCCGGCGACCGTGCCCGGTACACCGGTGGCCGCCGACCGGGGCAGCAGGACCCGGCCCTGTCCGGCGGCGGTGAGGCCCCCTGCGATCGTCACGCCGGGCGGACGGGCAGAGGGGCAGCCGTCGGACTGTGGGCACGCGGGCGGTCGGAGAGGCCAGCGGAGGGACGTCCCACGCGGTCGAGCAGCCCCGGTTGTCAGCCCGCCAAGGGAGCGCCGGCGGCCGATTCGGACGGGCGGCCGCCGGACTGTGGGCACGCGGGCGGTCGGAGAGCCCAGCGGAGGGACGTCCCACGCGGTCGAGCAGCCCCGGTTGTCAGCCCCCCAAGGGAGCGCCGGCGGCCGATTCGGACGGGCGGCCGCCGGACGGCGGGTACACGGGCGGTCGGAGAGCCCCAGCGGGCAGGACGTCCCAGGTGGTGGGACGTCCCAGGCGGTCGGGGCCCCGCTTGTCAGCCCGCCAAGGGGAGAGCCGGAGGGCGGTCCGGGAGGAAGCCGTGGGTGCGGCCGGCCAGGTGTTCGGACTTGTAGCGGTCGACCGTGCGGTGCCAGTTCAGGATGCCCGCCATCCAGTGCTGGAGGTCGGTCACATAGCCCCGCATGACCTCGCGTGCCTCCGCCGAGAGCCCGAAGTCGTCGTAGACCACCGGCAGTTCGTGCGCGGCGACATGTTCGAACTGCTGCATGCGCTGGGTCATCAGGTCGTGGACGACGCGCAGCGCGGTCGGGTAGTCGATGCCGAAGAAGTTCTGCACGACGAGGATCGAGTTGTGGACCTCGCCCTCGTACTCGATCTCCTTCTGGTAGGAGAAGACATCGTTGACCAGGCACGCGTAGTCGACGGCGGCGTTCTCCAGGGAGCGCACGGGGCCGCTGCGGTAGATCTCCGGCGGGACGGCGGGGCCGTGGCCCATGCGGCACAGGCTCATGGTGAGGTCGGCGCCGAAGGTGGCGCGCCGCATCTCCAGGTAGTCGACCGGATCGGGGACGCGGTGCTGGATCTGGTTGGCCAGCTCCCAGACCCAGCTCTCCGTCATCACGTTCACGGCGTCCTTGAGGGTGCGTCGCTGGTCGGGGGTCATCTCGGCCGTGGTGCGGGCCCACAGGTCGATCAGGCCGCGCTCCATGGCGTTGGCGGGGACGAGGACCTGCTCGCCGTCGAGGGGCATGCAGTCCGACAGCCGCTGGGTGGTCAGGCGGGCGGCGGCGAGGTCGCGCCGGCCGCCGTAGACGAGCGGGTAGTAGTCGTCGCCGTAGGTTCCCCAGGCCAGCCAGTCCGAGCTGAGGTCGAGGGCCTCCGGGCTCGCGTCCGGGTCGATGCCCGCGGAGCACAGCGGGAGGTCGGCCGCGGCGAGCTTGTCCTCGTCCCAGACGCCCTCCTGGAGCATGCCCATGCGGTGCGCCCACTCGGCGAGGCGGGGGCGGGCGCCGGGCAGGTGGGGGCTGAGTTCGGTCGGGAACGGCATGTAGAAGTCGGGCAGCAGGGACGGGCCGACCTTCTGGAACGGCACATGCCTGTGGGCGCGCAGCCGCTCGGCGCCGGCCGCGGCGAGCAGGGCGCCGACGTCGGCGGCCGAGGTGCCGGGGCCGGTCAGGGCCTGCCAGGGCGAGGTGGTGTCGGCACGGGCGTTCATGTAGCGGCTGGAGCGCATGTGCCATTCGTGGCCGCCGGACTGCCAGTCCTGGAGGCCCTGCGTGTACCGGGCGACCGCGGTCACCTCGCCCGGCGACAGACCGTTCTCCAGGGCGATCGCGGGGACCTCGGTGAGGGCGGTGTGCTCGAACTGGTGGAGGCGGGAGGTGAGGACGTCGTTGACGGTGTCGGCGGCCTCCTGGGTGGTGCAGCCGAAGAAGGTCTCCAGGACGAGCACGCCGTTGCTGAGCTCGCCCTCGTCCTCGACCTCGCGCTGGTAGGAGAACAGGTCGTTGCGCAGGTGGACGCCGTCGGAGAAGGTCTCCATCAGCACCCGCAGGGGTCGTGTCCCGGCGACGGACGCCGGGACCTCGGCCGTCGCGTACTCCACCAGACCGGCCGACCAGGGGGCGCCGCCGACCTTGCGGCGCATCTCGATGTACTCGACGGGGTTGGCGATCCGCCCCTCGTTGATGTTGGACAGCTCCCACAGCGACTCGTTGAGCAGGTGCTCGGTGGCGACGGCGAAGCGACGGCGCCAGTCGGCGGACATCGACGGGACGGTCCGCGTCCACAGGTCGGCGAGGCCGGCCTCGACCGGGTTCTCGGGCTCGGGCATCGGGGTCGACAGGTCCATCGGCATGAACAGCGGCAACCGGTCGAGGTAGGCCTTGCCGCCGGCGCGGTCCTGGGTGCGCTTGAAGGTCTCCAGGAAGTGGTCGTCGAAGAAGAACACCCACACGTACCAGTCGGTGATGAGCGAGAGGGCGGGGCCGTCGCAGTCGGGGTGTGTGTAGGCGCAGAGCAGGCCGTAGTCGTGCGCGTCGAGGTCGGACTGCTCCCAGATCCCGGACCCCTCCAGCATGCCCATCTCGCGCGCCCACACGGTCGAATGGGCGCGGGCCTCGTCGAGGTGCGGGTTCAGCCGCGCGGGATACGGCATGTAGAAGTGCGGGAGTTCGAAGGGCTGCTGCGTCATGAGCCGGGCCCTACCCATGGCTCTTGGCGGGCATCCGTGGCGGCACACATGATCACACCATTGCGTGAATCCGGACGGAACTCGGGAGTTCTCGGCGGGACGTGTGGCGTTCGGACGGTCGGCGGGACGTTCAGGCGCCCTGAACTCCCTGGCCACTCTGAACACTCCGGTTGCGGACCGGCCGTCCCACCGCCCATTACATGGCCACTACACCAGGGTCAGGCGAATCGTCACTCTTCGGCGACATGCGAGAGAACCTCATCGGCGACCCAGCCGAGCGCGTCGGGCAGTGCCTCGGTGGCGACCGGCAGCCACAGCGAGCAGGCGGTGAGCCCGGCGTCGGCCAGCTGCCGGAGTTCCTCGCGCACCCGCTCGGCGGACGGATCCGCCCCGCCCAACGGGCGCCGACCGGGCGGTCGTACGGCCGCCTCGAAGCCCGGGGGTACGAGGATCTGGCCCGCCGTCAGCTCCAACGGCGTGGCCGGATCCCGCCCCGCCTCCTGCCCGAGTTCGACCAACCGGCCCCGCACCTCGGCGAGTCCGGCCGCGTCGATCCCGGAACCGTGCCACGCGTCGCCGTACCGCAGGGCCCGGCGCAGGGCCGCGTCGCTGTGGCCGCCGACCCACACCGGCGGCCCACCGGGTGTGCGCGGCCGCACCCCGAGCCGTACCTCGGTCTCCTCGCGCCACAACTTCCGTACGGTGTCCAGCTGTTCGTCGGCGCGGCGGCCCCGCCCGGCGAAGGGGACCCCGGCGGCGTCGAACTCCGCGGTGTCCCAGCCGGTGCCGACTCCGAGCGTGAAGCGGCCGCCGGACAGCCGGTCGAGCGTGGCGGACTGATGGGCGACGACGACCGGGTTGTACAGGGGCAGGATCAGGACGCTGGTCACCAGCCCGATCCGGGTGGTCGCCCCGGCCACGGCGGACAGCAGGACCACCGGGTCCGGGGTCACGCCCACCGCGCCCGCCAGCAGATGGCTGCTCGCGATGAGGTGGTCGAAGCCCAACTCCTCGGCAGTTCGGGCGGTTTCGAGAACGCCGTCGAGCTCGTCCTCGTGAGCGGGCCACAGACGGTGCGGTGCGACTCCCAGACGCATGCGGTGCGACTCCCTTGGGATGGGGTGACAGGGGGTGGTGCTCCTGGGCCAACAAGGCCACAGCCGCCGATCATCCCTCGCCGCGCCACGGAAACGGCCACCGGGACGGCCGGCGAGACGCCCGGACGGCTCGTTTTTCGCACTTCATCGGCGGGATCAAGTCCCCGCGGGGGCCCGTGACATGAGAACCTGAAGACGGGAGAGGGGTTCGGACGTAACCGTCGAGGTGTGTGCCGACAGGGGGTCCTCGATGTTCGGCGGAGAGTTGTTCACCCAGACCGCTGCAGCCGCCGCGGGCACGATGGTCGGACTGATGACCACGGACGCCTGGCATGCGGCCCGGCAGCGGATGGCGCGGTTCCTGCGGCGGGAGGACGTCGAGCGGCTGGACCGGGCGCGAGCGGCACTCGACGCGGCGCCGCCGGACCGGCAGGAGATCATGCTGCGCGAGCAGCGGCAGGAGTGGGACACCACCCTGCGCGATCTGCTGGCCCGGGATCCCGCGCTGTCCGGCCTGCTGGCCGAGTTCGTCCAGGAGTTCTCCGGTTTCGCGCGCCCGGTCTTCATCCAGTTCCAGCAGGCGCAGTCCTCGCTGGAGCCCGTCCGGGCCCCGGGCGCGCTGACCGTCGCGCCTCCGCTGGGCCGGCTCGACCGCCGGGTGCGCGGCCGTGAGCCACTGCTGGACACCCTCAAACAGCTGGTTGGCAAGTCGACTTCGGGTGTGCGGGTGCTGCACGGCATGGGCGGGAGCGGGAAGACGACGGTCGCCCTGGAGATCGCCGCCTACGCCGCCGCGCTGAACGTCGACGTGTGGTGGGTGACGGCGAAGAACCCCGCCACGCTGAGCGCGGGAATGCGCGAGGTCGTGGCCGCCCTCGGCACCCCAGCGGATCTCATCGACCGTGCCTGGTCGGGGCGTTCCAGCGCGACCGACCTGCTGTGGCGGCGGCTGTGCGACACCCCGAACCCCTGGCTGCTGGTGGTGGACAACGCCGACGAGCCCGAACACCTGGCGCCCTACGGCCGGTTGGCGGAGGGCAGAGGCTGGATCCGGCCCGCCGCGGAACTGCCCGGCCTGGTGCTGATCACCAGCCGGGACAGCAGCCCGACCACCTGGGGACCCTGGGCCACGCTGCACTCGGTCGACGCCCTGGAGGAGGCCGACGCCACCGAGGTGCTCTGGGACCTCGCCGGGGAGCGGGCCGGTTCACGTGAGGACGCCCGGCTGCTGACCCGGCGGCTCGGCGGGCTGCCGCTGGCGCTGCGCATCGCGGGCTCGCATCTCGCGGCGGCCTCGGCGTTCCCCGCCTGGCCGGGCACCACCACCGTGCGGACGTACGCCGACTACCGCGTGGCCCTAGACGAGCGTTTCGCCGAACTCCTCGACGAGCATCCGCCCGGGCAGCAGGGCAGCAACTACTCCGTCCCGGTGACCGGTACCTGGGAGCTGTCGCTGGACCTGCTGGAGCGGCGGGGCATCGTCCAGGCCCGGCCCCTGATGCGGCTGTTGTGCTGTCTGGGCGAGGCCCCGGTGCCACTGGTCGGTCTGTTGCGCCCCGACCGGCTGGCGGACTCCTCGCTGCTGCCCGGTGTCACACCGCAGGAGCTGTTCACCGCGCTCACCTCGCTCGCCGACTTCGGTCTGGTCGAACTGCACACCCCGCGCGGCGGCGACGACCACACGCGGACCCTGCTGATGCACCCCCTGGTCCGGGACGCCGGCCGGCTCCAGCGGGACCTCGCCGAGCACATGAGGGAGTACGCGGCCGTCGTCGCCGACCTGGTCGTCTGCGCCACCGCCGAGCTCAGCGAGGACGACCCGCGCGACTGGCCGCGCTGGCGGCTGCTGCTCCCGCACTGCGACGCCCCGCTGGCCCTGATCGGCGATCCGTACGAGGCTGAGGACGACCTGGTCTCCAAGGCGCTGCGGGCGGCGGCGGCCGGGGCCCGGCATCTGATCCGGCGGGGCTGGCTCGACCGGGCCGAGGAGGTCCTCGGGGCGTGCGAGCCGGTGGTGCTCGCGTGCGGTCCACGGGACCCCGACGCGCTCGAAGTACGGTCCGCGGCCGCCCACTTGCTCCAGTTGCGGGGCCGGCTCGCCGCCGCCGAGACACTGGTGCGTTCGGTTCTGGAGGACACGCGGGCCCTGTTCGGCGACGGCTCCGGTGAGACCGCCGACGCCCGGTACGCCCTCGCGGAGCTGCTCTGCGACCGGGGCCGGCCGGCGGAGGCCGAGGTCGAGTACCGCTCGGTGTACGCGACGCGTCGCACCCTGCTCGGCGACCGTGACCCGCAGACCCTGGCCGCGCGCAAGGGCGTGGCCCGCATGTCGCAGCAGCGCGGGCTGCTCGCGGAGGCCGAGGAGGAGCACCGCCTGCTGCTCGACGCCTACCGCGACGCGCTCGGCGACCGCCACCCCGACACGCTGTCCGCCCGGCACGACACCGCCCAAGTGCTGCACGAGCGGGGCATGTTCCGCCAGGCCGAGCAGGAGCTGCGGGAGACGCTCCAGGTGTGCGCGGACGTACTGGGCGAGCGCCACCCGGGCACTCTCGCCGTCCGCCACGACCTCGCCGACGTCCTGCGGGACCGCGGTCTGCTGGCCGAGGCCGAGCACGAGTTCCGTACCGTGCTCGGGCTGCGCGCCGACACCTACGGCGAGGACCATCCCGAGACCGTGGCGGCACGGCACGGCCTGGCCACCGTACTGCGCGACCGGGGCTGGCCCGGTGACGCGGAGACCGAGTTCCGGGAGGTCTTCGAGGTCCGGCGCAGACTGCTCGGCGACATGCACCCGCACACCCTGGTGGTCCGGCACAACCTGGCCGACCTGCTGATGGAGCGGGGCCAACTGGAGGCGGCCGAAGCCGAGTTCAGGGAGGTGTACGCGGCACGCCGGGAGGTGCTCGGCGAACACCACCTGCTCACCCTGTCGGTACGGCACGGTGCCGCACACGTCCTGCACCTGCGGGGCCGTACCGACCGGGCCGAGACCGAGTACCGCACGGTGCTCGCGGACTGCGTGCAGACCCTGGGCCCCCGCCACCCGGGCACGCTCGCGGTCCGCCACAACCTCGCCGACCTGCTCAAGGACCAGGGCCGGCTCGCCGCGGCGGAACAGGAGTTCAGGGAGGTCTACGAGGCCCGGCGGACCGTCCTGGGCGAACAGCATCTGCTCACCCTGTCCGTGCGGCACGGCGCCGCGCACGTCCTGCATCTGCGTGGGCACGTCGAGCAGGCGGAGGCGGAGTACCGGACAGTGCTCGCTGACTGCGTGGAGACGCTGGGGCCCCGGCACCCGGGGACCCTGTCGGTGCGGCACAACCTCGCAGGACTGCTCTGCCTCAAGGGGGAACTCACGGCTGCCGAGGCGGAGTTCACGGAGGTGCGGGATGCCTGCCGGGAGGTCCTGGGGTTACGGCATCCACGGACGCTGGCCGCTCAGGAGGCCCTCGTAGGCCTGCGGTCCGAGGATCAGGCGCCCAGGGATCCCGACTCGGCGGCCACCGGCTCGTAGCCCGGGAAGTGTGCCGGGATCTGCGCCAGGTCCCACAGGGAGAGGGTCTTGTCGTCGTAGAAGTCGTCTGACTCGTCGTCGCCGATGACCTGGAGCGGTTCGGGCAGCCGGAAGGGGGCGAGGCGGAGGTTGATCGGCCGCCACCAGCCCGTGACGATGTCGGTGTTGGCGGCCGTCCGGGAGAAGGTCGTGGTGAGCAGATAGCGCGAGCCGCTCTCCCGGAACCGGGTCAGCGCCTCCACCACATGCTGGTAGGAGAAGTGCACGAGGGCGTCCCGGCACACGATGAGATCGACGCGGGGCACGGGCTGGGCGGTGAAGTCGAGCAGCTGGAACTCCCGCTCCGAGCCGGGGTGTTCGGCACGGTTGGCCGCGACGAGTTCCGCGACGACGTCCCCGCCGAGGTAGGAGGCGCCGTGCAGTTCGACGTGCCGCATCCAGTTCAGGTCGCCGCACGGCGCGTCCAGCACCGAGCGGACACCCAAGTCCTTGATGAGGGCGCCGAGTCGGGCGATCACCCGCTTCATGCGCTGCAGCTCGGAGCCCGGTCCCGAGCGGGTCTCGTCGGAGCCCCAGCGGTTGGTGCGGTAGATGTCCGTGAACACGTCGTGCAGGTCGGCCTCGTCGGGGGCGTCCGTGACGTCGAGATAGCGCCGCGCGTCCACGTCGTAGACGGGCTCCCCAGGATTGCTCAGGTACCGCGGGGTCAATGACGTCCTCTTTCGCTGCCCGTCGGCGGGACGTGAGGCAGCCCACCGGTACAGGTCGGCAGCATAACGCTCCTCAGGAACGGACCTGGATGAGCGCATGGGTCCCGCTCGTCCGCCAGCGCCGCCCCTCCGCCTCGACCAGCGCGCTCTCCGTGCGAGCGTCGAGCCCGGTGATCACATCGGACTTCAGCGTGCGCAGGGCGGCGACCGGTCCCGGGAAGTACTCGGTCACGTCGGTGAACGGTGTGGTCGGCGCCCACCACCGGTCGCCCACCAGACGCCGGTAGTTGAGGTCTCCCTTGAGGATGGTGAGCGCGGCCCCGGCGATCTCCGCACGCAGGTCGTCGGGCATCTCCGCGTAGGGCAGCGGAGCGCAGGAGTACGGGTGCGCACGGACTTCGAGCCGCCCGTCGGCCATGGCGTCCCACAGCCGTTTCCCGTACACCGCGGCCTCCCCCGGCGCCCGTACGAGCCGGCGCAGCGCGTCGACCACGTCGGCGGTGGTCGCGTCGGAGACGTAGTAGGGGTGCGGCTTCACGTGCAGTACGGCCCGTTCGATACGGCCGTGTTCGAGGAGGTGGGCCACGAGCAGGAGGTCGGGGATCAGCTCGCGTCCGGCGTTGTCGGCGATCAGGCAGAGGGTGCCGGCCCCGTCGAGCAGCGACCGGAGCCGGTCGCTGTCGTCGGCGACCAGGTCGGGCACGGCGTCCCGTCCCTCGGCCTCCCCGTCGGAGAGCCGGAATCCGAGGTCGGCCCGGTTCCCCCACAGCGACCCGTGCAACAGGGCCGTCCCCCGCTCCTCGACGGGCAGGCCGGCGAGTTCGTCCAGTGCCGCCAGCTCCTCGTCGGTCTCGCGGGAGCCGAGCTCGGCGAGCTTGGAGGGACGGAAGGGGTCGGTGCCGCGCCAGGGCCCGTCCCCGAAGTACCCGACGGCATCGAGAAGCCGCCGGTAGAAGTAGCTCTCGGACCAGAGCCACGGCACGTCGAACCAGGACTTGCCGACGTGGTCGTCGATTCCCCATTCGGCCCACGCCCCGCCGGGGAGCGGTTCGATCACTCCTTTGGTGCAGTTGTCGTGCAGCGCGTCCAGCGCACGGTGCTGCTCGGGCCCGTAGGGAAAGGCCTCCCGCACCTGCCCGATGATCGCGGGATGCCGCTCGGCCAGCACGCCGTGCGGAAAGGAGCCGGGTTCGTTGCCGAGGATGACGGCCGCGGAAGGAGACATGCGGGTGACTGTAACCACCTCGGTGAGGCGGGGCCGCGTCGAAATGCGGCTCAGCCGCCCCTGCTCTCCTGCTCCAGCTGACTGACCAGAGCCAGGTACCGCGCCCGTCGCGGAACCGGCACCAGCCCCCGGATCATCACGTGCCACATCTGCGCGAGCCGCCGCGGCTGCCGTCCCACCGGCTCCAGGTGCCGCCCCACCACCCGGGTGCCGACGAAGAAACACACGAGCGAGTGTGCGACCGCGTCCACATCGGTGTCGGGGTGAAGGTCGGACTCCTTGACCGCCCCCAGCAGCTTCCCCGTCGCCAGGTCCAGCCACTCCGTGAACGGATGCCGCAGTGGCGGCCGCACCTCGACTCCCCCGGTGGCGAGCCGAAGTCCGGCCCGGAGCAACGGCCCCTCCACCGACAACCGGGCTATCCCGAAGGTGATCCGGACCAGCGCCTCCAGCGAGGTGTACCCCCGGGCGTCCACGTCCCCCGCCAGCTGCCGCGACGCCCGCGACTGGATCTCCATGATCGCGTGCGCGAGATCGTCCTTCGCCGCGAAGTGGAAGTACAGCGCGCCTTTGGTGACATGGGCGTGCGCGACGATGTCGCTGAGACTGGTCGATTCATAGCCGCGACGGTCGAACAGATCGGCGGCGGCGGTGATGATCGTCGCTCGGGTCTGTTCAGCGCGTAACTGCCTCGGCATCGACTGCACACTCCTGGTACGGAAAAGAACGGGTCATGCCGTTTGTTTCTCACTCCCTGTAGACGATATCTCACCCTGCGACGGCACTCACCAGGCACTCGAAGACCACCGACTCCCCTTGCAGCGCGATCACTTGTACGTCGCCGTCGGCCTCGTCGCTCAGTTGTGTCCAGACCGGCCGGTCGAGCTCCGCGTACTGGTGGAACGTGGCGTGGAACGACACCGGCACCCGGCGCTCGTGCCCGCCGTGTGCCCGTACGGCCTGGCCGGCGGCCTCCAGGAGGAGCATGCCGGGGATGTGGTCCAGGGGGTGGTCGAAGAAAACAGGATGTGCGGTATCGACCCGCAGTCGCCAGCGGCCGGGGCGGCTACCGGGCGAGAGGACGACGTCGGCGGCGAGCGCCCGCCCCACCGTCTCGGCGGGCAGCGGCGGTGGCAGCGGCCGGGGCAGCCGCAGGCCACCGACGTCGGCGGTCCGCCCCCCGCGCAGGCGGCGGTAGACGGACTCGTTCGTCCAGGTCACGGCGATACGGCCGGTCGCGACCCGTTCACCGCCGAGGCGTACGACGGCGTCGTAGCGCAGTGCGGCCGGGCGGCCCGAGCGGTGGCGGAGCTCCACGACGGTGACGTCGATGACGGGTTCGGCGGGAGCGGCGCCGACGGCCAGGTGCTCCGGGCGGGTGTCGACAAGCAGCTCCTGCAGGACGAATTGGTGTCCGAGCGGGACCTCGTACGCCGCGTGGGCGAGCAGCGCCCCGCACTGGCGGACCGTTTCTGCAACCAACAGGGGCTCGTACGCCGAGCGGTCCGGGGACACGTGTAACTGGTGGGCGCGCGGCCACTGGGCGGTGATGGTGAACCGGTCGGCGGCCGTCCTGGTCCAGCCGGTGAGGAGGATCTCCGCGACGGCCACGCGGTGCACGAACTCCCGGGGTACGGTCGCCGTCAGGAGCCCGGACCCGGCCGGGGCCTGCGCGAACTGCCGTAACTCTGGCATGTTTCCCCCTCGTTCCTCCGAAGCGATGACGGACGGTGAGGTTCCCGTGCCGGTGAGCGATAGAGTACGAGGGATTCCGGTCTGTTTTCAATGCGACCTGATCGAGACCGGACCAGATCCGAACTCGGCGCATGGGAGGGGTTCTTATGGCGAGACAGGAGCGCGCCATCAGGACACGCAGGACGATCGTGGAGGCCGCGGGCGCCGTCTTCGACGAACACGGGTACGCCGCGAGCACCATCGCGATGGTGTTGGAACGGGCCGAAGTCACCAAAGGGGCCCTGTACTTTCACTTCTCCTCCAAGGAGTCCCTGGCCCAGGCGGTGCTCGACGAGCAGTTGTCGCTGGGCGCGGTTCCGCCGCATCCGTGCAAGGTGCAGGAGATCGTCGACATGACGTTCGTCTTCGGGCAGCGGCTGCGGACCAACTCCCTTCTGAAGGGGAGCGTGCGGCTGACGGTGGACCAGTGCGCGCCGCCCGGTGTCGATCACACAGGGCCGTTCCGGCAGTGGAGCGAGCATCTGGTGGCGATACTGCAAGCGGCCCGGGAACAGGGCGAGTTGCTGCCGACGGTGGACCCGCGGGACACGGCGGATCTGCTGGTGGGGGCGTTCGCCGGGGTGCAGTTGATGTCACGGGCGCTGAGCGGGCGGGAGGATCTCGCGCACCGGATCTCCGTGATGTGGGCCCATCTGCTGCCGAGCATCGTGGTGCCGGGGCTGCTGGTCGGCCTCGACAGCCGGCCCGATCGCGGGGCACGGGTGCTGGCCTCCATCGCGAAGGGTGAACTGGTGGGCGCGGAGGTGTGATCGGGCGCGGGCGCAACGCGAGAGGGGCCGGCCGGTGCCCCATCCGCACCGGCCGGCCCGCTCGTTGTAGGGAGTTCGCTCAGAACGTCAGCTTCCAGCCGTTGAGCGTGCCCGTGTCCTGCGCCGCCGTGTCCTGGACGCGGAGCTTCCAGGTGCCGTTGGCCACCTCGGAGGAGGCGTTCACGGTGTAGGTGGTGTTGACGTTGTCCGCGGAGTCCGAGGAACTCGCCGCCTTGAGGCTGTACACCGTGCCGTCCGGGGCGACCAGGCCGATCACCAGGTCACCGCGGTAGGTGTGGGTGATGTCGACGCCGACCTGGAGGGTCGAGGGCGCGTTGCCGCTGCGGCCGCTGACGGTGATGGGGGACTCGATCGCGGAGCCGTTGTCCGGGACGGCGACGGCCGTGGTGCTGGAGAAGGTCGTCCCCGTCGTCGTACCGCCGCCGCTGACGGCCGCGACCGTCTTCGCCGCGTCGGCGAGGCCCGCGCCGCAACCGCCCGAGCAGGCGCCCGGCAGCGGACGGGCGTTGTTCTTGATGGCGGTCTCGATCTGCGCCGGGGTCAGCGAGGGGTTCGCCGACTTCACGAGGGCGACCAGGCCCGCGATGTGCGGGGTCGCCATGCTGGTGCCCTGGTAGTAGGCGTACGACTCCGAAGAGGGCGTCGAGGCACCGGAGTTGAGCGTGGACAGGATGCCGTTGGCGGTGCCGGTGCTGGTCTGGCCGCCGGGCGCCGAGATGTCCACCAGGGAGCCGTAGTTGGAGTAGGAGGCCTTGGCGCCGGAGCGGTTGGTCGCGGCGACCGAGATGATGTTGTTGCAGTTGCCGGGCGAGTGTCCGGAGACGTTCTCGTTGTCGTTGCCGGCGGCCACGACGACGGTCGTACCGCGGCCGACGGCGTTGTTGATGGCGGTCTGGGTCGCCGAGGTGCAGGCGCCGTCGCCGCCGAGGCTCATGTTGATGACCTTGGCGACATTGGTGTTGGCGGGCACGCCGGAGACGGTGCCGCCGGACGCCCAGGTGATGGCGTCGATGATGTCGGAGTCGTAGCCGCCGCACTTGCCGAGGACGCGCACCGGGGAGATCTTCGCGCCGTACGCGATGCCCGCGACACCCTTGCCGTTGTTCGTGACCGCGGCGATGGTGCCGGCGACGTGGGTGCCGTGCCAGGAGGAGCTGGAGGCCGGGATGCCCGCACCGCACGCGTTGGCCGCGTAGTAGTCGCCCGGGTCGGCAGGGTTGCTGTCGCGGCCGTCGCCGTCGACGGAGACGGCGGTGTCGGAGATGAAGTCGTAGCCGCCGACGATGTTCGCGGCGAGGTCGGAGTGGGTGACGTAGCCGGTGTCGATGACGGCGACGGTGACACCACTGCCCGTCGAGGTCGCCCAGGCGCCCGGCACGTTCATGCCGGCCGTGGACTCGAACAGGTCCCACTGCTTGGCGTACTCGGTGTCGTTCGGGTCGGCCTGCGGCTTGTTCAGGCGGTCCGGTACGACGTAGGCGACCTGCGGGTCGGCCTTGAACTCGGCGACGGCGTCGGCCACTTCGGCCTTGCTGGGGTCAGCGCCCAGGTCGACCAGGGCGGCGCCCGTGCCGAGTCTGCGCTGGAAGTCGGCGTCCTTGGCGGCGGCGTCCGCCTCGGCCGCCTTGTTCGAGGTGGCCTCGGCGGCGCCGGACTTGTAGCCGACGATCAGGCGCTCGGCCTGGATGCCGGGGGCGGCCTCGGTGAGCGCGGCCGGGACGGCGGCCTCCTGGGCACGGGTGTCCTGGGCGACGGCGACGGAGGCCGTACCGACCGAGAGGAGGGCGGCGGACACGGCGGCGGCGGATATCAGCTTCCGCCGGAGGGAGGGGGAGGTACGCAAGGGCTTGCCTTTCGGGGCCGTGCTCCGGGCAGCGCGGAGCGGCGGTCGAATCGCTTCGTCGGTGAAGCGGCGGGGGGTGAAGCGGCAGGGGTGAAGCCAGGAGCGCGGCGGCCGGCCGGCTGGAGGCGCATGACCCGTTCGGGGTTACCTGTGGGTCAGCTGTGGTCGAACGATAGGCAAAGAGCAGGTCATGCGGATACAGGGGAAACCCTTGACCCGGCCGGAAACTCCCCCTCTGCGGTGGCCGGTTGACCGTGGATGGCCGCTTTGCCGGGTCTGCATCAAGTCAGCTGGAGGGCGGACGGTCCGGTGCACCGGTGAACGCGTGAGGGTCGTGTTCCGTACTGCACGGAAGCCCGTAGTTCCCGCGCCGCCCGAGGAGGCGTTCCGGATGGCCCGGATGCCCTGGACAACCGCCCCCCGTACGAGTGCGGCGTTCGCCGCCCTGACCCCGTTCCTGCTGACCGTGTTCGCGGCGGTGCCCGCGCAGGCCCACGGCGCTCCCACGGATCCGGTCAGCCGGGTCTTCGCCTGCTCTCCCGACGGCGCCTCCTCGGGCACGGCCGCGTGCCGGGCGGCCGTGGCGGCGAACGGCTCGCCCTTCACGGCGTGGGACAACCTGCGGGTCGCGAACGTGAACGGCCGCGACCGTCAGACGATCCCCGACGGCAAGCTGTGCAGCGGGGGTCTGCCCGCCTACAAGGGCCTCGACCTGGCCCGCTCCGACTGGCCGGCCACGCGCCTGTCCCCCGGCGCGACGCTGACCATGAAGTACGTCTCGACGATCCCGCACACCGGCACGTTCCGCATGTACCTCACCGAGCCCGGGTACGATCCGTCGAAGCCGCTGACGTGGTCCGATCTTCCGGAGCAGCCGTTCGCTCAGGTGAAGGACCCGGCGCTGACGGACGGCGCGTACCGGATCAGGATGACCTTGCCGAAGAACCGGACGGGCCGGCAGGTGCTGTACACGATCTGGCAGAACAGCAGTACGGCGGACACGTACTACTCGTGCTCGGACGTGGTGTTCCCGGCGGCGGCCGGCAAGGGCGGGGCCGGGGCGGGCGCCGCCGCGTCGCCCACGCAGTCGAAGGCGGTGCAGAAGGAGAAGGCGAAGGAGCCCGAGAAGAGTCCGGTGCCGTCCACTTCGGCCCCCGCGCCCACGCCGAGTCCTTCGGTGGCCCGTTCGGCGGGCGGTGCCGTCCCCGACTCCACTCCGGTGGCCGCGGACGCCGATCCAGGTTCCGGACCGTCCGCGCCCATGATGGCGGGCGGCGCCGCCGCGGTGCTGGTGCTCACCGGGGGCGCCGCCCTGGCGCTTCGTCTGCGCCGGCGCTGAACTACGAGGTTACGGAGTTCAGTTGACGTAGACCGGCTCGCCGCCCGCGGTCACCGGGCTGTACTTCGCGGTCCAGAAACCGCTGGCGGGGCACAGCGAGGAACCGGATGTCCGGCTGAACTGCTGGTTGGCGAACTTGATGCTGTTGTCGGTGTTGTCGGCCGTGCCGGCCAGGCCGGACGCGGCCTGGTAGACACAGCTGACGCTGCCCAGCAGGGTGCGCAGCACGACGGTGGTCTGGATGGCGGAACCGCTCGCGGGGGTGACGGAGACGGTGCCGTCGGAGGACACGTCGGTGGTGTACGGCAGGTTGTTCACCGTGATGCTGGTGACGCCGAGGACACCGACCACGTTCGAGGTGCAGTTGCTGAAGGTCTGCCCGGTCAGGGACTCGACGGCGGTGCCAGGCGCGGCAGGGTTGCTGCCGACCGTGGCGGTGAAGGTGGAGGCCGTGCAGCTGATTCCGCTGGTGCCCGTCGAGCTGGAGTAGAGGGTCGCGTTGGTGCCGGCGGCCAGGGACGCGCTGATGGTGGTGCCCTCGGCGACACTGGGGCCGCCGACCGAGCCGGTGGTGAGGACCGCGACGTCGTCCGCGGCGGCGGGGGTGGACGCGGCCACGGCCACGGGAAGCGCGAAGGCGGCGGCAGCGGCGGTGAGGGAGAGCAGAGAACGCATACGCATGGGGGATTGCCTCTTTCATGAGGTGAGGGTGGGTGTGGGGGGGCGCGGACGCGCGTCGGCGTCCGCCGTTGCCGACCGTCACGCCTTCTCCGTACGTGACGGACCGGCAACGGCATCGGGCCGGCGACCGGCCGGTGGCCCTATGGGGGAGGGCTCCGGCCGGGCCGGGCGAGAAAGGGCGATCCCGGTACGGCCCAGGGGGAAACGCCGGTGCGGGTGCCGTGGAGGGTCGGACTCGGGCGGTGAAGAGCCCGTGAAGGGACAGCTGGTCCGGGAATGCGGGCAGGTGCCGCCCGACGGCTTGGATCCGGCGCCACGGATCCGAGGAAGCCAGGGAGAGTTGTAGACCTGATCATCCGTCAACGTCAAGGTGTGGCACGGAGGTTGCTATCCGATTGACGGGTTTTGCCGTCGTCAGGGGCCTTGTTGATCACGGCTGGCACATAATCAACACCCTTTACTCACAACTTGCTTGACCCACGGGCGTAACCGCCGGTAACTTCCGTGGCGTTACTGCGGAGTACGGGAAAGCCCTTGCAGCCGCCGGGGGCCGGGAGGAGACGTGCACCGCAGCCACCGTCCGCGCCAGGACAGCACGCCACTGAAGCCGCACATCCGCACGTGAGCCCCACTTGCGTTGACTATGTCCCTGGGAGCAGCACATGGCCTCGTCCGTCGGCACCACCTCCGAGACCCCCGAAAGCGGTTCCGCACCCCAAGCCCCCGACAGCCCCGCGAGACGCGGGCGGGTCCGCGGACGCCGGGCCGCGATCATGGCCGTGCCGGCCGTCGCGATCACCGCGGGTCTCGCGATCATGACCGCCCAGGGCGCGCTGGGCGTCCAGTTCGCCATCTCCGGCATGCCCTTCACGGTCACCGCGGAGAGCCTCGACGGCACCGGGTTCGAGCAGTTCGGCGGCCTCGACAACATGGCGGACAACAGCCCGAACGCCGGTGACACCGGTGGCCAGGTGCTGGTCGTGACCTCCGCCATCAAGAGCGCGACCCTCTCCAAGCTGTGCCAGAGCGTCGACCTGGGTGGCACCAACCTGAAGATCGAGGCGGGCAACGGGAAGGACAAGGTCCAGGCGACCGACCTGACCACGGACTCGACCGAGATGTCCGGCAACGCCGAATTCAAAAACATCGAGATCGGCAACGACGCCAGCACCCTCACCAAGGCGGGCGTGAAGGGTCCCCTCGGTGTCTTCAGCCAGCAGGCCGACCACGTGTACATCGACACCCTGCGGCAGACCAACTACGCCACCACGGCAGGTGTCTTCAAGCTGCCCGGCCTCAAGCTGAGCTTCAGCAGCAAGGCCTGCTGATGGAGGGGCAGGAGCCGGAGGGCGTCCAGCAGCCTGTGGCCGGCCAGGACTCGTTCACCCGCTGGGTGTACGGAAGGCCCTTCTTCGGCGGGCTGTGGCTCACCCTGGGCGGGGCCTGGATCCTGCTCACCATGAAGGCCTCGGTGAAGGTCGTCCTGCACGTCGGGATGCAGGGGGCGGCGGGCTACCTCCTGCCGACGCTGATGGTGCTGCTGGGGCTCCTGATCCTCTTCAGCCCGGACCAGCGCCTCTTCTACTCGATCACCGGCGTGCTGGTCTCCATGGGCACCTGGGTGACCTCGAACATGGGCGGCTTCATGGTCGGCCTCCTGCTGGGGGCCGTGGGCAGCGTCCTGACCTTCGGCTGGCTGCCCGACCAGGACGCGCGGGTGAGCCGTCGCGAGCGCCGCGGTCCTGCCCAGCAGGCGACACAGGACGGTCCGACCGAGACAGGCCCGTCCGGTACCGACACCCACACGGCTCAGTCGGGAACGGTGGTCGTCACACCGAGGACCGCGCAGTAGTCCCGGACGCGGAGCCGCCTTCCTTTTCCGCAGCCTCGACCGCGCAGGCATGCCCTCACTCACCGGGCAGCCTGCGCGGTCCGACGCGTTCCCCGAGGAGTCACGTCGACGGGAAGATCATTACGATGCGGAACCGAGAAGTCATCACAAGGGGCTGATCACTTGACTACCGGCGGTCACACGCGGTTGGCTCCTGGCCAGTGAAAGTTCAACCGGCCGGCGCGCCCGCGTCCGGCCGCACTTTCGCGTTCCGCCTGCCAGGCCGCACAGCGAGGTGCCGCACCCCATGAACACTCCTCCCCCACCTCGGACTTCCGTGAGATCCCTGCGCTTGGCCGCCCTCACCTCCGTCGCCCTCCTGCTGCTCGTCGGCTGCTCCGGCGGCGACTCCCGGCTCGACGCGGGCACGAACGCCGCGAAAGGGGCGGACTCCGCGGGGCTGCGGGTCGCCCTGATCACCCACGGCGGCGAAGGAGACGCCTTCTGGGAGCTCGTGCAGAAGGGGGCCGAGGCCGCCGCCGCGAAGGACGGCATCGAGCTGACGTACGCCAACGACTCCGATCCGGCGGGGCAGGCCCAGCTGGTGCGCGACGCGATCGGTGACCGGGTCGACGGCATCGCGGTGACGCTGGCCAAGCCCGCCGCGATGAAGGCCCCGGTGGCCGCGGCACGGGCGGCCGGCATTCCGGTGGTCGGCCTCAACTCCGGTATCGACGCCTGGAAGTCGCAGGGGCTGCTGGAGTACTTCGGCCAGGACGAGATCGAGGCCGGCGCGGCCGTCGGCGGCAAGCTGAACGGCCTGAAGGCCAAGCACGCGCTGTGCGTCATCCACGAGCGGGGCAACGTCGCCCTGGAGGCGCGCTGCGCCGGTGTGAAGAAGACGTTCGGCGGCGAGACCGAGAACCTGTACGTGGAGGGCACCGACCCCGAGGCCGTGGACACCGTGCTCACCGCGAGGCTGCGGCAGGACCCCGGCATCGACGAGGTCGTCACGCTCGGCGCGCAGTTCGCGCTGGACGCCGTGGACTCGGTGAAGGCCGCCGGCAGCAGGGCCCAGGTGGCCACCTTCGACCTCAACAGCGACCTGACCAAGGCGATCCGCGCCGGCAGCGTGCAGTTCGCGGTGGACCAACAGCCGTACCTGCAGGGCTATCTCGCCGTGGACTCGCTGTGGCTGTACAGGACCAACGGCAACGTCAGCGGGGGCGGTGTGGCTCCCGTGCTCACCGGGCCCGCGTTCGTCACCCGCACGAACGTCGCCGCGGTCGCGAGGTTCGCCGCCGCCGGCACCCGGTGACCTCCCCGTCCCGACAACCGCTCCCCCTCCCCGGAACACCCCATCGCCCAAGGACGACCATGCCCGACCGGAAAGGCGCCCGGCGCCGCCTCGGCTCCATACGTCTCTCCCTCATCATGCTGGCGCTGGTGCCGAGCGTCACGCTGGCGGCGATGTGGGGGGTGACGACCACGCAGTTGTTCTCCGAGGGCCTACGGCTGCGTTCGCAGACCGACCTGAGCAGGTCGACCGGCGCGATGGGCACCGAGGCCACCCTCGCGCTGCAGGGGGAACGCGCGATGTCCGCCGCCCGGCTGGCCAGGGTGCCCGGTTCCCAGGCCGCCCTGGACGAGAAGCGGACGGCCACGGACGCGGCGGTCGCCAAGCTGGTGCGGCGGTCCGAGGAGATCCAGCGGGCGCCGGCGCGCATCGCCGACCAGCTGTACTCCGTCCTCGGCTCGGTGGGCAGCCTGGAGTACTACCGCGACCAGGTGGACCACCCCACGGACATCACCGCCGAGCAGGCCCTGGACCAGTACACGTCGATCATCGACGCCCAGATACATGCCTTCCAGCAGCTCTCGCAGGTCGACGACGGTGACCTCACCTCGCAGGCCGGGCCGCTCGTCGCCCTCGAACACGCGGCGGAGCTGACCTCGCAGGAGGACGTGGCGCTCACCCTGGCCTGGCCGTCCGGGCATCTCGACGAGAATGCCTGGGAGCATTTCGTCCAGCTGGTGAACACGCGCCGGTGGCTGGTCCAGGACCAGATCGTGCCCGCGCTGAGCGGCAGTGCGAAGACGCAGACCGAGCGGATCCTGGCGAGCGCGGACTGGCGGACCCTGACGGCGGTCGAGGACCAGGTCCTCGCCGCACGGCCGGCCGCCGGCACGGGGCGGGTGGCCCTGCCGGACGCGGGCAAGCGGTGGACGGCCGCGATGGAGAGGGTCTCCGTCCGCTACACCGGCCTGATCCGGCAGCAGACCTCCGCTCTGCTGACCCGGAGCGCGGACAAGGCGCACGAGCAGCTGCTGACGGCGGCGTCGCTGAGCGCGGGCGGTCTGATCGCGCTGCTGATCTGCCTCGTCATGTCCTGGCGGATCACCCGCTCGCTGTCCCGGCGGCTGCGGGGCCTGCGGGAGGCCACGCTGGGCCTGGCCCAGGAACGGCTGCCGGACGTGGTCGCGCGGCTGGAGCGGGGCGAGAAGGTCGATGTGGACCGGGCCGCACCGGAGTTGGACTACGGCTCGGACGAACTGGGCCAGGTGGCCAAGGCGTTCAACGCGGCACAGCGCACGGCCGTGGTGACCGCCGTCGAACTCGCCGACACCCGACGGGGGTTCCAGAAGGTGATCCTCGGGATCGCCCGGCAGAGCCAGAACCTGGTCAACCTGCAGCTCAGCCGCCTGGACACACTGGAACGCGAGCACCAGGATCCGGACGTGCTGTCGGGCCTGTACGAACTCGACTCCACGGCCAGCCAGTTGCGGCGGTACGAGGAGAACCTGGTCATCATCAGCGGCGGGCAGCCGCGGCGCAGCTGGACCGAGCCGGTCGCGCTGATCGACATCCTGCGCAGTGCGGTGGGTGAGGTCGCCGAGTACCAGCGGGTGGAGGTGCACACCGAGGAGGAGGTCTGCCTGGCCCCGCCCGCGGTCGCGGACGTGATCCACCTGCTGGCCGAGCTGATAGAGAACGCCACGCTGTACTCCCCCGCGCCGAGTCCGGTCGGGGTACGGGCCGGGCTGGTCGCCAAGGGGCTGGCCGTCGAGGTCGAGGACCGCGGCCTCGGCATGTCGGAGGACGAGTACGCCGCCTTCAACGCCCACTTGGCCCAGGCTCCCAAGTTCGACGTCGTCGCCCTCGCCGACGACCTCCGCCTCGGCATGTTCGTCGTCGCCCGCCTCGCCAACCGCCACGGCATCCAGGTGACCCTGCGCTCCTCGCCGTACGGCGGAACGACGGCGATCGTCCTGATCCCGCACGAGATCGTCGTACGGGAGGAGGACCAGCCGGAGGGCCGGGGTGAGATGACGGGAGCGGCCACCGCGGGGGTGACGGCCGGGGAGACGGATGCGGTTACGGCTCCCCCGACCGGTACGGAACGTACGACGGACTCGGCGGAGTCGGTGGGTGTGCCGGACGCGGAGTCGGCGGCCGGGGCCGGGTCCGGGCGGACGGGGGCCCGGCCGGACCCCGTGGCGCCGGAGACCGGAACCCCCCGCCCCGGCGGCCTCACCCCCCTCCCCCGGCGGGTGCCGCAGACCAGTCTCGCCGTCGAGTTGCGTGAGGAGGCCTCGGCCGTTCGCGAGGAGGAGGACGCCGACGAGTTCACCGCGGACCACGCGGCCTCCTCGCTGGCCGGGTTCCAGCGCGGCACGCTCCGCGCCCGGGACGAGGACGACCTCCTCGACACCCTTCAGGACCCCGCCGTACCGGAGAAGGCGACCGATCACGGGACCGACCCGCTCGACATCCCCGAGGATGTGAGCACCGCCGACACGAACGGTCCACCCGTCGCCGCCCGTACTCCCCACACCGATCGCTCATGAAGGACATGCCATGACACGCCCCACCCCCGCCACGCACACCCAGCTGGACCAGCTGCTCACCGGACTCGTGGAGCGGGTCGCCGACGTGACGCAGGCGGTCGTGCTCTCGGAGGACGGGCTGGTCGTCAGCAAGTCCACCGGGTTCCTGCGCGACGACGCCGAGCGGCTGGCGGCGACCGCGTCCGGTCTGATGAGCCTGAGCAAGGGCGTCAGCATGGACTTCCGGGGCGGCCCGGTGCGCCAGGCGCTCATCGAGATGGCCAACAGCTTCCTGATTCTCACCTCCGCGGGACCCGGCGCCCACCTCGTCGTCCTCACGGGCCCGAACGCCGATGTCGGGGTCGTGGCGTACCAGATGAACATGCTGGTGAAGAAGATCGGCGAGCACCTGAGCGCGGCACCGCGGGCCGGCATCGGCCCCACCGGCGGGTGAGGTGACCGACAGTGACGCGTCCGGCCGGTTGGTGCGACCGTTCGCCCTGACCGGCGGACGGACCCGGCCCAGCCGCGCCGACTTCACCCTCATCACGACGGTGACCGCGGTCGATCCGCCGCCGGAAGGGGCCCCGCGGCCGCAGGCCGAGCAGACCCGCATCCTGCGCCGGTGCGCCCGCCCGGTCGCCGTGGCGGAGCTGGCCGCGCTGCTCGACCTCCCGGTCAGCGTGGTCGTGATCATGCTGTGCGATCTGCTGGAAGCGGGCCTGATCACCGCGCGCCCGCCGCGCCCGGTCTCGCCTCGCTCCCCGGACCTGGACCTGCTGCAGAAAGTGAGGGAAGGCCTTGGCCGGCTCTGACACGCTCGCCACCGGGGCAGCCGGTACTCCCGCGGCACCCGACACCGTCAAGATCCTCATCGCCGGGGGCTTCGGCGTCGGCAAGACCACCATGGTCGGGTCGGTCAGCGAGATCACCCCGCTGCGCACGGAGGAACCCCTCACCGTCGCCGGCCTGGGCGTCGACGACCTCGCCGGGATCGAGGAGAAGCGGGCCACCACCGTGGCCATGGACTTCGGCCGGATCACCATCAGCGACGAACTCGTGCTCTACCTCTTCGGCACCCCGGGCCAGCAGCGGTTCTGGTTCATGTGGAACGACCTCGCGGTCGGCGCCCTGGGCGCGGTCGTCCTCATCGACGTCCGCCGCCCGGAGTCGAGCTTCGCCGCGGTGGACTTCTTCGAACGCCGGCGCATCCCCTTCGTCGTCGCCGTGAACGGCTTCGAGGGCCGGCACCCCTATCCGGCCGAGGACATCAGGGAGTCCCTCGCCCTCCCGGAGGACGTTCCGGTGGTGCTGTGCGACGCACGGCGCCGCGAGTCGTCCCGGGACGTGCTGATCGCCCTCATGGACCTGCTGATCGCCGCGGCCGTCGAGTAGCGGCGCCTCACTCGTCCGGCCCGGTCAGCTCCTCGTCCGAGGAGGGGATCAGCCGGGCCCCGAGGTCCGGGTCGGGACATCGAGCAGAGCCCGGCGTCGCCCGCGGTGAGGCCGGCCATGACCCCGTCGGCGACCGGCGCGGGTCTCCGCTGTGAGGGAATCCCGCTACGGCGGAGACCCCCCGCGCCGGTCGTCGGCCGGGATCAGCCGAGGCCGTTCGTCTTCAGCCAGGCCTTCGCCACGTCCAGCGGGTCCTTGTTGTCCAGCTGGACCTGGAAGTCCATGTCGAGCAGGGCCTTGGTGTCCAGCTTGGCCGAGACCGCGTTCAGGGCGGCCACGCCCTCCTGGGAGAGACCGGACTTGTAGACCAGCGGGGTCACGTTCGCGAAGCCGAAGAGGTTCTTCGGGTCCTTGAGGACGACGAACTTCTCCTTGGTGATGGTCGGGTCGGTCGTGAAGATGTCCGCGGCCTGCACGGTGTTCTTCTTGAGCGCCGCCTGGGTCAGCGGACCGCCCGCGTCGAGGGCCTTGAAGGACTCGAACTTCAGGCCGTACTGGGACTCCAGGCCGAGCAGACCCTGCTGCCGGGTCTGGAACTCCGGCGAACCGCCGATGACCAGCTTCGGGGCGATGCCCTTGAGGTCGGCGAGGGTGGACTCGCCGGTCAGGTTGTACTTCTTCGCGGTCTCCGCGTTGACCGTGACCGAGTCCTTGTCCTCCGCGGGCGCCGACTCCAGCAGCGTCAGCTTGGAGTCGAGCTTGGCCTTGACCCCGGCGTTCACGGCCTGCGCGGACTCCTGCTTGGCGGCCTTGTCGAGGTAGGCCAGCAGCGAGCCGTTGTACTCGGGCAGGACGGTGATCGAGCCGTTCTTCAGCAGACCGTAGGTGGTCTCGCGGCTGCCGATGTTGGGCTTGTAGGTGACCTTGACGCCCTTGGCCTTCAGGGCCTCGCCGTAGATGTCGGCGAGCAGGATGCTCTCGGCGAAGTTGTTCGAGCCGACGACCACGGTGTCGCCGGAGGCGGCGCCTCCCGTGTCCTGGCTCAGCGGGTCGGAGCTGTTGTCGGAGGACCCGCATCCCGCCAGCAGGACCGTGGCGGCGGCGAGCGCGACGGCGGCCACGCCGGCGTTCTTCCTGAGGGACCTGCGGTGTGCGGCGGTAGAAGTCACGATTCCCGTTCCGGAACTCAGGGGATGCAAGGTGTTCGGGGCATCCGGGAGGGGAAGCCCTTGCACTGATCCAATCCAGCCTGTTCTCCCGCAGTCAAGAGCGACCTGGTCACAATTGGCATCAGCCTGTGATCGGTTGTGAAGGAAACGCGAAACCGGCGCGCGGGGTGCGACTCGGGTTGTAACGGATTCTTGACTCAGGGCGGCAACAAGCGCTGTCCGAAGAGGCTGTAGTCTCGCCGCAGTTGGCGCCGGTCACACAGGCGTGCAGGAGCCACTCAGGTGTTCCTACGCACCGTCCCGTAGCGATCAGAATCGGTCAGGTGTGCGCTCGCGCCCCGTCCGAGACACCCACGAAGGAGGGCTGGTGTCCACGAACGAGGTGGACGTGTCCACCCGGTCGGCACCGCCGCCGAACCGGGACGGCGCACGCGGCGGCCGGGGACTACGGGACTTCGCCGAGCGCTGGCCGTTCCGGCGCAAGCTGAACATCCTGGTGGGCGTGCCCCTCGCGGTGGTCGCCGTACTGCTGGCCTATCTCTTCGCCGACCAGGTCGGCCAGTCCCGGGACGCGTCGGACGCGGCCCAGCTCGTGCGGGACAGCGCCGAAGTGGCCAAGCTCGTCGGGCAGTTGGAGGCCGAGCACCAGCAGGCCGTCCTGCTCTCCGTGCGCCACCAGTCCAGCTGGGACGGCCGCGCCCCCTCGCAGGCCGCCTACCGCGAGGCGCAGATCCGGGTGGACAACCAGGTCGAGAAGGTCCGCGAGGTCTTCGGCGGCCGACTGCCGCAGGAGGAGGCCCAGGCCCTTCGCGAGGTCAACGGCCTGGAGGACCTGCGCAACACCATCGAGAAGGCCTACCTGCCCGCCGACAACATCGACCCGGCCTACAGCGACGCCGCCAAGGGCCTGATCGACGGCCTCGGGCTCGACCGCAACCCGGCCCTCGCCGCCACCTTCACCGGCAACCTGCTCGACTCGCTGCTGCGCGCCGACGCCGCGCACGGTTCCTTCGAGACCGGTGTCTTCTCCGCGACGACGGGCGACTCCAACGCCCTCATCGAGCTGATCGGCGCGATCGGCTCCTACGACGAGTACACCCACCAGGTCGAACGCTTCGGCCGGTTCGCCACGGCCCAGCAGGCCGAGGAACTCGGCGACATCGAGCACAACACGGCCCAGGCGGCGATCGCCCGGCAGTACGCCGAGCTCCAGATCGACCCGGGCTCGCTCCAGGCGGGGACCCCGTCCGAGATCAAGGACGCCTTCCAGACGGCGCTCGACTCCTACCCGGACTACCGCGCCCAGGCCCGCACCCGGCTGAACACCACCACCTCGCTCATCGGCCAGATCGCCGACCGCGCCGACGCCGCCTCCCGCGACGCACGCTCCAACGCGGTCTGGCTGCTCGGATCGGCCCTGCTGGGCTTCGTGCTCTGGCTCGCCTTCTCGGTCGCCGTACGACGCTCGGTGGTGCGCCCGGTGCAGGCGCTCACCGGTGCCGCGAGGCAGGTCGCCGAGGTGGCGGGCCGGGAGCTCGCCCGCGTGGCCGACGACGACACCGAGGACACCGGAACGCCGCGGCTCCAGGAGATGCCGGTCACCGCGAAGGACGAGATCGGCGATCTCGCCGAGGTGTTCAACCAGGTGCAGACCACCGCGGTGGCGCTCCTCGAACGCCAGGTCCTCAGCCGCCGCAACGTCGCCGAGATGTTCGGCAACGTGGGCCGCCGGGTCAGCAACCTCACCACCCGGCAGCTGGCCCTGATCGACGCGGTCGAGCGCGGCGAGACCGACCCGGCGCTTCTGGAACGCCTCTACAGCATCGACCACATCGCGGTCCGCCTGCGCCGCAACGCCGACAGCCTGATGCTGCTCGCCGGCATCCGCGAGACGGTCCTGGACTCCGGGCCGCTCGCCCTCACCAACGTGGTGCGCGCCGCGCTCGGCCAGATCGAGGGCTTCCGGCGGGTCTCCCTCCAGGCCGGCACGGACGCCATGGTCGAGCCCGACATCATCGGCGACCTCACCCTGATGGTGGCCGAACTCGTCGAGAACGCCGTGTCCTTCTCGCCCGCCGGCAGCCCAGTCGAGGTGATCGTCAAGGACAGCCACGAGGGCGCGCTGGTCGTGATCTCCGACCACGGTCTCGGCATGAGCGCCGAGCGCCTGGAGGAGGAGAACGCCCGCCTCATCCGCCGCGAGCGCCTCGACCTCGTCCCCACGAAGGTCCTCGGCCTGTTCGTGGTCGGCACACTGGCCCGCCGCTGGGACGTCAGCGTGGTCCTGTCCCGCACACCGGGAGGCGGCGTGACGGCCGAGGTGACCATCCCCACCTCCCTCCTCCTGACGATGAGCCCCGTGTCGAGTACGGCGGCAAAGTCCCGTACGGCTTCGGTGGCGGGCGCCGGTCCGGGCACGGCCACGGGAACGCGCCCGGCACCGGCCTGGGCCTCGGACACCGGCTCGCAGACGGCACCGGCCCCGGATCCGGTCCGGACGGCAGCTCCTACGGCCGTACGGCCCGAGTCGGGCCAGGAGCCGGCGGCGGGCGGGGCGGCCCGGGGTACGGCGGCCTCCGAGCCCGGCGTCACGGTGGCCGCCTCCACCGACGGCGATCACGCGCCCCTCCCCCGCCGGGTCCCGCACCGCGACACGGCCGCGCCTGCTCAACTCCCCTCCCCCGCAGCCCCGTTCATCCCGCAGGCCCGCACCGGTGAGGTACCCGGGAACGGCGACGACGGCGACGGCGCCCGCCCCCTTCGCCGCCGGGTCCGTGGTGCCACGCTGCGCACCACAGTCGGCGCCGAGGCCGTACAGAAGACGGCGCCCGTCCGGCCCGCCGACGCGGAGGCCGTACGCGACGCGCTCGACGAGTTCGAGGCGGCCGTGGAGCGCGCCCACCGGGACAGTGAGACCGGCAGCCACCCCAGACCCGTACCCAGGGACGACGTGGAAACCCAGCAGACCGCATCCAACCCCCCGCACGAACAGAACCACTCCCCGGAAGGAGCGGAGCAGTGAGCACGTCCACAGGTGACACGCCTACGGAAGGCACCACGCCCGCCGACCTGCAGGCCGCCGCAGCCGACTTCACCTGGCTGCTGAACCGTTTCGCGACGGAGACCGCGGGCGTCGTCGACGCCATCGCCGTCTCCTCGGACGGGCTGCTCATCGCCGTGTCGGAGCTGCGTGAGCACGCGGACTCCGAGCGCCTCGCGGCGATCGTCTCCGGCATCACGAGCCTGGCCGCCGGAGCCTCCGGCAACTACGGCCTCGGTGGCCTCAACAAGGTCATCATCGACCTGGAGGGCGGCCATGTCCTGGTCTCCGCGATCGGCAGCGGCGCCGTGCTCGGCGTCGTCACCGACAAGGAGGCCAAGCTCGGCAACATCGCGTACGAGATGACGCTGTTCGCGAACCGGGCCGGCAGCGCGCTCAGCCCCCAGCTCGTGCTCGAACTGAAGAACAGCGTCGGCACCGCGTCGAAGCGCTGACCGAGGAGGAAGCGCAGTCATGGCGGACGGCAGCACGCCTCCGAGTCCGGAGCCGGGCGGTCCCGTGCCCGCCGTACGGCCGTTCCTCGTCACCGCCGGCCGGGTGGCACCCGATCCGTCCGGCCGGACGATGCCCGTCGAGACCCAGGTGGTGGCCACCGCCGAGGGACTCGCCGTGCTCGACCGGCTCGCCTTCGAACAGCACGACATCGTCGCCGCGTGCCGGATCCCGCAGTCCATCGCGGAGATCGCGGCCCGGTTGCGGCTGCACCTGAACGTGGTGCGGATCCTCGCCGAGGACCTGCGTACGGCCGGTCAGCTGACGGTGCACGTGCCCGACACCGACGTCACCCACGACGCCTCCGTCCTGCGCAGGCTCATCGACGGCCTGCGCGCCATCCCCGACTCCCGAGGGGTACTCCGTGACACCGACTGATCCGGCCACCCGGCCCTCGGCCGCGTCCTCCGCCGCCGTACGACCGCCGCTGCCGGTCAAGATGGTGATCGCGGGCGGCTTCGGGGTGGGCAAGACCACCGCGGTCGGCTCCATCTCCGAGATCGAGCCGCTGACCACCGAGGCCGCCATCACCGAGGTCGCCGCGGGCGTGGACGACCTCAGCCACACCCCGCGCAAGACCACGACGACGGTCGCGATGGACTTCGGCTGCATCACCGTCGACCCGACCCTGAAGCTGTACCTGTTCGGCACGCCTGGACAGGAGCGCTTCGGCTTCATGTGGGACGACCTCGTCGAGGGCGCGCTCGGCGGCCTGGTCATCGTCGACACCCGCCGCCTGGACGACTGCTACGCCGCGGTCGACTACTTCGAGCACAAGCAGATTCCGTTCGCGGTCGCCGTCAACGCCTTCGACGGCAGGGTCGAGCACACCCTGGACGAGGTCCGCTGGGCCCTCGACGTCAACGACCGCGTCCCGGTGATCGTGTTCGACGCGAGGGAGCGCGGTTCGGTACGGGACGCGCTGCTGGTCGTACTGGAACAGGCGCTGGCGCGCACGGAGGCTTGACGGGCCGGGGGACCGCCACTCCCCCGGCCTCCCTCCTAGTTGCTCCTGAGCACCCCGCGGGAGACCGTGAGCCGGGTGATCCCCCAGAACAGCGCCAGCGTCGCCAGCGCCATCAGGGCGACCAGTGTGGCGCCGCCCACGACCTTCTCGTAGTTGCGCTGGTACAGGCCGTCGACGATGTAGCGGCCGAGGCCGCCGAGGGAGACGTACGCGGCGATGGTGGCCGTCGACACGATCTGGATGGCCGCCGAGCGCAGTCCGCCGAGGATGAGCGGGAGGGCGACCGGGAGTTCGACCCGGAAGAGCACCTCGATCTGGTGCATGCCCATCCCGCGGGCCGCGTCCACCGGGGCGGGATCCACCGACCGCATCGCCTCGTAGGTGGTGACCAGGATCGGCGGCACGGCGAGCACGACCAGCGGGATCATCACGTTGATCAGCCCGAAGCCGAGCGACAGGGTCATCAGGACCAGCAGACCGAAGGTAGGCACGGCCCGCCCGGCGACGGCGATGAAGGCCAGCGCGTTGCCGCCCCGCCCGTAGTGCCCGGTGACGAGTCCCACCGGCAGTCCGATCGCCGCGGCGATGGCGAGGGCCTCCAGGGTGTACTGGACGTGCTCCCCCAGCCTGGTGGGAATCCCGTCGTAGCCCTGCCAGTGCGCGCTGTCGCTGAAGAAGGCGTTGATGAAGTTGAGGACGTTCACCGGGCGGCGACCTCCGGTTCGGGCCGCTCCGCGCGCCGCGCACGCGCGCCGCTCGGCATCCACGGCGTCAGAAGCAGGCGTACGACGACCAGCAGCCCGTCGGCGAGGATCGCGAGGACCGCCATGGTCAGCACGGCGTTCACGGCGAGTTCGGGCCGGTTGTAGATGTTGGCGTCGTTGATGAGGTTGCCGAGCGCCCCCTGGTTGCCGATGAGGGCGCCGACGCTGACGAGGGAGATGCTCGACACGGTCGCCACCCGCAGCCCCGCGATGATGGCGGGCACGGCGATCGGCAACTGGACCTGCACGTAGCGCCGTACGGGCCCGAAGCCCATCGCCGTCGCCGCCGCGAGGGTCTCCTGCGGCACCGAACGGACGCCGTCGACGATCGCCGGGACCAGGATGACGAGGGTGTAGACGGTGAGCGGGATCATCACGGTGAGTTCGGTCTGGCCGGTGTAGTCGATCAGGACCACGAAGAAGGCCAGCGAAGGGATCGCGTACAGCACGGTCGTCACCCACAGCACGGGCGGGTACAGAAACCGGAAGCGCACGCACAGCTGGGACAGCGGCAGGGCGACCAGCAGCCCGGCGAGGACCGGCAGCAGGGCTTCCCTGAGGTGCAGGCCGATCAGCCCGAGCCAGCTGTGCTGGAGGTCGCTCGGGATGTCGAAGAAGCCGTTCACCGGGCGGCCTCGGCGTCCGTACGGCCCTCCGCGTGCGCTCCGCGGATCGCCTCGCCGATGGCCTGCTGGGAGACCACTCCGGCCACCCGTCCCTCGGCGTCGACGCCGACGGCCCACCCGGTGGGCGAGAGCACGGCACAGTCCAGCGCGGCCCGCAGCGAGTCGGTGCCGGCCACGAAGGGCCGCCCGTACGAAACCAGTCGCGTCGCGTCGACACTGCCCGCGGTCAGGTTCCCCGGCTCGATCCAGCCGAGGGGCCTTCCGTCCACGTCGGTGACGAGGAGGTAGGGGGCCTCGGCCGTGGCGCGGGCGGCGATCTGCTCCGCGGTGGCATCGACGGCGACGACCGGCCCGGTGAGCAGCCGGAGTCCGGAGGAGGGGAAGAAGGAGAGCCGCCGGATGCCCCGGTCGGTGCCGAGGAAGTCCTCGACGAACGCGTCGGCGGGGCTGGAGAGCAGTTCGGCGGGCGGCGCGTACTGGGCGAGCTTGCCGCCGGTGCGCATCACGGCGACCATCGTGCCGATCTTGACGGCCTCGTCGATGTCGTGGGTGACGAAGACGATCGTCTTGCCCAACTCGTCCTGGATGCGCAGGAGTTCGTCCTGGAGACCCTTGCGGACGACGGGGTCGACGGCCGAGAACGGCTCGTCCATCAGCAGCACCGGCGGATCGGCGGCGAGCGCCCGCGCCACCCCGACGCGCTGCTGCTGTCCGCCGGACAGCTGGTAGGGGTACCGCTTGGCGAGGGAGCTGTCGAGCCCGACCCGCTCCATCAGCTCCCGGGCCCGGGCCCGTGCCTTCTCCTTGCCCCAGCCCAGCATCCGGGGCACGGTGGCGATGTTGTCGACGATCGTGCGGTGCTGGAAGAGACCGGCGTTCTGGATCACGTACCCCATGGACCGGCGCAGCGTGTTGACGGGCTGCTGCCGGCTGTCCTTGCCGTCGATCAGGATGGTCCCCTCGCTGGGTTCGACCATCCGGTTGATCATGCGCAGAGTCGTCGTCTTGCCGCAGCCCGAGGGACCGACGAGGACGGTGATCGAACGGTCGGGTATCTCCAGGGAGAGGCGGTCGACCGCCACCGTGCCGTCCGGGTACCGCTTGGTGACTGAATCTATCCGTATCAAAGCGCCGCATACCCTTCGGGTCTGCCAGAGGTTGTCCGCGTTCGGCCGGTCCAGCAGGCCGTCCGGCTGAGTCTAGACCGCTTGTGTTGCAGACATTCGAACAGTGGCACCGATCCCCCACTGTGCGCGACCTGTGAGTTCCCTGATTCTCATCCTTCGTTCAGCGCAGCCACAGGGTTCGCCCAGCACCGGGCCCGAGGGTCGTCATCACCACCGCTCGGAGACCTGGAGTACGTGCCATGACGACCCTCGCCCCACCGCCCCCGCCGACCACCCAGGACGGCCGGCACCGGCCCCTGCCGTCCGCCGCGAGCAGCCGGCTGCGCAGGATGTTCACCGGTGCCCCCGAGGACCCGCGCTGGGCCCGCCCCGCGCTGTGGGCGATCCTGGTGCTGGCCACGGCGCTGTACGCCTGGAACCTGTCGTCCCTCACCGGCAACACCTTCTACGACGCGGCCGTCTACTCCGGCACCAAGAGCTGGAAGGCGTTCTTCTTCGGCGCCCTGGACTCCGGCAGCTTCAGCACGGTCGACAAACCGCCGTTCGCCCTGTGGGTGATGGGGCTCTCCGCCCGGGCCTTCGGGTACGGCACCTGGCAGCTGATGCTGCCGATGGTCGCCGTCGGCACCGGCTCGGTGGCCCTGCTGTACCGCATGGTCAAGCGGGACTTCGGTGCCGTCGCGGGCACGACCGCGGCGCTCGCGCTCACCCTCACGCCCATCACCGTCGCCATCAACCGGGACACCAACCCCGACCCGATCCTCGTCTTCCTGATGCTGCTGGGCGCGGCCGCGCTCATGAAGGCCGTGCGCACCGGACGGCTCATGCCGCTGGTGTGGTCCGGGGTCGCGATCGGCTTCGCGTTCAACACGAAGATGATGCAGGCGTACGTCGTCCTGCCGGCCTTCTTCCTGGTCCACCTGTGGGCGGCGAAGGGCTCGCTCGGCCGCCGCATCCGCGACCTCGCCGTCGGCACCGTCGCGCTGGTCGTCTCCAGCGCCTGGTGGATGGTGGTCGTCGACCTCATCCCCGCGTCCTCCCGGCCGTACATCGGCGGCTCCACGGACAACACAGTGTGGGACCTGGTCATCGGCTACAACGGCTTCGGGCGGATCTTCGGAGCGAGTTCGTCGGTGGGCTCGCAGGGCAACGGCGCCGGCTTCGGCGGCGAGGCGGGGCTGTACCGGCTGTTCAACAGCGTCATGGGCGGCCAGATCTCCTGGCTGATCCCCTTCGCCCTCATCGCGCTGATCGGCGGTCTGGTGCTGCGCGGCCGGGCCCCGCGCACGGACGCCAAGCGGGCGGCGGTGCTGCTGTGGGGCGGCTGGTTCGTCCTGCACTACCTGACCTTCGCCCTCGCCGAGGGCACCTTCCACCCGTACTACGTCACCGCCATGGCACCCGGCATCGCGGCCCTGGCCGGTATCGGCGGCGTGATGCTGTACCGGGCCTTCCGGGACGGTGCGGCGGCGAACTGGGCCTGGGTGCTGCCCGCGGCCATTGCGGGCAGCACGGTGTGGGCAGTCGTCCTGCTCCAGCGGGTCTCCGGCTCCGGGACGCTGTACACGGTCGCCGAAGTGGTGGCCGGAGTCGCGGGTGCGGTCTCGGTGACCGGGCTGCTGCTCGGCCGGTTCACGGGAAGGCAGCGGCTGACGAGCATCGCGGCCCTCGCGGCGGTCGTCGCCCTGCTCGCCGGTCCCGCCGCCTACTCCGCCTCGGCGGCCACCTCCAGCACCAACGGCACCAACCCGACGGCCGGTCCGAGCACGGGTGGCATGGGCGGGGGTGGTGGCATGGGCGGCGAGCGTCCGAGCGGCGCCGGCGGTCCGGGCGGCGGCACCGGCACGAGCACGAGCGGGAGCGGCAGCGGCAGCGGCAGCGGCAGCGCGCCGAGCGGCTCCAACAGCTCCAGCTCCAGCAGCCAGTCCGCGTCCGGCCGTACCGCCGGAGGCATGGGCGGTGACACGCAGGTCTCCTCCGCGATGATCTCGTACCTGAAGAAGAACCAGGACGGCGCCACCTGGCTGGTCGCGGTCGCCACCGACCAGACCGCCTCCTCGATCATCCTGGAGTCCGGTGAGCCGGTGATCTCCATGGGCGGCTGGTCCGGCTCCGACAACGCCATGACCCTCGCCAAGCTCAAGAGCCTCGTGAAGTCCGGCAAACTGCACTACATCGTCATCAGCAGCAGCGGCCAGGGCTCCTCGAACTCCGAGATCTCCACCTGGGTCAAGAAGAACGGCACGGCGGTCTCCGCCTACAGCGGCCTGTACCGCCTCGGCTGACGAACCCGCGATACACGGTCACGCGGAGGGCGGGTGCTGTCAGGGAACGGCCGGGAAACCGGGCGTACGCAGCACCCGTCGCTCCGCGTCCACCGCGAACACCTCGCAGCCGTCCAGGGAGGCCGCCCAGTCGACGCCCCCCGGGCCCAGGGCGAAGGCCGCCGTGGCGACCGAGTCGGCCTCCGTGAGCGTCGGGGCCACGACCGTCAGGCTGAGCAGGCCCGTCGCCGGGCGGCCGGTGCGGGCGTCGAGGATGTGGTCCCCGCGCTCGTAGCGGGCGGAGGTGGCCACCGCGCCGTCGGTGAGCTCCAGGACCGTGCACAGCTTGTCGACGTGTTCGGGGTGCCGTACGCCCACCCGCCAGGGGCCGCCGGCGGTGACCACGTCACCGCCGGCGTTGAGGACGAACCGCGTCGCGCCGGCCGCTGTCAGCAACTGCGCCGCCCGCTGCACCGACCAGCCCTTGACCACCGCGCAGGGATCGAGCCGGCGACCGGGCAGCCGTACGTCGAAGGCGCCACCGGTGGCGACCCGGTAGTGCTCGCACAGGTCGAGGATCTCGCGCAGCTCCGCGCTCAGCGCGTCCGCGGACAGTTCGCCGCGGTCGTACCGCGAGACCTCGCTGTCCTCCTTGAACGGGCTGAACCGGGCGTCGACCTCGCGCAGCCATGCGAAGACCGCGTCGGCGGCGGACTCGGGGACGTGCTCGTCGTCGACCCGGAGGGAGACCGGGAAGCCCATGACGTGTTCGACGCGGTGCAGCATGGTCGCTACCTCAGCCCCTCGCGTCGATCGCGGCCTGCAGGGACTCCTTGTATGCCTCGCTGGTGATGGTCGCGCCGGACACCGTGTCGATGTCCGCGCTCTGCGCCTCGAGAGTCTCCGCCACCAGCACCGGCACGGCGGCCGTCGTCTGCGGGTGGTTCGGCTGCTGGAGCATCTTCACCGCGGTGATCTTCGTACCGGAGAAGGTCACCTGGACCTGTACGGGGCCCTTCTCCGTGCTGAGGGCCGAACCGTCGACGGTCTGGGAAGACGCCTCGGAGGCGGACGCCGAGGGCGAGGCCGACGCCGCCTTCGCGTTGTCGTCGATCGCGGCCTGCAGGGACTCCTTGTAGGCGTCGCTGGTGATCGTCGCGCCGGACACCGTGTCGATGTCCGCGCTCTGTGCCTCAAGCGTCTCCGCGATCAGCTTCGGCACGGCCGCGGTGGTCTGCGGGTGGTCGGGCTGCTGGAGCAGCTTCACGGCGGTGATCTTCGTACCGTCGAAGGTCACCTGGAGCTGTACGGGCCCCTTCTCCGTGTCGATCGTGGTGGTCGTGACCACGTTCGTGCCGGATGTCCCGGAGGAGGACGTCGAGGGCGCGGTCGTGGTGGCCTGGGCGGTGGAGGTGCCGGACGACGGCTGGTACAGCCAGACGGGGACCAGGCCGGCGATGCTCAGGACGACGACAGGTATGGCTCGTTTCACGGTCTGTTCCTCATCCCGCCAGGCTGAAGCGCTCGAAGTGGATCTGCGGCCCCGGCACGTCCAGCTCGCGCAGGCTGCCCAGGACCGCGGTCATCATCGGGGGCGGTCCGCACAGGAAGACGTCCCGCTCGGCGATGTCGGGCACGAGCCGCGCCAGCTCACCGGCCGCGAGCTTGTCGGGCACCGGCGGGCCGGTGACCAGGTGGAGTTCGGCGCCCTTGGCGAGCGCGAGGTCGCGCAGCTCGTCGTAGAGGACGGCGTCCCGGTCGGAGCCGACGCGGTAGATGACGACGGCGTGGCCCTGCACCTCCTCCAGGAGCGCCCGGATCGGGGTGACGCCGACGCCGCCGGCGATGAGCACGGACTCGGGGCGGGTGCGGTGCAGGGCGGTGAAGGCGCCGTAGGGTCCCTCGGCGAAGACGCGGGTGCCGACCTTGAGGTGCCTGAGGGCGGCGCTGCCCTCGCCGGCCGCCTTGGCGGTCAGGCGCAGGGTCCTGCCGTCGGGGGCGGCGGAGAGGGAGAAGGGGTTGGCCTGCCACCAGCGGTCGGCCGTCAGGAACCGCCACAGGAAGAACTGGCCCGCCCTGGCGGGGAGTTGGTCGAGGTCCTGGCCGCTGATGTAGATCGAGACGACGTTGTCGCTCTCGGGCACGACGGCCGTGACGCGGAACTGGTGGCGCCAGTTGCGCCACAGCGGGAGCACCGCGCGGCCCAGGACGACCGAGCCGAGGGCGACGCCCCAGACGCCGTACCAGTAGGCGGTGGCGACGGAGGAGGCGGTGAAGGTGGTGCCGACGGCGACCTGGTGGGTGAAGGCCAGCACCACGGCGGCGTACGTGTACAGGTGGATGAAGTGCCAGGTCTCGTAGGCGAGGCGGCGCCGGGCGTAGCGGGCGGAGACCGCGCCGATCACGAGGATCAGGAAGAGCGCGACGACCGCGCGGAGCACGCCCTCGGTGGTCTCGGCGAGGTCGACGATCTCGCCGACCGGGCCCACGTCGGTGCCCTCGGCGTAGCCGAAGCTGATGAAGGTGACGTGCGCGAGGAGCGTCCACAGGATGCCGAAGCCGGTCCAGCGGTGCCAGGAGGTCAGCCGGTCCATGCCGATGCGGCGGTCGAGCCAGGGCAGGCGGGCCACCAGGATCAGCTGGAAGGCCATGATGAGCGCCGCGTACAGGCCGGTGAGGCGGCCGAGCACGATGAGCGCGTTGGAGGCGAAGCCGGCCTGGGCGAAGAACCAGGCCACCACGGCCACGTTGGCGGCCAGCACGGCGTAGAGCCCGGTGCGGGCCACCACCCTGGGGCGTTTGATCGCCGTGGGGGGCGCGGGGGGCGATTGGACGGTGGTCACGGGTCGTAGCTCCTTGATCGGGGCCTCTGGATTACCGAGCTTCTCCGGTGGGAGCTGTCGATCAGCTGTCGTACAACTTTCAAGAGGTTATCGATCTGCTTACGGGGCCCATCCGGCTCTGGCTTTCCGGTCGCCGTGAAGCACTATGAGCGGGTGGAAAAAGTACGACTCCTCGTCGTGGACGACGACCCGCCGATCGCCGATCTCGTGGCGACGGTCGCCCGCTACGAGGGCTGGGAGGCGGTCACCGCGAACTCCGGCGAGGAGGCGCTCAGCCGCGCCGCGGAGTTCCGTCCGGACATCGTGGTGCTCGACCTGATGCTGCCCGACATCGACGGCTTCGGCGTCCTGGACCGGCTGCGGCGCTCGGGGACGATGGTGCCCGTGGTGTTCCTCACGGCGCGGGACGCGGTCGCCGACCGGGTGGCGGGGCTGACCCGGGGCGGCGACGACTACCTGGTCAAGCCGTTCGCGGTGGAGGAGCTGATGGCCCGGCTGCGGACCGTGCTGCGGCGCAGCTCCGGGCCCGGCTTCCAGCGCTCGGTGCTCGCGGTCGCGGATCTCACGATGGACGAGGACACCCGTGAGGTGCGGCGCGGCGACAAGCTGCTCACGCTCACCCCGACCGAGTACGAGGTCCTCAGGTACCTGATGCGCAAGTCGCCGACCGTGCTCACCAAGGCGCAGATCCTCGACCACGTGTGGGAGTACGGCTTCGGCGGCCGCTCCAACGTCGTCGAGCTGGTCGTCAGCCGGCTGCGCCGCAAGCTGGACGAGCCCGACGACGGCAGGGCGCCGCTGATCCACACCGTGCGGGGCTTCGGGTACGTCATCCGGCAGGCGGCCGAATGAGGTCCTTTCTCGGTCGGCTGCGTTCGGGGTACCGGCGGATGCGGCTCGGTACCCGCCTCGCGCTGGGGCTCGGGGCGGTGGCCCTGGCGGTGTTCGCGGTGGTGGGCACCGCGCTGACCACGTACATGCGGGACTATCTGTCGGCCCAGCTCAACGAGCAGCTGTCGCTCGCCCAGGTCGCCCAGTCGAAGAGCATCGCCGAGTCCGGCACGCTCGCGGGCAAGAAGTACTGGGCCTGGTACTACGCGGTGTACGACGTCAAGAACGGCACCGCGCGGCTGCGCAAGCCCGAGGACCCCTCCGACCTGCCGGAGGACGTGGCCGAGTTCACCGACGTCGCGCAGGCGCAGACCACCACGCACACCGAGGTACTGGCCACCGAGCACCTCCAGGGCCAGGGCGAGTACCGGCTGCGCGCCTGCGAGGTCGAGCCCGGTGTGGTCCTGGTGAGCGCGGCTCCCATGGACGGCATCGACGCCACGGTACGGCGGCTGATCACGGTCCAGGTCGTCGCCTTCGGGCTCGCGCTGCTGGCTCTCGTGGTGGTGGGCCGCAAGCTGCTGCGCCGGGGCCTGACACCGCTGAGCGACATGGCGCACACCGCGCACGGCATCGCCCTGCACGACCTGACCGAGTCGGCGGCCCGGCTGCCGTTGCGTGCCGACAAGCGGGGCGGCGGTCCGGAGGTCGAGGAGCTGCGGACGGCGTTCAACACCATGCTGGAGCACATCGACGACTCCCTCGCGGTCCGTGCGGAGGCCGAGCAGCGGCTGCGCCGGTTCGTCGCCGACGCCTCGCACGAGCTGCGCACGCCGTTGATGTCCGTACGGGGCTACGCGGACCTCTTCCAGTACGCCGCCGCGAACGCCCCCGAGGAGCGTGACAGACACCTGGCCCGGCTGCGTGCCGAGGCCGCCCGCATGGGCTTCCTCCTGGACGACCTGCTGCTGCTGGCCCGTCTGGACGCGGCGGAGGTGGAGACCCCGCTCCGGCCCGTCGAGACGGATCTGGTGCAGCTGGTGGAGCACGCGGCCGACGCCGTGCGCGCGAGCCACCCGGACCATCCGCTGACGGTGACGCCTGGCCCCCAGGCCCTGAAGCTGCGGCTCGACCCGCAGCGCGTGCGCCAGGTCCTCGACAACCTCCTCACCAACGCGGCCGTGCACACCCCGGCGGGCACAAAGGTGTCGGTCGGGGTGCGGGTGCGGGGCGGGCACGCCCAGGTGCGCATCGCGGACGCCGGGCCGGGCATTCCGGCCGCCGACCAGGAGCGGGTCTTCGACCGCTTCTACCGCGTCGACAAGGCCCGCAGCCGGGACCGGGGCGGCAGCGGTCTCGGCCTCGCGGTGGCGAGCTCCCTGGTCCGGGCGCACGGCGGCACGATCGAGCTGAGCAGCGAGCCCGGCTCGACGGTGTTCACGGTGTCGCTGCCGCTGAGCCTGACCCGGCCGTGAGTCTTACGAAGCCGTGACGTGACGGCCGCGGTCCGGCCGTCCGGGCAGCTCGCGGCCCTAGGTTGAGGGCATGCGCGTACTGGTCACCGGCGGTGCCGGTTTCATCGGGTCCCGGATCGTCGAAGCGCTCGTGGCACACGGTCACGAGCCCGTCCTGTACGACGTCCGGGCCGACCCGGCGTCCGACGTACGGGACCCCGACGCCGTCCGCGACGCCCTGGGCGGAGTGGACGCGGTGTGCCACCAGGCGGCCATGGTCGGCCTGGGCGTGGACTTCGCCGACGCCCCGGACTACGTCTCCCACAACGACCTCGGCACGGCGGTCCTCCTCGCCGCCATGGCGGAAGCGGGAGTACGGCGGCTGGTGCTGGCCGGGTCGATGGTCGTGTACGGCGAGGGCCGCTACACCTGCGCCCGGCACGGGACCGTACGGCCGGGGCCGCGCTCGGTCACCGACCTGGACGCGGGGCGCTTCGAGCCGCCGTGCCCGCGGTGCGGCGCGGACCTCTCCCCGGGTCTGGTCGGCGAGGACGCCCCGGTCGATCCGCGGAACGTGTACGCGACGACCAAGCTCACCCAGGAGCATCTGGCCGCGTCCTGGGCGCGGGCCACGGGCGGTTCGGCGGTGGCGCTGCGCTACCACAACGTCTACGGGCCGGGCATGCCCCGCGACACCCCGTACGCCGGCGTCGCCTCCTTCTTCCGCTCCGCGCTCGCCCGCGGGGAGGCCCCGCGCGTCTTCGAGGACGGCGGTCAGCGCCGGGACTTCGTCCACGTACGGGATGTGGCCGCGGCCAACGTGGCGGCGCTGGAGGCGAGGCCGAGGGACGGCGCGCTCACCTCGTACAACACCGGAAGCGGCGAGCCGCACACGGTGGGCGAGATGGCCCGCGCGCTGGCCGAGGCGTACGGCGGTCCCGAGCCAGTGGTCACCGGGGAGTACCGCCTCGGGGACGTACGGCACATCACGGCGGACTCGGCGCGGCTGCGGGCCGAGCTGGGCTGGAAGGCGGAGGTCGGATTCGCCGAGGGGATGCGGGAGTTCGCGGGCGCCGGGATGCGGGACGCGTAGCCCGCGGTGGACCGGTGGTGCCGCCCGTGAAAGAAAGCGGCCGCGGGCGGCACCACCTCATTTTCGAGGGGCCTCTCTTCGAGGGGCCCCTTTTCAGGAGGCGGCCGACGGCAGCAGCACCTCGAAGCGGCAGCCGCCCGGCACATTGCGTACGGTGGCCCGGCCCGCGTGGGCCTCCACGATGCCCCGGACGATCGCGAGGCCGAGTCCCGCTCCGGCGGGCGGAGTCCGGGCGTGGGTGCCGCGCCAGCCGGTGTCGAAGACGCGGGGCAGGTCCTCCTCGGGGATGCCGCCGCAGCCGTCCGTGACGGACACGACGACACCCTCGGCGCGGTGCTCGGCGGCCACCGCGACCGTCCCGTCGGCGGGCGTGCGGCGGATGGCGTTGACGAGGAGGTTGCCCAGCACGCGGCTCATCTCCTTGCCGTCCACCTCGACCGGCACGGCCGCCACCCGGTCGCCGACCAGCCGTACGCCGTGTTCGCGCGCCAGGGGGTCGGCGCCCGCGAGGGCGTCCGAGACGAGGTCGTACAGGGAGATCCGGCTCGGGCTCAGTGCCAACGCGCCCGCGTGGATGCGGGAGAGCTCGAAGAGGTCGCCGACCATGTCGTTGAGGCGTTCCACCTCGGTGCGGATCTGCCGCAGGTAGCGGGCGGGGTCGGCGGCGACGCCGTCCTCCAGGGCCTCGGACATCGCGCGCAGCCCGGCGAGCGGGGTGCGCAGGTCGTGGGAGATCCAGGCGACGAGTTCGCGCCGGGAGGACTCCAGGGCGCGTTCCCGCTCCCGAGACTCGGCGAGTTTGGCGCTGGTGGCCTCCAGCTCTCGGCTGAGTTCGGTGAGTTCGGCGGTCGTGGGGCCGCCGGGCGAGGTGAAGTCGCCGCCGTCGCCGAAGGAGCGGGCGGCGAGCGCGAGGGCCCGGCTGCGGCCGGTGACCCAGCGGCCGAGCAGCAGGGCGGTGGCCAGCGAGACCACGGCGGCCATGAGGACGACGGTCGTGACGACCCGCAGGTCGTGCCCGGACAGGAACATGGCCTGGGCGACCGCGAGGGTCCCGGCGAGCATCGCGGTGACACCGACCCCGGCGACCACGGCGAGGTGCAGGGAGAGCGAACGGCGCCGGACCAGCAGCAGCACCCAGGCGCCGAGGAGGCCGGCGGCGACGGCGCCGAGGAAGGCGTAGAGGGCGATGAGGAGCATGTCGTTCACGGGTCACACCTCCGCGTGTGAGCCGTCGAAGCGGTAGCCGACGCCCCACACGGTCTGGATCAGGCGGGGCCTGGCCGGGTCGTCCTCGACCTTGCCCCTGAGCCGGCGCACATGGACGGTGACGGTCGACAGGTCGCCGAAGTCCCAGCCCCACACCTCGCGCATCAGGTCCTCGCGGCTGAAGACCCGGCCGGGGTGCCGCAGGAAGAACGCGAGGAGGTCGAACTCCCGGATGGTGAGGGCGAGTTCGGTGCCGTCCTTGAGGGCGCGGCGGGCCGCGGGGTCCATCGAGAGTCCGGCGGCGCCCAGGTGGCCGGTCTGCCGGGCGGGCCGGGAGCGGCGCAGCACGGACTCGACGCGCAGGACCAATTCGCGGGGGCTGAAGGGCTTGGTGACGTAGTCGTCGGCGCCGACCTCCAGGCCCAGGATGCGGTCGTCCTCGTCGCCGCGGGCGGTGAGCATGATGACCGGGACGGGCCCGCTCCCCCGCATTCGGCGGCACACCTCCAGGCCGTCCATGCCGGGCAGCATCAGGTCGAGGACGACGAGGTCCGGGCGGTGCGCGGCGGCGCGGGCGAGGGCGTCGGGGCCGTCGGCGGCCCGGTCCACGAGGTAGCCGGCCCGGTCCAGGTAGCCGGCGACCACCTCGGCGACGGTGGGGTCGTCGTCGACGACGAGGACCCGCGGCCGGGTCTGTGCGTACTGCTGCTGCTCCATGCCGCCAGCCTCGCACCGCGCACGCGAATGTGCTGCGGACGGCCGCCGACGTCCTTGTTTCGTAAGGAGCCGGTGTCCGATTCGCCCGTTTCGCGTTCGTAGGGTGAGAGGCGTGACGACCCCTTCAGTGAACGAACCGGCGGCGTCTGTGGACGTCGTGCTGCCCTGTCTGGACGAGGCAGGGGCCCTGCCGTGGGTGCTGGAACGCATCCCGCCCGGCTGGCGCGCGCTCGTCGTGGACAACGGCTCCACGGACGGCTCGGCCCGCATCGCCCAGGCTCTCGGCGCGACCGTGGTCCGCGAGGAGCGGCGCGGTTTCGGCGCCGCCTGCCATGCGGGGCTGACCGCGGCCACGGCCGACATCGTGTGCTTCTGCGACTGCGACGCCTCCCTTGACCCTTCGGACCTGGTGCCGTTCGTGGCCGAGGTGCTGGCCGGCGAGGCGGACCTCGTGCTCGGCCGGCGCCGCCCGCAGGCCCGCGGTGCCTGGCCGCCGCACGCCCGGGCGGGCAACCTCGCGCTCGCCCGGCTGCTGCGCCGCCGCACCGGTCTGCGGCTGCACGACCTCGGGCCACTGCGCGCCGCCCGGCGCGAGCCGCTGCTCGCCCTCGGCCTGACGGACCGGCGCAGCGGCTACCCCCTGCAGATGGTGGTGCGGGCGGCCGACGCGGGCTGGCGGATCGCCGAGCACGACGTGCCGTACCGGCCGCGCACCGGCACCTCCAAGGTGACGGGCACCTGGCGGGGAACGTGGCAGGCGGTGCGGGACATGAGCCAGGTCCTGTCCGAGTCGGAGCCGGGGGTGCACGCATGACCACGCTGCTCGTCATCGCCAAGGAGCCGCGGCCGGGGCGGGTCAAGACCCGGCTCACCCCGCCGTTCACGCCCGAGGAGGCGGCCGCGCTGGCCGAGGCGTCCCTCGCGGACACCCTCGACGTCGTGGCCCGCACCCCGGCCCGGCGCCGGGTCCTGGTCCTGGAGGGCACGCCGGGCCCCTGGCTGCCACCGGGTTTCGAGGTCGTACGGCAGTGCGCGGGCGGCCTCGACGAACGGCTGGCCGCGGCCTTCGCGGGCTGCGAGGGACCGGCTCTGCTCATCGGCATGGACACACCCCAGGTGACCCCGGAGCTGCTCACGGTGGACTTCACCGACTGCGAGGCCTACTTCGGGCCGGCCGAGGACGGCGGTTTCTGGGCACTGGGTCTGGCGGAACCGGACCCGTCCCGGCTGCGTGGGGTCCCGATGTCGACACCGGGTACCGGCGCGGCCCAGCGCGCCCGGCTGACCGGACTGCGGGTACGGGAGCTGCCGCCGCTGCGGGACGTGGACACGGCGTACGACGCGGAACTGGTCGCGCGAGCGGCCCCGGGCGGACGGTTCGCGGCGGAGCTCGCCCGGCTCGCGGGGGTGTCGCGGTGAGGGGGCCGCGGGTCGGCATCGCGACACGGCCCACCGCGGACACGGCACCCGCGGGACCGCCGGACGGCGAGCCGGGTGCAGGGCCGGGTGGACCCGGCGCCGGTGACCCGGGGCCGCTCGCGACGGACGGCACCCATGACGACGGCACCTGGTCCGCCGACCCCTATGCCCGGGCCCTGCGCACCGGCCGCGGGCCCCTCTTCCTGCGTCGCTCCGACGGCCGGCTGCTCCCGCTCGAGCTGGAGCGCTGGTGCGCCGCCGCGGACGCCGCGGACCTGGAGGTGCTGCGGCGCTGCGAGGGTGCGGTACTGGACGTCGGGTGCGGTCCGGGACGGCTCGTCGCCGCACTCGGGGCCCGTGGCCGGCGGGTGCTCGGCATCGACGTGAGCGAGGCGGCGGTCGCGCGGACCGTCGCGCTCGGCGGACAGGCCCTGCGGCGGTCCGTCTTCGAGTCCCTGCCCGGCGAGGGCCGCTGGGGCACCGCGCTGCTGATCGACGGCAACGTCGGCATCGGCGGCGACCCGCGGGCCCTGCTCGACCGGACCGCCCAACTCCTCGCGCCCGGCGGCCTGTTGATCGCCGAGACGGTCACCGGCCCGGACCTCGACGAGCGCGTCCAGGTGCATGTCACCGACGCCCGCGGTGCCGTCGGCAACCCGTTCCCCTGGGCCCGGCTCGGCACCCCCGCCCTGCTGCGGCATGCGGCCCGCACCGGCTGGGCGCCGGTGGATCAGTGGACGGCGGGCGGCCGTTCCTTCGTCGCCCTGCGCCGCCGAAGGACCCTCGCCCTGCCCTGCCGTACGACCAGGGCCGCCGCCGAACCGGCGAAGAGCACCGCCGTGATCAGCAGCCAGCGGGCCGCGAAGCCGTCCGGGGACAAGCCGCTCCCCGACGCGTAACGGTCCGCGACCTGCCCGCTGATCAGCGGGAACCACACGAGCAGGAGCAGCAGGGAGAAGGCGGCGGGGACCCGCACGTACAGGGCGTGCCGCCCCGCCGCCCTCACCAGCGCCCGGTCCGCCGCCGCGTACAGCGGCAGCAGCACCAGGTCGTGCAGGACGGCCGCCCCGACGAACCACAGCGCGATCCCGAAGAGGTCCCCTGCCAGCAGCCGCACCCCCGCGTACCCGGCGAGGGCGAACGAGCTGATGAGCAGGAGGAGTTGGAGGGGGCTGCCGAGAGGGATCCGCATCACAGGTCTCCGAAGGTCAGTCGCGCCACCCACTTGGTGTTCAGCACACCGGGCGCCGCGGGCACGATGATCCGGGCCGGGTGGCCGTGGTCGGGGGTCAGCTCCGCGCCGTTGACGAACAGGGCGAGCAGGGACCGCGGGTCGGCGACCTGGTTGGCGCGCAGGGCCGCCCGCCGGAAGGCGCCGTGCCGTTGCAGCGACTCCACGAGGACGTCCGGCGCGGCGTCCTCGTACCCGACGAGCGCCGCGAGATCCCGCAGCCGCACCCCGCGCCACTCCTGGTCGGAGGTCGACCAGCCCTCCACACAGGCGATGGGCAACGACGCGCTGTGCGAGGGCAGTTGGAGGAGTTCGGCACGGCTGAGGCGTACGGTGCGGCCGTCGCGTCCCGTGACGACCAGCCGCCAGGCCTCCTCACCGGTCTCCGCCGGGTCGATCCCCGCGTACGCGGCGGTCTTGTTGATCTGGAAGCCGCCCGGCCCGGAGGCCGGCTCGTCGCCGCCGTGCGGGGTGAGGAGGGCGGTCTCGCGCAGGGCGCCGTCGAAGCTCCGCCCGGCCGTGGTGAGGAACAGCACCAGCGAACCGCCTGCGACGAACCAGAGTGCCCCGCGCCGCGACACGGTCGGCTCGGCGGGGTTCGGTGACACCAACTCGGTGCGTTCTTCTCCGAGGTGACGCAGGTTGCGCAGGGCGAGCGGCATCTTCAGCACGGCGTGGGCGACGAACGCGGTGAAGAACACCCACGCCCCGTAGAAGTGCAGCGGGTAGAAGGAGCCCGGGAAGACGTAGTCCAGCTGGACGTTGAGCACCCCGGTCACGAACTCGAAGAGCGCACCGCCGACCAGGAGCAGCAGCGAGAGCCGTTCCAGCGCGTGCGTGAGCGAGCGTGCGGGCGGCAGCGTGAACAGCTTCGGCGCCACCGACCACAGCTTGGCCAGCAGGACGGGGATCAGGGTGATGCCGAGGGTGACGTGGACACCCTGGTTCAGCCGGTACAGCCAGTGCGGATCGGTGGGCCAGGAGAAGAGGTAGAAGCCGAGGATCCCCTTGTCCGGGGTCTTGTCGTTCACCGGCGACAGATCGGGGTTGTAGGCGGCGTACGACAGCAGTCCCGTCACGAACAGCAGCGTGATGCCGCCGAGCAGCACCACCCCGAGGACGGAGGTGAGCCAGGGGCCGCGCAGCGGGCTGCGCCAGAAGGAGGGGGTGAAGGGAGACCGTGCCATGCTCCGACGGTAGGCCCGCGCCACCCCGGGAACGGGTCAGCGAACCATGACGAAATTCTGACGTCGTCGCATGTCAGCCCCACACGGGTGAGCGTGCGGCCTAGCGTCGTCCGCGTGAACCGGGATCTGATTCGTGATCTGTACGCGGCCGTGTGCGCCGCGCTCCTCGTGCTGACCGCCGTACTGGTCGGCACGGCGATCCAGCACCGGAACGGCTCGTTGCGCGTCGGCTGGCCGCCCCTGCTGGCGAGTTGGGACCCGCACGTCGGCCCCGGCACCCCGGCCGCGGTGGTCGTCGCGGCCGCCGTGGTGGCGTACGGGCCCTCGCTCGCCGCCCGGCTCCCCTGGCGCCCGCTGCTGCTCGCCGTCTGGGGTGCCGGCATGGCCTGGACGTGGTCCCTGGCCCTCGTGGACGGCTGGCAGCGGGGTGTCGCCGAGCAGCTCACCACCAGGAACGAGTACCTCCGGGCCGTCGGTCGCTTCCATGACATCCCGGCGGCTCTGCGGGACTTCACCCGGCACATCCTGATCGGCTCGCCGGACAACTGGGGCGCCCACGTCGCCGGGCATCCGCCGGGCGCCACCCTCACCTTCGTCCTGCTGGACCGGGTCGGGCTGGGCGGCGGGGGCTGGGCGGGGACCTGGTGCATCACCGTCGGCACGACCGCGGCGGTCGCGGTCCTGGTCGCCGTACGCACCCTTGCCGACGAGTCGCTCGCCCGCCGCGCCGCCCCCTTCCTGGTCCTGGCCCCGGCCGCCGTCTGGGTGGGCACATCGGCCGACGGGTACTTCGCGTCGGTGGCCGCGTGGGCGGTGGCCCTGCTCGCCCTCGCGGTGCGGGGGGTCCGGCCGGGGCTCACCGGCCTGGGCTCGGGGCTGTTGTTCGGGCTGACCGTCTATCTGTCGTACGGCCTGACACTCATGGTCGTCGTCGCGGGAGCGGTCCTGCTGCTGGGCTCCTCCCGCCGGCCCCTGCTGTTCGCCCTGGCCGGTTTCGTGGTCGTGCCGGCGGTCTTCACCACGCTGGGGTTCGAGTGGTGGGAGGGGTATCGGATCCTCGTCACCCGCTACTACCAGGGGGCGGGCGGGGTGCGGCCGTACGGGTACTGGGTGTGGGCGAACCTCGCGTGCACCGTGCTGATCGTGGGGCCGGCGACGGTGGCGGGGGTGCGGCGGGCCGTCGTTCGGCTGCGGCCGGGCGGGGGCCGGTCGAGCGGTTCCCCGCGCCCCCTGGCGGTGTTGGTGCTCGCTGCCCTGCTGGCCCTGCTCGTCGCCGATCTCTCCGGGATGAGCAAGGCGGAGACCGAGCGGATCTGGTTGCCGTTCGCCGTGTGGCTGCTGCCCGCGGGTGCGTTTCTGACGGGGGTGCGGGGCTGGCTGATCGGGCAGGCCGCACTCGCCCTGCTCCTCAACCATCTGCTGCTCACCGGGTGGTGAGCCGTCACGGCAGCGGCAGTTCGGTGAGGCTGCGGCCGAGGTGCCGCCGGTCCCCGCCGGACCGGTCCCTTCACGGCCCGGTCCGCTGGGGAGGCGCCGGTCAGCAGGTGGCCACGCCGTCCAGCCAGGCCGGGCCCTTGATGTAGATGTTGGTCAGCCACGAGCCGTCGGTCAGCTTCGACCAGGCGTCGTTGGTGTAGCCGTCGGCCGTGACCTCCTGGGCGTGCTTCTGGCAGACCACGTTGACCGTGGTCGGCTGGGCGAAGTAGTCGACCACGCCGGCGTTGACGTTGGGCTCGCTGTGGGTGCGCACCCCGGTTCCCCAGGTCTGGAACGCCTTGCTGCCGCTCGACGGCGGCGGGGTGCTGCTGCCGCCGCAGTCCGGGATGCCGGGCAGCCAGGCCGGGCCCTTGATGTAGATGTTGGTCACCCACGAGCCGTCGGCGAGCTTGGCCCAGGCGTCGTTGGTGTAGCCCTCGGCGGTCACCGTCTCCGCGTGCTGCTGGCACTGGACGGACACCTGGGTCGGTCCGGGGAAGGTGTCGACGACGTCGGAGCCCACACTCGGCGACCGGTGCGTGCGCACGCCGGTGCCCCAGGTCTCGAAGACCGTGCCGCCGTTCGCGGGCGGCGGGACGGGGGTGCCGGAGCCGTTGATCCGGATCGCGCCCGCGTAGTCGCCGCCGGTGCGCACGGACGTGACCCGGATGTGGGTGCCCGACTCGTACGCCTCGACCATCTGGCCGCCACCCAGGTACATGGCGACATGGTGGATGTGGCCGTTGCCCCAGAACATCAGGTCGCCCGGCACCAGCGGGGCGGTGCCCTGTCCGGCGGAGAACCGGGCGGTGGCCTGCGAGCTGTGGAACTGGTCGTCGGCCGTGCCGTTGAGCAGGTCCCTGCCGGTCGCCCGGTAGTAGGCGTACCGCATCAGGCCCGAGCAGTCGAAGCCCATGCGCTCGCCGTCGTGGAGGCTGTCCGGGTCGGAGCCGTCGTAGAAGCCGTAGCTGGCGCCGGGCGTGGCCGCGTGGCCGCCGCCCCAGCTGTACCAGACGCCGATCTGCGAACAGGCCGCGTCGACGGCGGCCTGTGCGGTGGCCGAGGCGCCGGGCGCGAGGACACCGCAGGTGGCGTCCTGGGCGGCGTGGGCCGGGGCGGAGAAGAAGGCGGTGAGCGCCAGTGCCGAGGCGCCCAGGATCGCGCCGCTGGTCCGACGGCGCGTGCTGATGGTCTTCAAGGACTCTTCCTTAGGTCGAGGCGTCGAGGTGACGAGGTGACGAGACGGAGACACGGGTGGCACACCCCACCCCCGTGAGGGTGTGCCACCCGGGCTAGTTGCGGAGGGCGGCGCGCATCTTGGCGAGGCCGCGCAGGCGGTTGCGCTGGACCGTGCCGCGGTGGGCGCCGAGCCGCTCCCCGGCCGAGTCGTGGGTGAGTCCTTCAAGGTCCACGAGGATCACCGCGGCGGCCTCCTTCTCGGAGAGCGTGCCGAGCAGCGCGAGCGCCGTGGCGGAGGCCTCGTAGGAGTCGAGTCCGCCGTCCCAGCCGGCCTCCGGCAGCTGGTCGGTGGTGCGTTCGCGGCGGGAGGGGTGCTGCCAGGAGTCGCGCAGCAGGTTGAGGGCGACGGCGCAGGTGTAGGCGTACGGGTGCTGCTGCTGGGTCAGGTTCTGGGAGCGGGCCCGCCGGGAGAGCCGCAGATAGGTCTCCTGGAGCAGGTCGTCGGCGTCGTGCGGATTGCCCGTCAGTGCCAGCAGCCGCCGTCGCAGGCGTGGCATGTCGGCCGTGAAGGACGCGTCGAAGTCCCCCGGGCTCATCCGGTCGTCCGCCTCGCGCGGTGGAGGCGGACAGGTGGCGTGGCTGTGGTGCATTTCTTTCCCCCTTGCGGTGATTCCTGCGGTGTCCCGCTTCCGGTGGTCAGGCCGGAGGGCGGGGCGGGTCGGCGGGGCCGTAGCGGGCGGCGGGTACGCGGCGCAGCAGGGCCCAGTACCGGTCGCCGTACGACCAGTGCCACCACTCGGTCGGGTAGTTGACGAACCCGGTCGCGGAGAGCACTCGCCCCAGCAGGGCCCGGTACTCCCGTGCCTGGGCGCCGATGCCGGGCGCGTCGGTGCGGCAGGCGCCCGCGCTCTCCTCCGGGGTGGCGTTGACCTCCGTGCCGAGCGGCAGTTCGCGGCCCGCGTGGTCGCACAGGGTCAGGTCGACCGCGCCGCCGCTGACGTGCGGGGCGACCTCCGGCGGCGAGATGTACGCGCTCGCCAGTTCACGGATCCGCTCGGGAGCCGCGTCCGGGTGGGCCCGCCGCATGGTCGCCGCGTACTGCTCGAAGTACCGGCGCTGGAGGTCGGGCGGCCGGTACCCCTCCACCACCAGCAGCCTGATCCCTGTGGGCAGCAGCCGCTGCGCCCGCACGAGCCGCCGCAGCGCGCCGGCCCTCAGATGGGCGTAGCTGCCCTCGTCGTCGGCCTGCCGGGGATCGAGGAGCAACTGCCCCTCCTCCCGCAGATCGACGAGAGGTTCCCCGCACTCGTCGTGCGTCACCGCGGCGACCCTGGGGTCCGCGAGCGTGATGATGTCTGTCACGGGAAGAGCGTCTCGGAGCCCTCTGCAAATGCTCTGCAGATCGCCTGCAGGCGCCGGAGGGAGGGCCTGCAGAGACATCGCGGCGCCCACGTCCCGACTACGCCCGCTCCTGGGCCTCCCGCTCCGCCGTCTCCCGCTCCCGTGCCTCCCGCGCCCCCGACTCCCGGAACACGCGCAGCGCCTCGGCACGGGCCCCCGCGGCCGCGTCCGCCTCCCCGTCGGCCTCCCACACCCGCGCCAGGTCCCACAGAGTCCGCGCCCGCCACAGCGGAAGCCGCAACGCCTCCCACAGCGACAGTGCCCGCTCCAGCGGGTCCCGTGCGCTCCCGGCGTCACCGGCGGCCAGCTGCCACTCCCCCAGTGTCCGCAGCACCAGCGCCTCGCCGAACCGGTCCTGCCGCTCCCGGGCCAGCTCCAGACATCGCCCGAGCCGTTCGCGCGACGCGTCCAGCAGCCCCAGCCGCAGCTCCACCTTGGCCAGCGACTGCTCCGTGTACATCACGCCGAACGTGTCGTGGAGGCCGGCGAAGGCCCGCAGCACCTCCCGCAGCAGCCGCTCGGCGTCCCGGTACCGCCCCTCCGCCCGGTGGCTCAGGGCGACCGCGCGCAGGACCAGTGCCTCGCCGTGCCGGTCGTCCTCCGCCCGGTACAGCTCCAGGGCCTGCGCGAAGGCCTCGCGGGCGGCGGCGTCGTCACCCTGCTCCCGGTGCACGTAGCCGAGGCCGTAGAGCACCCGGGCCCGGGCACCGCGGTCGTCGAGCCGCCCGTACCCTTCCAGCGCCCGGCCGAGCAGCTCCAACGCCTCGGAGTAGCAGGCCTGTTCACGCCGGGCCGTGCCCATGCCGAGCAGGGCCTGGGCCACACCCTGCCCGTCGTCATGGGCCTCGAACAGCCGCAGGGCGTCCCGGAAGTAGGCGTACGACTCCTCGAACTCGTCCTGCTCGTAGCGAAGTTGACCCAGACCGGTGAGCAGCCACGCCTCGCCCTCGCCGTCCCCGCTGCGCCGCACCGCCGCCATGGCCGCGGTGTGCGAGCGGGACCAGGCGTCGAACTGGTTGTACAGCGCGACCGAGCTCGCGATCAGCGCCCCGGCGAGGTCCCGGGCGGCCCGGTCCATCCCGTGGTCGGCGCAGTACTCCACCGCCGCCAGCAGACCGGCCTGTTCGGCGGCGAACCAGGCCGCGGGCCGTTCGAGCAGTTCCTCCTCGGCCCGCGGGTCGAGCGGGTCGAGGGGCCGTACGGCGGCCGGTTCGGGGAAGTACCGGGCCGTGCCGCCGGGGCCCCGCGCGGCGGCCTTCCCGGCCAGTCCCAGCCAGCACTCCACAAGACGGCGTACGGCCGCCGCCCGCTCCTCGGCGCTCTCCTCCGACAGACAGCGCTCGCGGGCGTGTTCGCGCGCCAGGTCGTGGATGCGGTAGCGGCCGCGGCCCGTGCCGTCCACGCCGATCACATCGATGAAGTGGCAGTCCACCAGCCGCTCGACGGCCTCCTCGGCCTCCTCCGTGCCGATGTCCAGCAGGGGCGCGGCGATCCAGGCCGCGAAGTCGGGCAGGTCGAGCAGGGCCAGCCGGCGCAGCGCGCGCCGCTGCTGCGGATCGAGGTCGGCGTAACCCAGTTCCAGGCTGGTACGCAACTCCAGGTCGCCGGCGCGCAGTTCGTTGAGCCGCAGCCGCTCGTCCCGCAGGCGGGCGGCGAGCCTGCCGGGCACCCAGTGCGGCCGGGCGGCGAGCCGTGCCCCGGCGATGCGCACGGCGAGCGGCAGCCGCCCGCACAGGGAGACGATCTCGGCGGTCTGTTCCGGCTCCGCGCGCACCCGGTCCGCTCCGGCGACCCGTCTGAGGAGTTCGAGGGCCTCCTCCTCGTCCGGCACGGTCAGGTCGAGGTGGGCGGCGCCCTCCAGCGCCACCAGCCGGCGTCGGCTCGTGACGAGCACCGCGGAGCCGGGGCCGGGCGGCAGCAGCGGCCGTACGTGCGCCTCACCGGCGGCGTTGTCGAGGATCAGCAGGATGCGGCGGTGTCCGGTGTACGTGCGGTACAGCCCCGTCAGTTCCTCGACGGAGCTCGGCAGGGTCTCCGGTCCGGCGCCCATGGCGCGCAGCAGCCGGGCGAGGGCGTCGGCGGGTTGCAGCGGGGCGGTGTCGGCGGCCCGCAGGTCCACGAACAGGCGGCCGTCCGGGAAGAGTTCGGCGGTGCGGTGGCCGACGTGGACGGCGAGGGCGGTCTTGCCGGTTCCGGAGCGCCCGGAGATCACCCCGATCGGCGGGGCGGTACGGCCGGGCTCGTCGACGCGGCCCAGCAGCGAGACGGCCCAGTCGATCTGGTCCGCCCGGCCGACGAAGTCGGCGATGTCCGGGGGGAGATGGGAGGGCGCGGGCCGCGCATGCGTGGCGCCGGGGCCGCCGGCGGTCGCTGCCGGGTCCGTGGCCCGCTGCCGGGCCCGCGCGGACCCGTCCGCGTCCTGGGCCGACGGCCGGGAGCCGGTGTCGTGCGGCGAGGAGGCGGCGTGGGGCGGCCGGGAGCCGGTGCCCTGCGGCCTGGAGGCGGCGTGGGGTCCGGGGCCGGGGCCGAGCAGTGCGGGGTCGTTGGTGAGGACGGACTTGTGCAGCGCCCGCAGTTCCGGTCCGGCGTCGATGCCCAGCTCCTCGCGCAGGACCTCGCGGCCCTCCTGGTAGGTGCGCAGGGCGTCGGAGACCCGCCCGGTGCGGAACAGGGCGGTCATCAGCTGGCCGCGCGGCCGTTCCCGCAGGGGGTGGGCGGCGACGTGCGCGAGCAGGGGGGCGATCGTGCGGTCCGCGCGGCCGAGTTCCAGCTGGAGGCCGAAGGACTCCTCCTGGGCGACCAGCCGCAGTTCGGCGAGCCGGGCCGCCTCGATCCGGGCGAAGGACTGGCCCAGCCCTTCGAGAGCCTCCTGTCCCCGCCACAGCCCCAGCGCCTCGGACAGCAGCTCGGCCGCCTCGCCCGCGCGGCCCCCGGCGGCCTCGGCCCGGCCCGACGTGAGCAGTTCCTCGAAGCGGCGGGCGTCGACCTGGCCGGCGTCGAGATCGGCGACGTATCCCGGCGGCCGGGTGCGGATCACCTCCGCCTCGCCGACCCGGGCCAGGGCACGGCGTACCGCGGAGACATGGGTGGCGACGAGGGCGCTGGCGGTGGCGGGCGCCTGCTCGTCCCAGACACAGTCCACAAGCCGTTCGGTGGACAGCACCTCGCCCAGGTGGACCACGAGTGCGGACAGGACCGCCAGGGGTCTGACCCCGCCGAGCGGGGCCCGCCGGTTCCCCTCCCAGACCTCCACCGGACCGAGAAGACGTACCTGGAGCATCGTTCCCCGATCGCCGTACCGCCCGCCCCACGGATGCGTGTTCGACGATATCGACGGGCGGTGTCCGCGGACGACGGGATCGGGGCGGCTCTGGCCGGATCGGGCCAGTCGATCGCCGTGCCGCGACCCTGATCAGGGCCCCACACCGGCGTGGGACGGCCGGACTCCGGGCTTCCCCTCCGAACGCCGGTTGGCTGGATTTCGACAGCGGGCAGAGGTACTCCTCAGCTGAGGGACGGTCGGCCGGGGGCGCTCGTATGAGGGCTCTCCGATATTTCTCGCACCGGACTCTCTGCTTCCGGCCGCCGGGTCCGCCGCACCCGACCGCCGGGTCCGCCGCACCCCGTGTCGCCCACCCGCCCGCGCTCCTTCGGCTGCCGGACACTTGAACGTCACGCCGAGTGGGCACGTTTCCCTCGTCCCCTCTGCATCGCCTTGCCTCCGTCATGCCCCATGTCCCGCACGGGACATGACGCGAAAGGACGACGTGCGCCGTGTCCCTGCTGCCGCTCGAAGGTCCCCCGGGGCCGCTCCCCGCGCCCGCCCCGGCCCCGCTCCCGATCAGCGCCCGGGCTCCCGCTCCGGCCGCCTCCCGCCGCTCCCTGAGCCGCCTCAGCCGCCGTATGCTCACCGTGCTCCCCCTCCTGCTCATCGGGGTCTGGGCGGTGCTGGACTGGCGTGCCCTGTACGACGGCACCGCCCGGCTGGCCTCGGCGGACCCCGGCTGGCTGCTCGTCGGGTTCTGCTACACCTGCCTGGGCTGGATCTCCGCCTCCGTCGTACGGCAGGGCGCGCTGCCGGAGCGGCTGCCGTCGGGGCTCCTGGTCGCCTCGCAGTTCGCCGCCGGCGCCGCCAACCACGTCCTGCCGGCGAGCCTCGGCGCCCACGCCGTGACCTTGCGCTTCCTTCGGGGGCAGGACGTCCCGCTGGCTCGCGCCACCGCCTCGCTCGCCCTGTACACGCTGGTCAGGCCGATCGCCAAGACGCTCGTCCTGATCGGCTTCGTGGTCGCCCTGCCCGGCCTGCTGCATTTCGGTGATCTGGTCCCGGACCGGCGAATGCTGTTCCTGCCGCTGGTGGCCGCGGGACTCGGACTCGGCGCCACGCTGCTGGTGTTGACCCTCGTCCGCCCGCTGCGCCGCCCGGCGGTCACGTTCGTGCGCACCGCCCTGACCGACGCCCGCCGTCTGCACACCATGCCCAGCCGGGTCCTCGCCCTGTGGGGCGGCGCGGCCGCCGCACCGCTGCTCCAGGCGAGTGTGATCCACGCGGTCGGCGCCTCGCTCGGGGTGACGCTGTCCTGGGCGCAGGTCGCGTTCGCGTACCTCGCAGCGAGCAGCGCGGTCGGGTCCGTGCCCGCGCCCGGCGGCATCGGCCCGGTGGACGCGGCCATGGTCTTCACCCTCGCCGTCTACGGCGTCCCGGTGAGCGTCGGCACGGCGACCCTCATCGGCTACCGCGTCCTGACGGTGTGGCTGCCGCTGCTGCCCGGGGTGCTGTGCATGTCGGCCCTGGTGCACCGAAAGGCCCTTTGAATCCTCCCCTCCCTGAGGGAAGGGGGTTCCTGGCTCGGGCCGCCTCCTGGAGCAGCGCTCCACGAGGTCTTCCGCCGTCAGCACCGGCCGGGTTGAGACCGACCCGGACCAGCATCACGGCGGTCGCCGGCGTCAGATCTGCGGCTGCCACCGCCTGGGCGCGACCAGCCCCCCACCGGCCGCGGGTTCCCCGCGCCACCCCGACTTCCGAGGAAACCTACGTCGCCGTACGCCGAACCCGCCCCGCGTACCGCTTCTCCAACTCCAGGTTGCCCTCGAACCCACCGGGCACGTTGGCCGAGACATACACCGGCGGCCGCTCGCCCGCGGCGAGCAGTAGTCCCGAAGCCTCCGCGACAGCCATCTGCACGAGCATCACGCCGGTCAGTGTGGACAGCGCCCCCACCGCCCCACCTCCGGGCAGCGCCAGCAGCGCGTCCCCGACCGGTGCCGCGTTGTCCAGCACCACGTCCGCCAGGTCCACCAGCTTCTTGCCGCTCGCATGCCCCGCGGGCACCGCCCCCGTATGCGTGAGGGACGTGATGGCGAGGATCTTGTGCCCCCGCGACTTCGCGTGCAGCGCCATCTCCACGATGACGCTGTTGACACCGGAGTTGGAGATGATCACGAAGAGATCCCGGGGCCGGGGAGCGGCGAGCTCGTAAAGGCGCCCGGCCACCCCCGGCTCGCGCTCCAGCAGCGGGTCGTCGAGCACGCTCGGCGCGGCGCCGCCGTAGAGGACCAGGTCGGACATCTGGATCCGGTTCGTGGGTACCAGGCCGCCCGCCCGGCCGGCGACCTCCAGGACCATCGCCTGGGAGTGGCCGGTGCCGAAGGCCTGGATCACACCGTCGGCGCGGATGCAGTCGACGATCAGCCCGGCGGCGCGGCGCACGTCCTCGCGGGCGGCCTCGGTGACGCGACGGAGGACCTCCAGGCTCTGTTCGGCGAAGCCCTGGGCGCTGACTGACTCGACGGACACGCGACACTCCCCACTGATGGATTGAACCACCATACAATTATCCATCATTGAATGAACAAACCGCAGCCGGTTGGTCCTGGTATTCAATCAACGGCTCCGAGGGTGGCTGTTACCTTCTTTCCATGCCTCCGACCGACGTCACCACACTGATCCGCACCGAGCTGCCCCGACTGCCCGGATCCCTGCGGAAAGTGGGCGAGCTGATCCTGGAGGATCCGGCCGCCGTCACCCACTGCTCCGCCGCCGAGCTGGGCCGCCGCACCGGGACCTCGCAGGCCACGGTGACCCGGTTCTGCCGCGCCGTCGGACTCGACTCCTACCAGCATCTGCTGATCGAGCTGGCGCAGGAGCGCGGCCGGGGCGAGGTCTCCGACTGGGGCTCGGCCGAGATCGGTCCCGACATCTCCCCGGACGACAGTCTGGAGCGGGTCGTCCAGGTGGTCGGCAGCGCGGATCTGCGCGCGATCCAGCAGACGATCGAGCGCATCGACCTCGACTCCCTGGAGCGCGCCGCCCAGGCGGTGGCCAAGGCCCGCCGTATCGATGTGTACGGCGTCGGCGGCAGCGGCGCGGTCGCCCAGGAGACCGAGACCCGGCTGTTCCGTATCGGCTGCCAGGTCCGCGGCTGGACCGAGGTGCACGGCGCGGCCACCTCCGCGGCCCTGCTCACCCCGGCCGACGTGGCCATAGCGATCTCCCACTCGGGCGCCACCCGCGAGACCCTCGAACCCCTCGAGATGGCCAAGGAACGGGGCGCGACCACCATCGCCATCACCACCGACCCGCGCTCCCCGCTGGCCAGAGCCGCCGACATCCGGCTCATCTCATCGACCTCGGAGACCAGCTTCCGCACCGGCAGCATCGGCGGCCGGCACTCCGTCCTGATGATCATCGACTGCCTCTACGTCCGGGTCGGCCAGGTCGGCTACCAGCGGGCCAGCGCCTCCCTCGCCCTGACCGACCACATCACCCCGCAGCACGCGGTGAAGGCCCGCCGCACGCGTTGACCGTGGACGATCATGCATGGATGAACCACCGAGATAACACAATGATGGTTGTTTGAATCATCCTCTCGGTGCCAGGATGGGTGCTCCCCCGAGTCATCTCGTAGGAGCCCCATGCGCGTCACCTCTGTTGAGTCGACCGAGCTGTTCGTCGGTACCCCCGAGCAACCGCTCCAGGTGGTGTCGGCCGACATCGGGCACCTCCCGGGCCGCTCGGTCCACGTGCGTGTCGAGGGACGCGGCACCGGGGAGACCGTCGTCACCGTCGGCGAGGACGGCACCGTACGCGCCGAGATACCCGTGACCGGCGCCGGCGGACCGATCACGGTCACCGCGACCGACGGGGACGAGACCGCGAGCGGCACCGGGGAGTTCACGGTCGCCGAGCCCGGCTGGACCATGTTCATGGTCAGCCACTTCCACTACGACCCCGTCTGGTGGAACACCCAGGCCGCCTACACCGAGACCTGGGACGTCGTCGACGACCCTGCCGCCACCGGCCTGCCCGCCCGCCCCTTCGGCTACCGCGGCGACTCCGGGATGAGCCTGGTGCGGGCCCACAGCGATCTGGCCCGGCGCGACCCGGCGTACACCTTCGTGCTCGCCGAGGTCGACTACCTCAAGCCCTACTGGGACGCCTTCCCGGAGGAGCGCGCCTTCCTGCGCGAACTGATCCGCACCGGGCGCGTCGAGGTCATGGGCGGCACCTACAACGAGCCGAACACCAACCTCACCGGCGCCGAGGCGACCGTACGCAACGCGCTGTACGGCGACGGGTTCCAGCGCGGGATCATGGGGGCGTCCCCGCAGACCGCCTGGCAGTTGGACGCGTTCGGGCACGATCCGCAGTTCCCGGGGCTGATGGCGGACGCGGGGGTGACCTCCAGTTCGTGGGCGCGCGGGCCGCACCACCAGTGGGGGCCGACGATGTCGGTGTTCGGGGAGGAGCCGCGCGATCCCGGGCGGATGCAGTTCCCGGCCGAGTTCGAGTGGATCGCCCCCTCGGGACGCGGGCTGCTGACCGCGTACATGGTCAACCACTACGCCGCCGGCTGGGCGATCGACAGCGCGCCGGACCTGCCCGCAGCGGAAGCCGCCGCCCTCAAGCTGTTCAAGGGACTCAAGAAGGTCGCGCTCACCCGGAACGTGCTGCTGCCGGTCGGCGGGGACTACGCGCCGCCGTGCCGCTGGGTGATGGACATCCACCGGGACTGGAACGCCCGGTACGTGTGGCCGCGGTTCGTCTCCGGCATCCCCCGGGACTTCTTCGCCGCCGTACGCGCCGAACTGGAGGCAGAGGGCCGCAAGGCCTCGCCGCAGACCCGGGACATGAACCCGATCTACACCGGCAAGGACGTCTCCTACATCGACACCAAGCAGGCCCAGCGGTACGGCGAGACACTCCTCGCCGACGCGGAGGCCTGGGCGACCCTCGCCTCCCTCGTCACCGGGCACCCGTATCCGGACGCGGCCCTCGACAAGGCCTGGCGGCAACTGGTCTACGGCGCCCACCACGACGCCGTCACCGGCTCCGAGTCCGACCAGGTGTACATCGATCTCCTCACCGGCTGGCGTGAGTTGGCCGACCTCGCCGAGACCGTGCACGCCGACGCGACGAAGGCGCTGGCCGACCGGGTCGAGCCGGGCACCGGCCCCGACCTGGTGGTCTTCAACTCCGCCACCTGGGAACGACAGGACGTGCTGACCGTCGACGACCCGGGCCTGGTACCGGTCGGCGACGACTTCCAGCCGCTGCCCGCCGTACGCGAGGAGGACGGCACCCTCCGGGTCGTCGTCCCGCAGGTGCCCGGCATGGGCCTCAAGTCCCTTTCCCTGGCGGCCGGTTCACTCCCCGAGTGGACCTCCGGCGAGGGCACGGCCATCCGCAACGAGTTCTACGAGGTGACGGTCGACCCCGCGCGCGGCGGCACCGTGAGCAGTCTGCGCGCCCTGGCCGAGGGCGGCCGGGAACTGCTGCCCGCCGGTGACCTCGGCAACGAGCTGGTCGTCCAGGAGGAGTTCCCGAGGCACCCGCGCTTCGGCGAGGGCCCCTGGCACCTCACCCCGACCGGCACGACCGCCGCGCGCAGCCGCGACGTGAGCGCCGACGTCGAGGTCGAGCGCTCCCCGGCCGGGTCCCGGATCACCGTCCGCGCCGACCTCGGCCTGTTCACGTACACGCAGACGCTCACTCTCTGGACGGGCGTCGACCGCCTCGACATCACCACGACGATCGACGGCTACGACGGTGCCGACCGCCTCATCCGGGTCCGCTGGCCCTCCGACGTGCGCGGCGGACTGCCCGTGCACGAGGTCGCCGACGCGGTGATCGGGCGGGGGTTCGGGTTCGTGGAGGTGGACAGCGAGCGGTTCCCGTGGACGCTGGACAACCCGGCCAACACCTGGTTCGCACTGGGGTCCACGGCACGGGTGGCCCTGCGGGACGACTCCGGCGCCTTGCTGGGTCAACGGTCCATCGGCGTCGCCGAGTTGGTGTACGCCGACTGGGACGAGGCGGGTGAGCTGGGCACCCCGCTCGCGGCGGCCCTGGTCCGCGCGGGCGTCACCGCGACCTCGACCGTCGCGGGCGGCCCCCGCTACGGCGACCTGGAGGTCGACTCCAACCTTCCCGACATCCGGATCGCCGTCGGCGGCCCCGAACGCAACTCCCTGGTCGCCGAGGCGCTCGCCATGGACCCGGCTGCCGGCCGCGAGCTGCGCCGCCAGGTCGCCGAACGGGGCGTGTCGGCGGTGTGGGTCGCGCCGCGCGCCTCCCTGCGCGAGGAGTGGGTGCCCGGTGCCGACCTGCGTGACCTGGAGCGGCTGCCGCTGCTGGTGATCGCCGGCGCCGACCGTACGGGGGACGCGAAGGCCGTCGACGCGCTGATCGCGGACCTGGGGGATTTCACCGTCACGGCCACGGCTGCGGGCGGCGGCGAGGCGCTCCCGCCCGGTGACGCCTGGGACGGGCGCGGGTTCGCCGTACTGAACCGGGGCACGCCCGGCTGTGTGGTCACCACCTCCGGTGACCTCTACATGTCCTTGATGCGCTCCTGCACCGGCTGGCCGTCCGGCGTCTGGATCGACCCGCCCAGCCGCACGACCCCCGACGGCTCGGGCTTCCAGCTCCAGCGCTGGTCGCACACCTTCGAGTACGCGGTCGTCGCGGGCGAGGGCGACTGGCGGGATCTGCAACTCCCGGCGCGTGGGCATGAGTTCAACCATCCGCTCACGGCCCGGCTGCGCGGCGGGAGCGAATCCGCGCTCCTGCCCCGGCAGACCTCCCTGCTGGCGGTGGAGCCGGCCCGCGAGGTGCTCCTCGACGCCTTCAAGCCGCTCGGTTCCCCGCTGGCCAGGGGCAGCGCGGCGCCCGCGGATCCGGGGCGCGGGGTCGTGGTCCGCGTGCACGAGGTGAACGGGCGGCCGGTGCGGGCGCGGGTGCGCGGGCCGGTCGCCTGGACCGAGGGCGCCCGGGCGGACGTACTGGAAAGGCCCGGGGAGTCCCTGCTGCCGGACGGCGAGGGGGCACTGGAGGCGGGGCTCACCGGCTTCGAGGTGGCCACCGTCCTGGCCGCACCCCCGCTGGCACCCGAGCCGAGGACCGACCCCGGCGTCGCCGCCCACGAGCCCGCCCAGCCCGTCCACACCCGCTACTGGCTGCACAACTCCGGCCCCGCCCCCCGCGGCAACATGCCGGTGTCCGTCCACCTCTCCCCCACCGCGCTCACGGCCGGCGGCCCCGTCACCGCCACGGTCCGGATCAGCTCCGAGCTCACGGACACCTCGGCGAACGGCACGGTGGTCTTCGACGTGCCGCCCGGCTGGTCCGCCGAGCCCCCCGAACTGCCGTACGCGCTCGGGCCCGGCGGCTTCTCGCTGGCCGAGGTGACGGTGACACCGCCGCCGGACGCCGAGCCCGGCCGACACTGGCTCACGGCCCGGCTGCCGTACGGCGGCCAGACGTACGAGGACGTCGTGGGCCTCGACGTACCAGGCGGACCGCCCCCCGGGCGGGGCCTGGTGTGCGACCTGGCCGCCGACCGGGTCACCGTGCGCGGGGGTGAGCGGGCTCAGGTTCCGGTGAGCCTGCGCAACACCACCCGGGGCCCGGTCGGCGGTCAGCTGTGGGCGGTGGCGCCCTGGGGCACGTGGCAGGGGGTGGAGCCGGGACTGCAGGGCTTCACGGTGCCGGGCGGGGAGCAGCGGGAGTTCGTGATCGAGGTGGACGGTTCGTCGATCCCACCGGGCGCGTACTGGCTCATGGCGAAGGCGGCGTGGAACGGCCAGGTGGCGTACACGAAGGCCATAGCCCTGGAGGTGACTCCGTGACGCCGGAACACGCGGCACTGATAGCCGGTGAGCCACTCCCGACAGCACGGGTGAACGCCTTCTTGGAAGCGCCGGCCGGCCACCACGAACACGCACCCGCCCGACGACCGTCAGAGGCACCCTCCGTCGCGAGACAACGCCGCCGCTGGGCCACCCAAGTGATCGTCACCGACGAACTCGCCCGCAGGGCCTGCGCCGACCGGGGCCTGGACGTACCGGAGGAGGCGTCACCCGTCTCCGTCCTGGCCGTCGCCGAGACAGACGTGGCAGACCTCGGCAGCATCGTCGCCGCGGCCCTCGCCCACTCCGCCGCAGCCCGCACCCTCCTCGCCGCCCTGGAAGTCGAACAGACGGTCCCGGAGACGGCCGTACGGGACTATTACGACCGCAACCGGGACCGCTTCCTCACCCCGGAGGCCCTCAGGCGGGGCGTGGACCCCTTCGGAGAGACGACGGGGCCGGAGGACCTCCTGCCGTACGACACCGCCCGCGACGGCATCGCCCGCGAGTTGCGAAGGGCGGCGGGCCGTCGCGCCTTCTTCGGCTGGCTGGACCAGGCCAGGAGCACCGTCGTGTACTCCCACGGGCACGAACACCCCGGTGATCCCTCGCACCCGGACCACGAACACCGGCACTGATCTCGTACGGAACCTAAACGCAACACGGGAACCATTGACCTCCGATGAATTCTGGTCCACATTTTCATCAATCAGAGTCGGAGTTGGTTCATTGAACCAGCCGTGGAGGGGCATCACATGAGCGCAAAGAGACTGACCCGCACCCTGACCTGTATCGCCGTTCTGTCACTCGCGGCCACCGGCTGCGGCCTCGGCGGCGGATCCGACAGCGGTGACGCCACCGCCGGCGGCTGCAAGGTCGACAAGGGCAACGTCGGGTCGGGCAAGCTCACCGGCGAGGTCAAGGGCGACATCACCTTCCAGACCACCAACCTGAAGAAGGACTTCGGGGACTTCTTCAACGGAGTGATCGCGGACTTCCAGAAGGCCCACCCCGGCACCAAGGTCAAGTGGATCGACGACCCCGGCGACAACACCTTCACGAGCCGGACCGTCGCCGACGCCCAGGCCTGCACGATGGCCGACGTCATCAACGTCAACGCGCCGACGGCGACCGCCCTCACCAAGGCCGGCTACCTGCTCGACCTCGGCACCAAGGACCCGGACGCCTCCAAGCCCTTCGTCCCGTCGTTCTGGAAGACCGCCACCTTCGCGGACGCCTCCGGCAAGTCGATCCACACCACGCTGCCCTGGTACACCGGCGGCGTCCTCCTGACGTACAACAAGGACCTGCTGGCAAAGGCCGGCGTCGACCCGGCGAAGCCGCCGACCAGCATCTTCGGGCTCTTCGCCGACTACGAGAAGGTCGCCAGGGCCGCCGACGGCAAGTACTTCGCGACGATGGCCAACCCGATCTGGCGCATCCCCGCCGACTTCGACCAGATGGGCATCAAGGTCCTGTCCTCCGACGGCAAGTCCGCCGTGTTCGGTGACGACCCGCGCACCACCCAGTGGGTCGCCTGGATGGCGAAGCTGTACAAGGAGGGAGCGATGCCGAAGGACTCGCTGTCCTCCAGCAACGACCCGTCCACGCTCTACAGCCAGGGCAAGGTGGCCTACGGCTCGACCAACCCGAGCTTCGTGCGGTTCGTGAAGCAGAACAGCCCGTCGGTCTACGACAAGACGGCCGTCGGCCAGCAGCCCTACGACGCGCTCGGCCGGGCCTCCGCCGGCGCCCCGCAGTACATCTCGGTCGCCGCGACGAGCAAGAACGCGCCCACGGCCCTGTCGTTCGCGGAGTTCCTGACCGACGCCGAGAACCAGACGGCCTGGTGCAAGGACCCCGACGTGGTGATCTTCCCGACCACCACCCGGTCGCTCGACGACCCGTTCTTCCAGAAGGTCACCGGCAGCGACCCGTTCTCGCAGGCCCGCAAGCTCGTCGCCGACCAGCTCAAGACAGCCGACACCAACCAGACCAACCTCTCCCCGGCCGTGCAGAACGCCATCGTGTCCCAGGTGCAGCTGGCCATGCAGGGCAAGAAGAGCGCCGCTGACGCCGTCAAGGACGCTCAGGAGAAGTCGAACGAGCTGCTGAAGCAGGGCAGCTGACGGTGACGGCACAGATCACGCATCCGGTGTCCGGCGTGGAGTCCCCGACCCCCGCGCCGGGCCCGGCCCCGTCCCGCCTCCGCCGACTCGTAGGGGCCGCGCTGCCCGGTCCCGCCCCCGGGGCCAACGGGGCTGCCATGTACCGCCGTTGGTGGCTGCCCTGGCTGTGGACCGCCCCGGCGATCGGGTGCGCGGTGGTCTTCGGGGTGTTCCCGTTCCTCAACACGCTCCTGCTGTCGTTCACCAACGCCAAGCCGCTCGGCGGCGCCGCGGGTTTCGTCGGACTCGACAACTACACGCGGATGCTCCAGGACGACGACTTCTGGCTCGCCACCCGCAACAGCGTCCTGTACGCGGTGATCGTCGTGCCGCTGATGGTGCTCCTGCCGCTGATGCTGGCCGTCCTGGTGGAGCGGAACCTGCCCGGCATCGGCTTCTTCCGCTCCGCCTTCTACACGCCGGTGCTCGCCTCCAGCGTGGTCGTGGGGCTGAGCTGGCAGTGGCTGCTCGCCGACGACGGGCTGGTCAACACCTGGCTGGAGAAGGCCCACTTGATCAAGTCGGCCATCCCCTTCCTCTCCGACTCCTGGCTGATCCTGCTCTCCGCGATGGGCCTGACCCTGTGGAAGGGCCTCGGCTGGTACATGATCTTCTACCTGGCGGCCCTCGGGAACGTGCCCAGGGAACTGCACGAGGCCGCGCAGATGGACGGCGCCGGTGCCGTGCGCCGCTTCTGGCACATCACGGTCCCCGGCGTCCGGCAGGCCATGATGCTCGTCGGCACCCTCACCGGCATCGGTTCGCTCCGGGTGTTCACCGAGATCTACATGCTCGGCAGTTCCACCGGCGGCCCCGGCGGCGCCGACCGCACCCTGCCGTTCTACATCCGGGACGTCGGCCTGGACCCGATCACCGGCAACGCGGGATACGGCTCGGCCGTCAGCGTGGCCCTGTTCGCGCTGACGCTGGGACTGACCCTGCTGGCCCAGCGTCTGACCAAGGAGGACGAGTCATGACGACGACCGTCGTCGAGACCAAGGGCCGTCGCCTGATGCCGCGTTGGCGGGACTACGGCCGTCCGCGCGAGCTGGTCGTCCGCTATCTGCTGCTCCTCCTGGTGCTCGGCCTCACCGTGGGCCCGCTGCTGTGGCAGCTGCTGGCCTCCCTGAAGGGCACGGGCGAGGACGTCTTCGGCGCGGACGCCACCCTGCTGCCGCACCACCCGACGCTGCGCGCCTACCGGACGGTCTTCGACCAGGTGCCGGTGTGGTCGTACATCAAGAACAGCCTGATCGTGGTCGCCCTGTCGATCACCAGCCAGCTGGTGTTCTCCACGACGGCCGGCTACATGCTCTCCAAGCCCGCCTGGAAGGGCCGCAAGGCGGTCTGGGTGGTGCTGGTCGCCTCGATGATGTTCCCCTTCGAGTCGATCATGGTGTCGCTGTTCATCAGCATCCGCGACCTGGGTCTGGTCGACAGCCTGGCCGGCGTGTGGCTGCCCGGCTTCGTCGGCGCCATCAACGTCCTCCTCATGCGCGGCGCGTTCCTCGCGGTCCCGCGCGAGATCGAGGACTCGGCCATGCTCGACGGCGCGAACGAGTGGCAGCGCTTCCGGCACCTGTATCTGCCGTCCGCGTGGGGCGCGATCCTGGTGGTCGTCATCAACACCTTCATCAGCGCCTGGGACGACTTCCTGTGGCCGCTGATCGTGCTGCGCTCCGAGAGCAACATGACACTGACCCTGGGGCTTTCGCGCCTGCAGAGCTCGTCGTTCGGCTACGACCAGCGGATGGTCATGGCCGGTTCGGTGATCTCGGTGGTCCCGGTGCTGGTGCTGTTCGTGATCACCCAGCGGTGGTTCTACAAGGGCGTCTCGTCGGGAGCCGTCAAGCTCTGACCCCGGGTTCCGAGCGCCTCCCGGGCGGACGCGGCGACCCTGATCTCGACCGTGCCGCCGATGCCCTCCAGGGGCAGGGTCACCGTGCGCCGCTCACCCGGCGCCAGGCTCACCCCCTCGAACGCGCACAGTTCGAGGGTGCGCGGCCAGGTGGCGGTGATCAGCCGGCGCAGATAGACCTGGACGACCGAACGGCCGTACCGCTGACCGGTGTTGGTGACATCCACCTCGACGGTGAGCCCCGTCGACCGCGGCTCGCCGTACGCGAAGCTCGTGTACGACAGCCCGTGCCCGAAGGAATACCGCGGCTCGGCACTCTCGTCGACGTATCCGCCGTACTCGGTGTCCTTGTGGTTGTAGTAGACGGGGAGTTGGGCCGCCGAGCGAGGGACCGAGACCGGCAGGCGGCCCGCCGGTTCGGTGAGTCCGAGCAGCACCTCCGCGATCGCCTCGCCACCCCAGGGGCCGGGATACCAGGCGGTGAGCAGGGCGGGCGCGGTGTCCGGCAGCACGTGCGGGCGGCCTTGGACCAGCACGACCGCGGTCGGTGTGCCCGTCGCCACCACTGCGTCCAGCAGTGCGTACTGGGCGCCTCCCAGCCGCAGCCCGGCGAGGTCGACACCCTCGCCGCAGGTCATCTCGGAGACCGCCGTGCGCGCGGCCCCGTTGGCGTCGAACTCGGTCCCGGGCGTACGGGCGCTGCTGCCGCCCAGCACCAGCACGGCGAGGTCGGACGCGGCGGCCTGGGCGATCGCCGCCGGGATGCCGGAGAGGTCGTCGCCGGTGAGGGAACAGCCCCGGGCGTGGCGGATGTCGAGGCCGGGCGGGGCGAGTCTGCGCAGGGCGTCGAGGACACTGCTGCCGGTGCCGGGGCGCTGCGGAGCCGTGTAGTCGCCCAACTGGTGGGCGGTGGTGGCGGCTTGGGGCCCGAGCACGGCGATCCGGGAGACCTTCTCGCCGACGGGGAGCACACCGTCGTTGCGCAGGAGGGTGACGGCGGCCCGGGCGATCTCCTTGCTCAGCTCGGCCCCGCCGGCCGGCGCGGGGGCCGTCGGGTGCTGTCGCTCGAACAGTCCCAACCGGAACTTCAGGCGCAGGACGCGGGCGACGGCGGCGTCGAGGACGGTCTCCTTGACCAGTCCCCGCTCGACCGCCTCCTCCAAGTGGGTGAAGCCTTCGTCCCAAAGACTCAGGTCCACACCGGAGTTGAGGGCGAGCGCGCCCGCGGAGACCTTGTCGCCGGTGATCCGGGCCAGCCGGTCGACGGCGAGGCCGTCCGCCATGACGAGCCCGTCGAAGCCCCACTCCTCGCGCAACAGCCCGGTGAGCAGGGCGCGGTTGCCGGAGCAGGGCATGCCGTCGACCTCGTTGTACGCGGCCATGACAGCGGCGGCACCCGCGCGGACACCGGCCCGGGCGGCGGGCAGGTGGATCTCGTGCAGCTCCCGCCAACCCAGCTCCGACTCGGCGGAGTTGCGGCCGCCGACGGTGGCACCCTGCCCGGCGAAGTGTTTGAGGACGACGGGCGCCTTGTCGGCGGCGAAGAGGCCGTCCGGGCAGGTGCCCTGCATTCCTTGCATTCCCCGGACCAGCGCCTGCGTCAGCCGGGCCGCGAGGTACGAGTCCTCGCCGAAGCACTCCTCCGTGCGGCCCCAGCGCGGGTCGCGGGAGATGTCCAGCGCCGAGACGAGGGCCACGTGGCCGCCACGGGCGCGCAGTTCGGCGGCGGCGTGGGCAGCGGCACGCTCGTACAGAGCGGGGTCCCAGGTGGCGCCGATCGCCAGGTTGACCGGGAGGACCGTGCCGTCGAGGGCCATGAGACCGTGCGGGACCTCCTCGACGAACAGCGCGGGGATGCCGAGCCGGCTCCGGGCCACGACATGGCGCTGCACCAGCTCGGCGAGGGCGGCCCCGTCCCGCGCGCCGGGTCCGCTCCCGTGATCCACGCCGGACCAGGCGTCGGCGCGCTGGAGGCCGTACAGGGCGCCGAGTCCCTCGAAGCGGTCGGTCTCGGCATGCAGGGCCTCGGTGAGTTCGAAGCCGCCGTCGGGGGTGCGGCGGTAGGCGTCCCAGCCGTACATCCGCTGGTTGAGCTGGCCTGCCTTCTCGCGCAGGGTCATCCGGGACAGGAGGTCCTGGACGCGGGCGTCGAGCGGGGCGGTGGGGTCGCGGTACACGGGCTCGCTCACGACAGGTGCGCCAACCGCGCGAGGGCGACCGCGCCGGGGCAGCCGTCGGCCACCCAGTCCAGGGTCAGGCCGTGCGCCTGGAGCCGTTCGGCCAGCGGGGTGGTGAGCGGCCCCTCGGGACCGAGGAGCCCGCCCGTGGCGACGATCCGCTCACCGGGGCGGGGGCCCAGCGCCCGTACGGACTCCAGCAGGTGGTCCGCCGCCTCGCTCAGGATGGTCTCCGCCACGGCGTCCTTCTCGGCAGCCGCCTCGGCGACCAGCGGGGCGAAACGGGCCAGCCGGATCGGCGGATCGGCCAGGACGGCGGGCAGCAGATGGCGGCGGAAGTCCTCACGCCGGGCGCGTTCCCAGCCGGGGACGCCGGTGGGGTGGGTCGCGGTACCGCTCGGCAGGACGGTGCCGCCACGGTCGTAGGAAGGGATTCCTCCCTTCGGGAGGACGTCGACCGGCAGGTCCAGGGCGTGGCCGAGCCAGCCGGCGAGGACGGTCGGACGGCCGCGGCCGTCGGCCATGCGCAGGGCGGCGCGGACCGCGCTGCGGCCGATCCAGAAGCCGCTGCCCTCGTCGCCGAGGAGCCAGCCGTCGCCGTCCACGGTGGTCGTGGCGTGCCGGCCGGTGATGCGCATGGCGACCGCGCCCGTGCCCGCGACCAGGGCGAGGCCCTCGGAGGGGGTGCCGGGGGCGGCGGCGAAGGCGGCCTCGATGTCGCTGCAGACACCGACCCGGCCCGTCGGAACGGCGAGGCGGCGCAGGGCCTCGGTGAGGGCGGCGCGGGCCCTGCCGGTGCCGGGGTCGTCCTCGGCGGCCGCCGTGGCGCCCGCGAAACCGCCGGTCACGGCCACCACCCGGGCGCGCAGCTCTTCGGGCACCACCCGGGTGAGTGTCTCGGTGAGGTGGTCGGTGAGCTGCGGGACCGGGACCGTCATGGCGTTGCCCGGTCCGCCGGTGCTCTCGCCCAGCACACGGCCGTCGTCGGCGGCGGCGAGCACCGCGCGGGTGCGGGTGCCGCCGGCGTCGAGGCCGACGACCAATTCACCGACGACCAATTCTTGGTTCAAATCATTACCCATCGATGGCTATGGTGATTGATACATTCGCGCAGGACAAGGGCCCGGCCCGAGGAGGATCCCATTCCCACGCTCCGCTTCGGCGTCAACTACACGCCCCGCCACGGCTGGTTCCACGCCTGGCACGACTTCGATCCGGCCCGCATCCGCGAGGATCTGGACCACATAGCGGGGCTCGGCCTCGATCACGTCCGGGTCTTCCACCTGTGGCCGCTCCTGCAGCCCAACCGCACGCTGATCCGCACCGCCGCCGTGGACCAGCTGGCCCAGCTGGTCGACCTGGCCGCCGAGGTGGGCCTCGACGTGCTGGTGGACGGCGTGCAGGGCCATCTGTCGAGCTTCGACTTCTACCCGGAGTGGACCCGCAGCTGGCACCACCGCAACGTCTTCACCGACCCGGAGGCGATCGACGCCCAGGCGGACCTGCTGCGCACCCTCGGCCGCGCCCTCGCCGGCCGCCCGAACCTCATCGGCCTCCAGCTGGGCAACGAGCTCAACAACCTCGTCGAGCACAACCCGGTGACCGCGGCCGAGGTCGACCACTACCTGGACTCCCTGCTGGCGGCCGCCCGGGAGGGCCTCGGCACGGACGGCGGCCTGGTCACGCACTCCGCCTACGACGCGGCCTGGTACGGCGACGACCACCCCTTCACTCCTGAGGCCTCGGCCCGCAAGGGGGACGTCACCACCGTCCACCCCTGGGTGTTCTCCGGCGGCTGCGCGAGCCGCTACGGCCCCCGCTCCCCGCAGGTGCTGCACCTCGCCGAGTACGGCACGGAACTCGCCAAGGCCTACGCCGAGGACCCGTCCCGCCCGGTCTGGGTCCAGGAAACCGGCGCCCCCGAACCCCACATTCCGGCCGCCGACGCCCCGCACTTCGCCCGCGAGACGATCCTGAACGCCTCGGGGTGCGCGGACCTGTGGGGCGTGACGTGGTGGTGCTCCCACGACGTGGACCGCTCACTGGCGGACTTCCCGGAACTGGAGTACACGCTGGGGCTCTTCGACTCGGAGGGGCGGCCCAAGCCGATCGCGGAGGCGGTGGCGGCGACGATCGCCGAACTGCGCACTGGATCAGTGTCGGCTGAGCCGCGCGAAACGGCCCTGGTCCTGGACTGCACGCCATCCACGCGATCGGTGTCGGGACCGGGCGGGGCGTACTTCGAGGAGTGGATGAGACTGCGCCAGCAGGGGGTGCGTCCCGCGGTGGTACTGGCGGAACGGGCGGAGGACTCCGGCCATCTTGCAGCGCGCGGAATCAAGAAGGTCATACGTGGGGGCTTTTAGGGGCGCGGGGCTGTATCGATATGCGGCTCCGCCGCGTGGGCGCGACCAGCCCCCACCGGCCCGCACTTACCGCGAAGCGTTGAGCACCTCGGCCACCGCCCGCAAGTTGACCTTCCCCCGCCCGTAGGAACAAACCGCCCCCTTCTCCGGCAGCCCCGTGGCCACCCGCACCGCCCCCGGCCGCCGGGCCACCAGCTCGTCCCGCATGCCGGCCTGCCACGGATACAGCCCCGCATCACACGTGGCCACGACCAGCGGCGCGCCCCCGGCCTTGGCCAGAATCGCCTCGACGAGCGCGGCGGGATCGGCCGGCTCCCCCGCGACCGCCGTCCCCGTGGCCGTCGGGTCAACGGCCAGCACCTCGGTCAGCAGGTCCTCCCCACCCCAGTTCAGCGCTGGGTGCGGCGCCGGGAACAGGTCCACGACATGGGCCCCCCGCACACCCACCGGAGGTACCCGCACCGCCCGCCGAGCCGCCGCCAGCCCCGCCCCGTCGTCCCATACGGCGACCTCGTCCGCCGGCGTCGCATACCGCTCCACCAGCCGCTGCACCCGCCCCGCCGCCTCCCGCACCCGTTCCTCGCCCAGCACCCCGTCCCGCAGCGCCTCGAGCACGGCGTCCCGGCACTCCAGGGTCACCCCCAGATCCGCCACGGCGACGATGACCTGGTCCGCTCCGGCGGCGAGGGCGATCCGCGCCCCCGCGGCCTCCCCGTACAGGTCCGCGATCGACTTCATCTCCAGTGCGTCGCTGACCAGCACCCCGTCGAAGTCGAGCTCGTGCCGCAGCAGATCCCCGAGGATGCGGCGGCTGAGCGTGGCCGGCCGGTTGGCGTCCAGTGCCGGAAAGACGACGTGCGCGCTCATCAGCATCGGCACGCCCGCGGCGATCGCGGCCCGGAAGGGGCCGAGGTCGAGTTCCTCGTACGGCCGCGGATCGACGGCGACTTCGTGGTGGCTGTCGGTGAGGGTGCCGCCGTGCCCGGGGAAGTGCTTGGCGCAGGAGGCGATGCCGCGTGCCTCGGTGGCCGCGATCCAGGCGCTCAGGTGCCGGGAGACCAGCTCGGGGTCGGTGCCGAAGGCGCGGGTGCGCACGATCGGGTTGCCGGCCTCGCGCTGGACGTCGGCGACGGGGGCGTAGGAGGCGGTGATGCCGAGGGTGGCCAGGTGCCCGGCGAGGGCGTCGGCGCAGCGGGCGGTGAGGTGCGGGTCGTCGACGACGCCGAGGGCGTAGGAGCCGGGGACCTCCGGGGCGCCCGCGGCGACCAGGTGCCCGATGCCGCCGCCCTCGTTGTCGATGGCGACCAGCAGGTCGGGGCGCAGGGCCCGCAGGGTGTCGGTGAGGCGGCGCACCTGTTCCGCGTCGCGCACGTTGCGGGTGAACAGGATGACCCCGCCGAGCCCGCGGTCGATGAGCCGCTTGAGGGTGTCGGGGACGGCCGTGGTGCCTTCGAACCCGGCGACGAGACAGCGGTGGGCGGCCTCGTCGAGGTCGACGGGGAGGGCGGTGCGGGCAGACGGGTACTCGGTAGGGGTCACCCCTGGAATCCTCTGGCTCGCTCAGCCGAAAGTCAACATACCAGTGGTTCTGCCATTCACAGCTCCCGCTCCCAGCCCAGCCCGTCGGCGGAGGCGACGAGGTGGCCCGGCGCGGCGGGCGCGGTGTCGTCCAGGGGGCCGCCGTAGAGCGCCTGTTCCTGGAGGTCGTTGCCGGTCCGGAAGGTCTCGCCGACGACCCGCGTGAACAGCAGCGGGTTCGTCCGCTCGTCCGACGTGGCCAACCGGCCCACAGCGCTGTCCAGTTCGGCCGCCGCGGCACTCCAGTGGGCCCCGAGCCGCTCCGGCCCCAGCACCGCCGCATCACCCGAGACCAGTCCGCCGGCCAGCTCGGCGAAGGCCGCCACCTCGGTGCTGTCGACCTTCGTGACCTTCTTCGCGGACCAGAAGTACGACTGGTCGTTGCGCTCCATGTCGTAGAAGGCGATGAGGAACTCGTAGAACACCCCGTACTCGCGCCGGTAGCGGGCCTCGAACTCGGCGAAGCCGCACTCCTCGGGCACACGGCCGTCGAGCGCGGAGTTGACCGCGCGGGCCGCCAACAGGGCGCCATAGGTCGCGAGATGGACCCCGGAGGACAGCACCGGGTCCACGAAGCAGGCGGCGTCGCCGACGAGCGCCATGCCGGGCGTCCAGAAGGACGTGTTCCAGTACGACCAGTCCTTGCGCACCCGCACCCGGTCGTACGGCGGCTCGGTCGCGGCCGGCACTCCGTCGAGCAGCTCGGCGACCTCCGGGCAGGCCCGGATCATGTCCTGCCAGGCGGCCCGCGGGTCCCGCTGGACGGCCGGGTGATGCTCGGGCGAGATCACGGCGCCGACGCTGGTCAGGTCGTCGCGCAGCGGGATGTACCAGAGCCAGCCGGCGTCGAACGCGGCGCAGAAGATGTTGCCCCGGTTCGGCTCGGGGAGCCGGCGTCCGCCCGCGAAGTACCCGAACACGGCGAGGTTGCGGAAGAAGTCGGAGTACACGCGCGTGCCACCCACCCCGGAGTGAACCCGGCCGGTGTTGCCGGACGCGTCGATGACGTGACGGCCGTACGCGGTACGGGCGTTGCCGTCGCTGTCGGTGTACTCGACCCCGCGCACCCGCTCGTCGTCGGCGACGATCCGGCGCACCGGGCTGCCCTCGCGGACCTCGGCGCCGACGCGGGCGGCGTTGCGCAGCAGGATCTCGTCGAACCGGGAGCGCTCCACCTGGAAGGCGGTCGCCGTGGGTTCGGGCAGCCGGGGTGTCATGGAGAAGGAGAACTGCCACGGCTTCGGGTCGCGTCCCCAGCGCAGGGTGCCACCGCGCTTGAGGGTGAACCCGGCCTCGGCGACCTCGTCGGCGACACCGAGGATGCCGCACAGGCCGTGCACGGTCGCCGGCAGCAACGACTCGCCGATCTGGTACCTCGGGAAGGTCTCCCGCTCCAGCAGCAGCACCCGGTGTCCACGCATCGCCACGGCGGTCGCGGCGGTCGAGCCGGCCGGCCCGCCACCGACGACGATCAGGTCGTACTCGGGGTTCATCGGGAACTCCACTTCTCGGTCGGGGAGTTACGCGGTCAGCCAGGCGCGGATCGCCGCGGCCGTGGTGTCGGCGTCCTGGTGGACGACGGAGTAGTGGTCGCCGGGGACGTCGACGGCGTCGTGGGGCAGCGGCCAGTGCGGCGGCCAGTCCCCTCCGGGGTCGGTCCTCCGCATCTCGGCGGTCGGCCGGCCGCGCAGCAGCAGCGTCGGCACGGGGGTCGACTCGGGGGCCGGCTCAGGGCGCCATCCCTCGAGAACGCGCGCATAGCCGCCGCCCGCGATCAGCAACGAGTCGTCGAACTCCGCGACCACGTCCTGCGGCAGGGCGGCACCGGCCGCCATCAGGGCGAGGGCGCGCGCGTCACCGCGCTGGAGCACGCCCGCGTGGGAGTCGATCAGGACGACACCGGCCGATGGCTCTCCGATGTCCGCCAGCCGGCGTGCCACCTCGTGCGCGATCACGCCGCCGGCGCAGTAACCGACCAGGACGACCGGACCGCCCCGGGCGAGCTCGCGGACCGCGTCGGCATGCGCCCGCGCCAGCGTCTCCATCGAGTCGGGAACCGCCCGGCGGGCGCCGAACCCAGGGTGTTCCAGCAGGTACACGTCCCGTTCCCCGTCGAACTGTGCGGCCAGACCGGTGGGGACACGGTGGAAGGGGGCGAGGTAGTCAGGGAGGTAGGCGAGCGCCGCGGCCCGCCCGCCGCTGCCGCTCCGGGCGAGCCGGAGGGGTTCGACGGCGTAGCGGGCGCGGTCGGCCACGGTGAAGGACGGCAGGGCGTACGAGGCGACGTACCGCAGGGTCATCGCCTCCAACGGGCCCTGCTCGCGCAGGACGCGGTGGTAGAGGGTGGAGAACGGGTACGCGGACAGGGGTACTTGAGCGATCGTCTCCGCCGTCGGGATGTCCGCCACATCCGGCAACGCACCCGCCTCCCGCAACGCGGTGAGGAGGTGCGCCGACAGCCCCTCCAGTGTGGGGTGTTCGAGCACGACCGTCGGCGCCAGCCGCACCCGGGTGAACGCGCTGAGCCGGTTGCGGAACTGGAGAGCCGTCAGCGAGTCGAAGCCGAGCTGTCCGAACTCGCGGTCGGCGGGGAACGCGTCCGCGTCGGGGAAGCCGAGCACCGCTGCCAGTTCGGCGCGGAGCAGACCGGCCAGCACCCCGGAGCGATCGGCCTCTGGAGTCCCCGCGAGCCTCTTGCGCCAGGCGCCGGGAGCCTGGTCGGCCGCCGGTGACACGGTGACCGGGGCCGGGCGCGCCGGACGCAGGTCGGCGAGCAGCGGGAGCGGCGAGCCGCTCAGCGTGGCGCGGGCGAACGGGACGGGCACCAGCACCGGTGCCGCCGTGCGCAGCGCGGAGTCCAGCAGTTCGACGCCCGCCGGCTCGGTGACGGCGGGCACCCCGCCCTCGGTCAGCAGGTGCGGCGCGACCCGGCCGGCCATGCCGCCGTCGTCGTGCGCGGTGGTCCAGGGTCCCCAGGCGAGGGACCGCGCGGGCAGCCCGCGGGCGGTCCGGTACTGGGCGAGTGCGTCGAGGAAGCCGTTGGCGGCCGCGTAATTGGACTGTCCCGGCCGGCCCAGCACTCCGGCGGCCGAGGAGTACAGCACGAACGCGGCCAGTCCCAGGTCCGCGGTCGCCTCGTGCAGGTGCCAGGCGGCGTCCGCCTTGGGCGCCAGCACCTCAGCCACCCGCTCCGGGGTCATGCCGTCCACCACACCGTCGGCGACCACTCCGGAGAGATGGAACACACCGGTCAGGGGCGGCCGACAGGACTCGACCAGTGCGTCGACGGCTGCCCGGTCGCTCACGTCACAGGCCACCACCCTTATCTGCGCGGGGAGTTCGGCGGCCCAGTCGGGAGTACGGCCGCCACGGCTCGCCAACAGCAGGTGCCGGGACCCGTGTTCGGCCACGAGATACCGGGCCAGGCTCGCGCCGAGCGCTCCGGTGCCGCCGGTGATCAGCACGGTGCCGTCGGGGTCCAGGGCGGGCGGGGCGGCAGTCGCGGGGCCCGCGGTGACCAGCCTCGGCACCAGGACCGTGCCTTCGTGCAGGGCGAGTTGAGGCTCGCCGGTGCGCAGGGCCGCGTCCAGTGCCGCGTTCAGTGTGGCGTCCAGCGCGGCGTTCAGTGCCGCGCGCGTGGCGGTGCCGCCGCGGAGGTCGATCTGCACGATCCGGCCGGGGTGCTCGGACTGGGCACTGCGCACCAACCCCGCCACCGCGGCCTGTGCCGGGTCCGGGTCGTCCCCGGTGGCGTGGTGGGTGAGCACCAGCAGTCGGCCGGGACGGGTGTCGGCGACCCACTCACGCACCCGGGCGAGGACGGCCGTGACGAGCTCCCGGACCCGGCCCGGCATGTCCTCGTACGGCTCGGTCAACAGGTGTGCCGTGTCGAGGAGTTCATGCTCGGTACCGGCGTGGCCGCCTTGCGTGGCGGGCCGCCAGGCCACCTTGTACAGCTCCGCCGGGCGGACCTTCGTCACCCGGGTGACCAGGGACTCGACGGTGGCGAGCGGCCGCCCGTCGACTCCGGTCAGCGTGACCCGTACCTCGTCGGCCCCCAGCCGCTCCAGCCGTACCCGCGCGGCGGTGGCACCCCTCGTGTGCACGGTCACGCCGGTGAGGGCGAGCGGGACCCGCGCCTCGCCCGGCCCCTCGCCCAGCCCCTCGGCCAGCAGCGCGGCGTGCAGGGCGGCGTCGAACAGCGCCGGGTGCACGGTGTACGCGCCGGCCTCCGCCGCCTCCCGCGGCCGCAGCGCCACCTCGGCGAAGATCTCGGCACCGCGCCGCCAGAGCCCGGTGACCGCGCGGAAGGCCCGCCCGTAGTGGTGCCCGTACGCGGCGAGCCGCTGATAGTCGACCGCCACCTCCTCGGCACCGGAAGGGGGCCACGGCGTGTCCTGAGCGGCCGCGGCAGGTGTGCCGACCGGGGCGACCGACGCCCCGGCATGGCGGGTCCAGGTCTCTCCCGCTCGTGCCCACACGGTGACCGGGCGGTTGCCGTCCTGGTCCGGGGCGCCGGCGACCACCTGGATCGGCACCTGCTCCGACACGGGCAGCACCAGCGGCTCCTGGAGGACCAGTTCGGACAGCCGTAGCGGGCCCTTCGCCACGCCCGCCCTCGCCGCCCGGAAGGCGAGTTCGGCGAAGACCGTCGCGGGCACCAGCACCCGGTCGCCGATCACATGGTCCGCGAGCCAGGGCTGCCGCGCGGTGGACAACGCACCGCTGTACCGGGTCCCGGGCCCGTCGGCGTCCGGCTGCGCCTCGCCGACCAGCTTCCCCTCGTCACCGCCGCCGCGCTCGCTCACGTCGAGCCAGTAACGCTGCCGCTGGAACGGGTACGTCGGCAACGGCCGCCGCCGGGCACCGGTTCCCGCGTACACGGCCCGCCAGTCCACCGGCACGCCGTGGACGTGCAGTTCCGCCAGGGCCACGGCCGTCTCGGCACCGGAGGTGAACAGCACTCCGGAGCCCGGCTCGACGCACTCCTCGGCCGCCGTGCTCAGCGCCGCCGCCGGCCCGGCCTCCAGGTACGCCGTCACGCCCGTCCGCGCCAGCCACTGCACCGCGTCGGCGAACCGCACGGTCTCCCGCGCCTGCCGTACCCAGTACGCGGCGGTCCGGATCGCGTCCGGCTCCGGGCGGCCGGTCAGCGTCGACACCACCGGCAGGGACGGCCGGTGGTAGGTGACCGACTCGGCGACCTCCCGCAGCCCGTCCAGCATCGGGTCGAGCAGCGGCGAGTGGAAGGCGTGGCTGACCCGCAACCGGGTTGCCGTACGCCCGAGTCGGGCGGCCAGCGCGGACACCGCCTCCTCGTCACCGGACAGCACCACGGACTCGGGACCGTTGACCGCCGCGACGGCGACCCGGGCACCGGGCTCCTCGTCGAGCCGTTTCACCACGTCGGCCAGTGGCGCTCGTACGGCGAACATGGCTCCGCCTGGGGGCAGTTCGGCCATCAGGCGGCCACGTGCGGCGACCAGCCGTACCGCGTCGGCTCGCGAGAACACGCCCGCGATGTGCGCGGCGGCCAGTTCACCGATCGAGTGGCCCACCAGGAAGTCCGGCCGTACTCCGCAGTCGGCGAGGAGGGTGTGCAGCGCGACCTCGTAGGCGAACAGGGCCGGTTGGGCGTAGTCGGTGCGGTGCAGGAGGTCGCTGTCGGAGTCGTCGATCACCTCGCGCAGGGGTCGGTCGAGCAACGGGGTGAAGGCGTCGCACAGTTCAGTGAAGGCGGTGGCGAACACGGGGAACCGGGCCGCCAGTTCACGGCCCATGCCGGTCCGCTGGGAGCCCTGGCCCGCGCAGAGCAGCGCCACCTTGGAGGTGCCGTGCGCGGTGCCCTTGCGCAGTGCGGGGCTGTCGGTGCCGTCGGCCAGGTCCCTCAGCCCGGCGAGGAGTCCGTCGGCGCCGGCGGCCAGTACGGCGGCGCGGTGCCGGAGGGGCGCGCGGGTGGTCGCGAGCGAGTACGCGACGTCCAGGACGGCCGCTTCCCCGTCGACATCGGCCAGCGCGGTCGCCAACTCCCGGGCATGGGCGCGCAGTCCGGCCTCGTCGCTGCCGCCGACGAGAAAGGGGGTGACGGTACCCGGCCCCGGGCGGACACTCTCCGGCCGGTCCTCCTCCTCTACTTCCTCCGGTTCCTCCGGTTCCTCGATGATCACGTGCGCGTTGGTCCCGCCGATCCCGAAGGACGAGACCGCCGCCCGGCGCGGCCGGTCGCGCTCCGGCCAGGGCCGGGCCCGCTCCAACAGTCGTACCGCCCCGCCGGACCAGTCGACGTGCGGCGACGGCTGCTCCGCGTACAGCGACCTGGGCAGCTCGCCGTGGCGCATGGCTTCGATCATCTTGATGACGCCGGCCACCCCGGCCGCGGCCTGGGTGTGCCCGAGGTTCGACTTGACCGAGCCGAGCCACACCGGGTCACCGAGGTCGCGGCCCTGGCCGTAGGTGGCCAGCAGGGCGCCCGCCTCGACGGGGTCGCCGAGCGCGGTCCCGGTGCCGTGGCCCTCGACGACGTCCACATCGGCGGTGTCCAGTCCGGCGTCGGCCAACGCCAGCCGGATCAGTTCCCGTTGGGCCTCGCCGTTGGGTGCGGTGAGCCCGTTGGACGCGCCGTCCTGGTTGACGGCGGAGCCCCGCAGCACGGCCAGGACCGGGTGGCCGTTGCGCCGGGCGTCGGACAGCTTCTCCAGCAGCACCAGTCCGACGCCCTCCGCCCACGCGGTGCCGTCCGCGCCGTCCGCGAAGGACCGGCAGCGGCCGTCCGCCGACAGTCCGCGCTGTCGGCTGAACACCACGAACGGCTTCGGACTGGCCAGTACGGTCACCCCGCCGGCCAGCGCGAGAGTGCACTCGCCCGCGCGCAGCGCCGCGGCGGCCAGGTCCATGGCGACCAGGGAGGACGAGCAGGCCGTGTCGACGGTCAGGGCCGGGCCGCGCAGGCCCAGCACGTAGGAGATCCGCCCGGAGGCCACGCTGCCCGCCGACCCGGCACCGAGGTGTGCCTCCAGCGGGTGCTGCGAGGCCCCGCCGCCGTATCCGCCGTGCATCAGGCCGACGTAGACGCCGGTGGCACTGCCGCGCAGCGCGGGCGCCGGGATGCCGGCCCGCTCCAGCGTCTCCCAGGCGACTTCGAGCAGCAGCCGGTGCTGCGGGTCCGTGGCGGTGGCCTCGCGCGGCGAGATCCCGAAGAACAGCGGGTCGAAGTCGGCCGCGTCGGTGAGGAAACCGCCGCGCCGGGTGTACGTCGTCCCGAGCCGGTCGGGGTCGGGGTGGTACAGGGCGTCGACGTCCCAGCCCCGGTCGGCCGGGAACTCCCCGGTGGCGTCCACCCCGTCGGACACCAGCCGCCAGAGGTCCTCGGGCGAGCGCACCCCACCCGGGTAACGGCAGCCGACGGCCACGATCGCGATCGGCTCGGCGGCGGGGCCGCGGCGCGGGGCCGTGCTCTCCTGCCCGCCGCCGTGCAGCCGCTCGTCCAGGTGGGCGGCGACCGCGGCGGGCGTGGGGTGGTCCCAGACGAGGGTGGCGGGCAGCCGCAGTCCGGTGCGCAGGCCGAGCCGGTGCCACAGGGTCATCGCGCCCATGGAGGTGAGACCGAGGTCGGTGAAGGCGGTGTGGGGGTCGATCGCGGAGGCGTCGGTGACCGGTGCCTCGCCAAGGGCGGCCGGCGAGGTGCTCGCGGATCCGCCCGGGACCGGCGAGGCGCCGACCGCGACGGGCTCGCCGGGGTTCTCCGGCCCACCGGGCCTCCCCGCCCCTCCGACCGCCGCCGTCTGTGCGCACACCAGCTCGGTCAGCGCCGCCCGGCGCTCCGCCGGGGGCCGGTCGGCGAGCCCGGCGAGGGCCTCCTCCACCGGGCGGGCGGCGAGGCCCTCCCGGAGGACGGCCCGCCGGGGTTTTCCGGCCGCGGTGCGGGGGATGGCCGGGGTGAACAGGACGTCCTCGGGGACCTTGTGCGCGGAGAGCACCTCGGCGCAGGCCCGCAGCAGGGCGCCCGTGTCGAGGGCCCGTTCCCCCGGTACGACGAACGCGACCGGGACCTCGCCGAGCAGCGGATGCGGTCGCGCCACCACGGCCGCGTCCAGCACCCCGGGCAGAGCGCGCAGCACCTGCTCGACCTCGACGGGGTCAACGTTCTCCCCGCCCCGGACGATCCGGTCGTTCGCGCGCCCGGTGACGGTCAGGTACCCGTGCTCGCCCAGTCGCCCCAGGTCACCGGTGCGGTACCAGCCGTCGGCGGCCACCCCGGCGCCGTCGAGGTAGCCGAGCATCACGCCGGGCCCGCGCACCCAGATCTCCCCCTCGGTGCCCACGACCTGCGTCCCGGTGCCGGGATCGACGAGCCGGACCTCCATGCCGGGCAGCACGGCCCCGCTGCTGCCCGGCACCCGCGGCCCCGTCGGCGACTCCATCGCGATCTTGCCGCAGGTCTCGGTGCTGCCGTACCCGTCGAGCAGCGGTGCCCCGAGCCGCTCCTCGACCCGTTCCCGCAGTTCCGGACCGCTCGGTGCCCCCGCGGTGACGCACACCCGCAGCGAGGGCACGTCGCCGAGCCCGGCGTCGAGCAACTGCTGGTAGGTGAGCGGCACTCCGCCCAGCACGGTCGGCGCGAACTCCTCGACCATCCGTACCAGCGCGGCCGGTTCCCGCTCCGCGGTGATCCGCGCGCTGCCACCCGCCACGGTCGTACCGAGGACACAGAGCGAGTGGGCGTAGGTGTGCGCGAGCGGCAGCGGCCACAGCAGCCGGTCGTCCGCCGAGAGCCCCAGCCGGGGCACATAGCAGGCGACCGGCGACCACAGCGCGGACCGCTGGCTGGCGACGGCGGCCCAGGGCGTGCCCGAGGTGCCGGAGGTGTACAGCAGCCAGGCGGGCTCGTCCAGACCGAGGTCGTCGCGGGGCTCGGGTGAACTGCCGTGCGCCACCAGGTCGTCCAAGTGCACGACCCCCTCCGGTGCCGGGCCCTCCCCGGTCACCACCAGCCGCGGTGACCGCTCGCCGACCACGCTGGCGATCCGCGCCAACTGCCGCCGGTCGACGACCAGTACGTCCGGATCGCAGTCGGCGAGCAGTGCCGCGAGTTCGGCATGGGTCCCGCGCGGACTCAGCGGCACCCCGACGGCACCGGCCCGGACCGTGGCGAGCAACCCCTCCACCAGTTCGACGCTGTTGTCGAGACAGAACGCCACCCTGGTGCCACGCCGCACCCCGAGCGCGCCCGCCAACCGCCGTGTGCGCAGCTCCAGTTCGGACCAGTTCACCGCCCGCCGGTCGTCGGCGAAGGCGAGCTTGCCGCCGTACCGCGAGGCGTTCTCGACCAGCAACTCCGACACGGGCCGGACCTCGGACACTGTCCCGACGCGCATCGGGCCTCCTCCTGGATCACCGAGTCCGCACCGTATCCCGCCCGCGCACTCGGCACCGCATCACAAAGAAGGCCCACCTGGCCGGAGTTGATCGGTCGGTGCCCGGCGGAGACCTGACCGGAACCGCCCTGTCAGTCCTCGTCCGCCGTCAACCGCAGCGAGATGCTGTTGATGCAGTACCGCTGGTCGGTGGGCGTCGGATACCCCTCACCCTCGAACACGTGGCCGAGATGGGAGCCGCAGCGGGCGCAGCGCACCTCGGTCCGCACCATCCCGTGCGAGCGGTCCTGGATCAGCTCGACCGCGTCCGTGTCCTTCGGGTCGTAGAAGCTCGGCCAGCCGCAGTGGGACTCGAACTTCGTGGTGGAGGTGAACAGTTCGGCACCGCAGGCGCGACAGGAGTACACGCCGGTGGTCTTGGTGTTGGTGTACTCACCGGTGAAGGCGGGTTCCGTCCCGGCCTGGCGGAGTACGGCGTACTCGGCCGGGCTCAGCTCCGCACGCCACTGCTCGTCCGGCTTTTCGACGTCGTACGACATGAAGCTCAGCCCCTTACTTCGCGAGACGGTCCAGGATCAGCGGGCCGAGGTCCGTCACGTCACCCGCGCCCATGGTGAGAACGAGATCACCGGCCTCCGCCATTCCCGCGACCGCCTCGGGCACGTCCGCCTTGTCGTGGACCGGTGTCACGTCCGCGCCCGCGGTCCGCGCCGCCGCGATGATCAGCTCGCTCGTCACGCCGGGGACCGGGTCCTCGCGGGCCGGGTAGATGTCCAGGACCAGCGAGCCGTCCGCGAGCGCGAGGGCCTGGCCCATCTCCTTGCCGAGCTCCTGGGTCCGCGAGAACAGGTGGGGCTGGAAGACGACGAGGATGCGGGCCTCCCCGGCGGCCGCGCGCATGGCCTCCAGGTCGGCCGTCATCTCGGTGGGGTGGTGGGCGTAGGAGTCGATGACCTGCACCCCGGCCGCCGCGCCCTTCAGCTGCAGGCGCCGCTTGACCCCGGTGTACGCGGCCAGGGCCGGCGCCAGTTCGGCGGCGGGGACACCGAGCGCCACGCCCGCGGCCAGCGCGGCCACCGCGTTGTGCGCGTAGTGGCGGCCGGGGACGGAGACCGTGAAGGTGAGCTGCCTGCCGTCGAGGAGAACGGTGACCTCGCTCTTGAGGCCCTGCGGCGCGACCGACAGGACGCGCACGTCCGCGTCCTCGGCGTCGCCGTACGTCACCACGCGCACACCGCTCGCCGTGACCCGCCGGGTCAGCTCCCGGGCGCCCTCGTGGTCCGCGTTGACGACCAGCGTGCCGCCCTTGGCGATGCGGTCCACGAAGGTCTCGAAGGACTCGTAGATCTCGTCCATCGACGCGTAGTTGGCGTGGTGGTCGAGCTCGACGTTGAGGACGATCGCGACCTCGGGGGCGTACTTGTGGAAGCTGCGGTCCGATTCGTCCGCCTCGGCGACGAAGATCTCGCCCTCGCCGTGCAGCGCGTTCGAGCCGGGGGCGTCCAGGTCGCCGCCGATGGCGTACGACGGCTCGAGGCCCAGCTCGGACAGGGAGACGGCCAGCATCGAGGTCGTGGTCGTCTTGCCGTGCGTCCCCGCGACCGCGATCGGCCGCAGGCCGTCCATCAGCGAGGCGAGGGCGTCGGACCGGTGCACGACCGGGATGCCGAGCTCGGCCGCCCGGGCCAGCTCGGGGTTGTCGGCCCGGATCGCCGACGACACGACGACACAGGTGGCGTCGGCCGCCAGGTGCTCGGCCGCGTGCCCGATGTGCACGGTCGCGCCGAGCGCCCGCAGCGCCTCGGCGGTCGCCGATTCCTTGGCGTCACTGCCGGCCACCTTCGCGCCGCGCTGCGCGAGGATCTTCGCGATCCCCGACATCCCGGCCCCACCGATCCCGATGAAGTGCGGTCGGTCCATGGCGGTAGGAAGGCCGGGTGCCATGCGTGTGTCTCCCCAAGGTGGTGCGGTACGGATGCCGGGCTCAGCCTATGCCTTGCTGTGCGAGAACAGCTTCAGCACCGGTACGCCCACCCTGTGACGCGCCCGGGACGCCCAGTCCCGGTGGAAGAACTCCTCCACGTAGTGGGGGTCGGTCAGGACGATCACCTCGTCCGCGCCGATCTCGTCGACCAGGGACTTCAGCGCGTCCAGGGGGTGGTCCTCGATGAGCCGCCCCTCCGCCTCGCTCCCGGAGACCCTGAGCGCCTGCAGGGAGACCTCCAGAGCCCGCTCCCCGACACCCTTCGCGGCCTCGCCCTCGGGCGTCTCCCGCTCCCGTACGGCCTCGTCCAGCTCGCCCAGCGCCACGTCGTCGATGGCCCGCAGCAGCCGGTCGGCCTGGTCCCCGCGCGGCTGGAGCAGTACATGGAACGCAACCGCCTCGTCACCGTGCAACGTGGTGACGAACTCCACGTCGGCGGACGTCAGGGCCTTCTCGATCATCAAAACGCTGGTGAACACCGGGCGTCCCCTTCTCTGCGCGCTGCGGAAACCATCCTGCCCCGTTATCGCACGGGTACTGCCGGATTCAGTGTGCCCGCCGCAAGCCAACCGGAACGACAGATTCCGACGATGTCGGCCCCGGCGGTACCGATCGAACGCGGGTTCGGGCAGTCAGTGCCTGCGATACCTGCTGAAGAGGAATCCGTCCTCCTCCAGCAGGGAGTCCAGTACGAACCGTGACGGGACCGCCACCGACGGCCCCCCGGCGATCCGCTGGGCGCTTCCCGCGGTGAGCATCGGGGACAGGGTCAGACAGAGCTCGTCGAGCACCCCGGCGGCCACCAGCTGCCCGAGCAGCCGCGGGCCGCCCTCGGTCAGCAGTCGGGTGTGTCCCAGCTCGGCCAGCGCCCGTACGGCCCGCGCGGGGTCCACGCCGGCACCGTCCCCGGCGATCACCACCCGCGCGCCCGCCTTCTCGGCAGCGGCGATCCGGTCCGGGGCCGCCGCCGCGCCCGTGAGGATCAGCGTGGGCACCAGGGGCGAGGTGTACAGCGGGAGCGAGAAGTCCAGGTCGAGGCTCGCGGTGATCACCGCGATCGCCGGCACCGGGCCCTGTCCGGCCGCCTCCCGCGCCTGCGCGAACTCGTCACGCACACGTGCGGGCCGGTAGCCCTCCTGCCGGACCGTTTCCGCACCGGCGATCACCACGTCCGCCAGGGCCCGCAGCGTCCCGAAGATCCGCATGTCGGTCGCGGTGGAGATGGGGTGCGAGCGGCCGTCGTGCTGGGCGGCCCCGTCCAGCGTGGAGACCATGTTGGCGCGCAGCCACACCTCGGGGCTCGTGGGGCCGGGCCCCAGCTCGGGGTACGCGTAGGCGGCGGCCAGCTCGGCGAGGCTCCAGTCATGGCCGGCCTCGGCTTCCGGGCTCCGGGTCACTGTCTCGTCGGTCACAGGGAACAGGCGTCGCATGTCGTGCAGTGTGGCACGGCCCTTAGCATGGTGAACCGTGTCTACTTCCCCCGCCGCGTCCGGGTCCGGCTCGATGACCGAGACCGTCCCGCCGTCCCTGTGCGACCGTGAGCCGCATGTCCCCGCGGACCGGCTGGTCGCCGAGATGGTGCCGCCGCCGCGGTTCGACTCGGTGCGTTTCGACACGTACATCCCGGACCCGAACCAGCCCAGCCAGACCGAGGCCGTCCGGGTCCTGGAGGGCTTCGCGGCGGGCCTCGGCGGCGCGCACGCGGCCGGCGGCGGCAAGCGCGGCTTCCTCGGTCTCGGGAAGGGCTTCGGGAAGGCCAGGGCGGCCAAGGCCCCGGCGGGCCCCCGCGGTGTCTACCTCGACGGCGGCTACGGCGTCGGCAAGACCCACCTGCTGGCCTCCCTCTGGCACGCCACCCCCGCCGAGTCCTCCCTCAAGGCCTTCGGCACCTTCGTCGAGCTGACCAACCTGGTCGGCGCCCTCGGCTTCCAGAAGACCGTCCAGACACTCTCCGGCCACCGTCTCCTGTGCATCGACGAGTTCGAGCTGGACGACCCGGGCGACACCGTCCTGGTCTCCACCCTGCTGGGCAAGCTGGTCGACGCGGGCGTGGCGCTCGCCGCCACCTCCAACACCCTGCCGGGCAAGCTCGGCGAGGGCCGGTTCGCGGCCGTCGACTTCCTGCGTGAGATCCAGGGCCTGGCGGCCCACTTCCGCCCGCTGCGCATCGACGGCGAGGACTACCGTCACCGCGGGCTGCCCGAGGCGCCGGCGCCGTTCACCGACGAGGAGGTCACCAGGGCGGCGTACGCCACCGAGGGCGCCTCGCTCGACGACTTCCCGAGCCTGCTGGCGCACCTCGCCAAGGTCCACCCCAGCCGCTACGGCGCGCTGACCGACGGTCTCAGGGCGGTCTGCCTCACCGACGTGCAGCCGGTGCCCGACCAGTCGACGGCGCTGCGGCTCGTGGTGCTCGCGGACCGCCTCTACGACCGTGAGGTCCCGGTGCTGGCCTCCGGGCTGCCCTTCGACCGGCTGTTCAGCGAGGAGATGCTGAACGGCGGCTACCGCAAGAAGTACTTCCGTGCGATATCCCGGCTGACGGCGCTGGTGCGCGACGCCAAGGGTCTCGTCCGTTAATCAGCGAAACTTCGCACGTCAAGGGCCAGTTCGCGTCAGCGACCCGGCGCGCTTCAGCCTCTCTTCAGCCGGAAACGTTAAGTTAACCCAGCAAACGACTTTGCCGAGCTAAGGTGTTTCTTGACCAGTCATTGACCAGTGGTTGGTCTGGACTTGAAGTGCCAACTGTCGAGAGGGGGGCGCATGTTCCGAGGTACGACGGTACGGACCGTGGTAGCGCTCCTCGCCGCCGTTCTTCTGGCGCTCCCTTTCTTCGCATCCTCCGGGGCATTCGCAACCGCGCACACAGGCCGTCAGGCCGAGGCCAAAGCTCTTCCCGGAATCAAGCTCTCCGGCAAGGCGTCACGCGCCGAAGCCCTGGGCAAGCGCCACTGCAACCACGCCGGGGACCCGACCGGTCCCCTGCGCACCCGTGACCGGCACCGCGCCGTCGACTTCGCCCCCGAGGGGCCCGAGCGCTCACTGCCGGCTCAGGGGGCGGCGGCCACGCCCGAGCGGGTCGCATCGGGCGAGTTCCCCCTGTCGAGACCCTCGACAGCCCACGCCCCGGCGGCACTTCAGGTCTTCCGCTGCTGACAGCAGAGCAGCCCACCACCTGCGTTCCCCCACCTGTCATGTAAGCCGACGCGCCCTTCGGCGCGCCAGGTAACCCGACGCGCCCCCACGCGCGCCAGGAGGAGTCACCACATGCAGCCCCTCATCGACAACGCCCGTACGTTCGGACAGCGCCCTGAGGAGTTCGCCAAGCTGGCCGAAGGCCAGTCCCCCGAGGTTCTGTTCATCACCTGCTCGGATTCCAGGGTCGTCCCGGCCCTGATCACGGGCGCCCGCCCGGGCGAGCTCTTCGAGCTGCGCACCGCGGGCAACATCGTTCCCCCCTACGCCTCGGAGCACCCCACCAGCGAGGCGGCCACCATCGAGTACGCCGTGGAGGTGCTGGGCGTGCGCGACATCGTGGTCTGCGGGCACTCGCACTGCGGCGCCGTCGGCGCCCTCGTCCGCGGCGACGACCTGGACGCGGTACCGGCCGTGCGCGACTGGCTCACGCGCGCCACCCCCCGCCCCGCGGGAGCCGCCGAGGACCCGTGCGTGGCCGAGGGCGTGCAGAGCCACGTCCTCGCCCAGATCCTGCGCCTGAGGTCGTACCCCTTCATCGACAAGAAGCTCGCGGAGGACCAACTGACCCTGCACGCCTGGTACTACGAGGTGCACACGGGCGCGGTGCGCGTCCACCGCGCCGAGACCGACGCGTTCGAGGGTCTGTGATCGGCATGATGACCAAATACCCTCACCTGCGGCAGGACTTCGCCGCCTCCCTGGTCGTCTTCCTGGTCGCGCTCCCGCTCTGCGTGGGCGTGGCCGTCGCCTCCGGTGTCCCGGCCGAACTCGGCCTGATCACCGGCATAGTCGGCGGCATGGTCACCGGCCTGATGCGGGGCAGCAGCCTCCAGGTCTCCGGGCCCGCGGCCGGTCTGACCGTGCTCGTCTTCGAGGCGGTCGACGAGTTCGGACTGCCCGCGCTCGGAGTCATCGTGCTGGCCGCCGGACTGATCCAGCTCGCCATGGGCGCCCTGAAGCTGGGGCGCTGGTTCCGGGCGATATCCGTCTCGGTCGTCGAGGGCATGCTGGCCGGTATCGGCCTCGTGATCATCGCGGGCCAGCTCTACTCGGCGGCCGGTCTGAAGGCCCCCGCCTCCGGACTCGACAAGATCCTGGGGCTGCCCGGCGCAGCCGTCGACGCGCTCGGCAGCACCGCGGCGCTCGCCTCGCTCGCCGTCGGCGCGGGCACCATCGCGGTGCTCCTGCTGTGGAAGAGGCTCCCCAAGAAGGCGCAGACCGTGCCGGGCGCGCTCGCCGCGGTCCTGCTGGCCACCCTGGCCACGCTGGTCCTCGACGCGCCGGTCGCGACCGTCGAGGTGAACGGCCTGCTGGACTCCATCCAGCCGCCCGGCATGGACGCCTTCGGCGAACTGGCGAGCCCCGCCATCTTCGGCACGATCATCGCCTTCACCCTGATCGCCTCCGCCGAGAGCCTGTTCAGCGCCGCGGCGGTGGACCGGCTGCACGACGGTCCGCGCACCGAGTACGACAAGGAGCTCATGGCCCAGGGCGTGGGCAACGCGGTGTGCGGCGCGCTCGGCGCCCTGCCCATGACCGCGGTCATCGTGCGCAGCTCCGCCAATGTCCAGGCAGGCGCGAAGACCAAGGCGTCCCGGGTCATGCACGGCGTGTGGCTGCTGCTGTTCGCGGCCCTGCTGCCCTCGACGCTGGCGCTGATCCCGCTGCCCGCGCTCGCCGGCATCCTCATCCACGCGGGCTTCAAACTGATCCCCTTCCGGGAGATCGTGTCGCTGTGGCGCGGCCACCGCGGTGAGGCGCTGATCCTGGTGGCCACCGCCGTCTCGATCGTCGCGGTGAACATGTTCGAGGGCGTGCTGATCGGTCTGGCCCTGGCGGTCGTCAAGACCGCTTGGGAGGCCTCGCACCTCAAGCTGGAGATCGTCGACAAGGGCGCGGGCCCCATCCAGGCGCACCTGTCGGGCAACGCGACCTTCCTCCGGCTGCCGAAGATCCTCGACACCCTGGAGTCGCTGCCCCAGGACCGGCCCGTGGAGCTGGACCTGTCCGGTCTGCACCACCTGGACCACGCCTGCCGTACGGCCCTGGAGAACTGGGCCGAGCGGCACAGCGCGGTCGGCACCGAACCCGTCCGGGTCACGGAGCCGGAGCTGGCGAAGGCCACCACTCCGTAGCGCTCCCCGTCCGGTCCGAGGCCCGTCGTGGCCCCGGACCGGGCACCGGGCATATCGTTACAGGAGAAGACATACAGACCTCTCGACGAGGGGGTCGGAATGCTCCAGGAACTGTTGACGGCGGCCGTGGCGGCCGCTTCCGCCGGAGTCGTCTACCTCGCGGCGGCGGCCCGGGTCGTCAAGCAGTACGAGCGCGGGGTGGTCTTCCGCCTCGGACGCCTCGCGGGTGAGGTGCGCGAGCCCGGGTTCACGGTGGTCGTGCCGTTCGTGGACCGGCTGCACAAGGTGAACATGCAGATCGTCACGATGCCGGTGCCGGGCCAGGAGGGCATCACCCGGGACAACGTCACCGTGCGCGTGGACGCGGTCGTCTACTTCCGGGTCATCGACGCGGCGAGCGCCCTGGTCAAGGTCGAGGACTACCGGTTCGCCGTCTCCCAGATGGCCCAGACCTCGCTCCGTTCGATCATCGGCAAGAGCGAGCTGGACGACCTGCTGTCCAACCGCGAGAAACTCAACGAGGGCCTGGAGCTGATGATCGACAGCCCTGCCGTCGGCTGGGGCGTGCAGGTGGACCGCGTGGAGATCAAGGACGTCTCGCTGCCGGACACGATGAAGCGGTCGATGGCCCGGCAGGCCGAGGCCGACCGTGAGCGGCGGGCCCGGATCATCAACGCCGACGCCGAGCTCCAGGCCTCCAAGAAGCTCGCGGAGGCCGCCAAGGAGATGTCCGAGCAGCCCGCCGCACTCCAGCTCAGGCTGCTGCAGACGGTCGTGGCGGTGGCCGCCGAGAAGAACTCGACGCTCGTCCTGCCCTTCCCGGTGGAGCTGCTGCGCTTCCTGGAGCGGGCGCAGGAGCACCCGACCGGGACGTGAGGGGCAGGAACACGCTACGCGCGTGGTTCCCGCGGGCCGACCCAGGTGATAGACACAGCGACGTCACAGTCCTGTCCGCCAGCAGGAAGGTTACTTCGCCATGTCTCTGTCCGGTTCTCCGGCGACACGACGTCAGGTCCTGGCGCGCACCGGCGCCTTGGGCGTGGGCATCGCCTTCACCGGCGCCCTGTCCGAACTCTTCGCCGGCACCGCCGCCGCCCAGTCCCTCGGCCACACCGGCTACGGCCCCCTGGTCCCCGACCCGAAGGGGCTGCTGGACCTGCCGAAGGGCTTCCGCTACAAGGTCCTGTCCCGCGAGGGCGACCAGCTCCGCTCCGGCGAGGGCAAGGTCCCATCCAACCACGACGGCATGACCGCACTGCCCGGCAGACACGGTCGCGTCCACCTGGTCCGCAACCACGAGAACCGCCCCACCGCGGCCATCGCCGTCCCCACCGTCGAGGGCCTGACCTACGACCCGGCGGGCAAGGGCGGCTGTACGGCCCTCACCCTGGACTCCCGCAACAACGTGCTGTCGGAGCGGGTCGCCATCGCCGGCACCGCCGTCAACTGCGCGGGCGGGCACACCCCTTGGGGCACCTGGCTGACCTGCGAGGAGACCGAGGACAGGGCTGGCACCAACGGGTACACCAAGGATCACGGCTTCATCTTCGAGGTCCATCCGACGGACCCCCACAAGAGTGGGGCGGTCCCGCTGACCGCGATGGGCCGCTTCCAGCACGAGGCCATCGCGATCGACCCGAAACGCGGCATCGTCTACGAGACCGAGGACGCCTTCCTCAAGCCTTTCGGTCTCTTCTACCGCTTCCTGCCCAACAGGCCCGAGGGCGGCCTCGGTTCACTGCGCGCGGGCGGCCGGCTCCAGGCGATGCGGGTGCCGGGCGTGCCGGACCTCTCGGCGATCCAGGAGACCGGTGCCTGCTTCGAGGGCATCGAGTGGGTCGACGTACCGGACCCGCTGGCCACCCAAACCCCGGTCCGGCTCCAGGACTTCGGCCCTAAGGGCATCACGCACGCCCAGAAGCTGGAGGGCTGCTACTGGGGCGGCAAGAGCGTCTACTTCGTGTCGTCGTTCGCGCGCAGCGCCGATGGTTCTGCCGCCGACCACTTCGGGCAGATCTGGCGCTACGACCCCTCGGAGCGCCGACTGACCCTGGTGATCGTCTTCGGCCCTGACACCGATGTGCAGCTGCCCGGCGAGTCCCCGGACAACATCTGCCTCGCCCCGAGCGGCGGCCTGATGGTGTGCGAGGACGGCAACGGCGCCCAGCACGTCTTCGGCGTCACCCGGCAGGGCGAGGTGTACGCGATGGCCCGCGGCCGGCAGAACATCGGCACCCCGGAAGCCCCGGAGTGGGGCGAGTTCGCCGGCGTCACCTTCTCCCCCGACGGGCAGACGATGTACGTCAACTGCTACACGCCCGGGACGACCTTCGCGGTGACGGGGCCCTGGCGCAGGTAGCCGCCCGCCACGACGGCTGGCGCGCTCCGGTCCCCCGGCGCAGGATCGAGGGGCCGGACCCGGACCGGAAGGGGTGCCCCATGGCGAAGAAGGGCTCGAAGACCCGCGCGGCGAAGAAGGCGAAGAAGAAGGCCGCGGACGACCTCGCCCTGCGCGAGCTGCTGCGCGTGCCGGGCGGCGAGCCGGTGGACCTGAGCGCCCACGACGCCCGGGAGACCCCGGCCGGTCCCCGTGACAAGCGGGCGGGCGTAGCCGCGATGACCGACCTGGCCACCCCACTCGCCGACCTGCAGGAACGCCTGTGGGCGGCGAGCACGGCCGGCGACCGGCGCCGGGTCCTGCTGGTGCTGCAGGGCATGGACACCAGCGGCAAGGGCGGCACGGTCAAGCATGCCATCGGTCTGTTCAACCCGTCCGGCTGCCGTATCCGGGCCTTCAAGGCGCCCACACCGAAAGAACTGGGACACCCCTTCCTGTGGCGGATCACTAAGGCCCTGCCGCACGCCGGTGAGCTGGGCATCTTCGACCGCTCGCACTACGAGGACGTCCTCATCGCCCGCGTCCGCTCGCTCGCCCCGGCCGCCGAGATCGAGCGCCGCTACGACGAGATCAACCGCTTCGAGAAGGCCCTCACCGACGACGGCGTCACCGTGGTCAAGTGCTTCCTGCACATCTCGTACGGCGAACAGCGCGACCGCCTGCTCAAGCGCCTCGACCGCCCGGACAAGCACTGGAAGTTCAACGTCTCGGACATCGACGACCGCGCCCTGTGGCCCGCCTACCAGCAGGCGTACGAGCTCGCCCTGGAGCGCTGCTCGACCCCGCACGCCCCCTGGTACCTGGTCCCCGCCGACCGCAAGTGGTACCGGAACTGGGCGGTGAGCCGGCTCCTCCTGGAGCACCTGTCGGAGCTGGACCCGCGCTACCCGGCGGCGGACTTCGACGTGGAGAAGGCCCGCAGGCGGCTGCTGGAACATTGAATCCTCCCCCTCGTAAACGAGGGGGATTCCTGGCTCAGGCTCCCTGGCGGAACAGCGTCCCGCCGGGTCTTGCGCCATCAGCACCAGCCGGGTTGAGACCAGCCCGGGCCAGCATCACGCGGGCGGAGTTCTTGTCCCGGGGCGAGACAGCTCCGCACGCGGCGCAGGCATAGGTTCGTTCGGACAGCGGTAGTGCGTGCTTGGTTCTCGCTCCGCACCGGGCGCAGTCCATCGTGGTGTGCGCGGGATGGACCAGGTGCACGATCCTGCCGTGCTTGCGGGCCATCTCCAACAGCGCCTTCTTGGTGGCACCGATGGCGGCATCGGCGGCCTTCCTCGCCATGGTCGACTTCGCGAGGAACTTCGGACGGAAGTCCTCCACGGCGATGGCGTCATGGTCGGCCACCACGCGCTTGGCCCACTTGCGGCCGGTGTCCTGGCGTTGCCGCGACACCTTCTTGTACGCCTTGGCCCGCAGCTTCTTCGCCTCACGGTAGCCCTTGGAGGCTGCCTGTCCCCTGGCGGGTCTGCGGCGGGCCATCATGCGGTCGTACCGCGACAGCTTCGCCTGGCCCTTCTTCCCGTGCCGGGCGTGGGGGAGGTCATGGGTGTCGCTGGTGGTGGTCGCGGTCTGGCTGACGCCCCAGTCGATCCCGATCACCTGGCCGGTCCCGGGCAGCGGCTGGACTTCGGCGGGCACGACGAACGAGGCGTACCAGTGCCCGAGGCTGTCGCAGTACACACGCACCGAGGACGGTTCGGCGGGAAGATTCCGCGACCACACGACGGTCAGGGCGATGTTGCCTGCGAGGTGCAGACGGCCGTCCTTCAGCCGGAAGCCGCGCCTGGTGTAGTTCAGGCTCGGGTCGGCCTCACGCTTCTTCTTGCACTTCGGCATCCCGGCCCGGCGATACTGCGGCAGACGTTCGCGGATGTCCTTGTGCGCCTTCGCGCGGGACGTGCCGAAGTTCCGGATGATCTGCTGCTGGGGAACCGATGAGCCCTCACGCAGCCACAGCGTCTTCGCGCGGGCTTCCGTCAGCATCGTGTCCAGCCGGGCCGGACCGCACATCGCCTGGTCCGTACCTTCGGGGCGGTTCTTGTTCCACAGGTGGGTCTGCTGGGACTTGGCAACGCACTCGTTCCAGATCCACCGGCACCGGTCCCACTCCGCCAGCAGCGCACGCTCAGCGGCCGACGACACACGCAGCCGGAACGTCCACCGGGCATGCCCGACGGCCCCGCCCTCCTTCACCCCCGACACGACATCCCCTCCCGCACCCCGCCCGATCGCCCAAGCTTCGACAAAGAGACCGTACGTGCGACACGCGCACTCCCGTACCCCCACCGCCGCAAAGCCACCCCCACCAGCGAACACGGGCACACCCGTTCGCCTTCCGGCTCCGTTGCTGGCCTCACGGGCGCTCCGCGCCCCAAAAGACCGGACACGGCAACACTCCGCGTCGCCGTCCACGGGATGCGATTCCTCCCCGGCGTGAACGCCGGGGCATCCTCGCAAGAATCTGGTGAATCCGGGGTACCCGGGGCACATGACCGAGAACCGGCATGTCAAGGGCTCGTACTGGCTGGAGACGGCACCCGGCGGACCCCGGCCGCCGCTGACCGAGGACCTCGACGTCGACGTGGCCGTCATCGGCGCCGGCATCGCCGGGCTGAGCACGGCATGGGAGCTGACGCGGGCCGGGCGGCGGGTGGCGGTCCTGGAGGCCGGGCAGGTGGCCGCCGGCGTCACCGGCCACACCACCGCCAAGCTGACCGCCCTGCACACTCTGATCTACGACAAGCTGCGCCGCACCCGCGGCCCCGAGGGCGCCCGGCTGTACGCCCGCTCGCAGAGCGAGGCGATCGAACGGGCCGCCGAGATCGCGGAGGAGCTGGGTGTCGACTGCGACTGGGAGCAGCGCAGCGCCTACACCTACGTCCGTGACGAGAGCCGGGTCGAGGAGCTGCGGGCCGAGGCGGCGGCCGCCCGGGAGGCGGGGCTGCCGGCGTCGTTCGTGACGGACACCGGGCTGCCGTTCCCGGTGGCGGGCGCCGTGCGGGTGACCGGGCAGGCGCAGTTCCATCCGCGCAAGTACCTGCTGGCCCTGGCCGAGGACCTGGTCGCCTCCGGCGCGACCATCCACGAGCACACCGCCGTCCTCGGGCTCGACGAGGGCGAGCCGTGCCGGCTGTCGACGGACACGCGGGCCACGGTGACGGCCCGGGACGTCGTGGTCGCCACCCACTACCCGATCTTCGACCGGGCCCTGCTGTTCACGCGGCTCTCCCCGCGCCGTGAGCTGGTCGTCGCGGGGACCATCGACCGGGACCGCGATCCGGACGGCATGTACATCACGCCGGACGAGGACACCCGCTCGGTCCGTACGGCACCCTGGGACGCCGACCGGCGTCTGCTCATCGTCACCGGCGAGCACTTCACCCCCGGCACGGGCGACACCCGGGCCCGGTTCGACGCCCTCTCCGCGTGGGCCACCCGGCACTTCCCCGACGTCGAGCTCACCCACGCCTGGGCCACCCAGGACAACGACCCCACCGACACCGTGCCGCTCGTCGGCCCCCTGCACCCGGGGGCCCGGCACACCTACGTGGCCACCGGCTTCGGCGGCTGGGGCATGAGCGGCGGAATCATGGCGGGCCGGCTGCTCGCGGCCCAGATCACCGGCGAGCAGTGCGCGTGGAGCGAGCTGTACGACCCGCGCCGCCTGCTGTCGACGGTCCGCGAGGCCCCGACCTTCCTCAAGACCCAGGGCAAGGTGGCCCGCCACTTCGTCGGCGACCGCCTGCGCCCCGCACCCCCGCTGGAGTCCCTGCCGCCGGGAGAGGGCGCCGTGGTCCGGGTGAACGGCGACCGCCTCGCGGTCTACCGCGACGACGACGGCAACCTCCACGCCGTCTCCCCCCGCTGCACCCACCTCGGCTGCCTGGTCTCGTTCAACGGGGCCGAGGACGCCTGGGAGTGCCCATGCCACGGCTCCCGCTTCGACACGGACGGCAAGGTGATCCAGGGACCGGCGACCAAGCCGCTGGAGCGGCGGGACATCTGAGCGGGTGACGTCCACGGCCGGGCTGAGCGGCAAATAGGATGGTTCGCCATATTTTCATATGGTGATCACTCTCGTACGACGCGTCACCGCCGCCTGTGCCCTCGGTGCCGCCCTCACCGCCTGCGCCGCCGCTCCCCACCAGACCTCTCGGCCGGCCCGCCCGGCACCCTCCGCGACGTCCGCACCCTCCGCGCCCCCCACCCTCGCCCCCGGCCCCGGAGGCCTGACCCCCGTCTTCAAGAACGGCTCCCGCACCCACGCCAGGACGGTCGCGCTCACCTTCGACGCCGACATGACCGCCGATCAGGGGGCCCGGGCGGCGGCCGGCGAGCACTTCGACAATCCCGGGCTGATCGCGGCACTGCGGGCACTGAAGGTGCCGGCCACCGTGTTCATGACCGGACGGTGGGCCGAGGAGTATCCACGGCAGGCCCGTGCCATCGGGCGGGACCCGCTCTTCGAGATCGCCAACCACTCCTACAGCCACTACGCCTTCACCGATGACTGCTACGGGCTGCCGACGGTCTCCGGTGACCGGATGCGGGCCGACGTGGAGCGGGCGTACGCGGCGTTCCGCAGGGCGGGGGTGCCGGAGGCGAGGCCGTACTTCCGTTTTCCCGGCGGCTGCTACGACCGGCGGGCGCTGAAGGCGCTGACCCCGGTCGGGGTGACCGCCGTGCAGTGGGACGTGGTGAGCGGGGACGCGTTCGCGACGGACGCGGCAGCCGTGTCCCGGCAGGTGCTGGAGGGGGTGCGCCCGGGGTCGGTGGTGGTCATGCACTGCACGCGCAGTGCCGCGCCGACGACGGAGCGGGTGGTGCGGGCCGTGGTGCCCGAGCTGCGTGCGCGGGGATTCCGGTTCGTGAAGGTGTCCGAGCTGATCGGGTCCTAGGCTTATCGGGTCCTAGGCTGGAGGTATGAGCGAGGACTACTGCACGAGCGGGGCGGGGCCGAAGCCTCCGGCCACCGACGGGCCGCCGTACGCGGAGTGCGTGGTGTGCCGGGAGCCGACGGAGTATCCGGAGTCGTACAAGGGGATCACGCTGTGCCCGGTGTGCGAGTGGCAGGAGGCGCAGCGGACGGCCTGCTCCGGCTGAGCTTAGGGTTGTCCGGGTGAGCCACGACGTGACGCCTTCGACCGACAGCCCCTTCCGTACCGAGCCGACCGCCCGCGACCAGGCACCCCAGTTCGTGCTGCCCCTGGTCGTCCGCATCGAGAAGGCCGCTCCGCCCGCCCGCACCGACGCTCTGGAGACCGCCGCCCGCGCCGTACTCGTCCTGCTCGGCGACGAGCGTTCGGCCGGCGACGGGGAGTGGGCCGAGGCCGTGCGGGACTGGCAGGACGCCCGGATCCGGAAGGTCGTACGGCGGGCCCGGGGCGCCGAGTGGCGGCGGGCCGAGGCATTGCCCGGGATCACGGTGACGGGGAAGGCGGCGCAGGTTCGGGTGTTTCCGCCCGTCCCGCTGGACGGGTGGCCCAAGGAGCTGGCCAGGCTCCAGGTCTCCGGCACCGACCTCGACGACCCCGAGCCGCCCGCGCAGGCCGATGTGACCGCCCCGGTGCTGTGGCTCAACCCGGATCTCGACATGTCGGCCGGCAAGGCGATGGCCCAGGCCGGTCACGGTGCCCAACTGGCCTGGTGGGAACTGTCCGTCGAGGAGCGGGCGGACTGGCGGGAGGCCGGGTTCCCGCTCGCCGTGCGGACGGCGGAGCCCGGGCGCTGGTCCGAACTGACCACCAGCGGGCTGCCGTTGGTCCGGGACGCCGGTTTCACCGAGATCGCGCCGGGCTCCTGCACGGTCGTCGCGGACCATCCGACGCTGCGATGACCGGGGTCGACGGGCGCGTCGAGCGGGGCAACCGCACCCGGCGGACCGTGCTGCGGCGGGCCGTCGACATCGCCTCGGTCGAGGGGCTGGAGGCGCTGTCCGTGGGGCGGCTGGCCGGTGAGCTGGAGCTGAGCAAGAGCGGGGTGTTCGCCCTGTTCGGGTCCAAGCAGGAGCTGCAGCTGGCGACCGTGCGGGAGGCCTCGCGGATCTTCGTCGCCGAGGTGCTGGACCCGGTCTCCGAGGCGGCCGACGGGCTCGCCCGGCTGCGGGGTCTGTGCGAGGGCTGGCTGCGCTATTCCGAGGAGCGGGTCTTCCCGGGGGGCTGCTTCTTCTACGGCGTGCTGGCCGAGTTCGACGCGCGCGAGGGGGCGGTGCACGACGCCCTCGTCGAGGCACAGCGCGCCTGGCTCGGGGAGTTGGAGAGGTGTGCCGAACGGGCGAGGGCCGCGGGTGAGCTGAGCGCGGACACCGATCCGGCCCAACTCGCCTTCGAGGTCGTCGCGTTGATGGAGACGGCGAACGCGATGTCGGTGCTGCACGGCGAGGCCGCGCCCTATGCCAGGGCCCGGCGGGGCATCGCCGCACGGTTGCGGGGCTGAGATCTGGAGCGGTCCGGTCGCCGAGCTGTTTCACTCCCGGAAATTAGTAGCACGATCGTTCGTTTAGTTTTAGGGTCGGGGCATGGGCACCGACTTCATGGGAGTTCGGATGGATGTCGTCGAGCTGGACCGGATCGCCGTACGGGAGGCCGTGCGGGTGGTGGAGCTGGCCCGGGGCGCAGACGACGGGGACTGGGCGCGGGACACTCCCTGCGCGGGGTGGGACCTGCGGCGGCTGGTGGCGCACATGACCGCACAGCACCACGGGTTCGCGGCCGCGGCACGGGGCGTGGGCGGCGAGCCGGAGTACTGGCGGGAACCGGAGGGGGTGGGCGAGCCCGGCGCGGCGCATCGCGCGGCCGCGGACGTGGTGCTCTCGGCGTTCGCCGAACCCGGCGTGCCGGAAAGGGAGTTCGAGCTGCCGGAGCTGGGCGGAGGGTTCGTCGGCCGTACGGCGATCGGCTTCCACTTCGTCGATTACGTCGTGCACGCGTGGGACGTGGCGGCCGCGCTCGGCGTGCGGCTCCGGCTGGCGGACGAGGTCCTGGTCGCGGCACTGGCGGTGGCCCGGCGCGTGCCGGTGGATCCGGCCGGCCGTGGGCCCGGGTTCGCGTTCGCGCCCGCGCTGAAGGTTCCGGAGGGGGCCGGGCCGCTGGAGGAGACGCTGCGGCTGCTGGGCCGGGAGCCGCAGTCGTGGCCCGGAGCGGGCGGGTGACCTCGCCCTGCCCGAACCTCAAATGTTGCTCTGAACGTCCTGCCGGGACGGTTGGGGCCCGAGACCCGGGGCCATACCTCCGTCACGCCGAGGGGGCGACGACCGGAGCGGATGCGGGAGCGGCCGAGGAGGGGACGGACCATGGAGCGACTGGGCACGGGTATCGGGTGGCGGCCGGAGATCGCGGACGCCGTGGAGGGCATGCCGGGCATCGACTGGGTCGAGGTCGTGGCCGAGAACGTCTGTCCCGGGCATCTGCCCGAGTCGCTGCGGCGGCTGCGTGAGCGCGGGGTGACCGTGGTGCCGCACGGCGTCTCGCTCGGTCTCGGCGGAGCGGACCGGCCCGACGCCGGGCGGCTCCAGGCGCTCGCCGAGCGGGCCGAGGCGCTGGGCTCGCCGCTGGTCACCGAGCACATCGCGTTCGTCAGGGCGGGCGGCCCGCTGACCGCCTCCTCGCGCCTGGAGGCCGGGCACCTGCTGCCCGTCCCGCGCACCCGGGACGCCCTGGACGTCCTCTGCGAGAACATCCGCATCGCGCAGGACGCGCTGCCGGTACCGCTGGCCGTGGAGAACATCGCCGCGCTGATCTCGTGGCCGGGCGAGGAGATGACCGAGGGCCAGTTCCTGTACGACCTCGCGGACCGGACGGGGGTACGGCTGCTGATCGACGTGGCCAACCTGCACACCAACCACGTCAACCGCGGCGAGGACCCGGCCGAGGCGCTCGCCGGGCTTCCCCTGGAGGCCCTCGCCTACGTCCATGTCGCGGGCGGGTTCGAGCGGGACGGGGTGTGGCACGACAGCCACGCCCACCCCGTGCCGCGGCCGGTCCTCGACATCCTCACCGACCTCGCGTCCCGCATCTCGCCACCCGGGGTGCTGCTGGAGCGGGACGAGAACTTTCCCGAACCGGCCGAACTGGAAGGGGAGTTGGCGGCGATCCGAGAGGCGGTCGAGAAGGGGGGCGGCGGCCGGGCCGACGGCGCGTGGCGCGCTGCCGCCGAGCCGTCGAGCGTCCCGACCGACGCCGCCCGCCAGCGGCTCGCCCTCGCCCAGACCGCGCTGCTGTCCGCGCTCGTGGCCGGGACGCCGGTGCCGGAGGGCTTCGACCGGGTGCGGCTGGGGGTGCAGGCGCGGGCGCTCGCGGGGAAGCGGGCGGATGTGGTGGCCAAGGTGGCGCCGGAGTTGCCGGTGATCCTCGGGACGGGTTACCGGCCGGCGTTCCTCAGGTACGCGCAGGGGGCGCCGATGACGGACGGGTACCGGCGGGACGCGCTGAACTTCGCCGAGCAGCTGTTGCTGGGCGGGGAGCCGGGGGACGCGCGGCTGCGGCGGGAGCTGCGGGAGTGGTGGCTGGAGCGGTCGGGACCTGCACCGAGATCCCGGAGGCCGACGCTCCGGTTGGCCCGGGTCACGCGGAGAGTGCTGCTGCGGCGGTGACGGGGGCCGGGGGCACCGGCCCCCGCGGACGTGCCCGGGGAAGTCGACATTGACCCGGCAGTAATATGTCAACCCCGCACCTGAAACTCACTAGCGTGCGGTGCCGCAACAGGAGGCACCATGCGACCGCGACCACGACCGCCCGTCAAGGGACGAGGCATCTTCTCCGGCACCGGCGTCATCATCGCCGGCCTGACCGCGACCCTCGTGGCGCTGCTCGTCCCGATCTGGTCCTACGCCGACCGCTCCGGCACGGGAGTGAGCGTGCTCAACGCCGGGACCGTGACGACGCCGTACGGGCCGCTCTCCGCGCTGGACCGCGACTTCGTCACGAAGGTGCGGCTGGCGGGGCTGTGGGAGCTGCCCGCGGGACAGCAGGCGCAGCAGAAGGGGACGACGCAGGCCGTGCGGACGGCGGGGCAGCACCTCGTGGAGGGGCACACCTTCCTCGACGCACGCGTGCGTGACGTGGCCTCGAAGCTCGGACTCGCCCTGCCCAACGAGCCCAACGAGCAGCAGAAGCAGTGGCTCAGCACCCTGGACCAGGCCCAGGGCGTCGACTACGACCGCCAGTTCGCCAACATCCTGCGCCTCGCGCACGGCCGGGTGTTCTCCGTCGTCGCCGAGGTCCGCGCGAGCACCCAGAACTCCCTGGTCCGCGCCCTGGCCGACGACGCCAACAGCACGGTGCTGGACCACATCAGGATCCTGGAGGCCACCGGATACGTCGACTTCGGCGCCCTGGCCCGGGACCTGGCCGCGGGCAGCACCCCGCCGATCACCAACTCCCCCGCGCCGCCCGGTCCGACGGCCGACCCGGGGGCGGTCGTCCCGGTCACCCCGTCGCCGTACGCCACGACCTTCACCCTTCCTCCCGCCGCCTCCAGTCCACCCCCGGTGCCCGTCCCGTCGTAGTGCACTCGCGGACAAACGGAACGTCACACACCGACAACACATCGTCCGGATCGTGAACAGCCCATGGCGCCGCCAGGAGCCTTTGGCATAGAAACGCGGCATGTTCTGGGTTCTGCTCCTGCTCCTGGCCTGGGCCGCCGCCGGTACCGCGTGTACGCGGCTGTGCCTGGCCGCCGTACACGCGGCGGCCCCGGACGCGGATGCCCGGGCACACGATCTGACGTTGTACGAGGCCGCGTTCCTCTCCGGCGGACCGCGGCGGGTCGCCGATCTCACGCTCGTCTCGATGGCCCGGCAGCGTCGGCTGCTGCTGGCCCACACCGGCTGGGCGACCGTCGTCGATCCGCGCGGGCGGGACGAGATGGAGCGCACGGTCATCGGGGCCATCGGGCCCGAGGGGCAGTCCCGGATCGCTCCGGTGCGGGCGGACGCGGCCTCGGCGGACGCGGTGCGCAGCCTCGCCGACCGGCTCGTGGACGCGGGGCTCGCCGTGCCGGACGGCGCCCGGTCCGGCATCGCGGCGGGCGTCCGCCAGGTACGGCTGGCCGCGGGGACCGTCGTCGCGCTGGGCGCGATCGCGCTGCTGGCGCCCGCCCCGTCGGAGATGCCGCGGCACCTGGTCGCCCTCTGGTTCGCGCTGCCGCTCGCCCTCAGCCTGAGCTGTCTGGCCATCGCGCGGATGGAGGTCCACCCGTACTCGCGCTGGGCGTCGCCGGCGGGCCAGCGGCTGCTCGGCGCCCTGACCCGGCGCGCCGGCGACACGGACGAGCGGACGTATCTCACCTGCGTCGCCGTGCGTGGCATCAGCGCGGTCGGCGAACCGGACCTGCGCGCGGCCTTCGCCCACCGTGAGCAGCACCACGGCCGTCACGGCGCGGAGCGGCGCGGAGAGCGGCCCGGCGGACACGGCGAGACACACCACCGCCCGCACCGCGACTGAGCCCGCCCGGGGGCGCACGGAGGCATTGGGGCCGACACCGGCGGGGCGGTGCTTGCCTTCCTCCACAGCCGAACCAAGCATCCCTCTTGTCGCTGCCGCGCACCGAAGGGACACCGATGAGAGCCCCCGCCCTCTACACGGCCGCCGGATCCTTGCTCCTGGCCACGCTCACCGCCGCACCGGCCGGGGGCGCCCCGGCCGCCCCGGGCGCGGCGGAGCTCCACGGCACCGCCGTCGCCGCCGCGCGCGCCGGGGCGGCCGGCGTCCGCTTCGGCACCTGCCCCGCGGTGGAGGACCTGCCCGACGGCGTCCAGTGCGCCGCGGTGTCCGTCCCGCTCGACTACGCGCGCCCCGACGGCCGGCAGATCAAACTGACCGTCAGCCGGGTGCGGGCCACCCAGAAGGACCCGCACAACAGCAAGCGCCGGGTGCCCCGGCAGGGCGCCTTGGTCTTCAACCCCGGCGGGCCCGGCGCCTCCGGCATGTACTTCCCGCTGATCGGCGCGCTCCCCGAGTGGAAGGGGCTCGCCGCGGCCTACGACCTGGTGGGCTACGCCCCGCGCGGGGTGGGCCGTTCGGCACCGCTGTCCTGCACGGACCCCAAGCAGTACGTGAAGGCGCCCACGCAGGCGCCGACGCACCCCTCACCGTCGTACAAGAAGGAACGCGTCGCGCAGGCGAAGACGTACGCGCGCGGGTGCGCGGACCGGGCGGGCGCGGCTCTGACGTACTACACCTCCCTGAACAACGCCCGGGACCTCGACGTCCTGCGGGCCGCGCTCGGCGAGCAGAGGCTGACGTTCATGGGGGCGTCGTACGGGACCTACTTCGGCGCGCTGTACGCGGCGCTGTTCCCCTCGCACGTCCGGCGGATGGTGTTCGACGCGGCGGTGAACCCGGCCCCCGAGCAGGTCTGGTACCGCAACAACCTGGACCAGTCGGCCGCCTTCGAGGAGCGCTGGACGGACTTCCGGGAGTGGGTCGCCCGGCACGACGACGTATACGGACTCGGAGCCACGGCCGAGGCCGTGCTGCGCAGCTATGAGAAGGCGGCGGCGCGGTTGGCCGCCGAGCCGGCCGGCGGGAAGGTCGGACCGGGCCAGCTCCAGGGGGCGTTCCTGTCGGCCGGCTACTACGACGACCTGTGGCCGCACCGGGCGCAGGCGCTGTCGGCGTACCTCAAGGGCGATCCGAAGCCGCTGATCCAGCAGGCGGGGCCGCATCAGGAGGCGGCGAAGGAGGCGGAGAACTCCAACGCGGTCTACACAGCCGTCGAGTGCAACGACGCGCCCTGGCCGACGGACTGGAAGGTGTGGGACCGGGACAACACCCGGCTGGCGCGGGTGGCGCCGTTCGAGACGTGGGACAACGCGTGGATGAACCTGCCCTGCGCGTACTGGCCCGCGGCCCGGCAGGAGCCGTTGGACGTGCGGACGGGGCCCGGTGAGCTGCCCGCGACGCTGATCCTGGCCGCCGAGAGGGACGCGGCCGCTCCGTACGAGGGCGCCCTGGAGCTGCACCGGCGGCTGTCCGGCTCGGTGCTGGTGACCGAGCGGGACGCGGGCACGCACGGCATCTCGGGCGGCCCGAACCCCTGCGTCAACGGATATCTGGACGCCTACCTGCTGGACGGCCGCCTCCCGGTGCGGCGCGCCGCGTGCGCCCCGCACCCCGAGCCCGAGCCGAAGGGCGGCTCCCGGAAGGCGGCCGGCACACCGGCCCGCTGATCAGGCGAGGCCCGCCACGAGGTCGCCGAGGTCCTTGCGGCGACCCGTGTAGAACGGGACCTCCTCGCGGACGTGCATACGCGCCTCCGACGCGCGCAGGTGGCGCATGAGGTCGACGATGCGGTAGAGCTCGTCGGCCTCGAACGCCAGGATCCACTCGTAGTCGCCCAGCGAGAAGGAGGCGACGGTGTTGGCGCGGACGTCCGGGTAGCCGCGGGCCATCTTGCCGTGGTCGGCGAGCATGCGCCGGCGGTCCTCGTCGGGCAGCAGGTACCAGTCGTAGGACCGCACGAACGGGTAGACGCTGACGTAGTCGCGGGCGTGCTCGTCCGCCAGGAACGCCGGGATGTGCGAGCGGTTGAACTCGGCGGGGCGGTGCAGCGCCATGTTCGACCAGACCGGCTCCAGGGCGCGGCCGAGCTTGGTGCGGCGGAAGAGGTTGTACGCCTCCTGCAGCTGGTCACTGGTCTCCGCGTGCCACCAGATCATGACGTCGGCGTCGGCGCGCAGCCCGGACACGTCGTAGGTGCCGCGGATCGTGACGTCCTTGGCGGCGAGCTGGTCGAACAGCTCCTGGACCTCGTCGGCGTAGCCGGTGCGGTCCTCGGGGAGCACGTCCTTCAGCTTGAAGACGGACCAGAGCGTGTAACGGATGACCTCGTTGAGGTCCTTGGCCAGCTTGCCCTTGTTCGGGACCCTGCCGGACTCGGGGGTGGGGGCGTCGTTGCTCATGGCCCCTATTCTCCCGCTCCGCCGTGCAGGCTCTGCACCGGGTTGGCCGTGAGCTCCCGTACGGCGGTCAGGTCGCCCTGGATCTGGTCGACGGCCGCGTGGGCGCTCGCGATGCAGGCGGGGATGCCGACGCCGTCGTACTGCGCGCCGCACACCGCGAGGCCCGGGAGCTCGGCGACGCGCTCCCGGATGCGGGCCACGCGCGCGTGGTGGCCGACGGGGTACTGGGGCAGACCGTCGGTCCAGCGGGTGACGCGGGTTTCCAGGGGCGTGGCGTCGAGGCCGGTCGCCTCGCGCAGGTCGCGGCGGGAGACGTCCACGAGGTCGGTGTCGTCGCGCTCCAGGATCTTCGTCTCGCCGTAGCGGCCGACGGAGGTGCGCAGGACGACGACGCCCGGGTTCTCGTCGGCGATCCAGCCCCACTTCTGGGAGGCGAAGGTGGACGCCTTGATGGTGCGGCCGTCGACCGGCGGGACGAGGAAGCCGCTGCCTGCGGGCAGGGCGGTGCCGGAGCGGCGGTAGGCGAGGGTGACCAGGGCCATGGAGGCGTACTCCACGGTGTCGAGCTCGGTGGCGGCCTCGGGGGCCTCGGCGCGCAGCAGGCCCGCGGCGGCCGGGGCGGGGACGGCGACGATCACGGCGTCGGCGTGCAGGACGCGGTCCCCGGCAACGACCTTCCAGCCGCCGGACGGCTCGCGGCGCAGCTCGCTCACCGGGGCGCCGGTGACGATCTCGCCGCCCCGCGCGCGGACCGCGTCGGCGACGGCGAGCGGGAGGGTGCCCACGCCGCCCTCGATGCCCATGAACACCGGCCCGGTCTGCTGGTTGGCCGCCATGCGCGCCTGGATCTCGCGCACGCCTTCGGTGAGCGAGGAGTGCGTCCTGGCCACCTGGAAGAGCTGCGGGACCGCCGAGCGCATAGAGATGCGGTACGCGTCGCCCGCGTACACCCCGCCCAGGAGGGGTTCGACGAGGCGGTCGACGACCTCGCGGCCCAGGCGCGCCGCCACGTACTCACCGACTGCCACGTCCTCGCCGACCTCCGTGCGGGGCAGGCCGGCGTCCTGCTCGATGCGGGCCAGACCCTCCTCGGAGAGCACCCCGGCCAGGGCCTCGGCGGTGCCGGGGACGCCCATGACGTGACCCTTGGGCATGGGGCGCAGGGCACCGCGGGTCCAGATCGAGGCGGTCGCGGTGGCCGGCGGCTGGAGGCGCTCGTCGAGGCCCACCTCACGCGCGAGGGCCACCGCCTCCGGCCTGCGGGCCAGCATCGACTCGGCGCCGAGGTCGACGCGGGCGCCCGCGATCTCGCCGGGCAGCAGCTTGCCGCCGACGCGGTCCGACGCCTCGAGCACGGTGACGCGCACGCCGCGCTGCAGCAGCCGGTGGGCCGCGGCCAGTCCCGCGATACCGGCTCCCACGACGACGACCTGTGATCCGCTCATGGCCCCAGCCTCTCAGACCCCACTGACAGTGGTCCGGCGGCCCGGTGTCCTTCACGAGTCCTGACCGTGACCGCATCGGGACCGCCGGAGTCCAACGTTCGCGCCCCCTCCGGCGTCGAAGGACCGTCAGTTGTTCACGACCCTCGGGGGGACGCCCATGCGCACATCACATTCACGACGTTCCGTACGGCCCGCGCAGGCCCTGGCCGGCCTCCTGCTCGCTGCGGGCCTCGCCCTGACAGGGTGCAGCGGAGGCGCCAACAGCAGCAGCGACGGCGGCAGCGCCCTGTCCGACGACAAGGCGGCGCAGAGTCAGGCGGACGGCGCGGCCGGCGCCGAGGCCGGCGCGGGCGGCAAGCAGGCCACCACCGCCCCCCAGCCCGCCGTGAACCACATCATCCGCACCGCCACGCTGACCGTGCAGGTCAAGAACGTGCCGAAGGCGCTCGCCGCGGCCCGCACCACCACCGAGAGCGCGGGCGGGTTCGTCGGCAAGGAGTCCACCTCCCGGGACGAGGAGGGCCGGGAGCAGACGGAGGTGGTGCTGCGGATACCCGCCGAGAAGTACGACGAGGTCCTCGGCGACCTGGAGGGCGCGGGCAAGCTCCTGGAGCGCACCGCGAACACGCAGGACGTCACCGACCAGGTCGTCGACGTGGAGAGCCGGATCGCGACGCAGCGGGCGAGCGTGGCGCGGATCCGGGAGCTGATGGACAAGGCGACCAGGCTGAGTGACGTGGTCACCTTGGAGGGCGAGCTGAGCACCCGTCAGGCGGACCTGGAGTCGCTGCTCGCCCGCCAGGCGTCCCTGAAGGACCGCACCAGCCTGGCCACCATCACCCTGTCCCTGTCCGAGTCGCCGGTCGTCGTGGCCGCGGAGGACGACGACCCCGGCGTCGTGGACGCGCTGGCGGGCGGCTGGGACGCGTTCGTGACTATGCTGCGCTGGGTCGTGGTGGCGGTGGCGGCGGTGCTGCCGTTCCTCGCGGGGATCGCGCTGCTCGTGCTGGTGTGGCTGCGGCTGGTCCGGCCCCGGCTGCCGCGCCGGCCCGCGCCCGCGGCCGCCTCGACCGCGCTGGGCCCGCTGCCCGTGGCCCGTCCTGTCCCGGACCCGGAACGCGCACAGGGCCCAGAAGGCGCGCAGGAGCGGGGCGAGCGGGAGTCAACTACCCGGGACTAAAGTCCCGGGCTTGCACAACGGGCATCACTGGCTGTGATGCTGCGTTTGCGTCCAGCCCCACCCCGGGATGTCCGGGGTGGGACAGGGGCCGTTGACTGGGCCCCGCGTCGCCACAACTAGTGTGCTTGCGCAGGGGGAAGTTCTTGAACTCCCCGCGCTCGAAAGCGATCTCACTCACCCAGGTGGCGGCCTCGTTGCAGGCGTACAGGGTCGCCTCAAGCGCCGCCGCCTGTCCGGGTGTCGGCTCCAGTTTGACCTGCACCACCAGCTTCACGATCACTGATCGTAGGCACCCGTACGAGATGCCACCACGCGTTCGGCCGCGTTCATCACATCGAGTGACTCAACCGACCACGCGCTCGCATCACCCGGCCGCCCCCGGCCGAGCCGACACAGTGATGCTGCGGCGCTCGGCGCCGCAACCACAGGGATGCGATTCCTCCCGGGCGCAAACGCCCGAGGTTCCTCGCAAAAATTCGCTGAAATGCCCCGCCCTCGTAGCGTGTTCGCATGAACATGAGCCGTACGCGGGACACGAGGGAACGTCTGGTCGTGATCGGTGGCGACGCCGCGGGGATGTCCGCGGCGTCGCAGGCACGCCGGATGAGGGACCCCGGCGAGCTGGAGATCGTGGCGTTCGAGCGGGGGCACTTCACCTCCTACTCGGCGTGCGGCATCCCGTACTGGGTGGGCGGGGACGTCACCGGGCCGGACCAGTTGATCGCCCGTACGCCCGCGGAGCACCGGGAACGGGGCATCGATCTGCGCATGCGCACCGAGGTCACGGAGATCGACGTCGAGCGGCAGCGGGTACGCGCGCGTGATCTCGATTCGGGGGCCGAGTCCTGGACGTCGTACGACAAACTCGTGATCGCGACCGGCGCCCGCCCGATCCGCCCGGACATGCCGGGCGCCGACGCCCCCGGTGTGCACGGGGTGCAGACGCTCGACGACGGGCAGGCGCTCATCGACACGCTGGCACGCACGCGTGGCCGCAGGGCGGTGGTGGTGGGCGCCGGTTACATCGGCGTGGAGATGGCCGAGGCCCTGATCAACCGCGGCTACGAGGTGACGGTCGTCAACCGGGGCAGTGAGCCCATGTCGACGCTCGACCCGGACATGGGCCGTCTGGTGCACGAGGCGATGGAGGGTCTCGGCATCACCATGGTCAACGACGCCGCGGTGACCAAGGTGCTCACGGACGAGGACGGCCGGGTGCGTGCCGTGGCCACGGAGGACGCGGAGTATCCGGCGGACGTGGTGGTGCTCGGCATCGGCGTGCGCCCGGAGACGACGCTCGCGCGGGCGGCCGGCCTGCCGCTGGGCAGCCACGGCGGCCTGCTGACGGACCTGGCGATGCGGGTGCGCGGCCACGAGAACATCTGGGCGGGCGGTGACTGCGTGGAGGTCCTCGACCTGGTGTCCGGGCAGGAGCGCCACATCGCGCTCGGCACCCACGCCAACAAGCACGGCCAGGTCATCGGCACGGGCGTCGGCGGTGGCTACGCCACCTTCCCCGGGGTCGTCGGCACGGCCGTCAGCAAGGTCTGCGACCTGGAGATCGCCCGCACCGGACTGCGCGAGAAGGACGCCCGTCGGGCGGGCCTGCAGTTCGTGTCGGTCACCATCGAGTCCACCAGCCGGGCCGGCTACTACCCGGGCGCCTCCCCCATGACGGTGAAGATGCTCGCCGAGCGCCGCACGGGGCGGCTGCTCGGCGTGCAGATCGTCGGGAGAGAGGGCGCCGGAAAGCGGGTCGACGTCGCCGCGGTGGCCCTGACGGCGGGGATGACGGTGGAGCGGATGACGGCCCTGGACCTGGGGTACGCTCCGCCGTTCAGCCCGGTGTGGGATCCGGTGCTGGTGGCGGCCAGGAAGGCCGTCGCGAAGGTGCGGGGCTCCTGAGCGCTACGCCGTTCCGTTGATCCGCTCGATGGCCTGGCGGGCCTGGTCGGCCGGCGGCCTGGGCGGCAGCGCCGAGACGGAGGCGCTGGCACTGCTGGGCATCGCGGCCGGCTGCTCACCCGCCGGCTTGGCGTGGGACGCGGCCCGCGTGGAGCGCAGCCGGTTGCTCACCGCCTCGTCGAGCGTCACCGGCCGCTGCATCTGGGCAGCCAGCCGCCCGGCCTCCTGACCGAGCCTCGCCACGTCCTCCCACGGCAGTCGCACCACCAGGGAGAGTTCGGCCTCACCGTCGGGAAGAGCGTGCATCGGCGGAGTAATACGGTCGTTCATCGCTGTTCCTCACGTAGTCCCCGCGGCCCGCCTTCCCCGTGCCGCGGGCGGTTGAGGAGACATACGCACGCGTGCGTGCGGGTGTTCACCGACAAGGCACCGATTCGAGGGGCCCATCGGGGGCAGTACTTCCTTGTGGTCATCCCCGTCCATGACGTGAACCCCGTGCGCCGCACCCCCGTGGTGACATACGCGCTCATCGCCGCGAACGTCCTCGTGTTCCTCTTCACACCCGGCCTGGCCGGCTCCGTGGCGGGCGACAGCAGCCTGTCGCAGCTGTGCCATCTCCAGGCGTTCCTGGACCACTGGGCGGCCGTTCCACAGGAGTTGATCCACCATCAGATGCCGCGGCTCGTTCCGACGGGCGACGTCGGCACGAGCGCGCAGGGCTCGGCGGGCTGTGTGGTGGCCCCGCCGGACTATGAGAAGTCCCCCGCACTGTCGGTCCTGACGGCGATGTTCCTGCACGGCGGCTGGCTGCACCTGCTGGGCAACATGCTGTTCCTGCTGATCTTCGGCAACAACGTCGAGGACCGCATGGGACATGTGCGCTTCGCGCTGTTCTACGTCGTCTGCGGCTACGCGGCGTCGTACGGCTTCGCGCTGCTCAACGACGACTCGGGCGACCCGCTGATCGGCGCCTCGGGGGCGATCGCCGGGGTCCTGGGCGCCTACCTGGTGCTGTATCCGAAGGCCAGGGTGTGGGTCCTGGTGCCCTTCCTGGTCTTCCTGCCGCTGCGACTGCCGGCCTGGCTGGTGCTGGGCTTCTGGTTCGGGCTCCAGGCGGTGTACTCGTCGGGCGGAGGTGTCTCCGCGGCGGGCACGGTGGCGTACGCGGCGCACGTGGTCGGTTTCCTCGCCGGGATGCTGCTCGCCTGGCCGCTGAAGCCGGGCACTCCCCCGCCGCCGGAACCGCGCGGTCTGCTGTTCGGCAGGAAGGCGCGGCCCCGGCACACGTGGTGACTCAGCGGGCGGTGTGCGTGTGGACGTACTCCACGAGGCGGGTCAGCGCGTCCGGGTCGGTGGACGGCATGACGCCGTGGCCGAGGTTGAAGACATGGCCCTCCAGGCCCTCGGCCGAGTCGAGGACCTCGCGGGTCTTGGCCTCGACGGCCTCCGTGGACGCGAACAGGACCGTCGGGTCGAGGTTGCCCTGGAGCGCCTTGCCGGGGCCGACACGGCGGGCGGCCTCGTCGAGCGGGACGCGCCAGTCGACGCCGACGACGTCCGCGCCGGCCTCGCCCAGCAGTGGCAGCAGCTCACCGGTGCCGACGCCGAAGTGGATGCGGGGGACGCCGTACCCCTCGACCGCCTCGAAGACCTTCGCGGAGGCGGGCAGGACCGAGCGGCGGTAGTCGGCGGGGGCGAGGGCGCCGGCCCACGAGTCGAAGAGCTGGACCGCGGAGGCGCCGGCCTCGATCTGGACCTTGAGGAAGGCGGCGGTGATCTCGGCGAGGCGGTCGAGGAGGTCGGCCCACAGCTCGGGGTCGCCGTACATCATCGACTTGGCGTTCTCGTAGGTGCGGGACGGGCCGCCCTCGACGAGGTAACTCGCGAGGGTGAAAGGTGCGCCGGCGAAACCGATGAGGGGGGTCGGGCCGAGCTCGCGGGTCAGCAGGCCGATGGCCTCGGTGACGTAGGAGACGTCCTCGGGGGTGAGGTCGCGCAGCTGGGACAGGTCGGCGCGGGTGCGGATGGGGTGCTCGACGACCGGGCCGACGCCGGGCTTGATGTCGAGGTCGATGCCGATGGCCTTGAGCGGGACGACGATGTCGCTGTAGTAGATCGCCGCGTCGACGCCGTGCCGGCGGACCGGCTGAAGAGTGATCTCGGTGACCAGCTCGGGACGCGTACACGACTCGAGCATCGGGATGCCCTCGCGGACCTTGCGGTACTCCGGCAGCGAGCGCCCGGCCTGGCGCATGAACCACACCGGGGTGTACGGCACGGGGTCGCGCCGGCATGCCTTGAGGAAGGCGGATTCGTACGTGGCTGACGGCGGCGTCTCGAGTGCACTCACGTCGGAAAGTCTCGCACGGTGCGACGAGTGCCGAGTGCGCGGTGTCTGTGTGGGCATGGAGTCGAGTCAGGGTGTCTAGGCCCGCACCACGCCCCCCTTCCCCTTAACCTTCCCGCATGGCTGCGGCACAAGGACGACTGTCGGACGACTCGGGTGGAATGGACGACGCGAAGGGGAGTGACCGGGAGGGGAGCGGTGCGGCTCCGCCGGCTTTCCAGGCCGCGGTTCACGCCCTGCGCGGCAGTCGGCTGCGGCCGCAGATCGAGATCGAGCCGACCCGCGCGCCCCAGCGGCTCGCCCCGCACGCGTACGCGTTGGAGGCGACCGTCGTCGACGGCGACCAGGACCTCGCCGACGGACGCCTCGTGCTGCTGCACGACCCGGACGGCCACGACGCCTGGCGGGGCACCTTCCGGCTGGTGACGCTGGTGCGCGCGGAGCTGGAGCCGGAGATGGCCGCCGACCCGCTGCTGCCCGAGGTGTGCTGGTCGTGGCTGACCGGCGCCCTCTCGGCGCGCGGGCTGTCGTACGGCGAACCGAGCGGCACCGTCACGCGCGCGAGCTCGCACTACTTCGGCGGCCTGTCCGAGCGCCCCGCGGCCTCGCAGATCGAGATCCGTGCCTCCTGGACGCCCCGCGAGGGCCTCGGCGGTGTGCCGGACACGGCGGGGCACCTCACCGCCTGGTGCGATCTGCTGGCCCAGGTCGCGGGCCTGCCGCCGGCCGGCCCGGGTGACGCGTCGGTCGTGACGTTGCCGCAGCGGCGGGATCCCCAGGCGCGCTGACCCCCTGCCCGACCAGCGGTACTGGCCACCCACATGGAGCATCAATTTGTCGATACGGCCACTTTCAGTCAGGAGTGAGCCATCGAACGAACCGATTTGCGCACCGAACGATCGACCGTACGTCCGAATTGCACTAATTGTTACTCACTAGATCGTGATCATTCTCTAAAGGACGCCGGGTTCGGTGCCGAAGACGTCTGTGACCTTCCCAAGCCGTCCCGCACCCCAGGAGGCCCGGTGTCCGTTCTCCTCGAGCAGCCCGCAAGCCTGGTCGCCTACCGCCCCAACAAGCCCACCGCCATGGTGGTCGTGGCCGACCCGCGTGTCCGCTCCACCGTCACCCGTCACCTCTGGGCGCTCGGTGTGCGCGATGTCATCGAGGCCTCGTCCGTGGCGGAGGCCCGTCCCCGAATCGGCAGTCCCAGAGACATCTGCGTCGCCGAGGTCCACCTCCCCGACGGCTCCGGCCTGACCCTGCTGTCCGAAACCCGCGCCGCGGGCTGGCCCAACGGCCTCGCCCTCTCCGCGGCCGACGACATCGGCGCCGTGCGCAACGCCCTCGCGGGCGGCGTCAAGGGCTATGTCGTCACCGGCACCCGTACCAACCTCGGGCTCCCCACCCGACCGGGAGCCGCCCCCATCGGCGCCGCCGCCGCCCGTATGCACCGCCGCCCCCCGGGTGCCCCGAGCCACCCGGGCGGCTACCGCGAGCTCTCCGGCCGTGAGGTCGAGGTCCTGCGGCTGGTGGCCGAAGGGCAGTCGAACAAGGCGATCGGCGTCTCGATGGGCCTGTCCGCACTCACCGTCAAGAGCCACCTCGCCCGGATCGCCCGCAAGCTCGGCACGGGAGACCGCGCCGGGATGGTGGCGGTGGCCCTCCGTACCGGCATCATCCACTGAGGCTCTTCGAGCCGCACCGTTCACGGACGTGAACCAGAGCTTTCACACCGCTGACTGGTTTACGACCCCCAAGCGCCTGCCGACGGAACGTTCCGTCGGCAGGCGCTGTCCATACACAGATACCCTTGACATGTGACCGACGCCCAAGACACCGCAGCAGACGTTTCACTGCGAACCACCGGAGGCGGCCCTCCGGACGATGGCGGATCTTCTGTCGCGGAGGCTCCGATCCCTCTGCTGGAGCCGCGCGAGGGCATCCCGCCCGTGATCGCCGACGAGGACGCGCTCGCCGAGGTGATCGCCGCGTTCGCCGCGGGCTCCGGCCCCGTCGCCGTCGACGCCGAGCGGGCGTCCGGCTACCGCTACGGACAGCGCGCGTACCTCGTGCAGCTGCGCCGCGCGGGGGCGGGGTCCGCGTTGATCGACCCCGTGGCCTGTCCCGATCTCTCGGGGCTGGGCGAGGTGCTCTCCGGTGTGGAGTGGGTGCTGCACGCCGCCACACAGGACCTTCCGTGTCTGCGCGAGATAGGCATGATCCCCACCCGCCTCTTCGACACCGAGCTGGCCGGGCGGATCGCCGGGTTCCCCCGGGTCGGGCTCGGCGCGATGGTCGAGGGCGTGCTGGGCTTCGTACTGGAGAAGGGTCACTCGGCCGTCGACTGGTCGACCCGTCCCCTGCCCGAGCCCTGGCTGCGGTACGCCGCGCTCGACGTGGAGCTTCTCGTCGATCTGCGGGACGCGCTGGAGAAGGAGCTCGACCGGCAGGGCAAGCTGGAGTGGGCGCTTGAGGAGTTCGACGCGATCGCCTCGGCCCCGCCGGCCGAGCCGCGCAAGGAACCCTGGCGCCGGACCTCCGGGATGCACAAGGTACGGCGGCGCCGGCAGCTGGCCGTCGTGCGGGAGCTGTGGGAGGCACGGGACCGGATCGCCCAGCGGCGGGACGTGTCGCCGGGCAAGGTGCTGTCCGACGCGGCGATCGTCGAGGCGGCGCTCGCCGTGCCGGTCACCGTGCATGCGCTGGCCGCGTTGAACGGGTTCGGGCATCGGATGGGGCGGCGCCAGCTGGAGCAGTGGCAGGCGGCCGTGGACCGGGCCAGGGCCCTTCCCGAGGCGCAGTTGCCGCAGCCCGGTCAGCCGGTGACGGGGCCTCCGCCCCCGCGCGCCTGGGCCGACAAGGATCCTGCGGCGGCCGCACGGCTGTCCGCCGCCCGGGCCGCGGTGTCCGCGTTGGCCGAGACCCTGAACATGCCTCAGGAGAACCTGATCACCCCGGACACCGTGCGGCGGGTCTGCTGGGAGCCGCCGGCCGATGTGAGTGCGGCGTCGGTGGGAGCGGCGTTGGCCGGTTACGGGGCTCGGGCCTGGCAGGTGGAACAGGTGACTCCTGTGTTGGTGGCCGCGCTTTCCGCCTAGCCGCCGTGGGTGATTCCCGAGGCACGGCGGCTGCGGGTGCGTTGTGGTTGCTCGCGCAGTTCCCCGCGCCCCTGGGGAGTCATCTGGTCGCGCCCCTCATGAAGCCGTTGTAGATGAAGCGCTGCAACGACAGGAAGACGACGAGCGTGGGCAGGATCACCAGGACCGCTCCCGCCGAAATGACCTCCCAGTGGGCCCCGTACGGGCCCTTGAAGCGGAACAGCGACGTCGATATCACGCCAAGATCTTTCGAGGGCATGTACAGGAACGGGATGTAGAAGTCGTTGTAGACGGTGATGCCCTTCACGATCACCACGGTCGCCGTCGCCGGCTTCAGCAGCGGAAAGATGATCTTCCGGTAGATCGTGAAGGCGTTGGCGCCGTCCAGACGAGCCGATTCGTCCAGGGAGATCGGGATCGAGCGGACGAACTGCAGGAAGATGTAGATCGAGACGATGTCCGTGCCCATGTAGAGGGCGATCGGCGCCCACAGCGAGTCGAACATGCCGAAGCTGTTGACGATCTGGAACGTCGCCACCTGGGTGGTGACGCCGGGCACCAGGGCGGCCGTCAGGAAGAGCGCCACCACCAGCTTCTTGAAGCGGAAGGTGAAGCGGTCGATGGCGTAGGCCGTCATCGAGCCGATGAGGACCGTGCCGCTGACCGAGACCAGCAGGATGATCGCCGTGTTGGTGAAGGCGGAGAGCATCCCGCCGTCCTGGAACGCCGCCACGTAGTTGTGGAAGTTCAGCGGGTCGTGCGGGAGGTCGAGGGCGCCGCTCGTGTTCGCCATCTCCTTCTCCGACTTGAGGGAGGTCAGCAGGACGACCACGAGCGGGAGCAGGACCACCACCGTCGCGGCGATCAGCGACAGCTGGACCAGGACGCGGGCGATCGTACGGCGGGTCATACGAGGTCCACCTTGTCGTCGGGGACCAGGCGCCGCTGCACCCAGGTCACCAGCAGGATGATCAGCAGGAGGACGACGGCGGCCGCCGAGGCCAGGCCCGTCTTGTTGAAGCGGAAGGCCAGGTTGACCGTCTGGATCACGAAGGTCTCGGTGCCGGTCGCGCCGCCGGTCATGATGTACGGGATCTCGAAGACCGACAGCGAGCCGGAGATCGAGAGGATCACCGTCAGCGTCAGGATCGGTTTGATGCCCGGCGCGATGATGTGGCGGAACTGGTGCCAGCGGTTTGCCCCGTCCAGCTCCGCCGCCTCGTACAGCTCCCCCGGGATCGACTGGATCGCGCCCAGGAAGAGGACGAAGTTCAGGCCCAGGTAGCGCCAGACCGAGACGCCGGCCAGCGAGGTGTTCGCGGAGGCAGGGGTGCCGAGCCAGGCGTGGTCGGTGTGCACTCCGAACAGGCTCAGCACCGAGTCGAGGGTGCCGCCGTCCTGGAAGAAGTAGAGGAACACGAACCCGATCGCGACCCCGTTGATCAGGTACGGGAAGAAGAGCACGCCCTTGAAGAAGTTCCGGAAGCGGACGTTGGAGCTCAGAACCGTCGCGAAGTAGAGCGCCAGGACGATCTGGACCGCGGAGGCGGCCAGGTAGTAGCCGCTGACCCAGAAGACCTCGAAGAGATCCGGGCGGGTGAACACCTCCTGGTAGTTCTCCGCGCCCGTGTAGTGCAGCACGGGGCTGACGCCGTCCCAGTCGGTGAAGCTGTACGCGAGCATGTTGACGATCGGCGCGTAGGTGAAGGTGATCAGCAGGGCGAGCGGGGCGATCAGGAACAGCCAGGGCGTGAGGCGCCGCCATGTCCGGGTCCGGCGCGAGGCGGGCTCCGGGACGGGAGCGGCCGGGATCACCTCCACGGCCGCCTTCTGTGTGGTGTCCGTCATCAGGACCCCAGGTTCTTCTGGGCGTCCGTCCAGCGCTTGCTCAGATCGGCGAGGAAGCCGTCGAGACTGCCCTTGCGGGCTCCGCGGGCGAGGTCGACGAGGTTCTGGCGGTACTCGGGGGCGTAGATGCCCACTTCCGAGTCGCTGTCGACCTGCTTGACCTGGGCGCCCTTGGAGTCGTCCACCTCGATGAGCTTCACACCCTGCTCCTCGTACGGCTTGAGGACCTCGGGCATGGAGGCGTTCTTCAGCGGCGAGATCGCCAGGTTGTCCTTCCCGTACGTGGACTTGTCGGTGAACCAGTCGATCCAGGCGCGGGCGGCCTCCTTGTACTTGGAGTGGACGTTGACGGCCTGGTTGTAGTCGGGTGCGACGGTCGCGCAGAACGTGCCGTCCGTCTGCGACGGGAAGGGCATGAAGCCGATGTCGTCGGGGTTCACCCCGGCCTTCCTGGCGGCGTCCTGGAACTGCACGATCGCCCAGGTGCCGAGCCACTGCGTGGCGATCTCACCCTTGGCGGTACGGGGCTTGGACTCCTCCCAGTTGCTGGTCGTGGGGTCCTTCTCGACCAGGCCCGCCTTGACGATGTCGTGGAGCAGGGTGTCCCCGACGCGCAGGTCGGCGCCCTCGGCCCACGGGTCACCCTCGGCGAGCTTGGTGGTGGCCTGCGGATCGCAGTGCACGGCGCCGTCGACGGACGTCCACGAGGTGAGCGTCCAGCCGGCCGCGAAGTTGGTGTAGTACGGGATCGCGTCCGTCCTGGCCTTGATGGCCTTGAGGTCCTGGAGGAACTCGGCCGGGGTGGTGGGCCATGCGGTGACCCCGGCCTCCTTCCAGATCCGCTTGTTGTAGAGGAACCCGGGGGCCACGCCGATCGGGCTCTGTCCGTAGACCTTGCCGTCGACGGTGGTGTAGTCGGTGAAGCGGTACTTCTTGCTGCGCTCGGCCTCGGTGCCCAGCGAGGCGAAGAACTTCGGGTAGTCGGCCTTCTTGATGACCGCGGGGATCAGCAGGACGTCACCGTAGTTCTCGGTGTTCATCCGGATCTTGACCTCGGCCTCGTAGTTCGTGAGGGCCTCGAACTCCACCTTGACCTTGGGGTAGGTCTTGTTGAACTCGGCGGCGTACTTCTTCATCGTGCCGTCCTGCACGAGGTCGGTGCGGACGGTGAGGACCTTGATGGTTCCGGAGACCTTTGACGGGTCGTCAGGAGCCTTGGCGTCGGCACCCTTCGACGAGCCTCCGGTGCCGGTGCACCCCGGGATCAGCAGGACGGCTCCCACGGCCATGGCCAGGACTGTACGGCGGTTCATGTGCATCAGCTCCGTTCACGGGACGGACGAGCACGAGCGGGTTGGCTGGTTCGGTACTCTGACAACGTTTTCTTAACCGGTAAAGTCCCTATCTCGCCAACGATGCCAAAAAGCTTCCGCAGCACTGGACTTGATCGGTTTAGGAGTGCGTACATGCTTCAGGCCACACCGCTCACCGAGGGATGGATCCTGCGGCACGAGGGGGGTGCGCTGCCGGCCGTCGTGCCGGGCTGTGTGCACACCGATCTGCTGGCCGCCGGAGTGATCCCGGATCCCTTTCTCGGGCGCAACGAGAACGAGGTCGCGTGGGTGGGGCGGCGGGAGTGGACCTACGAGCGCGACCTGGCACCCACCAACGGGCATGAGCAGACCGACCTCGTCTTCGACGGTCTGGACACCGCGGCCGAGATCCTGCTCGACGGCCGACTTTTGGGTCGGACGAGGAACATGCACCGCTCGTACCGCTTCGACGTGACCGGCATGTCCGGGCGGCTCGCCGTGCGGTTCGTCTCCGCCTACGCCGAGGCCGAGGCGGTGCGCGGGAAGCTGGGCGAACGGCCCGCCGCGTATGCCGAGCCCTATCAGTACCTCCGCAAGATGGCCTGCTCGTTCGGCTGGGACTGGGGGCCCACGCTGGTGACGGCCGGGATCTGGCGGCCGGTGCGGCTCGAGCGGTGGTCGACGGCCCGGATCGCCCGGGTGCGGCCGCTGGTGACCGTCGAACAGGGTGTAGGAGTAGTCGAGTTGGCGGTCGAGGTGGAGCGGGCCAGGGTCGAGGCGCCACTGACGCTGGAGGCTTCGGTGGGTGGGGTACGGGCACGCGCCGCGATCGACGGGACCTCGGGGACCGTACGCCTCGAGGTGCCGGAGGCGCGGCTGTGGTGGCCGCGCGGTTACGGTGAACAGCCGCTGTACGATGTGGAGTTGACGCTGCTGCACGAGGGCGGCCCGCTGGACGTGTGGCGGCGCCGGGTCGGCTTCCGGAGTGTCGAGCTGGATCGGTCCGCCGATGAGCAGGGCACCGGGTTCTGTCTGGTCGTCAACGGCGAGCGGCTCTTCACGCGCGGCGTGAACTGGATCCCGGACGACGTGTTCCCCTCCCGGATCACCCGCGAGCGCTACCGGGAGCGGCTCGGGCAGGCGGCCGGCGCGGGCGTCGATCTCGTGCGGGTCTGGGGCGGGGGGATCTACGAGAGCGAGGACTTCTACGACGCCTGCGACGAACTCGGACTGCTGGTCTGGCAGGACTTCCCGTTCGCGTGCGCGGCCTATCCCGAGGAGCAACCGCTCAGGGGCGAGGTGGAGGCGGAGGCCCGGGAGAACGTCGTACGGCTGATGCCGCATCCCTCGCTCGTGCTGTGGAACGGCAACAACGAGAACCTGTGGGGCTTCCGGGACTGGGGCTGGGAGGCGCGGCTCGCCGGGGACTCCTGGGGCGAGGGGTACTACCTGGGCGTACTGCCGCGGGTGGTGGCCGAGTTGGACCCCACGCGGCCGTACACGGCGGGCAGCCCCTGGTCCGGTTCGTGGGAGCACCATCCGAACGACCCGGCGCATGGGACGCACCACTCCTGGGAGGTGTGGAACCGTCTCGACTACGCCGGGTACCGCGACGATGTCCCGCGGTTCGTGGCCGAGTTCGGATGGCAGGCACCACCCGCGTACGCGACGCTCACGCGTGCGCTGCCCGGGGAGGAGCTCGCCGCGGACTCCCCCGGTGTGCTGCACCACCAGAAGGCGGACGACGGAAACGGCAAGCTCCGGCGCGGCCTGGAGCACCATTTCGTGTTCCCCGAGGGGGACTTCGACCGCTGGCACTACCTCATGCAGGTCAACCAGGCGCGGGCCGTGGCCGCCGGGATCGAGCACTGGCGGTCGCACTGGCCGGTGTGTGCGGGGACGGTGGTGTGGCAGCTCAACGACTGCTGGCCGGTGACGTCCTGGGCGGCCGTCGACGGGGACGGACGGGAGAAGCCGCTCTATCACGAGCTGCGGCGACTGTACGCCGACCGGCTGCTGACGGTTCAACAGCGGGAGCGGGGGCGGGTGTTGGCCGTCGTCAATCAGGCGGGCGAGCCGTGGGCGGGGGTGCTGCGGCTACGACGGATGTCGGTGGACGGCGAGGTGATCGGCGAGACCGAGGTGGCGTTCCGCGCGGACCGGCGGGCGGTCGCGGAGGTGGCGGTACCGGCGGAGCTGGAGCCGGTGGGGGCGAAGGAGTTCCTGGTGGCGGACGCGGGGGGAAGCGGCGGTTCGGGGCGGGCCGGGGAGCCGGGCGGGGCTGCGGGCCGGGGCCTCGGCGCGGGGAGCGGCGCGGGTGCGGGGCTGGGGCCGGGTGCGGGTCAAAGCTCGGGGGCGGGGTTGGGGTCGGGCGCGGAATCCGGCGGCCTGGACCCGGAAGCCGCCGCAGGCGCGGGCCAGGGCTCGGGCGCGGGTCAGGGGTCGGGCGCGGCTCAAGGCTCGGGCGCGGGCCAGGACTCCGGGGCGGGTCAGGGGTCGGGCCCGGCTCAAGGCTCGGGCGCGGCTCAAGGCTCGGGCGCGGGCCAGGACTCCGGGGCGGGTCAGGGGTCGGGCCCGGCTCAAGGCTCGGGCGCGGCTCAAGGCTCGGG
>NZ_JBIWLX010000023.1:114193-198887 GCF_044766405.1 Streptomyces sp. NPDC102270 | reverse complement strand
CTCAAGGAACGGACGCTTCCTTTGTACTCACCCTCTCGGGCTTTCCTCCGGGCAGTTTCCCTTCGGTCTTGCGTTTCCGACTCTATCAGACCGTTACCGGTTCCGATTTCCTCGGCGCTTTCCAGGTTCCCGCTCTCGCGTTTCCCTTTCCGGCGGTTCCGACTCTATCAGATCCTTTCGGGCCTGATTCCCAGTCAGCGGGCTTGTCTTCCCGGCTGTTGGGCCGTTCCGACGAGTGAGACTTTAGCGGATTCCCGGCGCCCGAGCTAATCGGGCGGCCACCGTCCTTTCGAACGTGGATTCCTCATTTCGCGAATACGCACGCCAATACAGCGACGGCAGACAGATCGACTGTCGTCGTTTGTTGGCTGGTACCTGCGGAATGGCTGTCCGGGGACCGACCGGGGTCGGCGCTCACGTCGGACAACTCGGAGAACACTACGTACGGGGCTGGGGAGTGTCAACTCAGGTCCGGACGGCTCCTCTGCGGCGTACGCTGGCAGGCATGACAACGCGTACGTGCACCCAGCAGTGGTGGGCCGCCTGACGGCGGCCGTGAGCACGTATGCACTCAACGGCCGCCGCTTCGGCGGCCGTTCGCGTATCTCCCTCCAGGACTCCTGAGGGTCGGCCGGCCAGGAGCGGCGGTCTCGACCAGGAGGTGGAGAGATGACGCGGGTCTTCAGCGGGGTCAAGCCGACGGGGCATCTGACGCTGGGGAACTACCTGGGAGCCATGCGGCAGTGGGCCACGGTCGACCAGCACCGGGCGGAGTCGTTGTTCTGCATCGTCGACCTGCACGCCCTGACCGTCGACCACGATCCGGCGCGGGTGCGTCGGCTGAGTCGGCAGGCGGCGACGCTGTTGCTGGCGTCGGGGCTGGATCCCGAGGTGTGCACCGTGTTCGTGCAGAGTCATGTGGACGAGCACACACGCCTGTCGTACGTGCTGGAGTGCGTGGCCACGGACGGTGAGATGCGGCGCATGATCCAGTACAAGGAGAAGGCGGCTCGGGAGCGGGCGCGGGGCGGGAGTGTGCGGCTGTCGCTGCTCACGTATCCGGTGCTGATGGCCGCGGACATCCTGGCGTACGGGGCCGACGAGGTGCCGGTCGGGGACGACCAGGCGCAGCATGTGGAGCTGACGCGCGATCTGGCGGTGCGGTTCAACCAGCGGTACGGCTACACGTTCGTGGTGCCCCGGGCCACCGTGCCGAAGGTGGGTGCGCGGGTCATGAACCTCCAGGAGCCGACGTCGAAGATGGGGAAGTCCGACGACTCGGGGCCGGGGATCGTCTATCTGCTCGACGAACCGGACGCCGTGCGGAAGAAGGTCATGCGGGCCGTGACCGACAGCGGGCGTGACGTCGTGTACGACCGGGAGGCCCGGCCAGGGCCGGCAAATCTGCTGGAGATCCTCGCGTCCTGCACGGGTGGGAACCCATCGGAGCTGAGCGGTGTATATGAGTCGTACGGCGCCTTGAAGAAGGACACCGCCGAGGCCGTGGTCGAGGTCTTGAGGCCCGTGCAGGAGAGGCACAAGGAGTTGTGCGCGGATCCTGGCTATGTGGAGGGGGTGCTGCGGGATGGCGCGGAGAAGGCTCGGGCGATGGCCCGGCCGACCGTGGATGCCGCTTATCGCGCGATCGGGCTGCTTCCGGCCGCTTCGGCTTCGGATACGGCTGCTGTGGATACCGGCGCGCTCGACAGGGGTGTCGTGCTGAACGCTGCTCGGTAGGCACGGAGGGGGCGGCTTCGTTCGCGTGGTGGCCACGAAGGGCGTGGTGGACGCGGCGGGGTGGCCGCCCCCGGTGGGGGTCAGTCCTTCTTGCCGGAGGCCAGGGCGCGGCTGCGGTCGCGGGCGGCTTCGAGGGCGGCGATGAGGGCGGCCCGTACGCCGTGGTTCTCGAGTTCGCGGATGGCGTTGATGGTGGTGCCCGCGGGGGAGGTGACGTTCTCACGGAGCTTCACCGGGTGTTCGCCGCTGTCGCGGAGCATCGTGGCGGCGCCGATCGCGGACTGGACGATCAGGTCGTGGGCCTTGTCGCGGGGCAGGCCGAGCAGGATGCCGGCGTCGGTCATGGCTTCGACCAGGTAGAAGAAGTAAGCCGGTCCGGAGCCGGAGAGGGCGGTGCAGGCGTCCTGCTGGGACTCGGGGACACGGAGCGTCTTGCCGACGGCGCCGAAGATCTCCTCGGTGTGGGCGAGGTGGTCGGCGGTGGCGTGGGTGCCGGCAGAGATGACGGACATGGCCTCGTCGACCAGGGCGGGCGTGTTGGTCATGACGCGGACGACGGGGGTGCCGGTGGCGAGGCGCTCCTCGAAGAAGGAGGTGGGGATGCCGGCGGCACCGCTGATGACCAGGCGGTCGGCCGGGACGTGCGGGGCGAGTTCGTCGAGGAGGGTGCCCATGTCCTGCGGTTTGACCGTGAGGATCAGAGTGTCGGCGGTCTTCGCGGCCTCCGGGTTGGTGACCGGGGCGACTCCGTAGCGATTGCGGAGTTCTTCGGCTCGCTCGGGGCGGCGGGCGGTGACCAGGAGGTCGGCCGGGGCCCAGCCGGCGCGGATCATTCCGCTGAGCAGGGCTTCGCCGATCTTGCCGGTGCCGAGGACTGCGACTTTCTGGCTCATGCGGTTCAGTCTGGCACCGGGGTGCGGCGGGCAGGGTGGGTGTCCGGTGGGCGGGACATGGGTCTGGGGGTGCCAGCCTCTGCGTGGGAGGGCGGCCGGCTCCTTGTGGTGCGGTCCTATTCGGTCCTGCGCCTCAGTGTCGCCGCTCCCAGTCCCAGGACCAGCAGTGCGCAGCCCGCCACGATCAGTGCGTCGCGGACGAAGGTCGCTGTCATGTCCGTGTGCCTGAGGACCTCGTTCATGCCGTCGACGGCGTAGGACATGGGCAGGACGTCGGAGAGGGTCTCCAGGACGGGGTGCATGTCGTCGCGCGGGGTGAAGAGGCCGCAGAGGAGGAGTTGGGGGAAGATCACGGCCGGCATGAACTGGACGGCCTGGAATTCGGAGGCCGCGAAGGCGGAGACGAACAGGCCGAGGGCGGTGCCGAGCAGAGCGTCGAGCAGGGCGACCAGCAGCAGGAGCCAGGGGCTGCCGATGACGTCAAGACCGAGGAACCAGACGGCCAGGCCGGTCGCGAGGGCGGACTGGATGATTGCGAGAGCGCCGAAGGCGAGGGCGTAGCCGGCGATGAGGTCGCCTTTGCCGAGCGGCATGGCGAGGAGGCGTTCGAGGGTGCCGGAGGTGCGTTCGCGCAGGGTGGCGATGGAGGTGACCAGGAACATCGTGATCAGCGGGAAGATCCCGAGGAGGGAGGCGCCGATGCTGTCGAAGGTGCGCGGGCTGCCGTCGAAGACGTAGCGCAGCAGGAGCAGCATCAGGCACGGGATCAGGATCATCATCGCGATGGTGCGGGGGTCGTGGCGGAGCTGGCGCAGGACCCGGGCCGCGGTGGCAGTGGTGCGGGAGAGGCTCAGGGCGCTGGTGGGGGCCGGCGCGAGACCGGTCGGGGTGGTCGTGGTCATCGCGTGTGCTCCTTGGTGCGGCTTGCCTCGACGGCCTGGTCGACCAGGTGGAGGAAGGCCTCCTCGACCGTGTCGGAGTGGGTGCGGGTGCGGAGGGCTTCGGGGGTGTCGTCGGCGAGGATCCGGCCCTCGCGCATCAGGAGGAGGCGGTGGCAGCGCTCGGCCTCGTCCATGACGTGGGAGGAGATGAGGAGGGTGGCGCCGCGGCGGGCGGCGATGTCGTGGAAGAGGTTCCACAGGTCGCGGCGCAGGACGGGGTCGAGACCGACGGTGGGTTCGTCGAGGACGAGGAGTTCGGGGGTGCCGAGGAGAGCGACGGCGAGGGAGACGCGGCTGCGCTGGCCGCCGGAGAGGTTGCCGGCGAGGGAGTCGGCGTGGGTGGTGAGGTCGACGTCGTCGATGGCTCGGGTGACGTCGGAGTGGCGGCGGTCGGCGGCGGCGCGGCCGGGGGCGAGGATCGCGGCGAAGTAGGCGAGGTTCTGGCGGACGGTCAGGTCGTCGTAGACGGAGGGGGCCTGGGTGACGTAGCCGATGCGGGTGCGCAGGGCGGGGTGGCCCGCGGGCCGGCCGAGGACATCGAGGGTGCCGGTGACCTTGGCCTGGGTGCCGACGATCGAGCGCATCAGGGTGGACTTGCCGCAGCCCGAGGGGCCGAGGAGGCCGGTGATCTGACCGCGTGGGACGTCGAAGGCGAGGCCGCTCAGGACGGTGCGGGGGCCTCGGACGACGGTGAGGCCGTCTGCGTGGACGGCGGGGCTGGCGGGCCCTTCGTCCGTGGGGTCGGTGGGTGGCCCGAGCTCTTTATTCATCATGCGATGAATAATCCTCGGGCGGGTCCGGGCCGTCAAGCGGTCCGTGTACTTGTGCAGGGGGAGGTTCAGGCGGGGACGGGGGCCGGCGGCCACATCCCGTGCAGCCGCGTGGCCTTGCTGCGCCTGCGGCTGCCGAAGCTGTCCGTGGCGCGGGGTCAGGTGTTGAGGGCGACCAGCAGCTCGACGTCGTAGGTCTCCTCGACGGTTCCGTCGGGGAACTGTTCCAGCAGGATCCCGCGCTCCTCGGCGAGGAAGGCGCTCGTGTGTTCCTCACCCGCGACCAGGAACAGCGAGTGGCTGCCGATGTTGGCGAGGTGGGTGTCGACGGGCACGCGGCGGCTCCAGCGGGCCACTCGGTGGGTGAAGTCCAGGCGGCCGCTGGGGTCGGCCAGGGCGGACCGGGCTCCGTTGCCGTTCACCTCGACGGCCGGGTGGGCGCCGTAGTCCTTGAAGTGCTCGGCGACCCGGTCGACCTGACCGGCGATCCAGGGGACGTCGAGGGCGTAGGTGTTCCACCACAGGGCCAGCGCACCGCCCGGCCGCAGCACGCGGCGGGCTTCCGGGACCGCGCGGGCGGGGTCGGTCCAGTGCCAGGACTGGGCGTAGGTGAGGAGATCGGCGGAGTCCGCGAGGAGGGGGAGGTCGTTGCCGTCGCCCCTGATGATCGGGATGCCGGGGTGGGTGCGGCGGAACTGCTCGGCCATGCCGTCCCCGGGTTCGACCGCGACGACCTGGGCGCCTCGGCGTGCAGCAGCGCGGTCGCTATCCCGGTGCCGGCTCCTACGTCGGCTACCCGGGCGCCGGTGAGAGGGTGCCCGGCGAGCTCCTCGATCGCGTCGAAGAGGGCGGGCGGGTAGGAGGGGCGGTTGGCGGCGTACTGGGCTGCGGCGGTGTTGAAGGAGTGGGCTCGGGTGCTGTGGAAGGAAGCGGCCATGGGGCCATGGTGGCCGGACGCGGATCGGGGCGCGGTGGGTTTACGGTGAGAGAACCGGTAGGAGTGGGGCCGGAGTTGCGGCGATGGGCGACTCCGCCGCGGGGGCCTGCCGTCCAGGGGTGACGGGGCGCTGGGGCGCGGGGCGCCAGGGCGCTGGGCGCTGGGACTGCCGACTGATCTCGGCCCGGCTCGCGGCCGGATCTCAGCCGGATCTCAGCCGGCTCTCAGCGGCGGCGCTTCTTCTTCGAGGGGTTGCCCGTGCGACGAGCACCGCGCTGCTCGTGCTCCCTGCGTGCGGCCTCGTACTCCCGCCGGTGCAGTTTCTCGCCCGGTGCCTCCGTGAGGGAGCGGAAGAAGTACGCGAGGAGGGACCCGACGAACCCGATGGCCAGGAGGCCGCGAAGGGAGGCCTGGCGGTCGGGGTCGGGGCGGTTGCCGAAGCTGTCCCAGGTGTTGCGGAAGGCCAGCGCGCTGCAGATCGCGAACATCGCGATGACGAGGACGGTCACGAAGCTGCCGGTGTCGGCGATCTGGAGGCCCTCGTAGGCGAAGCGGAGGATCAGGCAGGAGGCGACGGCGCCGGCGAGTGAGCCTGCTGCTGCGCCCACGCGGCGGAGGGCGTAGCCGTGGTCGTGGTGCACCCAGGTAGTGCCGAAGAGGCGGAGGGGTTCGGGGCGGGGGCCGCCGCCCTCTGGGGAGCCCGCGGGGATGTCCTGGGTGCCGGATTCGTCGCTCACGGGACGATTATTGCTCCGGGACGGGGGCGGGCTCCCTTCGGGGATCAGGAGCAGCGGTCGGCCACGTAGCCGTCGCTGCCGGTGTTCACGTACGCGTCCGAGACGTACTGACTATTGCTGATGTTGTCCCAGATGTTCGAGGTGCCGTACGGACCGGTCACTGTGGAGCCCGGCGTCTGGCAGTAGATGTGGACCATGGAACCCTCGGGCAGGACACGGACGACGCTGTAGCTCGTGCCTGGTCCGCTGCGGACGTTCAGCTCGTAGCCGGGAGCCACCGGGTAGTAGCGGCCCGTCACGGCCTCGGCATTGGCGGCGCCCACCATGAGGAGGGCGCCGGTGAGGCCTGCGAGCATGACGGATCTGCGTTTCAGGGATGTCACTTGTGGATCCCTCCGGGATGGGTGACCAGGTCAGCCGCAGCGCGAGGCGACGTAGCCGTCGCTGCCGGTGAGTACATAGGCGTCCGAGGCGAACTCGCCGTTGGCGATGTTGTCCCAGATGTTCGAGGTGCCGTACGGGCCGACAACCGACGTCCCCGGCGTCTGGCAGTAGATCGCGACCTGTGCGCCCTCGGGGAGGACGCGGACGATGCCGTACTGCGTGCCCGGGCCGCGGCGGACGTTGAGGCGGTACCCCGGTGCGACTGAGTAGTAGTGCACGGCCGCCGTCGCCGCAGCGGCTGTTGTGGCGGACTTGCTCTCGCCGCCCTCGACTTCTTCCACGTGGTCAACAGACATGAAAATCCTCCCCCGTTGCTCCCCATGACTGCCATGGGGTCCCGTTGATTCCCCTAAATCACGCCATGAAACACATGTACGCAACTCGCACGCGGAGACTAGCAAGCCGCCTCTGTCCCGTACGAGTCATCGACTAGGCTCCGTGCGTCGCGCGCGCGGACGATCAGCACGGGGGTGGTTCCATGGCGCCACAGGGCAACACCGGAGCGGGCGCGGAAGCGGAACTTCCCGAGTACGCCGGTCACTACCGGCTGGAGTCATGCCTCGGGTCCGGCGGGATGGGCGTCGTACACGTCGCGCGCAGCGCCTCGGGGATGAAGCTCGCGGTGAAGGTCGTACATTCCGAGTTCGCCAAGGACCCGGAGTTCAGGGGGCGCTTCCGGCAGGAGGTGGCCGCGGCGCGGAAGGTGAGCGGGGCGTTCACCGCGTCCGTCGTCGACGCCGATCCCGATGCCGAACGGCCCTGGATGGCCACGCTGTTCATTCCCGGCCCGACCCTCTCGGACGAGGTGAAACGGAACGGGCCCATGCCTCCCTCCGAGTTGCGCCGACTGATGGCCGGGCTCGCCGAGGCGCTGCGCGACATTCATCGGGTCGGGGTGGTCCACCGGGATCTCAAGCCGAGCAATGTGCTGCTCGCCGAGGACGGGCCCAAGGTCATCGACTTCGGTATTTCTCGGCCAAAGGACAGCGAACTTCGCACCGAGACGGGGAAGTTGATCGGGACGCCGCCGTTCATGGCGCCGGAGCAGTTCCGGCGGCCGCGGGAGGTGGGCCCCGCCGCCGACATCTTCGCGCTCGGATCGGTGATGGTGCACGCGGCCACCGGGCGCGGGCCGTTCGACTCCGACAGTCCGTATGTCGTGGCCTACCAGGTCGTGCACGACGAGCCGGACCTAGCGGGCGTACCGCAGAATCTCGCTCCGCTCATCGTGCGGTGTCTCGCCAAGGAGCCCGAGGACCGGCCCACACCGGACGAGTTGATGCGGGAGCTGCGGTCGGTCGCGGCCTCGTACGACACGCAGGCGTTCATACCGGCACAGCGCACGGGTGATGTGCCGGTGCCCGAGCAAGAGGCCGCAGCGCGGGTACGGCGGCCCGAGCGGCGTCTGCGCAGGAACGTGCTGCTCACCGCCGGCGCGCTTGTCCTCGTCGCGGGCGGAGTGTTCGCCTCGGTCCCATTGCTCGGCGACGGACAGCACGCGCCGACGGACAGCACGCCGCCCCGGGCGGGGGCGTCCGCATCGCGCGCCTGGGAGGCGAAGCCCATGGCCGGGGGCAAGGGCACGCCCCGGTGCTCGTACGGGGCGGGAAAGCTGTTCTGCGTGCGGGCGGGTCTGGTCTTCGCCCTCGATCCGACCGACGGCAGCCTGCTGTGGCGGCAGTCGGCCGGCACGAACCGGTGGAGCGTTCCGCCCGTCGTGTCCGGTGGCCTTGTGTTGCCGTTGGCGGATTACGGCAACCGTCTGCAGGCGCTCGATCCCGCCACGGGCCGGACCCGCTGGGAGCGGAAGGTGCCGGCGTACGACGGCATGTGGTCGGCCGGCGGCATGCTCCTGGTCACCCGCACGGACGGGACGGTGACGGGCGTGGACAGCGCGTCCGGCGACACCAGGTGGAGCAAGGAGATACCCGGTCACACCACACCGTCGTTCTCGACGTTTCCGGGTGACCCGCTGCTGTACGTGACGAGCACGTCCGTCGACGAGTCGAGCACTCGGATCACCGCCGTGGACGCGGCCACGGGGCACGTGCGGTGGGACGAGCACCTCGACGGCGCTCTGACCCCGATCGGTTCCGAGAACGGATCCGTGTCCTTCCTCTCCGTCGATCAGGTCTTCGACTACGCCACAGCAGTCGTCCGCTTCACCCCCACCTCCGGAGCGACCCGGAAGGTGGCCTTGCCCGTGCCTCGGCAGGGCGCCGAGGCCGCTGTGCACGACGGTGTCGTCTACGTACTGGCCGCCGCCGGAGCCCTGGAGGCCATCGACGTCGACTCGGGCCGGCAACTGTGGCACCTGGAGACGTCCGTGAGCCGGGGATCCGTCCCGGTCTCCGACGGCAGTCACGTCTTCGTCACCGCTTCCGACGGGAGACTGCTCGCCGTGGACGCGCGCAGGGGAACGCTCGCCGGGCAGACACCGGCACGGCTCGGCGCCGGCGGGGGCGATGTGATCGCCACGCTGCCCCGGCCCACCCTCGCCGATCACCACGTCTACGCCACCGCCCCCGACGGCACCGTCTTCGCCGTGGACGCCCGCGCCCCCTCGGACTGGTAGCGCACCAAAAAACGGGGCCGCCCCCGAAGGGACGGCCCCAGGTCTGCCGGGGGTTTGCCTGGGATGCCTCAGCCCAGCTTCGACACGTCCCGCACCGCGCCCTTGTCCGCGCTGGTGGCCATCGCCGCGTAGGCCCGCAGCGCGGCCGAGACCTTGCGCTCGCGGTTCTTCGGGGCGTAGGCGCCGTCCAGTGCGGCCTCGCGACGGGCCAGCTCCTCATCGTCGACCAGGAGCTCGATCGACCGGCCGGGGATGTCGATGCGGATGCGGTCGCCGTCCTCGACAAGGGCGATGGTGCCGCCGGCCGCGGCCTCCGGGGAGGCGTGGCCGATGGACAGGCCGGAGGTGCCGCCGGAGAAGCGGCCGTCGGTGATCAGGGCGCACGCCTTGCCGAGGCCGCGGCCCTTCAGGTACGAGGTCGGGTAGAGCATCTCCTGCATACCGGGGCCGCCCTTGGGGCCCTCGTAGCGGATGACGACGACGTCGCCCTCCTTGACCTGCTGGGTGAGGATCTTCTGGACGGCCTCCTCCTGCGACTCGCAGACGACCGCCGGGCCCTCGAACGTCCAGATCGACTCGTCGACGCCGGCCGTCTTCACGACACAGCCGTCGACCGCGAGGTTGCCCTTGAGGACCGCCAGGCCGCCGTCCTTGGAGTACGCGTGCTCCGCGCTGCGGATACAGCCCTCGGCGGCGTCCTCGTCCAGCGCCTCCCAGCGCTCCGACTGGGAGAAGGCCTCGGCGGAGCGGACACAGCCGGGGGCCGCGTGCCACAGCTCGAGCGCTTTCGCGGAAGGCGAGCCTCCGCGGACGTCCCACGTCTTCAGCCAGTCCGCCAGCGACGGGCTGTGCACCGAGTGCACATCCTCGTTGAGCAGGCCCGCGCGGTGCAGTTCGCCGAGGAGGGCGGGGATGCCGCCCGCGCGGTGCACGTCCTCCATGTAGTACGTGCGGTTCTTCGCCACGTTCGGGGCGACCTTCGCGAGGCAGGGGACGCGGCGCGAGACCGCGTCGATCTCGGCGAGGCCGAAGGGGACCTCCGCCTCCTGGGCCGCCGCCAGCAGGTGCAGGATCGTGTTGGTGGAGCCGCCCATGGCGATGTCGAGCGCCATGGCGTTCTCGAACGCCGCGAAGGTGGCGACGTTGCGCGGCAGGACCGTCTCGTCGTCCTGCTCGTAGTAGCGCCGGGTGATGTCCATGACGGTGTCGGCCGCGTCGACGTACAGCTGCTTGCGGGCCGTGTGCGTGGCGAGGACCGAGCCGTTGCCGGGGAGGGAGAGGCCGATTGCCTCGGTCAGGCAGTTCATCGAATTGGCGGTGAACATGCCGGAACAGCTGCCGCAGGTCGGGCAGGCGTTCTCCTCGATACGGAGCATGTCCGCGTCCGAGATCTTCTCGTTCACGGCCTCGGACATCGCGTCGACCAGGTCGAGGGTGCGGACCGTGCCGTCCACGAGGGTCGCGCGGCCGGACTCCATCGGGCCGCCCGAGACGAAGACCGTGGGGATGTTGAGCCGCAGCGCGGCGTTCAGCATGCCCGGGGTGATCTTGTCGCAGTTGGAGATGCAGATCAGGGCGTCGGCGCAGTGGGCCTCGACCATGTACTCCACCGAGTCCGCGATCAGGTCGCGGGAGGGGAGGGAGTACAGCATGCCGCCGTGGCCCATCGCGATGCCGTCGTCGACGGCGATGGTGTTGAACTCGCGCGGGATGCCGCCGGCCGCGACGATCGCCTCGGAGACGATCCGGCCGACCGGTTGCAGGTGGGTGTGGCCCGGCACGAACTCCGTGAAGGAGTTGGCGACCGCGATGATCGGCTTACGGCCGATGTCCGCACCGGGTACACCGGAGGCGCGCATAAGGGCGCGGGCGCCCGCCATGTTGCGGCCGTGGGTGACTGTGCGGGACCTCAGCTCGGGCATCGTCGCTCGCTCCTTCAGAGACGGTCGTCAGAGACTTCAGAGAGGGTCGTACGAGACTTCTGACTGCTAACGAGCGTACGCCGGTCATCCAGGGGTCGGGACAAGGTGTCCGGAATGCGGGACGCCCGTCTCGGATCAGGGGCTGATCAGGGTCGGCCAGGATCCGGTCAGGGCCCGGTCAGATGGTGCTGCACCACCGGGGCCACTCGCGCGATGATCTGCTCGATGTCGGTCGAGGCCAGCGGTTCCACCTTGATCACGTACCGCAGCATGGCCGTACCCACGAGCTGCGCGGCCGCCAGCTCGGCCCGCAGCTCGGCGTCCGGCAGCTCCAGCTGGTCGGAGATGCGGCGCAGCAACTGGGCGGCGACGAGCCGGCGGAAGACGCTGGCCGCGGTCTCGTTGGTCACGGCGGAGCGGACGATCGCCAGGATGGGCAGGCGCGTCGCCGGGTTCTCCCAGACGCCGAAGATGAAGCGGGTCAGGCGTTCTCCGGCGTCCTCCAGCGGGCCCTCGGCGAGTGCGTCGGGGGTGCTCAGCGCGGGCGCGGCGGCGACCTCCACGGCCGCCTCGAAGACCTGTTCCTTGGTGCCGAAGTAGTGGTGGACCAGGGCCGAGTCGACTCCGGCGGCCTTGGCGATGCCGCGCACGGAGGTCTTCTCGTAGCCCCGCTCGGAGAACTCCTCACGGGCCGCGACGAGGATCCGGTCACGGGTGCCGGCCGCGTCCGATTCCGTACGACGGGGCCGGCCACGCTTCCGGGCGGTGACGTCGCTCACGGCCGGGGCGCCTTTACGGCTGCTCGGTTCCCCGTCGCCGGAGGCAGCTTCACGCCTGCATGGTCCTCCGCCACCAGGAACGCCTTCACACCTGCACGGCCCCCCGCCACAGGGGACGCCTTCACACCTGCACGCTCGCTCATCGCCGGAGGCACCTGCGCATCTGCCCGCTTCCCCGCCACCGGAGGCGCCTTCACACCTGCTCGCCTCCCCGCCACCAGGGACGCCTTCACACCTACACGGCCCCCCGTCGCCGGAGGCACCTGCACATCTGCCCGCTTCCCCGCCACCGGAGGCGCCTTCACACCTGCACGGCCCCCCGCCACCAGGGACGCCCTCGCGTCTACTCGCTCGCTCATCGCCGCGGCACCCTCACCGGTGAGGCCAGATGGAGGCGGGTGAAGGCCAGGGCCTCGGCGAGGTCGGCCTCGCGTTCGGCGCCGGACATCGCGCGGCGGGTGTTGACCTCGATGACGACATGGCCGTCGAAGCCGCTCAGCGCGAGGCGCTCCAGGAGCTCGGCGCAGGGCTGGGCGCCGCGGCCGGGCACGAGGTGCTCGTCCTTCGCCGAGCCCTTGCCGTCGGCGAGATGGACGTGGCCGAGACGGTCCCCCATCCGGTCGACCATCTGCATCGCGTCGGTCCGGGAGGTCGCCGCGTGGCTGAGGTCGATCGTGAAGTGCCGGTAGTCGTCCTTGGTGACGTCCCAGTCGGGGGCGTAGGCGAGCATCTCGCGGTCGCGGTAGCGCCAGGGGTACATGTTCTCGACGGCGAACCGTACGTCCGTCTCGTCCGCCATCCGCCAGATCCCGCTGACGAAGTCGCGGGCGTACTGGCGCTGCCAGCGGAACGGCGGGTGGACGACGACCGTGCTCGCGCCCAGCTTCTCGGCGGCCGCTCGGGCGCGCTGGAGCTTGACCCAGGGGTCCGTGGACCACACCCGCTGCGTGATGAGCAGGCAGGGGGCGTGCACGGCGAGTATGGGGATGCCGTGGTAGTCGGAGAGGCGGCGCAGGGCCTCGATGTCCTGGCTGACCGGGTCGGTCCACACCATGACCTCGACGCCGTCGTATCCGAGGCGTGCGGCGATCTCGAAGGCCGTCGCCGTCGACTCCGGGTAGACCGAGGCCGTCGAGAGGGCGACCTTCGCATCCGGGATCCGTACGACTGGTTCTGCCACGGTCGTCAGCCTAAAGGGTTCGCTCGGGTGGATGTGGGGTGCCTGTTCGCCGTTGTGGCGATTGCCACGAGGCGGGTACCGGCCGGTGTGCGGTTGCTCGCGCCCTCAGGAACCTTGCGCCGAACCCATGTGATCAAGTCTGCGCAGGATGACACCTTCCCTGAGCGCCCACGGGCAGATTTCCACCGTTTCCACCCCGAACAGGTCCAACGCACCCTCGGCCACCAGGGCGCCCGCCAGGAGCTGGTTCGCCCGGCCTTCGGAGACGCCCGGGAGTTCCGCCCGCTGGTCCGTCGTCATTCCGGCCAGCCTCGGGACCCAGGCCTCCAGGGACTCGCGCTTGAGTTCGCGCTGGACGTAGAGACCCTCGGCGGAGCGGGCCGCGCCGGCCAGGCGGGCCAGCTGCTTGAAGGTCTTGGAGGTGGCGACCACGTGGTCGGGGGCGCCGAAGCGGGCGAACTCTCCGACCGTGCGGGCGATCTGGGCGCGCACATGCCGTCGCAGGGCCCTGATGGCGTCCGGGTCCGGGGGGTCGCCGGGGAGCCAGCCCGCCGTGAGACGGCCCGCGCCCAGTGGGAGGGAGGCCACCGCGTCCGGCTGCTCGTCGATGCCGTAGGCGATCTCCAGGGAGCCGCCGCCGATGTCGAGGACCAGGAGCTTGCCCGCCGACCAGCCGAACCAGCGGCGGGCGGCGAGGAAGGTGAGACGGGCCTCCTCGGCGCCGGTGAGGACCTGGAGCTCGACGCCGGTCTCGGCCCGCACACGCGCGAGGACGTCGTCGGCGTTGCCGGCCTCGCGGACGGCGGAGGTGGCGAACGGGAGCAGGTCCTCGACGCCCTTGTCCTCGGCGGCCTGGAGTGCGTCCTTGACGACCGCGACCAGCTTCTCGACGCCTTCGGGACTGATCGCCCCGGCCTCGTCGAGGAGTTCGGCAAGGCGCAGTTCCACCTTGTGCGAGTGCGCGGGCAGGGGGCGTGCGCCGTGGTGCGCGTCCACCACGAGCAGGTGCACCGTGTTCGAACCCACGTCGAGGACACCGAGTCTCATGGGGGGAACGCTACTGCCAGCTGGGCGTTCTACTGTCTCCGGAGGGGGCTCGGGCGACTTACCCTGGACGAGTGCCAAAGACGAAAAAGGTGAAGGACGACAAAACGGCCGCTTCTGCCGACGGTCCTTCGCGGGTGAAGCCGCCGAAGCAGTCGCGGAAGGCCACGAAGGCTCTGAAGGCCGACGAGAAGGGGCTCGACTTCGCGCGCGCGTGGGTGGAGTTCCCGGATCCGGCGGACGACGAGCAGGTCTTCCGCTGCGATCTGACCTGGCTGACCTCTCGATGGAACTGCATCTTCGGCAGCGGCTGCCAGGGCATCCAGGCGGGCCGGGCGGACGACGGGTGCTGCACTCTGGGTGCCCACTTCTCCGACGAGGACGACGAGCAGCGGGTCGCCGAGCACGTGGCGCGACTCACTCCGGACATCTGGCAGCACCACGCCGAGGGCACGACGGGCGGCTGGGTCTCGGAGGACGAGGACGGCGACCGGCAGACCCGGCCCTTCCAGGGCTCCTGCATCTTCCAGAACCGGCCGGGCTTCGCCGGCGGCCAGGGCTGCTCGCTGCACATCCTGGCGCTGCGGGAGGGCCGCGAGCCGCTGGAGACCAAGCCGGACGTCTGCTGGCAGCTGCCGGTGCGGCGGACGTACGACTGGATCGACCGGCCCGACGACACGCGGGTGCTCCAGGTGTCGATCGGCGAGTACGACCGGCGCGGCTGGGGTCCGGGCGGCCACGACCTGCACTGGTGGTGCACGTCGGCGACCTCGGCACACGGCGCCGGTGACCCGGTCTACGTCTCCTACCGCCCCGAACTGATCGAACTGATGGGCAAGGCCGGCTACGACCGCCTGGTCGAACTCTGCGAGCAACGCTTGGCCTCCCAACTGCCCCTGCTGGCACCGCATCCGGCGGACCCGATCGGCTGAGCGGCGGAAACGCATCCGCTACGACGTGGAGGGGCTCGGCTCGTCACTGCCCGTCGGTGAGGATGTCGGGCTCGCCGGGTCGGACGGGGTGGGGTCCGGCGGGGTCGGGGAGGGGGACGAGGAAGGCAGGTCGCTCGGAGTGGGATCCGAGGGGGCCGAGGTCGTGGGAGTGGGGCTGGGCGGGGGTGTCGTCGGCTCGCCGGGGGCGGACGGCGCGGGCGCCGTGCCGTAGCCCTGGATGGTGACGACGGCGCCGGCCGGTGCGATCGCCACGCGCGCGCTCCAGGGGCCGGACGGCTCGCGCAGATGGTCGACGTACACCTTGATCGTCAACGACTCGCCGGCCTTCAGGGTTCCCGAGGACTGGCTCAGGTAGAGCCAGGAGGCACCGGTGGTGGCCGACCAGCGGACCGGGGCGTCGCCGCTCGCGGTGAGGGTGATCAGGGTGGTGTCGCCGTCGTTGCCGGCGTCGACCTGCAGGTGTCCGGCGCCCTTCTTGCCGGCGCCCGCGACGCTCACGACCTCCACGGAGACGTCGGGCCTGGCGTCCTTGGCGAAACGGTTGCCGGGTCTCGTGCTCGCGTTGCCGGCGTACTGATAGCCGCCGCTCGCCACCACGCCGTCCAGGCTGTCGGGGCCGTGCGCCTCGCTGGCGCTGGCGGAGTGGCCGTCGGCCCCCTCACCGGGACCGCCCCGGTAGGCGGCCCACAGGGCGAGCACGGGGGCGGCGACGACGGTGGCGACGACGGTCGTGGTCACGGCACGCGCGCGAAGGCGGTCGCGGCGGGCGGCCCGGTCCTTGGGGTCCATAGGGAAGCCACGCCGGTCGAAGCGGGGCACGGCGGCGCCACGCGCGCGTGGCGGGTGCGCCGACGCCATGCGCAGGGCCGCGCGGGGCGCTTCGAGCACGGGCAGCTCGGCGGGTGTGGTCATGGCGCCGGGCCAGCGGCCGGGGATTGCGCGTTCGGCGCTGCGGCGACAGCGCGGGCAGTCGTCGACATGGCGTACGAGTTCGCGGCGCAGGGCGGAGCTGAGCACGAACTGGTTGTCGCCGGTGAGCCGCGCCACGCTCGGACAGTCACCGGTCTCGACGACGGCGAGGGCCGCGCGGGTGCGCTCGACCTCGCAGGCGGCGGAGGCGAGCAGTTCGCGGGCTCCGGCGAGGTCCATGCCGAGGACGGCGGCGACCTCGTGGGCGGCGAGATGGTGGCGTACGGCGAGTTCGAGCGCCTCGCGCTGCTCGGGGGTCGTACCGGCCGCCTCCGGCCAGGCCAGCAGGGAGAGTTCGCGGCGCCGCGCCTCCAGGACGTCCTCGGCGACCGGAGGTCGGGCGGGGTCCTGGGCAGCTCCGTGACGCCCCGCCGCGTGCGTGGCCTGACGTTTCTGCTTGGCCTCGGCCAGCTTGCGCAGACAGGCCCAGCGGGCCAGCGCGTACAGCCAGGCCCTGCGGTCACCGGCCGCGTCCGGGCCGCCGCGCTTGTCGGCGAGCGCGAGGACGTCCCCGAGGGCGGCGGTCGCCGCGTCGTGGTCGCACAGCACGGACAGGCAGTAGGTGAACAGGCCGTCCAGGTACGGCTCGTAGCGCGCGGTCGGCCGCTGCGCCAGCGTGCGCGCCGCAGCGCGGTCGCGCTCCTGCCGTTGCGCCCGGTGCGCGCCGGTGGTGCGGGTCGAGGTCTCCGGACTGCTGCTCATCATCCGTGGACCGTAGGACGCGAAAGATGGCCCCTTCCTACACCTTGAGCACTTTTACTCCGTACGGGTGAAACGATCCCTCAATCGGGGACAGGTACCCCGGATTCCATGGCTCGTTCCCGTCGTGACGTGGCCGATTCACACGCCGGGGCGCGGGACGGTCCGGGCCGGGCGCGGGCTGACCCGGGGCCGGGACGCATGCCGTCCGGCGGGCGGCGGCAAGCGTTGTCAGTGGCGGCGGTTACGGTTCGTGCATGGCTGCCCGTACAAAGTCCGCCAAGGAGCGCCCGTCCTACCGCTGCACCGAGTGCGGCTGGCAGACGGCCAAGTGGCTCGGTCGCTGCCCCGAGTGCCAGGCCTGGGGGACGATCGAGGAGTACGGCGCGCCCGCGGTGCGTACGACGACACCCGGCCGTGTCACCACCTCCGCCGTGCCCATCGGCCAGGTCGACGGCCGCCAGGCCACCGCCCGCTCCACCGGCGTGCCCGAGCTGGACCGGGTGCTCGGCGGCGGTCTCGTGCCCGGCGCGGTGGTGCTCCTCGCGGGCGAACCCGGCGTCGGCAAGTCCACGCTCCTGCTGGACGTGGCGGCCAAGTCGGCGAGCGACGAGCACCGCACGCTCTATGTGACCGGCGAGGAGTCCGCGAGCCAGGTCCGGATGCGCGCCGACCGCATCCGCGCGATCGACGACCACCTGTATCTCGCCGCCGAGACCGACCTGTCCGCGGTCCTCGGACATCTGGACGCGGTGAAGCCGTCGCTGCTGATCCTCGACTCGGTGCAGACGGTGGCCTCCCCGGAGATCGACGGCGCCCCGGGCGGCATGGCCCAGGTGCGCGAGGTCGCCGGGGCGCTGATCCGGGTCTCCAAGGAGCGCGGGATGGCCACCCTCCTGGTGGGCCATGTCACCAAGGACGGCGCGATCGCCGGTCCCCGCCTGCTGGAGCACCTGGTGGACGTGGTCCTGAGCTTCGAGGGCGACCGGCACGCGCGCCTCCGGCTCGTACGGGGCGTCAAGAACCGCTACGGCGCCACCGACGAGGTCGGCTGCTTCGAACTGCACGACGAGGGCATCACTGGCCTCGCGGACCCAAGTGGACTTTTCCTGACACGTCGTGCCGAACCGGTCCCCGGTACCTGTCTCACCGTCACCCTGGAGGGCCGCCGTCCTCTGGTCGCCGAGGTGCAGGCGCTCACCGTCGACTCCCAGATCCCCTCGCCCCGGCGCACCACCTCGGGTCTGGAGACCTCCCGCGTCTCGATGATGCTCGCCGTCCTGGAGCAGCGCGGCCGGATCAGCGCCCTCGGCAAGCGGGACATCTACTCCGCGACGGTCGGTGGGGTAAAGCTTTCGGAACCTGCCGCGGACCTGGCGATCGCCCTCGCCCTGGCGTCGGCGGCCAGCGACACCCCGCTGCCCAAGAACCTCGTCGCGATCGGCGAGGTGGGCCTCGCGGGCGAGGTCAGACGGGTCACGGGCGTCCAGCGCAGGCTCTCCGAGGCGCACCGTCTGGGCTTCACGCACGCGCTCGTACCGGGCGATCCCGGCAAGATCCCGGCCGGCATGAAGGTCCTGGAAGTCGCGGACATAGGGGACGCCCTGAGGGTCCTTCCGCGCTCACGTCGACGGGAGGCCCCACGGGACGAGGAGGACCGCCGGTAGACTTTGCCCTGGTCTCGCCCGTCCGTACGAACCGAATGTGCGACATGGGAGGGCCCAAGACCCCGCGACCGGAGGAGAGCAGTGGCAGCCAACGACCGGGCGGCAGCTCCCGGAAAGTCCGGTGGGAGTGCCGGTTCCGATGGCCTGATGCGCGCCTCCCTGAGCGCCGTGGCCCCCGGCACCCCCCTGCGCGACGGCCTCGAGCGGGTGCTGCGCGGCAACACCGGCGGACTCATCGTGCTCGGCTTCGACAAGACGGTGGAGACGATGTGCACGGGCGGTTTCGTCCTGGACGTCGAGTTCGCGGCCACGCGCCTGCGTGAGCTGTGCAAGCTGGACGGCGGCATCGTGCTCTCGTCGGACCTGTCGAAGATCCTGCGGGCGGGCGTGCAGTTCGTGCCCGACGCGACGATCCCGACGGAGGAGACCGGCACCCGGCACCGCACCGCGGACCGGGTGAGCAAGCAGGTCGGCTTCCCGGTCGTCTCGGTCTCCCAGTCGATGCGCCTCATCGCCCTGTACGTCGACGGCCAGCGCCGCGTCCTGGAGGACTCGGCGGCGATCCTGTCCCGGGCGAACCAGGCCCTGGCGACCCTGGAGCGCTACAAGCTGCGTCTGGACGAGGTGGCGGGCACCCTCTCCGCGCTGGAGATCGAGGACCTCGTGACGGTCCGGGACGTCTCGGCCGTCGCCCAGCGCCTGGAGATGGTCCGCCGGATCGCCACGGAGATCGCCGAGTACGTGCTTGAACTCGGCACGGACGGCCGCCTCCTCTCCCTCCAGCTGGACGAGCTGATCGCGGGCGTGGAGCCGGAACGCGAACTGGTAGTCCGGGACTACGTACCCGAACCCACCGCGAAGCGCTCCCGCACGGTCGAGGAGGCGCTGTACGAACTGGACGCCCTGACCCACGCCGAGCTTCTCGAACTCCCCGCCGTGGCCCGCGCCCTGGGCTACACCGGCTCCCCCGAGGCGATCGACTCGGGCGTCTCCCCCCGTGGCTTCCGCCTGCTGGCCAAGGTGCCCCGCCTGCCGGGCGCGATCATCGACCGCCTGGTGGAGCACTTCGGCAGTCTCCAGAAGCTGCTGGCGGCCAGCGTCGACGACCTCCAGACGGTGGACGGAGTGGGCGAGGCAAGGGCACGCAGCGTCAGGGAGGGCCTGTCGAGGCTGGCCGAGAGCTCGATCCTGGAACGGTACGTGTAGGCACGCCAGGGGCGCGGAGACCGCGCCCCTGCCACGACGACGGCACCTCGGTCAGTCGTTCTCCAGCACGAACGAAGCCTGCGCGGTGGCATATCCGGGCGCCTTGACCTCCACCAGGTAGGTCCCCGAACCCGCCGACCCCGCGGGAGGCGTCGCGCACTGCGGAGCACTCGGCTTGCGGTCCCACTTCACGGTGTACGTGATGCTGCTCCGGGCCGGAGCCCGGTAGACCAGGTTCCCCGCGGTCCTGGGACAGTCGGCGGACGACCAGTACGGGTCGTCCGAGCCGGCCTGAGTGATCGTCAACACCGCGCGCTTGGGCCCGAGATCGACCTTGCAGTCGCCGGCGGAGGAGTTCGTCGCGGTCAGCAGCAAGGTGGGGGTCTGGTCGGGGGCGTAGGCGTTGTGCAGACTCCGCACGCTCAACTTCACCGCGCCCGCAGTGCAGTTGGGGATGGAGGAGCCCGCCGGGAGGGTGTCTGTCGGCCCCACCCCGATGCCCGTGCCGCCGCTCCCGGCACTTCCGGCACTTCCGGCACTTCCGGACCCGCCGACCCCGCCGGCCCCGGCGGAGCCACCCGTACCGGTCTCACCGCCGGCTCCCGAGCTGCCCCCCGCACCGGCACCGGCGGCCGAACCGGAGCCCGATCCCGAACCCCCGCCGGTGTCGCCACCGGTCGTCGACTCGTCGCGGCCGCCTGGGGCTTGACTGATCGCCGGACCGGAACCGGAGGGTCCCGGGGTGATCGTGGAGGGGGAGGGATTCTTGTCGTTGGGCCCGTCCGCGCCGTTCCTGCCGCCTCCGCCGCCGGAGCTGACGATCCATGCGATCAGCAGCGCCAGCACGGCGAGGACGGACAGCATGACGGCCCTCCGTCGCCAGTAGATGGAGGAGGGAAGCGGCCCGACCGGATTGCGCAGAGATCCCACGGCGCAAACTGTACGAGAGATCGGCGAGTTCGCCGTCCTCACCCGCCGCCCGGCGCCACAACTTTTCAGGATCATCATTCCGGAAACGGCCGCCCCGCCCCTGCCTTTCGTCGGGCCGACACGTGACGATCGCGGAGCGTGACCACATCGACGCACCGCCTACGATCCGTGACGGTGCACTTCACGCCCCGTCCGGGTACAACACAGCGGCACAGAGGGCCGGAGACCGGACTCCCGCTCCTGGACGCACTGTTCGCGATCGCGTCCCTTGCACCTCTGGCCACGGCTCGACGTATGCGGTGCGGTGAACTCCCGCTCACGTATGTTCTGGGCGACCGGCGCCCGTTCGCGCAGTCGCGCCCGCTCCTCGGCGGTGCACTGCGGCTCCGGCTGCCCGGCCCGGCCCGCATCACGACTGTGCCGCCGGCGACGACCCGCCTGTGCGGCGGTCAGCCCGAGGGCCGTCCCCAGGTGCCGTCGGCCCACCGGGAGCGCCGCGGTCAGCGCGCCCAGCCCGTCAACCGCTGTCAGGGCGCCGTCCGCAGCGCGGTCCAGGCGCGGGCGCGGTCCGGCCGGCCCACGCCACAGGGGAGTGACGCGGTCGCACCGTCGGCGATCCCGGGCATGGCGGTACGCCCGCGCGGGCCCCCGGCCATGGCAGGATCGGAAGGCCATGACTGCGCCCACGAAGCCCCAGCCCCAGCCCTCGCCCTCGCCCTCGCACAGCAGCCCCGCCGACGGCGTCACCGACGCTCCCCGCGGAGCGGGCCTGCACTCCCCCGTCATCGACTGGTTCGACGAGCACGCCCGGGATCTGCCGTGGCGGCGGCCCGAGGCCGGGCCGTGGGGGGTGATGGTCAGTGAGTTCATGCTCCAGCAGACCCCCGTGAGCCGGGTGCTGCCGGTCTACGAGCAGTGGCTCGCGCGGTGGCCACGGCCCGCCGATCTCGCCGCGGAGGCACCCGGCGAGGCCGTGCGCGCCTGGGGCCGGCTCGGCTATCCGCGCCGGGCGCTGCGGCTGCACGGCGCCGCGGTCGCCATAACGGAACGGCACGGCGGTGACGTACCGACGGACCACGCACAGCTGCTCGCGCTGCCCGGGATCGGCGAGTACACGGCGGCCGCCGTCGCCTCCTTCGCGTACGGGCAGCGGCACGCCGTGCTCGACACCAATGTGCGGCGGGTGTTCGCCCGGGCCGTCACCGGTGTGCAGTACCCGCCGAACGCCACCACCGCCGCCGAACGCAAGCTCGCCCGCGCCCTGCTGCCCCAGGACGAGAAGACCGCCGCGCGCTGGGCCGCCGCCTCCATGGAACTCGGCGCGCTCGTCTGCACGGCCAGGAACGAGAGCTGTCAGCGCTGCCCGATCGCCGCCCAGTGCGCGTGGCGGCTCGCGGGCAAGCCCGAGCATGACGGGCCGCCGCGGCGCGGGCAGACGTACGCCGGTACCGACCGCCAGGTCCGCGGCAGGCTGCTCGCCGTGCTGCGGGAGGCCCACGCGCCCGTCCCGCAGCCGGTGCTCGACCGGGTGTGGCACGAGCCGGTACAGCGGGCGCGGGCGCTGGACGGTCTCGTCGCGGACGGACTTGTCGAGCCCCTGCCGGGTGGTTTGTATCGGCTGCCGTTGACATAGTCGGCACGAAGCAAACCGGCGAATCACCCTGAACCGGCGCGAACGACCGCGCCGGTTTACCCTTTTTCGGCTTCCGTTACACAACCGACGGACAGCTGATTGCCAGCCGCGCGCTGCTCCGCACAGCCCCGTGACAACCGCTCCGTAGCTTCATTGCCATGCCGCACACCAGGCGGCAGCACACGCGATGAGAACCGGCAGGGACTGCCGGAACGGGGATCAGGAGGCGGTCGACATGGCGCAGGGCGAGGTGCTCGAGTTCGAGGAGTACGTCCGCACCCGGCAGGACGCGTTGCTGCGCAGCGCACGCCGTCTGGTCCCGGACCCGGTCGACGCGCAGGACCTGCTCCAGACGGCGCTCGTACGGACGTACGGCCGCTGGGAGACCATCGAGGACAAGCGGCTCGCGGACGCCTATCTGCGCCGGGTGATGATCAACACCCGCACGGAGTGGTGGCGGGCGCGCAAGCTGGAGGAGGTGCCGACCGAGCAGCTCCCGGACGCCTCGGTCGACGACGCCACCGAGCAGCACGCGGACCGCGCCCTGCTGATGGACGTCATGAAGGTGCTCGCCCCCAAGCAGCGCAGCGTCGTGGTGCTGCGACACTGGGAGCAGATGTCCACGGAGGAGACGGCCGCCGCCCTCGGCATGTCGGCCGGTACGGTCAAGAGCACGCTGCACCGGGCGCTCGCCCGGCTCCGCGAGGAGCTGGAGGCCCGCGACCTGGACGCACGCGCGCTGGAGCGTGAGGAGCGGGAGCGTTGCGCGGCGGCCTGACCGAACCCGGGCCCACCCGGCGGGACCTCGCTCCGGTCCGGGGGATCTTGCAGGCGGCGAGCACGGCGGTGGTCGTGCTGGCCGCCCTCGCCCTTTTCGTCTCCGCCTGCGCCACCGGCGGCACCGGCACCCGTGACGAGGGTCCCGCGCACGCGGCGGCGGCCGACGGCGCCTCGCCCTCGGCCCTGCCGTCCGCCCTGGCCTCCCCGCGCCTCGACCGCAAGGGCGCGGTCGCTCTGCTCAGGTCGGACCCGAAGGTCTCCGAGGCGGTCAAGCGCGATCTGGAGCCCTGTGGCACCGACCAGTACCCGGTCGACCTGTTCTACGGCGACCTGACCGGCGGCGCGGCCGACGACGTCGTCGTCAACGTCGTGACCTGTGCCGATCTGGTGGGCGTCGGCTCGTACGTGTATCGCGAGGATGACGGTTCGTACCAGAATGTCTTCCAGACCGAGGAACCTCCGGTCTACGCCGAGATCGACCGCGGCGACCTGGTGGTGACCAAGCAGGTGTACGAGAAGGGCGACCCGGTGTCGGACCCGTCCGGCGAGAACGTCATCACGTACCGCTGGGCCTCGGGGAGGTTCGCCGCGGTGTACCGGACGCACAGCGACTACAGCGACGTCGTCCGCACGGATCCGACGCCGGTGCCCGACAGCTGAACCGATCGGGCCGCCCGGAACGATCCCCCAGTGACCGCCACGACACCGAAGAGTGAGAGCACCCGGATGGCAGACCAGACCCATGTGCTGTTCGTCGAGGACGACGACGTCATCCGCGAGGCCACCCAACTCGCCCTGGAGCGGGACGGCTTCGCGGTCACCGCCATGCCCGACGGACTGTCGGGCCTGGAGGCGTTCCGGGCGGACCGGCCCGACATCGCCCTGCTGGACGTCATGGTTCCGGGCCTGGACGGGGTCAGCCTGTGCCGCCGTATCCGCGACGAGTCCACCGTGCCGGTGATCATGCTGTCGGCACGCGCCGATTCGATCGACGTGGTGCTCGGTCTGGAGGCCGGCGCCGACGACTACGTGACCAAGCCGTTCGACGGGGCCGTCCTGGTCGCCCGGATCCGCGCGGTGCTGCGCCGCTTCGGGCACGCGGGCGGCGCCGACCGGGGCGAGGAGGGCGCGGACGCGACCGCCGGGGGCGTGCTGACCTTCGGTGAGCTGGAGATCGACACCGAGGGCATGGAGGTGCGCAGGGCCGGGCAGCCGGTCGCGCTCACCCCGACCGAGATGCGGCTGCTCCTGGAGTTCTCCTCCGCGCCGGGTACGGTCCTGTCGCGCGACAAGCTCCTCGAGCGGGTGTGGGACTACGGCTGGGGCGGTGACACCCGGGTCGTGGACGTCCATGTGCAGCGGCTGCGGACGAAGATCGGCCAGGACCGGATCGAGACGGTCCGTGGCTTCGGCTACAAGTTGAAGGCCTGAGCAGGGGGACCTTGAGCATGCGGGGGATCCTTCGGGGCCGGGTGACGGAGCGCGTGGTGGTGCGGACAGGGCTGAGATGGAAGCTCAGCGCGGCCATCGCGCTGGTCGGCGCGCTCGTCGCGATCGCGCTGAGCCTGGTCGTGCACAACGCGGCGCGCGTGTCGATGCTGGACAACGCGCGCGACCTCGCGGACGAGCGGATCCAGATCGCCCAGCGCAGCTACGAACTGACCGGCAAGCCGAACTTCCCCAGCATCGCGGTCGACGACCGCCGTCTGCCGCCCGCGCTGCGCGAGAAGGTCGAGGAGGGCCGGCGGGCGACGTACGTCTCCGACCGGCCCGACCGGGGTCCTGACATCTGGGCCGCGGTCCCGGTCAAGGGCGGGCATGTGCTGTCACTGCACACCGGGTTCACCGACCGCAGCACCGACATCCTCCACGACCTCGACCAGGCCCTGGTGATCGGCTCGATCGCGGTGGTCCTCGGCGGCAGCGCGCTCGGCGTGCTCATCGGCGGGCAGTTGTCGCGGCGGCTGCGGAAGGCGGCGGCCGCGGCGAACCAGATGGCCAAGGGCGAGACGGACGTACGGGTGCGGGACGCGATCGGCGGGGTCGTACGGGACGAGACCGACGACCTCGCGAGCGCCGTGGACGCCATGGCGGACGCGCTCCAGCAGCGGCTGGAGGCCGAGCGGCGGGTCACCGCGGACATCGCGCACGAGCTGCGGACACCGGTGACGGGCCTGCTGACCGCCGCGGAACTGCTGCCTCCGGGCCGGCCCACGGAACTGGTCCTGGACCGGGCGAAAGCCATGCGCACCCTTGTCGAGGACGTCCTGGAGGTGGCCCGGCTCGACGGCGCCTCCGAGCGGGCCGAGCTCCAGGACATCCTGCTGGGCGATTTCGTCGCCCGGCGGGTGGCGGCCAAGGACCCGGAGATCGAGGTCCGCGTGGTGCACGAGTCGGAGGTCATGACCGATCCGCGCCGCCTGGAGCGCGTCCTGTTCAACCTCCTCGCCAACGCGGCCCGGCACGGCAAGCCGCCCATCCAGGTCACCGTCGAGGGCCGCGTCATCCGCGTCCGCGACCACGGGCCCGGCTTCCCCGAGGACCTCCTCGCCGACGGCCCGAGCCGCTTCCGCACGGGCAGCGCGGACCGCGCGGGGCACGGGCACGGGCTGGGTCTGACGATCGCGGCCGGTCAGGCGCGGGTGCTGGGGGCGCGGCTGACCTTCCGCAACGTACGGCCGGCGGGGGCACCGGACGGGGTGCCCTCGGAGGGGGCGGTGGCGGTGCTGTGGCTGCCCGAGCATGCGCCCACCGCGACGGGGAGCTATCCGCTGTTGCCGTGACCCGGGGCGGGTGAGGCGGGACGCCGTCAGCCGGTCGCCACCATCAGCTCCTCTCCCCTGGACGGCCGTACGCCGTCCGTCCGGCCCGTGAAGTACCGGTGGTCCAGCTCCTCCGCCGGGACATGCCGGGCCTCCCGGAAGCCGGACTCGCGGGCCAGGGCCAGGATCTCGGCGGGCCGGAAGAAGCTCAGGAACGGCGTGCCCGCCGCCCGGGCTCCCGCCACGGCGGCCTCCAACTGCGGGCGCTGTTCCGGTTCGACGTCCTGCGGCGGCCGTATGAAGGTCGTTACGAACGTGGACCCCGGGGCGAGTCCGGCGACCAGGCGGAACATGGCGTCGACCGCCTCCCGCGTGAGGTACATGGTGACGCCCGTGGCGGCCACCACAGTGGGGCGCCCGGGATCGAACCCCGCCCCGGCCAGCCGCCCCCACCAGTCCCCCTCGAAGTCGACCGGCACGAGACGCAGCCACGCGGGGACACCGAACCCGAGGTCCAGCAGCCGCCGGCGCTTCCAGGCCTGCGGGCCGGGCCGGTCGACCTCGAAGACCCGCAGCCCGCCCGCCGCGGCGACCTCCGGTCTGCGCTGGGCGAAGGTGTCGAGGCCGGCGCCGAGGACGACGTACTGCTCCACGCCCCGCTCGACGACCAGGTCCTCGACGTACCGGGTCCGCGCCACGATCGATGCGCGGGTGCGGCGCGTGGCCGTCACGTCCATGTCGGGGCGGTCCCGCCACCCGTCGTCCGGGTCCGCGAGCCTGAGCCCGATCTCGTCCTCCAGCACATGCGGCGGCGGATCGGCGCGGACGTGCAGGGCCCGCCAGAGGGCGACCCGGACGGCCGTGTGGTCGGCCTCGGCCACGTCCTCGCTCACGCCCAGTCCTTCGAGAAGTCCAGTTCCTCACGGCGCTGGGTCAGCGAGTACCAGTTGCCGTTGTCGTCGCGGAAGATCGCCTCGATGCCGTACGGCCGCTCCTGCGGCTCCTGGACGAACTCCACCCCCCGCGCGCGGAACGTCTCGTAGTCACCGCGGCAGTCGTCGGTCCGGAAGGCTCCCGCACCCATCACGCCCTTGCCGACGAGCTTCTTCAGCGCCTCGGCGGACTCGGGGTCCAGACCCGGGCCGTCGAGGCTCATCAGGGCCAGCTCGACGCCCTCCTGCTCCTTGGCGCCGACGGTGACCCATGTCATCTCGCCCATCGCGACCTCGCTGCGCACCTGGAAGTCCAGCTTCTCGGTGAAGAAGGCCTTGGTGCGCTGCTGGTCGAAGGTCCATACGGTGCTGATGCCCAGGCCCTGGATCATGGCTCCGCTCTCCTGTCGTCCGGGGGTTCGTCTCCGTCTCCGTCACCGTAGGCAGCGGCGGGGTCGGGCCGCTTCTCCAAAGTTGCGGTTCTCTTCGGGGGTCGCTTCGCGGGTGCCTGCGTGGTCCTCTTCGTGGTTCTCTCCGCGGCTCTCGTGGTGGGGAAGCCGCCGGCCCAGAGCATGGCGTAGCACCCGGGGATCAGGGCGGCGCCGCGGCCCACGTGCCGGGTGCGGTACTCGCTCGGGGTGAGCCCGGTCCGCGCCTTGAAGCGGGCGGAGAAGGTGCCGAGGCTGCTGAAGCCGACCAGGTGGCAGATCTCGGTCACGCTCAGATCGGCGCCCCGCAGCATCTCCTCGGCCCGCTCGATCCGCCGGTGCGTGAGGTACTGCCCGGGCGTCTCGCCGTACGCCTCCTTGAAGGCCCGGAGGAAGTGGAACCGCGAGTACCCGGCGTGCGCGGCGACGGCGTCCAGGTCGAGACCCGGATCGGCCCAGTCCCGGTCCATGGCGTCCTTGGCGAGCCTGATCTGCCGCACTTTGTCCATGGGGCCGATGGTGGCACGCGGCACTGACATCGACCCCGCGGGCGCACATGAGGAAGGCCCCCGGGGCGGACACCATCCGGGGGCCTTCGGTTCAGCGGGGTCGACGGGGTCGGCTCAGACCTCGACCAGAGGAGCCGGCGCCGGGTCGTCCGCCGACTTCTGCGGTCCCGCGCCCTTCAGCGGCACCTCCTTGACGAACACCGCCGCCACCAGCGCGACCACGGCGACGATCGAGCCGAGCAGGAACGCCGAGTGCGTACCGGCGGAGACCGCGTACTGGTACGCCTCGCGCACCGCGGCCGGCAGCTTCTCCAGGCTCTTCGCGTCCAGTTGCGCGGACTGCTCGGTCACCTTGGAGCCCAGCGTCCCGCCCCGCTCGGCCATGGTGTCCTGAACCCGGTGGTTGAACAGGGCGCCCATGATGGCGACACCGAAGGAGGAGCCGAGGGTCCGGAACAGGGTGGTGGACGAGGACGCGACGCCCATGTCCTTCATCTCCACGCTGTTCTGCGCCACCAGCATGGTGATCTGCATCAGGCAGCCCATGCCGAGTCCGACGACGGCCATGAAGACGCCAGAGGTGAACCGGGAGGTCCCCGTGTCCATCGTCGACAGCAGGTACAGCCCGATCACCATCAGGACGCTGCCGAGGACCGGGAAGACGTAGTACCGCCCGCTGTTGGTGGTGATCCGGCCCGCGACCATCGAGGTCACCAGCATCGCGCCGAGCATCGGCAGGAGCAGCAGCCCGGAGTTGGTGGCGGAGGCACCCTGCACGGACTGCTGGTACAGCGGCAGGAAGAGGGTGGCGCCGAACATCACGAAGCCGGTGATGAAGCCGATGATCGACATCAGCGTGAAGTTGCGGCTGCGGAAGATGTGCAGCGGGAGCACCGGCTCGGTCGCCTTGGTCTGCCAGAACACGAACCCGACGAGCGCGGCCACACCGATGCCGATCAGCTCCATGATCCGCGCGGAGCTCCAGGCGTACTCCGTGCCGCCCCAGGTGGTCACCAGCACGATGGCGGTGATGCCGATGGTCAGCAGTGCGGCGCCGAGATAGTCGATCCGCGCCTGCGCGCGCTTCGCCGGCAGGTGCAGGACGACGCTGATGAGGCCGAGCGCCACGACGCCGAGCGGCAGGTTGATGTAGAAGGACCAGCGCCAGCCCCAGTTGTCGGTGATGGTGCCGCCGACCAGCGGTCCGCCGATCATCGCGAGCGCCATGACGCCGGCCATCATGCCCTGGTACTTGCCGCGCTCCCGGGGCGGGATCAGGTCACCGATGATCGCCATGACACCGACCATGAGACCGCCGGCGCCGAGGCCCTGCACGGCCCGGAAACCGATGAGCTGCCCCATGTCCTGGGCCATACCGCTGAGCGCGGAGCCGATCAGGAAGAGCACGATGGACGTCATGAAGACGCCCTTGCGGCCGTACATGTCGCCGAGCTTGCCCCAGAGCGGGGTGGCGGCGGCGGTGGCCAGCGTGTAGGCCGTCACGACCCACGAGAGATGTTCGAGTCCGCCGAGCTCGCCGACGATCGTCGGCATCGCGGTGCCCACGATCATGTTGTCGAGCATCGCGAGCATCATGGTGATCATCAGCGCGAGCAGGACGACCCGCACACTGCGCTGTTTCTTGTCCGGTTCCGTCTCGACCGTCTGTGTGTCCGCCATTGTTCCCACTCCCCTGAGGTCCTGCGGTATTGCCCTCGCCGGGATACTTACTTGCCGCCCGGCTAGTTGTCTACACTGAGGGAAGGTAGACGCGTAACTAGCCGGGCGTCAAGTAAGTTTTATGGGAAAGCCGAGGAGCACGAGGATGGGCGGCACCATGGACGTCACGAAGCAGCAGCGCCGCGGCAACACGCGCCAGCGCATCCAGGACGTGGCGCTCGAACTCTTCGCACAGCAGGGGTACGAGAAGACGTCCCTGCGGGAGATCGCCGAGCACCTGGACGTCACCAAGGCGGCGCTGTACTACCACTTCAAGACCAAGGAAGAGATCCTCGTCAGCATCTTCGACGACCTGACGCAGCCGATCCTCGACCTGATCGAGTGGGGCCGGAAGCAGCCGCACACGCTGGAGACGAAGCAGGAGATCGTACGGCGCTACAGCGAGACGCTGGCCGGTGCGACGCCGCTGTTCCGCTTCATGCAGGAGAACCAGGCGACGGTCCGTGAACTGCGCGTCGGCGAGACCTTCAAGGAGCGCATGCAGGGCCTGCGCGAGATCATCGTCGACCCCGAGGCGGACCTCACCGACCAGGTCCGCTGCGTCAGCGCGATCTTCACCCTGCACGCCGGGATGTTCTTCCTCCAGGACATCGCCGGCGACCCGGAAGCCAAGCGCAAGGCCGTCCTGGAGGTCGCGACGGACCTGGTGACACGGGCGCACGGGGGGAGCGGGGAGGGGTAGGGGGTGCGATTCGGGGGCGGCGCGAGGGGCTGACGCCCTTGGTCGGAGCCCGAGGGGGCTAGGGGCTGACGCCCACAGTCGGGCCGAGGGCAACCAGAAGGACCTACGGTTCGGCTAAGGGCGACGCGACGAGCCGACTTCCGCGGTTCGGCCCGGAGACACCCGCTGAGGGCAACCGGACCGGCCGGCCTGCGGTCCGGCCGAGGGCGACGCGACAAGCTGACTTCCTCGGTTCGACCCGCAGGCACCACGAGAGCCCGACGTCCGCCCCCAGGGCAACCGGTCCGGCCGAGGGCGACGCGACGAGCCGACTTCCACGGTTCGGCCCGCAGGCACCACGAGAGCCCGACGTCCGCCCCCAGGGCAACCGGTCCGGCCGAGGGCGACGCGACGACCCGACTTCCACGGTTCGGCCCGCAGACGGCACGAGAGCCCGACGTCCGCCCCCCGAGGGCAACCGGCCCGGCCGAGGGCGACGCGACGACCCGACTTCCGCGGTTCAGCCAGGAGGCAGTAGGGGAGCCCGACACCCGCCGTCCGCTCCGAGGACAACCGGACCGGTCGGCCTGCCGTCCGGCCGAGGACAGCGCGACGGGCCGACACCCGCGGCCCGCCCCCTGGCCAGCCCCAACGCGCCCCCGCCCCCTCATGGCCGGCCCAACCCCCGCACGGCACACCCCCGCACAGCACGCCTCGCGGCTGCCCTCGCACCCGGAGGGAAGAACGCCCACCCCCGCAAGCCGCCCCCGCTCACCGACCCCGGCAGAACACACCCCGCGCGCCCGCCGTCAGGGTCAGACCTTGACTCCCTGGCCGCGCAGGAAGGCGACCGGGTCGATGGCCGAGCCGTAGTTGGCGGTCGTGCGGATCTCGAAGTGCAGGTGCGGGCCGCTGGAGTTGCCGGTGTTGCCGGACAGGGCGATGCGCTGACCGGTCTTGACTATCTGGCCGACCTTGACCTTGATCCGGGACAGGTGGGCGTACTGCGAGTACGTCCGGTTGCCGTGTTTGATCACGATGGCGTTGCCGTAGGCGGGACCGTCACCGGCACCGCCCGGACCCGCCTTGACGACGGTCCCACCGTGCGCGGCGACGACGGTCGTACCGCTCGGCACCGCGAAGTCCTGCCCGCTGTGGGTCGAGTGCCACATGCTGCCGGCCTGGGCGTAGCTCGCGCTGAGCGTGTACTTCTTCACCGGGTCGACCCAGGACGCCGAGGAGGACGCGGCGGAGGCGACTCCGGCCCCCAGCACAGCCGACGCCCCGACGGACGCGGCCATGACGGCCACGCGGGTGCGGAGCAGGGACGTACGGGAGGAGCGGTGGGAGACGCGCTGGAACATTCGGAACCTCATGAAGCCGGGGACAAGGGGAAACCACCCGACGCACGACGGCGGCCGGATGGCGCATCCCTTGGTAACCCCGGAGGCCGAATACCCCCAAACGGCGCAACTACGACGGAATGTAGTAATGGGGCGAGAAGGGGCATCCGCAAAGTCCCTTTCTTTACCGGAATCGCCTTGAATCTCGTCCTGGAGCTTCCACTATTCCGGCTAGTAAGGGACAAATCGCCTGTGCGGCAAGTCACCGGCGGCCTCAAGGTAAAAGCCTCGCCAAGTGACGCACGTCTCTGGCTTCCTACCAATCGGTAACCCTACGGTTCCTCTCGCGCCACCCTCGTCCCCGAACATGCACCAGACAACGGCATACGGACGTGAGAGGACCCCCACGACAATGAGAAGCCGACGCCCCTGGGCGCGCCGCGCAGCCGTAACCACCGTCTCCGCAGCCGCATTCGTCGCCCTGGCCGTTCCCGCCGAGGCCGCGACGGCCACCGCAAGCGCCCCCACGACCGCCACGGCCGCCGCCGCGGACGTCGACTACGCCACCTGGCAGTCCGACTGCCAGGCCGTGATGAACCAGGCACTGCCCTACCTGAAGACGCGTATCGCGGCCACCAAGCCCGGTGAGAAGCAGGCGATCGTCTTCGACATCGACAACACCACCCTGGAGACGGACTTCGGCTTCAGCTACCCCTCGCCGGCCAACAAGCCCGTCCTGGAGGCCGCGAAGTACGCCCAGGAGCACGGCGTTTCCCTGTTCTTCGTGACCGCCCGCCCCGACATCATCGCCTCGGCGACCAACTACAACCTCAAGTACGTCGGCTACCAGGTCGGCGGCCTCTACGTCCGCGGCTTCATCGACCTCTTCAAGGACGTGGCCGCCTACAAGACCGCCCAGCGCGTCGACATCGAGAACAAGGGCTACACGATCATCGCGAACATCGGCAACAGCGCCACCGACCTGTCGGGCGGCCACGCCGAGAAGACCTTCAAACTTCCGGACTACAACGGCCAGTTGTCCTGACCTGACACAACGCAAGAGGGGCCGGTGCTCCCAGAGCACCGGCCCCTCTTGTCGGCCCTGCGGCCGTGAGGCTTACGCCTCCTTGCTCAGGTTCGGCCCGGCACCGCCGGCCGCCTGCTCGATCGGCGGGACGTCCGGCAGCGCCGACTTCTCCTCGCCGCGGAAGGTGAAGGTCTTGGTCTCACCCTCGCCCTCGGTGTCGACGACCACGATGTGACCGGGACGCAGCTCACCGAAGAGGATCTTCTCCGAGAGCGTGTCCTCGATCTCGCGCTGGATCGTGCGACGCAGCGGCCGCGCACCCAGCACCTGGTCGTAACCCTTCGTGGACAGCAGCTCCTTGGCGGACTGGGAGAGCTCGATGCCCATGTCCCGGTCCCGGAGACGCTCGTCCACCTTGCCGATCATCAGGTCGACGATCTGGAGGATGTCGGCCTGGGTCAGCTGCGGGAAGACGACCACGTCGTCCACGCGGTTGAGGAACTCGGGCCGGAAGTGCTGCTTGAGCTCGTCCGAGACCTTGTTCTTCATGCGCTCGTAGTTGGTCTTCTTGTCACCCGAGGCCGCGAAGCCCAGGTTGAAGCCCTTGGAGATGTCCCGGGTGCCGAGGTTGGTCGTCATGATGATGACCGTGTTCTTGAAGTCCACGACCCGGCCCTGGGAGTCGGTCAGACGACCGTCCTCCAGGATCTGCAGCAGCGAGTTGAAGATGTCCGGGTGGGCCTTCTCGACCTCGTCGAAGAGAACCACCGAGAACGGCTTGCGCCGCACCTTCTCCGTAAGCTGGCCGCCCTCTTCGTAGCCCACGTATCCGGGGGGCGAACCGAAGAGCCGCGAAACCGTGTGCTTCTCGCTGAACTCCGACATGTCGAGGGAGATCAGCGCGTCCTCGTCACCGAAGAGGAACTCCGCGAGCGCCTTGGACAGCTCGGTCTTACCGACACCGGACGGACCGGCGAAGATGAACGAACCACCGGGACGCTTCGGGTCCTTGAGGCCCGCACGGGTACGACGGATCGCCTTCGACAGCGCCTTGACGGCGTCGACCTGGCCGATGACCCGCTTGTGGAGCTCGTCCTCCATGCGCAGCAGACGCGAGGACTCCTCCTCGGTCAGCTTGAAGACCGGGATGCCGGTGGCGGTCGCGAGGACCTCGGCGATCAGCTCGCCGTCGACCTCGGCGACGACGTCCATGTCGCCGGCCTTCCACTCCTTCTCCCGCTTGGCCTTGGCGGCCAGGAGCTGCTTCTCCTTGTCGCGGAGGGAGGCGGCCTTCTCGAAGTCCTGCGAGTCGATCGCGGACTCCTTGTCGCGGCGGACGCCGGCGATCTTCTCGTCGAACTCGCGCAGGTCCGGCGGCGCGGTCATCCGGCGGATGCGCATCCGGGAACCGGCCTCGTCGATCAGGTCGATCGCCTTGTCCGGCAGGAAGCGGTCCGAGATGTACCGGTCGGCCAGCGTCGCGGCCTGGACGAGGGCCTCGTCCGTGATCGAGACGCGGTGGTGGGCCTCGTACCGGTCGCGCAGACCCTTGAGGATCTCGATCGTGTGCGGCAGGGACGGCTCCGCGACCTGGATGGGCTGGAAGCGGCGCTCGAGGGCCGCGTCCTTCTCCAGGTGCTTGCGGTACTCGTCCAGCGTGGTCGCACCGATGGTCTGCAGCTCACCGCGGGCCAGCATCGGCTTCAGGATCGAAGCGGCGTCGATGGCGCCCTCGGCGGCACCCGCACCGACCAGCGTGTGCAGCTCGTCGATGAACAGGATGATGTCGCCGCGGGTGCGGATCTCCTTGAGGACCTTCTTCAGGCGCTCCTCGAAGTCACCGCGGTAGCGGGAGCCGGCGACCAGCGCGCCGAGGTCGAGCGTGTAGAGGTGCTTGTCCTTCAGCGTCTCGGGCACCTCGCCCTTGACGATGGCCTGGGCGAGGCCCTCGACGACGGCGGTCTTGCCGACGCCGGGCTCACCGATCAGCACCGGGTTGTTCTTGGTACGGCGGGACAGCACCTGCATGACCCGCTCGATCTCCTTCTCGCGCCCGATGACCGGGTCGAGCTTGGACTCACGAGCGGCCTGGGTGAGGTTCCGGCCGAACTGGTCGAGGACCAGGGACGTCGAGGGGGTGCCCTCGGCAGGCCCGCCGGCGGTGGCGGTCTCCTTGCCCTGGTAACCGGAGAGCAGCTGGATGACCTGCTGCCGCACCCGGTTGAGATCTGCGCCCAGCTTGACCAGGACCTGGGCGGCGACGCCCTCGCCCTCACGGATCAGGCCGAGCAGGATGTGCTCCGTGCCGATGTAGTTGTGGCCCAGCTGAAGGGCCTCGCGGAGCGACAGCTCCAGGACCTTCTTGGCACGGGGGGTGAAGGGGATGTGCCCGGACGGGGCCTGCTGGCCCTGCCCGATGATCTCCTCCACCTGCTGGCGGACCGCCTCGAGCGAAATCCCGAGGCTCTCAAGGGCCTTGGCGGCGACACCCTCACCCTCGTGGATCAGGCCCAGGAGGATGTGCTCGGTGCCGATGTAGTTGTGGTTGAGCATCCGGGCTTCTTCCTGAGCCAGGACGACAACCCGCCGCGCGCGGTCGGTGAACCTCTCGAACATCGTTAATCGCTCCTCAGAGCGGTCAGGCAGTGGGGGGAACTTCCCCTCCCTGTCCTTCCGCAGCTTAGTCCCGCAAGCGGGGACCGCTCATTCCAACTGCCGACACCGTCGATGGCCTCCTGACCCCGAACGCCGACATCTGCTCCAACCCGATGGTGCGAGACGATGTTCCCGCAGGCCAGGCAGTTACCCCAGTCGCCAGTACGCCGATGGCGAACGTGAGACGGCCTTTCCTGCGTGTCGCCCCCTCCCACTAGGGATGTCTTACCCGCTCGGACCGACACTCCATGCCGTACGCCCCCCGTCCCTCCGCTACGGGCGAACAACCTTGTGCCACCCCGCACCCCCGCACGCCCCCTCTTCGGCCACTCTTCGCGCACGCCGGTACACCCAGCGTAACTCTCGCGCCCTTCCGGCGGTTGCACTCGGCATGGTCGCCAGCCACCTCCCTCCGGCCGCGGATCTCACCGCGGTCCCGCTCCCCCGACGACCGCCCGACGGGGCGGCCTCCGGCGACGATCCGGTCCGCCGCTGGTACGAGAACGAACTGGGCTGGCCCACGGTGCCCGCGAGCGCCCCCGAATCTCCCGTACGACTGCTTCTGGGGCTGCGCTTCGACGTCCTGGACATTCCGGCGCAGGCGGGTCGCGCGGCCCTGCGCCATCTCACCGAGGCCTCTCCGGTGGCGCTGCGGGGCGACCGCATGCGGCTCCTGGTGGCGGCGGGCAGCGCGGAGGAGTTGCCGGGCCTGCTGGACTGGCTGGAGTGGGGCACGCTGGAACTCGACCTGCGGGCGCTCGGCAGTGGCTGCATGATGCGGGCACCGCGTCCGCCGGAGCCCGCGGTGGGCACACCCGGGGAGGTGCCGTCGGGGCGGCCCGCGCGTCCGGGGCCCGGCGCGGCCGCATCCCTTGTCCCGCCCTCACACCCGGAGCCGGGCGGACTCGTGACCCGGCCGTCGCCGACGGAGGCGAGCGGGGTCACCGGAGGCCTGCGGCCTCACGCCCCGGGGCGCCCGGGCGCCCTGCAGGGGGCCGCCGTATGGCTGCGGCCCCCCGAGCCTGGGCGCGAGGTCGAGTCCTCGCTGCCGACCATGTCGGCGCTGGGGGGCGATGGGGGCGCCCCCGATCTCGTACGCGTCGTGAACACGGTGGCGACCCAGTGCCACCGGCTGCGGCTGCGGCGCGCTCGGGCATAAGCCTTCGCGGCCCCGGCCTTCATGGACCTTTCGATCAGGCGTTGGCCTTCTCGTAAGCCTCGCGAATGCTCGCCGGAACACGGCCGCGGTCATTGACCTCGTAACCGTTTTCCTTGGCCCAGGCGCGGATCTGAGCGGTGTCCTGGCTGCCGCCGGAAGCCGCCCGCGTCTTTCCGCGCCCGCCCGAAGCACGGCCTCCGGTGCGGCGACCGCCCTTCACGTACGGGTCGAGAAGGCCACGAAGCTTGTCCGCATTGGCGGTCGTGAGATCGATCTCGTACGTCTTGCCGTCCAACGCGAACGTGACGGTCTCGTCCGCCTCGCCGCCGTCGATGTCATCGACAAGAAGGACCTGAACCTTCTGTGCCACCGGATTTCCTTTCATCCAATACTTGAGGGCCGGGGGTCTGCGGCGTCCGCCGTTTCGCCGTCCCCTGTTATATGCAGTACTGCAGTACGTCGGAAAGCAAACCGCTTTTGCCTGAAAAACACAAACCCCCGGGAGAGACCGACAGGGGCCGCCCCGTCCGGAAACATGCGCGTTTCGGACATAGGGAACCTGGGCAGGGCCGAGCGGCGGAATCCTTGGCGATCACAGATGCAGAAGCATCCGACTGTTGCCCAAGGTGTTCGGTTTCACTCGTTCGAGACCGAGGAACTCTGCCACGCCTTCGTCATAGGAACGCAGCAGCTCCGCGTAGACATCGGTGTCAACGGGTGTCTCACCGATCTCGACGAAGCCGTGCTTGCCGAAGAAGTCCACTTCGAAGGTGAGACAGAAAACGCGGCGAACACCGAGCCAGCGGGCCGTCTGCAACAACTTCTCCAGCAACTGATGCCCGACGCCGGCACCCTTCAGCCCGGGCTTCACGGCGAGAGTGCGCACTTCCGCGAGGTCTTCCCACATGACATGCAGGGCGCCGAAGCCGACCAGCTCGGCGTTGTCGTCGCGCTCGGCGACCCAGAACTCCTGGATGTCCTCGTAAAGCGTCACCGTCGCTTTGTCGAGCAGGATGCGGTCGCGGACGTAGGTGTCGAGGAGACCACGGATGCCGGCGACATCGCTGGTGCGGGCCCGCCGGACCGTGATGGCTTTTGCGGTGACTTCGGGGTTCTCGGCGGAGGGACTCTTCGCGGACATGAGCGGACGCTATCGCCCGCCGTCCCGCGATGCGGAGTCGGGGTTCTCCACGGACGGCCCCTCGACCATCCGTACGGCGTCCTGCAGTGCCAGTCGCTGTTCCTCGCTCATCATCCCGAAGAAGGCGACGAGAGCGGCGGCGGGGTTGTCACTCTGGGACCAGGCGTCGTTCATGAGTGCGGCGGCGTAGGCGGCCCGTGTGGAGACCGCCTCATATCGATAGGCCCGGCCTTCCGCCTCACGGCGCACCCAGCCCTTCTGATGGAGATTGTCCAAAACGGTCATCACCGTGGTGTAGGCGATGGACCGTTCCTGCCGAAGGTCTTCCAGGACTTCTCGAACGGTGACCGGGCGGTTCCACTTCCACACCCGCGTCATGACCGCGTCTTCGAGTTCTCCCAATGGGCGAGGCACAGCTCAGCACAATAGTGGGAGATCCGGCTATCGGCGTGACGGACGTGCTCTTTCGACGTCAAACAGCAACAAAAAGGGCGTACGACTCCGAAAGCGCGGTGGCTCGGAGAGTCGTACGCCGATGAGGGCGCGGCAGGTCAGTCGGCCTGCTTGGTCGTCTTGGTCGCCTCCGCGCGCGCGAGCGCTGCGTCGACGGCCGCGTCCTCCTTGGCCTTGTTGGCCCCGCCCTGGGTCTTCACGATCACCCGGATCAGGCCGATGAAGAACACGGCCATGACGACCGGGGGCACGAGCGCGGAGACATAGTCCATGCGTCCAGGGTAGCCACGCACGCACGGACAACCCGGGCGGGGTGCGGACTGTGCCGTGTCAGCCCGCGGCCAGGTGCTGGGGCGGGTTCGACGGGGGTTGGGCCGGCTTGCGGCGCGGGAAGACCTCGCCCGGGGTGGGGATGGGGCGGGAGGGCTTCGGGGCGGCGGGGGCCGGTTTCTCCGCGGGCTTCACCGGGTGCTTGGCCGGCTCCTTCCGCGGTGCGCGCTGCGGCTCCTTGGCGTCCTGTTCCGCAGGAGCGCCCAGGACGCCCCCACGAGGGACACCGGACGGGCCTGCGGCCAGGCCCCCGGGCAGCGCCAGGAGGCGCGTACGGGAGGCGGGGACCACCGGGGCCACCGGGGCGCGCCGGGTGCTCGTGGCGCCCGCGAGACGGGCTCGCACGTCCCGTTCGGCCAGCATCTGGCAGCGAATCAGCAGCGCCGCCGCGACGGGGTTGCCGCGCAGCGCCCGGAGGGCGGCGAGATCGTCGGGGTCGGGCCGGTACCCGGCGCCCAGCGCCTCCTCCAGCAGGGTGAGGTAACCGGCGGCGGTGCCGGGCAGTGCGGCGCGGTACCGGGCGAGGTCGGCCACCAGGAAGGCACGCAGCCGGGCCCCCTCGCGCACCGCCTCGTCGAGGGACTCGGCGAGGCGGTGGCAGTCCTTGATGTCCTCGGCCGAGGCAGGGGCGGGGTGAAGGGCGAGGGCGAGAGCGCGGCGGAGCACACGCAGCTCCTCCACGCCGAACGCCATGCCGCCGCGGGATCCGTATGGCGTGGGCATGCGGCGACAGTACGCGCTAATCAGACAAACTCGTCATAGCGGACGGGTGTGGCGTGAGGAGGCCACCCGCCCGGACGCGCGGCGGCCGGGAAGCGGGGCCGCCGGACAGCCGGGCAGTCACATGCGGGACACGTTCCGCTCGTACACCAGCCGCAGCCCCACCAGGGTCAGCCAGGGCTCGTGCTCGTCGATCACCGACGACTCCCCCAGCACCATCGGCGCGAGCCCGCCAAACTCGTCATAGCGGACGGGTGTGGCGTGAGGAGGCCACCCGCCCGGACGCGCGGCGGCCGCGGAGCGGGGCGGCCGGACAGCCGGGCCTCCGGCCGCCGGGCAGTCACATGCGGGACACGTTCCGCTCGTACACCAGCCGCAGCCCCACCAGGGTCAGCCAGGGTTCGTGCTCGTCGATCACGGACGACTCCCCCAGCACCATCGGCGCGAGCCCGCCCGTGGCGATCACCGTCACCTCGTCCGGGTCCTGCGCGAGCTCCCGGGCCATCCGGCCCACCACGCCGTCGACCTGTCCGGCGAAGCCGTACACGATCCCGGACTGCATCGCCTCGACCGTGTTCTTCCCGATCACGCTCCGGGGCCGGGCCACCTCGATCTTCCGCAGCTGCGCCCCCTTCACACCGAGCGCCTCCACGGAGATCTCGATACCGGGCGCGATGACCCCGCCGACGTACTCCCCGCGCGCGGACACCGCGTCGAACGTCGTCGCCGTACCGAAGTCCACGACGATGGCCGGTCCGCCGAACAGTTCGACGGCCGCCACCGCGTTGATGATCCGGTCCGCGCCGACCTCCTTGGGGTTGTCGGTGAGGATCGGCACCCCCGTCTTGACCCCCGGCTCGACCAGCACGGCCGGCACGTCGCCGTAGTAGCGGCGCGTCACCTCGCGCAGCTCGTGCAGCACGGACGGCACGGTCGCGCAGATCGCGATCCCGTCGATGCCGTCGCCCAGTTCGTCCCCGAGGAGCGGATGCATGCCCATCAGGCCCTGCAACAGGACCGCCAGCTCGTCCGCCGTCCGGCGCGCGTCCGTGGAGATCCGCCAGTGCTCGACGATGTCCTCGCCGTCGAACAGCCCGAGGACGGTGTGCGTGTTGCCTACGTCGATCGTGAGGAGCATCGCGACTACTCCGCCTCGCGCAGATCGAGACCGATGTCGAGGATCGGCGAGGAGTGGGTGAGCGCCCCGACGGCGAGGTAGTCGACGCCGGTGTCGGCGTACGCGCGCGCATTCGCGAGCGTCAGCCGCCCCGAGGCCTCCAGCGCGGCCCGGCCGTCCACGAGCGCCACCGCCTCCTCGCACTCGCCGGGCGTGAAGTTGTCCAGCAGGATCAGGTCGGCGCCCGCGTCCATGACCTCCCGCAGCTGGTGCAGGGTGTCGACCTCGACCTCGATCGGCACGTCCGGGAAGGCCTCCCGGACGGCCTTGAAGGCCTGGGCGACGCCACCGGCGGCGACCACGTGGTTGTCCTTGACCAGCGCCGCGTCGGACAGCGACATCCGGTGGTTGACCCCGCCCCCGCAGCGCACCGCGAACTTCTCCAGCGACCGGAGCCCGGGGGTCGTCTTGCGGGTGTCCCGCACGCGTGCCTTGGTGCCCTCCAGAGCGTCCGCCCACGCGCGCGTGGCGGTCGCGATGCCGGAGAGCCGGCACAGCAGGTTCAGGGCGCTGCGCTCGGCGGTGAGGAGGTCACGCGTGCGGGTGGTGACCGACAGGAGCTTCTGCCCGACCTCCACCCGGTCGCCGTCCTCGACGTGCCGCTCGACCTCGAACTCGTCCTCGCAGACCACCGAGACGACCGCCTCGGCGACCCGGAGGCCGGCCACGACGCCCGCCTCGCGCGCGACGAAGTCGGCGGTGGCGACGGCGTCCTCGGGGATGGTCGCGACGGTCGTCACGTCCACGCCGTGGTCGAGGTCCTCCTGGATGGCGACGTTGGCGATGTCCTCGACCTCCACGGGGTCGAGCCCGGCGTCGGCCAGGAGCTGCGCGAGCGCGGGGTCGAGCCCGCATTCCAGGTATTCCTCGTCGCCGCCGTCGGCGGTGCCACAGGCACAGCCGTCGCCGCAGCCGCCGGACGGGGCGAGGGGAAGGTGGTCGGTGCTCACTGGTGTCACTGCTCCTGAGGGTGCTGCCGGGTCGGGGGGAAGTCTGCGGTATCGGTGGTGCGTACGGCGAGGGTCCGGTCCGGATTCAGCTGTACGACGATGTGGCGGCGCCATGCCGTGTCGTCCCGGTCCGGCTTGTCCTCGCGCCAGTGGCAGCCGCGCGTCTCCTCGCGCTGCAGGGCCGCGGCGGTCAGGACACGGGCCACGCACAGGAGGTTGGTGGCCTCCCAGGTGTCGACGCCGGGTTCGGCCGTCTTGCCGTTCTCGGCGAGGGCGTCCCGGGCGTCGGTGTGCAGCCGCTGCAACTGGTCGGCGGCCGTGGCGAGGGACTCGGCGGAGCGCAGTACGCCCGCGCCCCGGGTCATGATCCGCTGGATCGCGAACCGTGTCTCGGGGGCGAGCAGCGGGTGCGCGGGCCTCTCGGACCGCTCGACGGGGGCGGGCACGCGCGCATGGAGGCCGGCGCGGCTCCCCGTGATGTCGGCGGCGATGCGCTCGGCGTAGACCAGACCCTCCAGGAGGGAGTTGGAGGCGAGCCGGTTCGCGCCGTGCACACCGGTGCAGGCGACCTCGCCGCACGCGTACAGGCCCGGGACGGTCGTACGGCCCCGGGAGTCGGTGCGCACGCCGCCGGAGGCGTAGTGGGCGGCCGGTGCGATCGGGATGGGCTCGGTGACCGGGTCGATGCCGTGGGCGCGGCAGGCGGCGAGGATCGTCGGGAAGCGGTGCTCCCACATGTCGGCGCCGAAGTGCCGGGCGTCGAGGAACATGTGCTCGGCGTCCTGCTCCTGCATGCGCCGTGTGATGCCCTTGGCGACGATGTCGCGGGGCGCCAGCTCGGCCAGTTCGTGCTGCCCGGTCATGAAGCGCACGCCGTCGGCGTCGACCAGGTGGGCGCCCTCGCCGCGCACGGCCTCGGAGACGAGCGGCTGCTGTCCCTCGGCGTCCGGGCCGAGGAACAGCACAGTGGGGTGGAACTGCACGAACTCCAGGTCGCTGACCTCGGCGCCCGCGCGCAGGGCGAGCGCGACGCCGTCGCCGGTGGACACGGACGGGTTGGTGGTCGCGGAGAACACCTGGCCCATGCCGCCGGTCGCGAGGACGACGGCGGGGGCGTGCACGGCACCCACGCCGTCGTGCTGGCCCTCGCCCATGACGTGCAGGGTGACGCCCGCGGTGCGGCCGTCGGCGTCGGTCAGCAGGTCGAGCACGAGCGCGTTCTCGATCGTGCGCAGTCCCCGCGCGCGTACGGCCTCGACGAGTGCCCGGGAGATCTCCGCGCCGGTGGCGTCACCGCCCGCGTGCGCGATGCGGCGGCGGTGGTGGCCGCCCTCGCGGGTGAGCTCCAGGTCGCCCGCCTCGGACTCGTCGAAGTGCGCGCCCGTCTCGATCAGGCGGCGTACGGCGTCGGGTCCCTCGGTGACGAGGATGCGGACGGCTTCCTCGTCGCACAGTCCCACGCCAGCGACCAGCGTGTCGTCCAGGTGCTGTTCGGGGGTGTCGCCCTCGCCGAGGGCCGCGGCGATGCCGCCCTGCGCCCAGCGGGTGGAGCCGTCGTCCAGGCGGGCCTTGGTGACGACGACGGTCCTCAGCCCCCCGGCCTCGCAGCGCAGGGCCGCGGTGAGGCCGGCGACGCCGGAGCCGACGACCACGACGTCCGCGTCGATGGACCACCCGGGGGCGGGGGCGTGCAGTCGTATGCCTGTGCTGGTCACGCGGCGGCTCCGAAGGTCAGGGGGATGTTGTCGATCAGCCGGGTCGTCCCCACCCGGGCGGCGACGGCGAGGACGGCCTCGCCGGTGAAGTCGTCCCCGATCTCGGTGAAGTCGGACGGGTCGACGAGCGCGAGGTAGTCCAGGGCGAGCGGCGGGTCCTGGCGCGCGGCGTCGTCGAGGATCAGGCGGGCGGCCGCGCGGACGGCCGAGGGGGCTCCGGGCAGGGCCTTCGCGACCGCGTGCGCGTCGGCGGCCGCGCGGGACTCGCCGAGGGCGCTCAGGGCCTCGGCACGCGCGTGGGTGGCGGGCACTTCGCGGGCCCGGGCGCGCAGCGCCTCCTGTGCCGCGTGCCGGTCGCGGCCGGCGAACAGGGCGCGGGAGAGCGCGAGTGCCGTGCGCCGTTCCCGCGGGCCGAGGTAGCGGTTGCGGCTGGAGAGGGCCAGGCCGTCGTCCTCGCGCACGGTGGGCACGCCGACGATCTCGACGCCGAAGTTCAGGTCGCGCACCATCCGGCGGATCAGGGCGAGCTGCTGGGCGTCCTTCTGGCCGTAGAGGGCGATGTCGGGGCGGGTGAGGTGGAGCAGTTTGGCGACGACGGTGAGCATGCCGTCGAAGTGGCCGGGGCGTGAGGCGCCCTCCAGGCGCTCCCCCATCGGGCCCGCGCTGATGCGCACCTGGGGCTCGCCGCCGGGGTAGACCTCGTCGACGGAGGGCGCGAAGACGGCGTCCGCGCCGGCGGCCTCGGCGATCTTGAGATCGGCGTCCAGGGTGCGCGGGTAACGGTCGAGGTCCTCGCCCGCACCGAACTGGAGGGGGTTCACGAAGACCGTGACCACGACCTCGCCGTCCGGCCCGGCGATCTCGCGCGCGGTGCGGATCAGCGTGGCGTGGCCCTCGTGCAGGGCGCCCATGGTCATCACGACGGCCCGGCGGCCCACGCGCGTGCGTGCGTGCAGTTCACCGGCGGTGCGCAGCAGGGTCGTGGTCATCGGGCGTCTCCCTCGGCACCGTTGGTCCCGGTGGCGAGTACCCCGAGGAGGTCCTCGGCGAGCTCCGGCTTGAGCAGGCCGTGGGCGAGCGCCCGGTCGGCGGTCGCGCGGGCCATCGCCAGATACCCGGCGACGGTCTGCGGGGCGTGCTCGCGCAGTTCCGTGATGTGCGCGGCGACGGTGCCGGCGTCCCCGCGCGCGACGGGTCCGGTCAGGGCCGCGTCGCCGGAGCGCAGGGCGTTGTCGAGGGCGGCGCCGAGCAGCGGGCCGAGCATCCGGTCGGGTGCCTCGACACCGGCCGAGCGCAGCAGCTCCATGGCCTGGGCGACCAGCGTGACCAGGTGGTTGGCGCCGAGGGCGAGGGCCGCGTGGTAGAGCGGGCGCATCTCCTCGTCGATCCACTCGGGCTCGCCGCCCATCTCGATGACGAGGGCCTCGGCGGCCAGCCGCAGTTCCTCGGGGGCGGTGACGCCGAAGGAGCAGCCCGCGAGGCGCTGGACGTCCACGGGGGTGCCCGTGAAGGTCATCGCCGGGTGCAGGGCCAGCGGCAGCGCTCCCGCGCGCAGGGCGGGGTCCAGGACTTTCGCGCCGTAGCGCCCGGAGGTGTGCACGAGCAGTTGCCCCGGCCGTACCGCACCGGTCTCGGCGAGGCCCTCGACGAGACCGGGCAGGGTGTCGTCGGGGACGGTGAGCAGCACCAGGTCGGCGCGCTGCAGGACGTCCGCGGGGGTGACCAGCGGGACGTCCGGGAGCATGAGCGCGGCCCGCCGCCTGGAGGCGTCGGAGACTCCGGAGACGGCCACCGGACGGTGTCCGGCGAGCTGGAGGGACGCGGCGAGCGTCGGCCCCACCCGGCCGGCGCCGACGACGCCGACGGTGAGCCGCGCGGGGCGGTCCTTGCTGTCTGGCTGTTGGACTGTAGTCACGCGACGGCGGCCTTCCCGTTCCAGTCCGCATCTGGGTACCGGACGATTTCTCGTCATGTTAACGCGATCGGTTCGAGGGGCGTCCGGTTGTCCACAGGCTGTGGGTTTCCGTGTGGGCCGGGGAGCGCGAAAACCCGGGTGCCCGCGCCCGGGGCCCCACGAGATGATCCGCGCATGAGTGACACAGCGGAGCAGAGCGCGGAGCAGGCGGCGGACGAGGCCCGGTCGGAGCGGCTCACGGAGGAGGAACGGCTCCTGCGCCGCCGCGCACGGCGCATCAGCGCCTACCACAGCGCAGGGCGCACACTGGCGCGTCTGGGACTGCTCGCGCCCCTCCGCGAGCGCCTGGCACTGCTCGACGAGGCGCACACGCTCTACGATCTGGACGAGCCGGGCGACCTCTACGGGAACGGCATCGTCGAGGCCCTGGAGGAGAAGGTCGCAGGACTCCTCGGCAAGGAGGCGGCCGCCTTCTTCCCGACCGGCACGATGGCCCAGCAGGTGGCGCTGCGCTGCTGGGCGGGCCGTACCGGCAACCCCACCGTCGCCCTGCACGCCCTGGCCCACCCCGAGGTGCACGAGCGCGACGCGTTCAGGGAGGTCTCCGGTCTGCGCCCGGTCCGTGTGACGAGCGAACCGCGGCAGCCCACGGCCGACGAGATACGCGGCTTCGAGGAGCCCTTCGGGGCGCTGATGCTGGAACTGCCCCTGAGGGACGCCGGTTTCGTGCTGCCCACCTGGGAGGAGCTCACCGAGGTCGTGGAGGCGGCACGGGAGCGGGACGCGGTGGTGCACTTCGACGGGGCACGCCTGTGGGAGACCACCGTCCACTTCGGCCGCCCCCTGGCCGAGATCGCGGACCTCGCGGACAGCGTCTATGTGTCGTTCTACAAGTCCTTCCAGGCCTTCGGCGGAGCCGCCCTCGCCGGCCCCAGAGCCCTGGTCGAGGAGGCGAAGACCTGGCGGCACCGCTACGGCGGCGCGGTCTTCCAGCAGTTCCCGACCGCCCTGTCGGCCCTCGCCGGCCTGGAACACGAACTGCCCCACCTGCCCGAGTACGTGACCCACGCGCGCGTGGTGGCCGCCGCGCTGCGCGAGGGGTTCGCGCAGGCCGGGGTGCCGTGGGCGCGGGTCCACCCCGAGGTGCCGCACACGTTCGACTTCCAGGTCTGGCTGCCGTACGGCGTCGACGAGCTCTCCGAGGCGGCGATCCGGCAGTCGGAGGAGACGGGGACAGCCCTGTTCGTCCAGCCCTGGGACGCGAAGGGCCCGGGCCTGTCCATGACCGAGGTCTACGTCCGTGCCGCCGCCCTGGAGTGGACGGCGGCCGATGTGAAGGCGGCGGCCGCCGACTTCGTCGCCCGGCTGCGGGAGGTCGGCGGCCAGGAGGCCGGCGGCTAGGGAGTCGGCGGCCCGTGTCCGGGCTGTGTCTCAGGCCTGGCCGCCCGCGCGCACCAGCCCCGTCTCGTAGGCGAGGACCACCACCTGCACCCGGTCCCTGAGGCCGAGCTTGGTCAGGATGCGGCCGACGTGGGTCTTCACCGTCGCCTCCGACAGCACCAGCCGGGCCGCGATCTCGCCGTTGGAGAGGCCCTGCGCGACGAGCACCATGACCTCGCGTTCGCGGCCGGTGAGCCGCTCCAGCTCCTTGTGCTGGGGCTCCTTGCCGGTGGCGGGCAGCATCGGCGCGAACCGGTCGAGCAGGCGCCGGGTCGTCGAGGGGGCGACCACGGCGTCACCGCTGTGCACCGAGCGGATCGCGGTGAGCAGTTCGCCGGGGGGCACGTCCTTGAGCATGAAGCCGGAGGCGCCCGCCTTCAGCCCGGAGAAGGCGTACTCGTCGAGGTCGAAGGTGGTCAGGATCAGCACCTTCGGCGGGTCGGGCTCCGAGCAGATGCGGCGGGTGGCCTCCACACCGTCGAGCTTGGGCATGCGCACATCCATCAGGACCACGTCCACGGCGGTCGAGCGCAGCACCTGGAGGGCCTCCACGCCGTCGCCCGCCTCCGCGACGACCTCCATGTCCGGCTGGGCTGCGAGCACCATCCGGAACCCGGTGCGCAGCAGCACCTGGTCGTCGACGAGCATCACGCGGATCGTCATCGGGCCTCTTCCGTTTCCTCGGGGTCGTACGGCGGGTCGCCAGGGGGCGTGACAGGTGTCAACAGGGGGCGTGCGTGGGTGTCAGTGCGCTGGTTTGAGCGGCAGCAGCGCACTGATGCGGAATCCTCCGCCGGGGCGGGGGCCCGCGTCCAGGGTGCCGCCGACCATGCCGACGCGCTCGCGCATGCCGATCAGGCCGTGGCCGGCTCCATCGGCGCCGCCCTCCTCGTACAGCTCGTGCGGGGCGCCCTTGCCGTCGTCCTCGACGAGCAGGCCGAGACCGTCGTCGAAGTAGACCAGGCGCACGCTCGCGCCCGCGTTCGGGCCGCCGTGCTTGCGCGTGTTCGTGAGCGCCTCCTGCACGATGCGGTACGCGGTGAGCTCGACGCCGCTGGGCAGCGGCCGCGGCGTGCCCTCGATCTTGAAGTCGACGGGGAGCCCGGAGCCGCGGCACTGCTCGACGAGGTCCTCGATCTGCTCGACGTCGGGCTGCGGGACGTACTCGCCGCCCTCCTGGTGCTCGCCGGTGCGCAGCACGCCCAGCAGGCGGCGCATCTCGGCGAGCGCCTGGCGGCCGGTGGAGGAGATGGTCTCCAGGGCCTTCTTGGCCTGGTCGGGCGCGGCGTCGAGGACATAGGCGGCGCCGTCGGCCTGGACGACCATGACCGACACGTTGTGCGCGACGACGTCGTGCAGTTCGCGGGCGATCCGGGCGCGCTCGGCGGCGACGGCGACCTTGGCCTGTGCCTCGCGCTCCTTCTCTAGGCGGGCGTTGCGCTCCTCGAGCTGCGCGAAGTAGGCGCGGCGGGTGCGGATCGAGTCGCCGAGGACCCAGGCCAGGGCGAAGGGCACGGCCTGGAAGACCATGAGGGCGACATTGCCGAGGCCGCTGGTGTTCTCGTTCCACCAGCGCATCTGCGCCACGGGAGCGGCGCACAGGCCGACCGTCAGCGCCAGCCGGGAGGCCCAGCGGGTACCCGTGGCGGCCACGGTGTAGACGATCACCAGGAAGGCGAAGTCGGCGGGCGTGGTCTCCACGTCCAGCACGACCTGCGCGAGACCGAGCCCAATGGCCAGCAGCAGCATCCGCTCCGGCATACGCCTGCGCAGCGCTGTCACCAGGCACAGCAGCAGGACGATCGGAATGATCGCCAGGGGGGACTCGGTCCCCCGGGACTCCCCACGGGTGGTTTCGCTCGCGAGCGAGATCCCGAGCAGGAAGACGGCCCAGAAGACGTCGACCCCTGTCGGGTGCCTGCGGAGGAAGTCATAGAGGCGTTGCACGTAACCCAGCGTAGGGAAGCGGGATGTGTGCAGGGGTCAACCGGAGGACCGATCCGTACCGCTCGCGCGTACTCCCCAAGGTGGAGGCCCCGTTCCCCGGTGCGCCTAGCCTGACGACGTGACCGATGACACGACGGGCGGCTGGACCGGCTGGCGGGCCGCCACCGAGGCCGCGCTCTACGGCCCGGAGGGCTTCTATCGCAGGCCGGAGGGGCCCGCCGGACACTTCCGTACGTCCGTGCACACCTCCCCGTTGTTCGCACGGGCCGTGGCCCGGCTGCTGTGCAGCCTCGACGAGGCGCTGGGCCGGCCCGCCCGGCTCGACTTCGTCGACATGGCCGCGGGGCGGGGCGAGTTGGCCACCGGTGTCCTCGCCGCGCTCCCCGCCGAGGTGACCACACGCACGCGCGTGTACGCCGTCGAGGTCGCCGACCGCCCGGCCGCCCTCGATCACCGGATCGAGTGGCTGTCCGAGCCGCCGAAGAACATCACGGGGCTGCTGTTCGCCAACGAATGGCTGGACAACGTACCCGTGGAGATCGCCGAGACGGACTCCTCGGGCGTACCTCGACGGGTGCTCGTACGACGCGACGGCCGCGAGCGTCTCGGGGAACCCGTGGCCGGTGCGGAGGCCGAGTGGCTGGACCGGTGGTGGCCGCTGCCGGCCGAGGAGGGACTGCGGGCCGAGATCGGCCTGCCCAGGGACGAGGCGTGGGCGTCGGCGGTCGCCACGGTGGAGCGGGGGCTCGCGGTCGCCGTCGACTACGCCCACACGGCGTCCTCGCGCCCCCTCTTCGGGACGCTCAGCGGCTTCCGGGACGGGCGCGAGACGGCACCCGTACCGGACGGGTCGTGCGACCTCACGGCCCATGTGGCGCTGGACGCGTGCGCACTGGCCGGAGGGCGCGTGCGGAGCCAGCGCTATGCCCTGCGCACCCTGGGCATCGCGGGCGCACGCCCCTCGCTCTCGCTGGCGTCCACGCACCCCGCGGAGTACTTGCGCTCCCTCGCGCGCGCCGGAGAGGCCGCCGAGCTCACCGCGGCGGGCGGGCTCGGCGACTTCGGCTGGCTGCTCCAGCCGGTGGATCTGCGCGTCGGTTTTCCGGACGCATCCCCGCGCGACCCGCTCGCGGACCTACTTGTCGATGTCCCCGACCACGAAGAACAGTGAGCCCAGGATCGCCACCATGTCCGCGACCAGCGTGCCCGGCAGCAGCTCGACCAGCGCCTGGATGTTGTTGTACGACGCCGAGCGCAGCTTCAGCCGGTACGGGGTCTTCTCGCCCTTGCTGACGAGGTAGTAGCCGTTGATGCCGAGCGGGTTCTCGGTCCACGCGTACGTGTGCCCCTCGGGCGCCTTGAGGACCTTGGGCAGGCGCTGGTTGATCGGCCCGGGCGGCAGCTCGGCCAGCCGGTCGAGGCAGGCGTCGGCGAGGTCGAGGGCGTTGTGGGTCTGCTCCAGGAGGACCTCGAAGCGGGCGAGGCAGTCGCCCTCCTGGCGGGTCACCACCTTCAGGGTGTCCTGGAACTCCCCGTAGGCGAGGTACGGCTCGTCGCGGCGCAGGTCGAAGTCGACGCCCGAGGCGCGCGCGACGGGCCCGCTGACGCCGTACGCGTGGACGGCCTCGGGCGCGAGGACGCCCACGTCCCGGGTGCGGCCCCGGAAGATCTCGTTGCCGAGCACCAGGTCGTCGAAGCGGTCCATGCGCGAGCGCACGGCGGAGACCGCGGCCCGCGCGCGTGTGCTCCAGCCGGCCGGAAGATCCTCCTTGAGGCCGCCGACGCGGTTGAACATGTAGTGCATCCGGCCGCCGGAGACCTCCTCCATGACGTTCTGGAGGACCTCCCGCTCCCGGAACGCGTAGAAGACCGGGGTGATGCCGCCGAGCTCCAGCGGATACGAGCCCAGGAACATCAGGTGGTTCAGCACCCGGTTGAGCTCGGCGAGCAGCGTGCGCGTCCACACCGCGCGCGTGGGGACCTCCATGCCGAGCATCCGCTCCACGGCGAGGACCACGCCCAGCTCGTTGGAGAAGGCCGACAGCCAGTCGTGGCGGTTGGCGAGCATGATGATCTGGCGGTAGTCGCGCGCCTCGAAGAGCTTCTCCGCGCCACGGTGCATGTAGCCGATCACCGGCTCCGCGCTCAGGATGCGCTCGCCGTCCAGGACCAGCCTCAGGCGCAGGACGCCATGGGTGGACGGGTGCTGCGGTCCGATGTTCAGCACCATGTCGGTGCTCTCCGCGGCGCCGCCGATGCCGACCGTGGTCTCCGTCGTAGGAGTCATGGACACAGTCTCTCCTACGTACGCTGGCCCCATGGAGACGGGGAGCGGGCACGACACTGAGGTCGCCGGCGACGAACCGGTGTGGACCGGGCTGCCGCGGGGGCTGCTGCGGATGCGGCGGCTGTTGCTGGTGGTGTGGCTGGGACTGCTCGCGGTGGCCCTGGGGCTGCTGCTCGGGCTGTTGTGCGGGCCCGTGTGGGCGGGCTTCGCACTGTTGCCGCTCGCCCTGATGGGCTGGGGCTGGGTGCTGCTCGGCCGCAACTGGCGCTCCTGGCGCTATGCCGAGCGCGCCGACGACCTGCTGATCAGCCGGGGCGTGCTGTGGCGCGAGGAGACCGTCGTGCCGTACGGCCGCATGCAGCTGGTGGAGGTCACCTCCGGGCCGGTGGAGCGGCACTTCGGGCTGGCCAGCGTCCAGTTGCACACCGCCGCCGCAGCGACCGACGCGACCATCCCCGGTCTCGTCCCGGCCGAGGCGGAGCGGCTGCGCGACCGGCTCACCGAACTCGGCGAGGCCCGATCGGCGGGCCTGTGACAGCGCCGGGCGTCGACGACGCCGTAGCGGAGAAGCCGGAGCAGGAACCCGTCACCGAGCGGCGGCTGCATCCCATAACGCCGCTCAGGCGGGCATGGGCGCCGGTCGCCGTCGTCATCGGGTGGGCCGTGCACGACCCCGACCAGGCGCAGCGCCAGCTGACCCGGCTGACGACCACCACGCTGCTGATCGCCCTCGCCGTCATCGTCCCGGCCGCCGCCCTGTACGGCTTTCTCACCTGGTGGTTCACCCACTTCGCGGTGACCGACAGCGAACTGCGCATAAGGACCGGCCTGTTGTTCCGGCGCACCGCGCACATCCGGCTGGAGCGGATCCAGGCGATCGACGTCACCCAGCCGCTCCTCGCGCGCGTGGCGGGTGTCGCCAAGCTCCGGCTGGACGTCGTCGGCACCGACAAGAAGGACGAACTGGCCCTCCTCGGGGAGGGCGAGGCGCGGGACCTGCGCGCGGAACTCCTCGCGCGCGCCGCCGGGTTCGCCCCCGAGACCGCGCACGAGGTCGGCGAGGCACCGGCGCGCGAGCTGATGCGCACGCCGCCACGTGATCTGGCGCTCTCCCTCGTGCTGACGGGCGCCACCTGGGGCACGCTGGTCGCCACCCTCGTCGTTCCGTCGCTGCTGTGGATGGCCACCCACAGCCTGTGGACGGTCCTCGCGACCGCCGTACCGCTGCTCGGCGCGGCGGGGGCGAGCAGCGTGGGGCGGTTCGTCACCGAGTACGACTGGACGGTGGGCGAGTCCCCGGACGGGCTGCGCATCGACCACGGCCTCCTGGACCGCACCCACGAGACGGTGCCGCCGGGGCGCGTGCAGACCGTACGGATCGTGGAGCCGCTGCTGTGGCGGCGGCGCGGGTGGGTGCGCGTCGAGCTGGACGTCGCGGGGTCGTCCAACTCCGTGCTGGTGCCGGTCGCCCCGCGCGAGGTCGCCGAGGCGGTCGTCGCGCGTGTGCTGCCGGGGGTGACCGTGCCCCCGCTGCAGGCGCTGTCGCGGCCCCCGCGGCGGGCCCGCTGGTGCGTGCCGCTGTGGTGGCGCGGCTACGGACTCGCCGTCACGGACGCGGTGTTCGCCTCCCGTCAGGGGCTGCTGCGCCGGCGCCTGTCGCTCGTCCCGCACGCGAAGGTCCAGAGCGTACGGCTCACGCAGGGGCCCTGGGAGCGGCTGTGGCGGGTCGCCGACGTGCAGGTGGACACGGGAGCCAACAAGACCGTCACGGCCCGCCTGCGGGACGCCCAGGAGGCCGCGGAGCTGCTCGGGGCGCAGGCGGAGCGGTCACGGACGGGACGGAGAGGGGCACGGCCCGACCGCTGGATGGTCTGACCGTGCCCCGCGAGCATCTGTACGTCCGTCAGGAGACCGCGTCCGTCAGGAGACCGCGCTGCGCAGTCCCTGTACGTCGATCTGTTCCGTCTCGTCGTGGGCCGTCAGGTCGATGACCTGGCCGACGCCCCGCGACTCCTCGCCGGCCGGCTTGAACTCGGCCTCCGCCTCGGCCTTGTGCAGGGCGAGGGCCTCCTGGCCGACGACGTCGGCGAGGTCCTCGTTCTGCACGGCCTCCAGGGCGTCCCGCGAGGCCCCCGACTTGGTGCCGAAGAAGTCGAACCCGCCCTCGACCCGCGGGCGTCGCACGGGAGCCGCGGGTGCGACCGCCACGGCGGTCGGCGCTATGAAGTGCCCGGCGGGCCGCTGCTGCGGCTGGGCGGCGGCTCTCGCCGTGGTGGTGGCGGCCGCACGCTCATGCACGTCGGCCGCCTCGGGCTTCCCCCGCGCCTCGTCCTCCTGCGCGGCCTCCGCCTCGGTGCCGGCGGGTTCCGCCGCGGCGGAACCGGCGTTCGCCGACTGCCCCTTGTCGACCTCGGGATCGGCGTCGTCCTTGGCCTTCGTCCCGATGGCCCCGTCGCCGCCCTCGTCGAGCCGCTTCAGCGCCGCGTTCGCCCGCAGGAACAACCGGGACCCCTCCGGGGAGAAGATCGCGGGCCGCTCCGGCTTCTCCTCGGAAGCCTCCGAAACCTCCGCGGTCTCCACGGCCTCCGAAGCCTCCACCCCGTCCGCGGCCTCCACGGCATCCGAAGCTTCCGTCTCGGGCCCGTCCTCGGCAGCCACCGCCACGGTCTGCGCGTCGGCCGGCTCCGCCGGCGGCAGCGCACGTGCCGGGGCGGCCTCTATCTCCAGCAGCCGGCGGCCCTCCAGGGCGCTCGCACGCTCGGTCTCCGCCGTGGCGTACCGCCGCAGCAGCGCCGCGTGTTCGTTGCGCAGGCCCGCCAGCTCCGCGCGCTTGGCCCGCAGCCGCTGCTCCAGCTTGACGCGCAGCTCCCGCGACTCCTCGAGATCGGTCTCGAGTTCGGCGACCCGCTCCTCGTGCCGCCACTCGTCGCTCGCACGCGCGCGTGTGAGGTCGGCGACCTGCTTGCCCGCCTGCGCGTCCCAACGGCGCATGACGGCCGCCCCGACGACCGCGACCGCCGCGGCGAACGCGGCTATGACGCGCAGCACGGCCTGTTGCGAGAACACCCAGGGGCCGAAGGCGCAGACGAGGGAGACGCCTGCGATCGCCGACGGAGGCAGCAGCCTGTGCAGAGGCGGGGAATGGCGGTGACGTCCACGTGGCATGGCCAGAAACTTACCGCGAGTAGGCGAACCATGGTGCCCCGCCCCATAAAAACACCGCCACCCCGCTGCCTTCACACGACATCAGGAATCCGAAGAGCCACCGAATTCCGCCTATTGATCACTCATCGCTCACTCGTCGCTCGCCGATCGGCCACTCAGCCGCTCACTGACCCACTCCAGGGTCGCCGGGATCTCGCGCCGCCAGGTGTTGAAGTTGTGCCCGCCGCTTTCGAGGATGATCGACGAGATGCGGGTCGTTTCCGTCGCCTTCACCCGCTCGATGAACTTCAACGTCTCCTTGTAGTTCGCCTCGCCCACCCTGCTGCTGCTGACGAGCAGTGAGGTGTCGGGGGCGGGCAGGTGCTTGAGGCACCACCACAGGTCGGCCCGGCCGCGCAGTGTCTTGTCGCCGTGGAACAGGTCGCCCGTGGTGGCGTCGACGGGCGCCTTGTAGTACGGGGACAGGCCCGCCCCCGCGGCGTACACCTTGGGGTGGTGCATGGCGAGCTTGAGCGCGCAGTAGCCGCCCGTGGAGTCCCCGATGATTCCCCAGCTCCCCGGTTCCGTGCGCACCCGGTAGTGCGCGGTCACCGCTTCGGGAAGGTCCTTCGCGAAGAACGACTCGGTCTGCGGACCGTCCGGAACGTCCGCGCACTCGGTGTCGCGCGGCGGCGCCACCGTCGGCCGCAGCATCACCAGGATCATCGGCTGCATACGGCCGTCCTTGGCGAGTTCCAGAGCCGTGCGCGGATAGTGGAGTTTGTCCACCAGCGCTCTCGCGGTGCCCGGATAACCGGTGAGCACGACGGCGGCCGGGAAGGTACGCGTTTGATAGCGCGCCTGGAAATACTCCGGCGGCAGATAGACGTACGCGGGACTGGCGATGTGGCTCGTGGGGCCGACGATGTCGACCTTCTGTATCTGCCCGACCGACGACGGCCGAAAGCCGCCCCTGCCGGGCACGTCCCCTATCTCGGTCACCTTCAGGGGCCCGCTCGACCGGACGCCCGGGGTGTGGTCGACCACCACGCCCTGGTCGGTCTCCTGGCCGAACAGGTCGGCCCAGGAGGCGTAGAACCCGAAGGCATGGTTGGCGGCGAGGCCCGCCGAGACGAAGAGCATGAACTGCGTCGCGAGCAGCAGCCCGATGCGGCCGCCGACGGACCGCCAGCCGCGGCGCGCCAGTCGTGGCCAGAGCCACACCGTGCCGGCGAACAGCGCCATGGCGGCCAAAACCGTCGCCACCAGCGTGTTGTTGCTCGTGAGACCCATTGCTTGCTTTCGCTTTCCTCGGCCTTTGAAACGGCTTTGAGGAGGTGAGTGAACCTCTCCTCCCGAGACACCGTCCTAGAGGGCGCAATGTCGCCGGATGCCCGAATCGGAGCTCCGGATCCAGAGTCACTCGCAGAACCATGGGATGCGATGTCTGTCAGGACAGATGAGGAAATGTCGGGCGGGGTTCCGATCCGATCAACACGGTTGCGGCGTGCACTGCACGGACCGCGCCCCGAGGCTGTCCCCGTCCTCGTCGCCAGAGCCTGCGCGCTCGTGGGCCTTCTGGACGTCGCCGCCGGCGTCTTCCCGCGCTTCCGGCACAGCCGTATGCACACCATGGCCGAGGTACTGCCCGGTGCGCTCGGCCCGTTCGCGGCCGCGCTCTCGCTCAGCACCGGCGTGCTGTTGCTGCTGCTCGCCCACGGCCTCAGGCGGCACAAGCGCCGAGCCTGGCGGGCGGCCGTGGTGCTGCTGCCGGCGGGCGCACTGGCGCAGTTCACGTACCGCCACTCCCTCGTCGGGGCGGCCATCTCGCTCGCCCTGCTGGCCCCGCTGCTGCGCCACCGCGACCAGTTCAGGGCACTGCCCGACCCGCGCAGCCGCTGGCGCGCACTCGCCAACTTCGTACTCATGGGCGCCGGTTCCCTCGTCCTCGGGCTGATCATCGTCAGCGCCCATCCGAACCGCATGGTCGGAAACCCGAGCCTGGCCGATCGCATCACGCACGTCCTGTACGGCCTCTTCGGCTTCGAAGGCCCGGTCGACTACCAGGGCGACACCTCGTGGACCGTCGGCGCCTCCCTGGGCGCCCTGGGCCTGCTCACGGCGATCACGACGATCTACCTCGCCTTCCGTCCCGAGCACCCCGCCGCACAGCTCACCGAGGAGGACGAGTCCCGCCTCAGGGCGCTCCTGGCCAAGCACGGCGGCCGCGACTCCCTCGGCCACTTCGCGCTGCGCCGCGACAAGGCCGTCGTCTTCTCGCCCAGCGGGAAGGCGGCGGTGACCTACCGCGTCGTGTCCGGGGTGATGCTCGCCAGCGGCGACCCGATCGGTGACGTGGAGGCCTGGCCGGGTGCCATCGAGCGCTTCATGGACGAGGCCAGGGCGCACTCCTGGACGCCCGCCGTCATGGGCTGCTCGGAGACCGGCGGCGAGGTCTGGACCCGCGAGACCGGCCTGGACGCCCTCGAACTGGGCGACGAGGCGGTGGTGGACGTCGCGGATTTCTCGCTCGCCGGCCGCGCGATGCGCAATGTCCGCCAGATGGTCAAGCGCATCGAGCGGGCCGGTTACGAGACCCGCGTACGGCGCGTCCGTGACCTCGGGCAGACGGAGCTGGAGCGGGTGAGGCAGGCCGCCGAAGACTGGCGCGGCACCGACACCGAGCGCGGCTTCTCGATGGCCCTGGGCCGCATCGGCGACCTCGCCGACGGCGACTGCCTCATCGCCACCGCCCACAAGGCCGACGACCAGCCCGGTCCCTACGGCGATCTCAAGGCGATCCTGCACTTCGTTCCGTGGGGCGCGGACGGCGTCTCCCTGGACCTGATGCGGCGGGACCGCTCGGCGGACCCCGGCATGAACGAACTGCTCATCGTGGCGGCCCTCCAAGCGGCCCCGAAGCTCGGCATCACGCGCGTGTCCCTCAACTTCGCGATGTTCCGCGCGGCGCTGGCACGCGGCGAGAAGATCGGCGCGGGGCCGGTGCTGCGCGCCTGGCGGGGCCTGCTGGTGTTCCTGTCCCGCTGGTTCCAGATCGAGTCGCTGTACAAGTTCAACGCGAAGTTCCAGCCTCGCTGGGAGCCCCGCTTCGTCGTGTACCGGGCCTCCGGAGACCTGCCGCGCATCGGCTTCGCCGCCATGCAGGCCGAGGGCTTCGTCAACCTCGCCCTCCCGCTGCCGCGCTTCCTGCGCCGCCGCACGCACACCGCACGCGCGTGTGCCCACGCGGTCGCGGAACGGGACGTCAGAGCGGCCTGACCCGCAGGCCGCGCGGTACCCCCGCTCCCTGCTGGGCCTAGGCTGAACGCATGAGCAAGCAGAGCGGACGCGGGCGCGTCGCCGGCCTTCCCCCTTGGGACCGCTGCGCGGTCATGGGAGTCGTGAACGTCACCCCCGACTCCTTCTCCGACGGCGGCCGCTGGTTCGACACCGCGGCCGCCGTCAAGCACGGCCTCGCCCTCGTCGAGGAGGGTGCCGACCTCGTCGACGTCGGCGGCGAGTCCACCCGCCCCGGCGCCACCCGTGTCGACGAGGCCGAGGAACTCCGGCGCGTCATCCCCGTCGTCCGCGGCCTCGCCGCCGAGGGCGTCACCGTCTCCGTCGACACCATGCGCGCCCGTGTCGCCGAACAGGCGCTCGCCGCCGGCGCGGCCCTCGTCAACGACGTCAGCGGTGGCCTCGCCGACCCCGCGATGATCCCGGTCGTCGCCGACGCGGGCGCCCCCTTCGTCGTCATGCACTGGCGCGGCTTCCTGGAGGGCGGCAACGTCAGGGGCGTCTACGCCGATGTCGTCGCCGAGGTCGTCGACGAACTCCGCGCGCGCGTGGACGCCGTCCTCGCGGGCGGCATCTCCCCCGACCGTGTGATCGTCGACCCGGGGCTCGGCTTCTCCAAGGACGCCGAGCACGACCTGGTCCTCCTCTCCCACCTCGACCGCCTGCTCGGCCTCGGCCACCCCTTGCTCGTCGCCGCCTCCCGCAAGCGCTTCCTCGGCCGTGTCCTCGCCGGGCCCGAGGGCGCCCCCCCGCCCGCGCGCGAGCGCGACGCCGCCACGGCCGCCGTCTCCGCCCTCGCCGCACACGCCGGCGCGTGGGCGGTGCGGGTGCACGAAGTGCGTGCCACGGCCGACGCGGTGCGAGTCGCCCGTGCCGTGGAGGGAGCCCGGTGAGCGCCCCCCACACCGACGTGGAACAGGTGGAAGCCGCCAACACCGCCTTCTACGAGGCGCTGGAGCGCGGCGACTTCGAGGAGCTGTCCTCGTTCTGGCTCACCCCTGCCGACCTGGGCGTCGACGAGACCTACCACGACCCGGCGGACGTCGGCGTGGTCTCCTGCGTGCACCCCGGCTGGCCCGTGCTGACCGGGCGCGGCGAGGTCCTGAGGTCGTACGCGCTGATCATGGCGAACACGGACTACATCCAGTTCTTCCTCACGGACGTGCACGTCTCCGTGACCGGCGACACCGCCCTGGTGACCTGCACCGAGAACATCCTCAGCGGTGGCCCGGCGCCCGAGGGCGGCGAGGAGCTCGGCCCGCTCGTCGGGCAACTGGTGGTCGCCACGAACGTGTTCCGCCGCACCTCGGAGGGCTGGAAGATGTGGTCCCACCACGCCTCGCCGGTGCTGGCCGAGAACGGCGAGGCCGAGGACGAGGAAACTCCTTCCTGACCCGCCCGGACCAAGAAGTGGTTGGGATCACGACCCCCCGGGTATGGGCGGCTACCAGCCTGTGAGCAGTGGTCCCGTGGCCCGGCCCTGTCAGTGCTCGCAGGTAGATTCGTTCGAGGCCGGGGTACCGCCCGCACACGGTACGGACCGGCCGTCACCGACGATTGCAGGAGTGATTCGCGTGGATCGTGTCGCGCTGCGCGGCCTGAAGGCCCGCGGGCACCACGGAGTGTTCCCCGAGGAGCGCAAGGAGGGCCAGACCTTCGTCGTGGACCTCGTCCTCGGGCTGGACACCCGGCCGGCCGCCGCCGACGACGACCTGACGAAAACCGTGCACTACGGCATCGTGGCGGAGGAGGTCGTGGCCGCCGTCGAGGGCGAGCCCGTCAACCTCATCGAGACGCTCGCCGAGCGCATCGCCCAGGTCTGTCTGAAGCACCAGCGGGTAGAGGAGGTCGAGGTCAGGGTCCACAAACCCGACGCACCGATCACCGTGCCCTTCGACGACGTGACCGTCACCATCACCCGGAGCCGAGTATGACCGCGTCCTTCGCCGCGGGTCACAGCGACCCGACCGTACAGCCGGTGCCCGCCTCCGTCGTGCAGCGGGTGGACGCCGCCGACGTCACCCTCCACAACCCCAAGCGCGCCGTGCTCTCCCTCGGTTCCAACCTCGGCAACCGTCTGGAGACCCTCCAGGGGGCCGTCGACGCCCTGGAGGACACGCCCGGCGTCCGCGTCAAGGCCGTCTCCCCGGTCTACGAGACCGAGCCGTGGGGCGTGGACGCCGACAGCCAGCCGTCCTACTTCAACGCGGTCGTCGTGCTGAAGACCACGCTCCCCCCGTCCTCCCTGCTGGAGCGGGCCCACGCGGTCGAGGAAGCCTTCAACCGGGTGCGGGACGAGCGCTGGGGCCCGCGCACCCTCGACGTCGACATCGTGACGTACGCCGAGGTGGTCTCCGACGATCCGGTCCTCACCCTGCCGCACCCCCGCGCCCATGAGCGCGCGTTCGTCCTCGCCCCCTGGCACGACGTGGACCCCGAGGCACAATTGCCCGGCCACGGCCCGGTCGCAGCACTCCTCGACACCGTCACGCGAAACGGCGTGGAACCCCGCAAGGACCTGGAACTCCGGCTGCCCGAATAGCCGTTAAGGTCAAGACGACCACAGTCCGTGGGACCGCCCAAGGACCTCGGGGGAGCTGAAGGGGCACCGTGAAAGAGCTGCACATCAGGCTGCTGGCCGGCGTGTTCGCCGTGGCCGGGCTCCTGTCCTGGGCGGGCGCCCGCCTGTGGAACTCGGTCGGGACCCTGCCCAGCGTCCCGCTGGCCGCCCCCATCGTCCTCGCCCTGATCGCCGTGGTCCTGATGGCCACGGCGCTCTCTCTGCGCGCCCGCCTGAAGGCCCAGCGCGAGCGCGTCCCCGAGGCGAAGGGCGTCGACCCCCTGATGGCGGCCCGCGCGGTCGTCTTCGGCCAGGCCAGCGCGCTGGTCGCCGCCCTGGTCTCCGGCATGTACGGCGGCACCGGCGTCTTCCTCCTGGAATCCCTCGACATCCCCGCCCGCCGCGACCAGGCCATCTACGCCGGCTTCTCGGTCCTCGCGGGCATCGCGGTGATAGCGGCGGCAATCTTCCTGGAGCGGGTGTGCAAGCTGCCGGAGGACGACGACCGCAACACCGGGGCCCCGTCGGCGGCCTGACAGGCCGAGCCGTCAGCGCGCCAGGATGAGGCTCATCGCCTCGTTCCGCGTCGCCGCGTCCCGCAGCTGACCGCGTACGGCCGAGGTGAGCGTCTTGGCGCCGGGCTTGCGGATGCCCCGCATCGACATGCACATGTGCTCGCACTCGATGACGACGATCACGCCCCGCGGCTCCAGGATCTCCATCAGGGAGTCCGCTATCTGAGTGGTGAGTCGTTCCTGCACCTGCGGCCGGCGGGCGTAGACGTCCACGAGCCGAGCCAGCTTGGACAGCCCCGTGATCTTGCCGGTGGTGGCCGGAATGTATCCGACGTGCGCGACGCCCCGGAACGGCACGAGATGATGCTCACAGGTCGAGTACACCTCGATGTCCTTCACGAGCACCATCTCGTCGTGCCCCAGGTCGAACGTCGTGGTCAGCACGTCCTCGGGCTTCTGCCACAGCCCCGCGAATATCTCCCGGTAGGCCCGCGCCACCCGCCCCGGCGTCTCCCGGAGCCCCTCGCGGTCCGGATCCTCGCCGACCGCGATCAGCAGCTCGCGTACGGCGTTCTCGGCGCGCTTCTCGTCGAACTCGCCGATGGAGCCCTCGCCGTCGAGCGTCACGGGGTCGGTCATCTGGTGCCTCGTTCCTAGAGTTCTCGCGGCCGAAAAACGCCGCGGCCCCCCAGGCTAAAACCTGGGGGGCCGCGGCATCCATTCCGGGCCCGGTGAGACCACCGGCGCGAAAGGTGAGCGTCAGCTCTCGGGGCGCTCCTCGGGAACGGCATCCGTGGCCTGCTCCGACGCGGTGGCCTTGGCGGTGCTGATCGCCGGGGTCGCGCCGTTGGCACCGTTCGTCAGTGCGAGCTCCCGGGGGGAGAGCACCGGCGGACGGGTGGAGGGCGTACGCCGGGAGGAACCGGTCCAGGCCGGCCGCGGCGGACGCTTGACGATGGGAGCGAAGATCTCGGCGATCTGCTCCTTGTTCAGCGTCTCCTTCTCCAGCAACTGGAGCACCAGCTGATCGAGGACGTCACGGTTCTCGACCAGGATCTCCCAGGCCTCGTTGTGCGCCGTCTCGATGAGCTTCTTGACCTCTTCGTCGACCAGCGCGGCGACCTCTTCCGAGTAGTCACGCGGGTGCGACATCTCGCGGCCGAGGAACGGCTCGGTGTTGTCGCCACCGAACTTGATGGCGCCGAGACGCTCGGTCATGCCGTACTGGGTGACCATCGCGCGGGCCGTTGCCGTGGCCTTCTCGATGTCGTTCGCGGCGCCGGTGGTCGGGTCGTGGAAGACCAGTTCCTCGGCAGCGCGGCCGCCCAGCATGTAGGCGAGCTGGTCGAGCATCTCGTTGCGGGTGGTCGAGTACTTGTCCTCGTCCGGCAGGACCATGGTGTAGCCGAGAGCACGGCCTCGGGAGAGGATCGTGATCTTGTGGACCGGGTCGGAGTTCGGGGAAGCCGCCGCGACCAGGGCGTGTCCGCCCTCGTGGTACGCGGTGATCTTCTTCTCCTTGTCCGACATGATCCGGGTCCGCTTCTGCGGGCCCGCCACCACGCGGTCGATCGCCTCGTCCAGCATGTGGTTGTCGATGAGCTTCCCGTTCGACCGGGCCGTGAGCAGCGCCGCCTCGTTGAGGACGTTGCTCAGGTCCGCGCCCGTGAAGCCCGGCGTCCGTCGGGCGACGGCCGACAGGTCGACGTCCGGAGCGACCGGCTTGCCCTTCTGGTGGACCTTGAGGATCTCCAGACGGCCCTGCATGTCCGGGCGGTCGACCGCGATCTGGCGGTCGAAGCGGCCGGGACGCAGAAGGGCCGGGTCGAGGATGTCGGGCCGGTTCGTCGCGGCGATGAGGATCACGCCGCCCTTGACGTCGAAGCCGTCCATCTCGACGAGCAGCTGGTTCAGCGTCTGCTCGCGCTCGTCGTGACCGCCGCCGAGGCCGGCGCCGCGATGGCGGCCGACCGCGTCGATCTCGTCGACGAAGACGATCGCCGGGGCGTTCGCCTTGGCCTGCTCGAACAGGTCACGGACTCGGGAGGCACCGACACCGACGAACATCTCGACGAAGTCGGAACCGGAGATCGAGTAGAACGGCACGCCGGCCTCGCCCGCGACGGCGCGCGCGAGCAGGGTCTTGCCGGTGCCGGGGGGGCCGTACAGCAGTACGCCCTTGGGGATCTTGGCCCCGACCGCCTGGAACTTCGCCGGTTCCTGGAGGAACTCCTTGATCTCCTGGAGCTCCTCGACGGCCTCGTCCGAGCCGGCGACGTCCGAGAACGTCGTCTTCGGGGTGTCCTTGGTGATGAGCTTCGCCTTGGACTTCCCGAAGTTCATGACCCGGGAGCCGCCGCCCTGCATCTGATTCATCAGGAACAGGAAGACGACCACGATGAGGACGAAGGGGAGCAGGGAGAGCAGGATCCCGACGAAGGCGTTCTGCTTCGTCGGAGAGACGGTGTACCCGTCGGGGATCTGCTTGTCCTGGAACTTGGTCTGCAGCGTGTTGGCGATGGTCACGCCCTGGTCGCCGATGTAGCTCGCCTGGATCTTCGAGCTGCCTTCGACCTTTTCGCCGTCCTTGAGCTCGACCTTGATGGTCTGCTCGTCGCCGGTGGTCAGCTTGGCTTGTTGGACCTTGTTGTCGGTGATCGCCTGGACGACCTGGCCGGTGTCCACCGTCTTGTAGCCGCCGGACGAGCCGACGACCTGCATCAACACGACCACGGCAAGGACGGCCAGCACGATCCACATGACCGGCCCACGGAAGTATCGCTTCACGTCCATCCATACGGAGCGGTGTCGCCCCGTCCCTCCTGCCATAGTGAGTTTGATAAGACAGTTCTTCTGACGGTACCCCAGCATTGTGGACCGAAGCCGCACGGGAGTGGCTGACGAACCCGTCTGCTCCCTCCAACGGCGCGAAACCCGCTGGGGTTCCCGATCGTCTTACAGGGCTTGGGCTATCTGGCTCAGCCGCCGTAGACGTGGGGCGCGAGCGTACCCACGAACGGGAGGTTGCGGTACTTCTCGGCGTAGTCGAGACCGTAACCGACGACGAACTCGTTGGGGATGTCGAAGCCGACCCACTCGACGTCGATGGCGACCTTGGCGGCGTCCGGCTTGCGCAGCAGGGTGCACACCTTGAGCGACTCCGGCTCGCGCGAGCCCAGGTTCGACAGCAGCCAGGACAGGGTCAGGCCGGAGTCGATGATGTCCTCGACGATCAGGACGTGCCGGCCCTTGATGTCGGTGTCGAGGTCCTTGAGGATCCGCACCACACCGGAGGACTGGGTGCCCGCGCCGTAGGACGACACGGCCATCCAGTCCATGGTGACGGGGGTGGACAGCGCCCGGGCGAGGTCGGCCATGACCATCACCGCGCCCTTGAGGACGCCGACGATCAGGAGGTCCTTGCCCGCGTACTCCGCGTCGATCTTCGCGGCGAGCTCCACGAGCTTCGCGTCGATCTCTTCCTTGGTGATGAGTACCTCTTTGAGGTCGGCACCCATGTCTTTCGCGTCCACCCGCATCACTTTCGGTCGTCCCACGAGCCGCCCGTCGCCCCCTTCAGGAGGCAGGGATTCAGCCTTGCCGAATCACCAGTCTGCCACCCTGCCGCTGGGCGACGACCTTGCCCGGGAGATTGATGACTCCCTGGCCGCGCCAGCCGGTGATCAGCCGGTCGACTTCCTCGATGTGGCGGGCGAACAGCGATCCGGCCGGGGCGCCTGCCTCGATGGCCGCCCGGCGCAGGATGCGGCGGCGCACGGCGGGCGGCAGCGCGTAGAGCTTGGCGCACTCCAGGAGGCCGGCGGCATCGCGTACGGAGGCCTCGGCCTGGCGGGCCCAGCTGTCGAGGGCGTCGGCGTCGTCGCGGGAGAGCTGGGCCGTACGGGCGAGGGCCTCGACGACTCCTTTGCCGAGGGCCTTCTCCAGGGCGGGCAGGCCTTCGTGGCGCAGCCGGGAGCGCGTGTAGGCGGGGTCGGTGTTGTGCGGGTCGTCCCACACGGGCAGCGACTGGACCATGCAGGCCTTGCGGGCGGTCTGCCGGTCGAGTTCCAGGAAGGGGCGCCGGTAACGGCCGTCGGCCCCCGAGACCGCGGCCATGCCGGACAGCGAGCGGATGCCGGAGCCGCGGGCGAGGCCGAGCAGGACGGTTTCGGCCTGGTCGTCGCGGGTGTGGCCGAGCAGGACGGCGATCGCGCCATGGCGTTCGGCCGCGGCGTCGAGGGCGGCGTAGCGGGCGTCCCGCGCGGCGGCCTCGGGTCCGCCTTCGCGGCCGACGCTCACGGCGGTGGACTCGACGGGGTCCAGGCCGAGTTCGCGCAGCCTGAGGACGACTTCCTCGGCGCGCAGGTCGGAGCCGGGCTGGAGGCCGTGGTCGACGGTGATGCCGCCGGCGCGGATGCCGAGCTTGGGAGCCTCGAAGGCGAGGGCGGAGGCGAGGCCCATGGAGTCGGCACCGCCGGAGCAGGCCACGAGCACGAGCGGCGACGGCGGGCGCTGCCCGGCAGAAGCATGATGGGCGTCAGAGGCGTGATGGGCGTCAGAGGCGTGATGGTCGTTGAGGAGGTCGTGGAGGACGCGGCGGACCGCCAGGCGTATCGCCGCGACCGCAGGATGGGGACCCATGTCCGGTTCCCTTCATGAAGTTTTCGGGGGGTGAGCCCGAGGTTCGGTCACTCAGAGTGTGTAGATGGTGACAGAACCGGGGCGTTCCCCGAGCATTGCACGCCTACCCATCGCTCACGGTCCCTCGGACGGGTGATTGAAGGGGCGTTCGCCTGCCGTCGGCCGGATTCCTCTCACGACGTCCGTACGCGGTTCACGACTCGGCCTTGCGGTGCACCCGCGCGACCCAGTCCGCCGGTTTGGCGATCTCCGTCTTGGTCGGGAGTGTGTTCGGGGAGGTCCACACGCGGTTGAAGCCGTCCATGCCGACCTGGTCGACGACGGCCCGCACGAAGCGTTCGCCGTCGCGGTACTGCCGGAGCTTGGCGTCCAGGCCGAGCAGCTTGCGCAGGGCCATGTCCAGGCGGGAGGCACCCTTGGCCCGCCGTTGCTGGAACTTCTCACGGATCTCGGCGACGCTCGGCACGACGGCCGGGCCCACTCCGTCCATGACGAAGTCGGCGTGGCCCTCAAGGAGGGACATCACGGCGGTGAGGCGGCCGAGGATCTCCCGCTGGGCGGGGGTCTGCACGATCTCCACGAGCGAGCGCCCGCCGTCGTCCTCGTCCTCGCCCTCGGGCCGTCCGCCGGCGAGCGACTGGGCGGCCTCCCGGATGCGCTCCAGGACCGTCATGGGGTCGACCTCGGTCTCCCCCAGGAACGACTGGATTTCGCCCTCCAGGTGGTCGCGCAGCCAGGGCACGCCCGTGAACTGGGTGCGGTGCGTCTCCTCGTGCAGACACACCCACAGGCGGAAGTCGTGGGGCTGGACGTCGAGTTCGCGCTCCACGTGGACGATGTTCGGGGCGACCAGGAGGAGTCGGCCGCCGCCGTTCTCCCCGGCCGGGAGTTCGCGGGTGGCCGGGGCGAAGGTCTCGTACTGGCCGAGGACGCGGGACGACAGGAACGACAGCAGCATTCCGAGTTCGACGCCGGTCACCTTGCCGCCGACGGCCCCGAGGACCGCGCCGCCGGGGGTGTTGCCACGCCGCTCCTGCATTTTCTCCAGAAGCGGTTTGAGGATCTCCCTGAACCCGGCGACGTTCGCCCGGACCCAGCCGGGACGGTCGACGACGAGGACGGGTGTGTCGTGGACGCCTTCCGTCCCCATCCGGGTGAAGCCGCGGACGTGTTCCTCCGAGGCCTTGGCGTGCCGGCGCAGTTCCGCGACGACGGCCCGGGCCTCGTCGCGGCTCACGTCGGGGCCCGGCCGTACCAGTCGGGTCGCGGTCGCCACCGCGAGATTCCAGTCGACCATCTCGGCACCACCGATGCTCGTCATGCGTCAACCGTACGTGAGCGCTCCCGCTTGGGGCAGGCCGCGCGGGCGGGGAAGCGGACGCCGGGTCAGCCGCAGCCGCAGGCGGCCAGCGCCGAGGCCGTGCGGTCCAGCGCGCTCTGCGCCGCCCCCGGGTCCGTCGTGTCCGAGGCCAGGAAGGCGAAGGCCAGCAGCCGGCCGTCCCGGTCGACGACCGTCCCCGCCAGGGTGTTCACGCCGGTCAATGTGCCCGTCTTCGCCCGTACGACGCCTGCCGCGCCGTCGGTGTAACGGCTGCTCAGAGTGCCGGTGAAACCGGCCACCGGGAGGCCGGTGAGGACGGGACGCAATTCCGGGTGGGCCGGGTCGCCCGCCTTCACCAGGAGGGAGGTCAGCAGGTTCGCCGTGAGCCGGTCGGCGCGGTCGAGTCCGCTGCCGTCGTGGAAGTCGGCGCCGGCCAGCGGGAGTCCGAGTTTCCGCAGCCGGTCACGAATTGCTTTGCCGCCGCCCTCGAAGTCGGCGCGCTGCTTGTCGGCCAGGGCGGTCTGGCGGGCGAGGGCCTCGGCGATGTCGTTGTCGCTGTTGGTCAGCATGCGTTCGACCAGGGCGGACAGGGGCGGTGAGGAGACCTCGGCGAGGTCCTCGGCGCGGCCGGTCGCCTTGGAGGGGCCGGGGGACGTCGTCCTGATGCCGTCGTCCCCGAGGAACCGCGCGAACGCGCGGGTCGCGTCCGTCGCCGGGTCGCTCACGCGCGCGACGGGGCCGCTCGCGGAGTCGTCGGTGCGGGCCTCGTCCACCATCAGGGCGCTGACCGGGGCCACGTTGTCGTTGACCCCGATCGGGTGGATCTCGGGGCCCGCGTAGCGGGTCTTGTCGTAGGAGAGCGTGACGGTCGTGATGTGCCGCTTCTTGAGGGCGGCGGCGGTCTCCCGGGCCAGTTCGCGCAGGCTCGCCCAGCCTCCCCCGTCGTCCGCGCGGGCGGTGAGCGTGGGGTCGCCGCCGCCGACGAGGACGAGTTCCCCGGTGTCGGATTCCAGGGCCGCGCGCGTGGTGAGGCGGTGGTCGGCGCCGAGGGCGGACAGGGCGGCGACGGCGGTGGCGATCTTCGTGGTGGAGGCGGGGGTCAGCGCCGTGTCGGCGCCCGTGCCGTAGAGCCGCTTGCCGTCGGCGACGTCCACGACGACGGCCGTGCGGCGGGTGCCGAGGGCCGTGTTGCCGAGGAGCGGCCCCAGGACGTCGGCGAGGGCCTTGCCGGTCGGCGCGGACTTCACGGTGACGACGGCCGGGCCCAGGCCGGTGAGGACGGACGCGGCGCTCGGGGCGGGACGCGGGGCCGTGGCCGACGTACCGGAATCACCGCCGTGATCTGCGCCACCCGGTTGCTCCAGTGCGACCGCCCGGTCCCGCTCGGCCGTACGCTGACCCGAGGAGTCCCACGGACCGGCGGCGGTCGCCACGGTGGCGGCCAGCGCCAGACCGGCGCCGGCGGCACCGGCGGTGTACTGCCAGGTCTTGGCGGTCTTCGGCCTGCTCACCCCGGCAAGCCGTGTGACCTGCGGTTTCACAGCTTCGACGGTCCGTGCGAGATACGGCCGTACGGTGTCCGTGGCCCGGGTCAGTCCTGGTCGTACGGCGTCCGCGGCGCGTGCCAGACGCGGTCGTACGGCGTTCGCGATCCGCGTCACCCGCGGTCCCGCGGCCCGCCAAGGCCTCAGTTCAGGCACGACCAACAGCCCCTTTCGCGATCACACACCTGCGTGAGGGACACTTAACCACCAGAACTATGTGTTGATCATGGAGGAGTCACCGGTGGAGTTCGACGTCACGATCGAGATCCCGAAGGGTTCGCGGAACAAGTACGAGGTGGACCACGAGACCGGTCGGATCCGCCTGGACCGTCGACTCTTCACCTCGACCGCCTACCCGACCGACTACGGCTTCGTCGAGAACACCCTCGGCGAGGACGGCGACCCGCTGGACGCGCTGGTCATTCTTGACGAGCCGACGTTCCCGGGCTGCCTCATCAAGTGCCGTGCGATCGGCATGTTCCGCATGACGGACGAGGCGGGCGGCGACGACAAGCTGCTGTGCGTCCCGGCGACGGACCCGCGTGTCGAGCACCTGCGCGACATCCACCACGTCTCCGAGTTCGACCGCCTGGAGATCCAGCACTTCTTCGAGGTCTACAAGGACCTGGAGCCCGGCAAGTCCGTCGAGGGTGCCGACTGGGTCGGCCGCGTCGACGCCGAGGCCGAGATCGAGCGGTCCTACAAGCGCTTCAAGGACTCGGGCGGCCACTGAGCCTGTGTCACGGACGGGCCGCACGCACACGCGTGCGGCCCGTTCGTATGCCCGCGCATACTGAGGCTTACGGAATGTGTCGTTCAGGGAGCGTTACTCAGTGACGGAGGCGGAGCACCGCAAGCCGCAGTCGGACGAGGCCAGGAGTTTTTACGACTCCGAGATCACGTCCGAGTTCGCCCTTCCCGACGGGCTCGCCGTGCCGAGAACCGTCGTCGGCGGCGAGCCGGAGACCACGTCGGAGTTCGCGGTGCCGAAGGGACTGGACGTCCCGCAGCCGTCGGTGGCGGAGCCGGAGGGGTCGGCGTTCAGTACGCCCCGCACCTACAGCGCGAAGGACGCGCCGCCCGCGTTCACCCCGCCGGCCGGCATACCGGTGGTCAGTCTCACCAAGGACGTGCCCTGGCAGGACCGGATGCGCACGATGCTGCGGATGCCGGTGGCCGAGCGGCCCGCCCCGGAGCCGGCGCAGAAGACCGAGGACGATGCCGGCCCGGCCGTCCCGCGCGTGCTCGACCTGACCCTGCGGATCGGCGAGTTGCTGCTCGCGGGCGGTGAGGGCGCCGAGGACGTGGAGGCGGCGATGTTCGCCGTCTGCCGGTCCTACGGCCTGGACCGCTGCGAGCCCAACGTCACCTTCACACTGCTGTCGATCACGTACCAGCCGTCGCTCGTGGACGACCCCGTGACGGCCTCCAGGACGGTGCGGCGGCGCGGCACCGACTACACGCGCCTCGCGGCCGTGTTCCAGCTCGTGGACGACCTCAGCGACCCCGAGACGGCCATCTCCCTGGAGGACGCCTACCGGCGGCTCGCGGAGATCCGCCGCAACCGGCACCCGTATCCGACCTGGGTGCTCACCTCGGCGAGCGGGCTGCTCGCGGGCGCGGCCTCGATCCTGGTCGGCGGTGACCTGCTGGTGTTCGTCGCGGCCATGCTGGGCGCGATGCTCGGCGACCGGCTGGCGTGGCTGTGCGCGGGGCGGGGGCTGCCGGAGTTCTACCAGTTCACGGTCGCCGCGATGCCGCCCGCCGCGATCGGGATCGCGCTGACGCTGGCCCATGTGGACGTGAAGGCGTCCGCGGTGATCACCGGTGGGCTGTTCGCGCTGCTGCCCGGGCGGGCTCTGGTGGCGGGCGTCCAGGACGGCCTGACCGGCTTCTACATCACCGCGTCGGCCCGGCTCCTGGAGGTCATGTACTTCTTCGTGGGCATCGTGGTGGGCGTGCTCGTGATGCTCTACGTCGGGGTGCAGCTGGGGGCGCATCTCAACCCCGACGAGGCGCTGTCGACGGTTTCGCGGCCGCTGTGGCAGATCGCGGCGTCGATGCTGCTGTCGCTGACGTTCGCGGTGCTGTTGCAGCAGGAACGATCCACCGTGCTGGCCGTCACGCTGAACGGCGGTGTCGCGTGGTGTGTGTACGGCGCGATGCACTACGCCGGCGAGTTCTCCCCGGTCGCCTCCACGGCCGTGGCGGCGGGGCTGGTCGGGCTGTTCGGGCAGTTGCTGTCCCGGTACCGGTTCGCGTCCGCGCTGCCGTACACGACCGCGGCGATCGGGCCGCTGCTGCCGGGTTCCGCCACGTACTTCGGGCTGCTGTCGATCGCCGGGAGCAAGGTCGACGAAGGGCTGGTGTCCCTGTCGAAGGCGGCGGCTCTGGCCATGGCCATCGCCATCGGGGTCAACCTGGGGTCGGAGATCTCCCGGCTGTTCCTGAGGGTCGGTTCCGCGGGGAAGCGGCGGGCCGCGAAGAGGACGCGGGGGTTCTGAGAGCCGGTGACCGCGGGCTCGTCGTGGTCGGCCGCGCAGTTCCCCGCGCCCCTTGGAAGTGTCAGTAGCCCTCGTTGTAGGGGTACTGCTGGTTCTGCTGCCCGTACTGCTGCTGGTTGCCGTATCCCTGGGGGTACTGCTGGGCGCTGGGCTGCTGCTGACCGTAGTACTGCTGAGGCGGCTGCTGCTCGTCGCTCGACGGGATGCGGCGGAGCTGGGTCGTCGCGTCGTCCATGGGCTGGTACGGCTGCTGGGGCGGGGCCTGGGCCGCCGCCTTCTTCTTCTTGGAGCGCTCGCGCAGGTACTCGATGAGGATCGGGACCACCGAGACCAGGACGATCAGGATGAGGATCGCCTCGACGTTCTTCTTGATGACGTCGATCTGGCCGAGCCAGTAGCCGGCGAGGGTCACGCCCGTGCCCCAGGCTGCGCCGCCGATGATGTTGTACGTCAGGAAGGTGCGGTACTTCATCCGGCCGGCGCCCGCCACGATGGGGGCGAAGGTGCGCACGATCGGCACGAAGCGGGCCAGGACGATCGCCTTGGGGCCGAACTTCTCCATGAACTCGTTCGCCTTCTCCAGGTTCTCCTGCTTGAAGAGCCTGGAGTTGGGGCGGCTGAAGAGCCTCGGGCCGAAGAACTTGCCGATCATGTAGCCCACCTGGTCGCCGAGGACGGCGGCCAGCACGATGAGCGCGCACACCAGCCACAGCGGCTGGCTGATGAAGTTCCCCTCGGCCACGAAGAGACCCGCCGTGAACAGCAGGGAGTCACCCGGCAGGAACGCGAAGAGGCCTGACTCGGCGAAGACGATCAGCAGGATGCCGGGGAGGCTGAAGGTCTGGATCAGATAGTCGGGGCTGAGCCACTCGGGGCCGAGCGCGAGCGTGGTCACGGGATTGTGGCTCCTGCGTGTGGGGATCGGGGCGGGGACTGGCTGCCCTCAAGTATCAACGCAGCCGTGGTGGCCCAGGTTCCATGGGCGTCCTCAGGATGCACTGTGCGCCGTCCGGGACAAAGCTGTGAGCCATGGGTATTGACGAATACGGCGGCGGCCAGGGGCCTCGGCCCGACGTGCTCGTGGTGACGACGAACGACGTGCCCGGTCACCGGGTGCAGGAGGTGCTGGGTGAGGTCTTCGGGCTGACCGTGCGCTCCCGTCACCTCGGCAGTCAGATCGGCGCCGGGCTGAAGTCGATGGTCGGCGGCGAGCTCAAGGGGCTCACCAAGACGCTGGTGCAGACCCGCAACCAGGCCATGGAACGGCTCGTCGAGCAGGCACGCGCGCGTGGGGCGAACGCCGTGCTGATGTTCCGCTTCGACGTGACCGAGGCGGCGGACCTCGGCACGGAGGTGTGCGCCTACGGCACGGCGGTGATCCTGACCCGGGAGTGACCCGTACGGGGTCCCGGGCCAGGACGGTCACGAGGTGCGGCGGGCGGCGTTGGCGAGGATCGCGTCCTTGAGGTGCTCGGCCAGGCCCTCGCGCATCGAGTCGTAGTACGCCGTGAAACGCTCGTCGGAGACGTACATCTCCGCGAGACACGTGTGCATCTCGTACGGGCACTCGAAGTACCAGGTGCTGATGTGCCGACGGTGTTCCTCGGCCATGTCCATGGCGCGTTCGCCGGTCGGGGGTTCACCGGCGGCCATCAGGGCCGTGTAGCGCTGCTCCCAGTCGTTCACCGCGGCGGTGATGCGCTTCCAGTCGTCCTTGGTGTAGCGGGCCGCGCGGCGCTGCGACTCGGCGTAGATCTCCGTGCCGCCCCACCGCTGTTCCGCCTCCTCGGCGTACTGCTCGGGGTCCTTGTCGCCGAACACCTCGAACTTCTCCTCCGGCGTGAGATCGATTCCCATCGTGCGTGCCTCCATGGCGTGCTCCACGGCCGCCGCCATCTTCTGCAACTTCTCGATCCGGGCGGTCAGCAGCTCGTGCTGCCGGCGCAGGTGCGCGCGTGGGTCCGTGGCCGGATCGTCGAGCAGGGCGGCGACCTCGTCGAGCGGGAAGCCGAGCTCCCGGTAGAACAGGATCTGCTGCAGCCGGTCGAGGTCGGCGTCGCTGTAGCGCCGGTGGCCCGCGTGGCTGCGCTCGCTGGGCACGAGCAGGCCGATGTCGTCGTAGTGGTGCAGTGTGCGCACGGTGACGCCGGCGAAGCCCGCGACCTGTCCCACGGAGTAGCTCACTTCGTCCGCTCCCTTCTCGGTACGCGCTCCACGGTGGCTCCTCACGCCACGTGAGGTGCAAGTCCGTAGGGACACCTCCGGATGTTCCGCCCGTTTCGTCCGCTTATCGTGAGTTCGTGGCCCAGGACACCGCGCAGCAGGCATCCGCCGCCCCGGCGACCCCGGCGCGCGCCCTGCTGCCGCTGATCCTCCCCGCTCTCGTCGTCGGGGTGGCCGCGAGTCTGCTGTTCCTCGGGGTGAGCGCGGCGGCCGAGCAGCTCCAGCACGTGCTGTGGCGGAACCTGCCGGACGCACTGGGGGTGGGCCGGTACTCCGTGCTGTGGATGCTGGTCATGCTCACCGCAACCGGGGTGGCCGTGGGTCTGGTGGTGTGGAAGGCGCCCGGGCACGCCGGTCCGGATCCGGCGACCACCGGTCTGGACGCTCCCGTGCTGCCGCCTGCCGTGCTGCCGGGGCTCCTCCTGGCGACCGCGCTGATGCTCGCGGGCGGGCCGAGCCTGGGGCCCGAGAACCCGATCATCGCGGTGAACGTGGGGCTCGCCTTCTGGCTGGGGCGCAGGCTGATCCCACGGATGCCGCGCGCACTGTGGCCGGTGCTGGCGGAGGCGGCGACGATCGGCGCGCTGTTCGGGACGCCGGTGGCGGCGGCGCTGGTGATCTCCGAGGCACTGGCCGGCCGGCAGCTCAAGGGTGCTCTGTGGGACAACGTCTTCGGCCCGTTGGTGGCGGCCACGGCCGGCGCCTTGACGACCACTCTGGTGGCCGAGCCGAGTTTCGACCTGCATCTGCCCGCGTTCGGGCTGCCCGGCTGGGGCGACCTACTGGCGATGCTGGTGATCGCGTCGGCCGCCGCGCTGCTCGGCATGGCGGCCGTGCTCGCCCTCCCGTACGTCCACGGCGCGTTCGCGCGGTTGCGGCACCCGATGCTGATGCTGCCGGTGGGCGGGCTCGTCCTGGGGCTGCTGGCGGCCGTGGGCGGCCATCTGACGCTCTTCAAAGGGCTCGACGAGATCGGGGAGCTGGCTGCCGATCCCGACGGCTGGTCGGCCGGGCAGTTCGCCACCATGACGGTCGTGAAGCTGGCCGCGCTGCTCGTCGCCACCTCCTGCGGCTTCCGGGGCGGGCGGATCTTCCCGGCCGTGTTCGTCGGCGTCGCCTTCGGGCTGTGCGCGCACGCGCTCGTGGACGCCGTGCACCCGGCCGTCGGCGTGGCGGCCGGAGTGCTGGGCGTGTTGCTCGCCATCACCCGACAGGCCTGGGTGAGTCTGTTCGTCGCCGCCGTGCTGGTGGCCTCGCCCACGATCCTCGCGCTGCTGTGCACCGGCTCCCTCGCGGCCTGGCTGCTGGTGACGGGGCGGCCGCAGATGCAGTTGCGCGAGGACGGAACCCCAGTCCGCTGACCCACGTTGATCCCTTCAGGAGGCACACCCATGCCACTGCACAAAGGACCAGAGAAGCCCGACGAGCGCCCGTTGTCCGTCAATCCCTTCTACGGCGAGGCCGATCCGGTCGGCGGCATGACCGAGGCCCCTCCCAAGCACCGGCTCGCCACCGCTCCCCTGCCACCGTCGACCGCCTACCAGGTGGTCCACGACGAGCTGATGCTCGACGGCAACTCCCGGCTGAACCTCGCCACCTTCGTCACGACCTGGATGGAACCGCAGGCCGGGATCCTGATGGGTGAGTGCCGGGACAAGAACATGATCGACAAGGACGAGTACCCGCGCACCGCCGAGCTGGAGCGCCGCTGTGTGGCGATGCTCGCCGACCTGTGGAACGCGCCGGATGCCTCGGCGGCGGTGGGCTGCTCGACGACCGGGTCCAGTGAGGCGTGCATGCTCGCGGGCATGGCGCTGAAGCGGCGCTGGGCGCAGCGCAACGCCGACCGGTACCCGGGTGCGCGGCCCAACCTGGTCATGGGGGTCAACGTCCAGGTCTGCTGGGACAAGTTCTGCAACTTCTGGGAGGTCGAGGCCCGTCAGGTGCCCATGGAGGGCGACCGCTTCCACCTCGACCCGCAGGCCGCCGCCGAGCTGTGCGACGAGAACACCATCGGGGTCGTCGGCATCCTCGGCTCCACCTTCGACGGCTCCTACGAACCCATCGCGGACCTCTGCTCGGCTCTGGACGCCCTCCAGGAGCGCACCGGTCTGGACATCCCCGTGCACGTCGACGGCGCGTCCGGCGCCATGGTCGCGCCCTTCCTCGACGAGGACCTGGTGTGGGACTTCCGGCTGCCCCGTGTGGCATCGATCAACACGTCCGGGCACAAGTACGGGCTGGTCTATCCCGGGGTCGGCTGGGCGCTGTGGCGGGACAAGGAGGCCCTGCCCGAGGAGCTCGTGTTCCGCGTGAACTACCTGGGCGGCGACATGCCGACCTTCGCGCTGAACTTCTCCCGCCCCGGCGCCCAGGTCGTCGCGCAGTACTACACCTTCCTGCGGCTGGGCCGCGAGGGCTACCGGGCCGTGCAGCAGTCCACGCGGGACGTGGCCCGGGGCGTCGCCGACCGCGTGGAGGCACTCGGCGACTTCCGGCTGCTGACCCGCGGCGACGAACTCCCGGTGTTCGCGTTCACGACGGCCCCGGACGTCCAGGCGTACGACGTCTTCGACGTCTCCCGGCGGCTGCGTGAGCGGGGCTGGCTCGTGCCGGCGTACACCTTCCCGCCGAACAGGGAGGACCTGTCGGTACTGCGGGTGGTGTGCCGCAACGGCTTCTCCGCCGACCTTGCCGAACTGTTCGTGGAGGACCTGGAGCAGTTGCTGCCCGAACTGCGCCGGCAGTCGCACCCGTTCACCAGGAACAAGGAAGCGGCGACCGGCTTCCATCACTAGGGCCCTGGGCCCGGCGGACGCGGCAACGCCGCTGGGGCCCGAGACCAACCGGCTCCAGCGGCTCTAGCGGCTCAGCCCGGCGAACCTGCGGACCGCCGGCCGAAAGAAGACCGCCAGCAACACCACCGCCGCCCACACGTGCCCCGGTTCGCCGCCCGGGCCGCCCACCAGGTCCCGGACCGCCGTTGCCGTCTGGGACATGGGGGTTCCAGTCGACGACCGTGCCCAGCCGGCCGGGCCATGGAGTCGGGGGTCGCGAACGCGTTGGACAGGAAGCCGACCGGCCAGACCAGGATCTGCACGGCCTGCACCATCTCCGGTGTGCCGGCGACCATCGCGAGGTGGATGCCGATCCAGAGCATCGCGAAGCGGAAGAGCAGCAACAGGCCCACCGCGGCCAGGAGTTCGTCGGCACGCACGCGCGCGTGGCGGGCGCCCAGGTGGTAGAGGCGGCCGGCATCTCCAGGATCTGGCGGCCGCCGAGCTCCTCGTCGAGGGCCGCGTGCTGGCCGAGCAGGCCGATGCGCAGCCGTACGTCATAGGCATCGCGCTCCACGTCATGGCCCGCCACCTCGGCGCGGCCCTCGTCCGGGCGCAACAGCCTGGACAGGACGCGGACCAAGGTGGTCTTTCCCGCGCCGTTGGGGCCGAGCAGGCCGTGGACGCTGCCGCGCGCGACCCTCAGGTCGAGCCCGTCCAGGGCGGCCTTGTCGCCGTACCGCTTGCCGCAGGCCTTCCGCGACGATCACGTCGGTCATCGGGCACCCTCCAGGACCAGGATCTAATCAAACTTGACTACCTTCAAAGCAACGCCGCCAACCACACTCGTCAAACCTGATTAGCCAGAGTCCCCGGGATGCGGCTCCCCCGTCGCGTACGGGTTCTCCTCGCCCTCGGCCAGGACACCGACGAACGGGTCGCCCTCCCCCGCGAAGGTGTACGCCCCGCCCTCGATGCGGGCGATGAGCCCCTGGGTCCACTCGGCCTCGGCGTCGGCCGTGTGGAGCCAGAGGTTCATGATCTCGCCGATGTGGCCGAGCTGTTCCGGACCGTCCTCGGGGACGTAGTGCTCGGTGACCGAGGACCGCCACGCCTCGATCCCGCGGATCCGCTCCTTGAGCAGCGCCACGGCTTCGGCGCGCGGCAGTTCGACGATGAAGCCGATGGCGGCCGACTTGACGTCCATCTTCTGGTCGTACGAGGTCAGCGCCTCGCGCACCAGCCGGAAGCACTCCTCGGTGCCGGCCTCGGTGATCTCGTACTCCGTGCGCGGGGGACCGCCCGCGGTGGACGGCGCCGTCTCGTGCTCGATCAGCAGTCCCTGCTTCGCCATCTGTTTCAGGGCGTGGTAGATCGAGCCGGGCTTGGCGTTGGACCACTCGTGCGCGCCCCAGTACTCCAGGTCGTTGCGCACCTGGTAGCCGTGGGCCCGCCCGTGCTGGCGGACCGCGCCGAGCACGAGAAGTCGGATCGCTGACATGCGGTCCAGGTTATGGCCTCACTTTTCGGCGAGCGCCACCAGCTCGAACGCGGTCTTCCCGTCGAGGGACTCGCGGATGATGTCGGCGTGCCCGGCGTGGCGAGCCGTCTCACGGATCAGGTGCAGCAGCACCCAGCGCACGGAGACCCGGCCCTCGGGCGGGAACCAGGGCTGGTCCGGGAGCGGGAAGGTGTCGTCGAGGCTCGGCACCGAACGGGCGAACGCCTCCGTCTCGGCGGCCACCTTCTCCCAGTACGCCAGCTGCGAAGCGACGGTCTCGTCGCCGACCAGGGCGAAACACTCGTGCCAGTTCGACGGCTCCCGGCGTACGGCCGGCTCCTCGCCCTTGGCGCGGGCGATCCAGCCCTGCTCGGTCTCGGCGACGTGCTTGATCAGCCCGGCGAGGGAGAGCTCGCTCGCGCTGGGCCTGGTGGCGGCCTGCTCGTCCGTCAGTCCGAGCACCGACCGCCGGATCCCGCCGCGCTGTTCCTCCAGGAAGGCCAGAAGCGCTCCGCGCTCGTCGCCGTACTTCTCCGCGGGAACGTGAGTGACCATGACAGCCGCCTTTCGTCGGACTCGGGGGCCTTCCCCCGACACCCACGAAGCTACGGCCCCTTCAGGACAGGTGCTGTCCTGAAGGGGCCGTGGCGGCGGTCGTTCTCGGCGGATCAGAAGGGGAAGGCGCTGCGGCCGTGCTGGACCGAGATCCACTTGGTGGTGGTGAAGGAGTCCAGCATGGTGTCGCCGTTCAGGCGGCCGATGCCGGAGTGCTTCTCGCCGCCGAAGGGGACGATCGGCTCGTCGTGGACGGTGCCGTCGTTGACGTGGAACATGCCGGTGTCGATCTGCTTGGCGAAGGCGACACCGCGCTCGATGTTCGCGGTGTGGACGGCGCCGCTGAGGCCGTACGGGGTGTCGTTGACCAGGCGGACGGCCTCCTCCTCGCCGTCGAAGGTGACGAGGAGGGCGACCGGGCCGAAGAGCTCCTGCTTGAGGAGGGGCGAGTTCGCCGGGAGGTCCGTCAGGACGGAGGGCTCGACCAGGTTGTCCGTCCTGGTGCCGTGGATCAGCGCGGTCGCGCCCTCGGCGAGCGCCTGCTCGACGGCGCCCGAAATGGCCTCCGCCTGCGAGGAGTTGATGACCGGTCCGATGACCGTCTCGGGGTCGCGCGGGTCGCCGGCCTTCAGCGTCCGCACCTTGGCGACGAACTTCTCGGTGAACTCCCCGGCGACCGTACGGTCGACCAGGACGCGGTTGGCGGCCATGCAGACCTGGCCCTGGTGGACGTAGCGGCTGAAGACGGCGGCGTCGACCGCGTAGTCGAGGTCGGCGTCGTCGAGGACCACCAGGGCGCTGTTGCCGCCCAGTTCGAGGACCGAGCGCTTGAAGTTGGCGGCGCAGACGGTGGCCACGTGGCGGCCGACCTTGTCGGAGCCGGTGAAGGAGATGACCTTCGGGACCGGGTGCTCCAGGAAGGCGTCGCCGATCTCGGCGATGTCGGTGATGACGACGTTGAGCAGACCGGCGGGCAGCCCGGCGTCCTCGAAGATCTTCGCGACCAGGGAACCGCCGACGATTGGCGTGTTCTGGTGCGGCTTGAGGACGACGGCGTTGCCGAGCGCGAGCGCGGGGGCGACCGACTTGATCGACAGCAGGAAGGGGAAGTTGAAGGGGCTGATCACGCCCACGACGCCGACCGGGACGCGGTAGACGCGGTTCTCCTTACCGTCCACCGGCGAGGGGATGATCCTGCCCTCGGGGCGCAGCGACAGGTTGATCGCCTCGCGCAGGAACTCCTTGGCGAGGTGGAGTTCGAAGCCGGCCTTCAGGCGGGTGCCGCCGAGCTCCGCGATGATCGCCTCGGAGATCTCCCCCTCGCGCTCCTCGATCAGCCGGAGCGCCTTCTCGAACACCGCGCGGCGGGCGTAGGGATTGGTCTCGGCCCACTTCTTCTGCGCGCGGGCGGCGGCCCGGTACGCCTCGTCGACCTCATCGACCGTGGCTATCGTGATCGACGCCAGCTTCTCGTCGTCGTACGGGTTGAAGTCGATGATGTCCCAGGAGCCGGTGCCCGGGCGCCACTCACCGTCGATGTACTGCTGGGCCAGGTCGGTGAAGTACGACGACATGTGATCCCCAAATCACTAGCAGACACACGATCAACGTCACGGTCTGATCACACGTCATCGTACGTGCGCGATACGCCAGTTGGGCACACTGAGCAAACTTCCGGGGAGAACCCTCGGGGGGTCGGTGGAGATCCCGCGCGCTCAGGAGAGCTGGAGGAGGCCGCGCAGCAGATCCCGGCTCTCGCCAGGGCCGGGGCTGTCCTGCTGGAGTTCCTTCATCGCCTTCTCGTACTGCGTGACGTCCTCGCGCTTGTCCAGATAGAGCGCGCTGGTGAGCTGCTCCAGGTAGACGACGTCCGTCAGGTCGGACTCGGTGAAGCTGAGGATCGTGAAGGCGCCGCTCTCGCCGGAGTGCCCGCCGAAGCCGAACGGCATGATCTGCAGCCGTACGTTGGGGCGTTCGGAGATGTCGATGAGGTGCTGGAGCTGACCGCGCATCACCTGGCGGTCGCCGTACGGGCGGCGCAGGGACGCCTCGTCGAGCACCACATGGAACTCGGGGCCGCCGTCGTCGGCCAGGTACTTCTGCCGCTCCAGGCGCAGCGCGACACGCTTCTCGACGTCCGCCGCGCTCGCGCCCTTCATGCCGCGCCGCACCACTGCACGTGCATACGCCTCGGTCTGCAGCAGGCCGTGGATGAACTGCACCTCGTAGACGCGGATGAGGGAGGCCGCGCCCTCCAGACCCACATAGGTGGGGAACCAGCTCGGCAGGACGTCGGAGTAACTGTGCCACCAGCCCGCGACGTTGGCCTCGCGGGCGAGGGAGAGGAGCGAGGCCCGCTCCTGCTCGTCCGTGATGCCATACAGCGTCAACAGGTCTTCCACGTCACGCGTCTTGAAGCTCACCCGGCCCAACTCCATCCGGCTGATCTTCGACTCGGACGCGCGGATCGAGTAGCCCGCCGCCTCGCGCGTGATGCCCCGGGCCTCACGCAGCCGCCTGAGTTGCGAGCCGAGCAGCATCCGCCGCACCACCGATCCGGGCTCTCCCGCGCTCACGTTCGCCAGCCTCCCCAACGTCTTCAGGGGCCGAAGTCTGCCACTAAAACACTCCGAGCAGTACTCGTCCGATTACAGATATGGAAAGAAGCCAAAGATTCTGCGCAGCACCGAGACAGGTAGAGAGGAGGAAGAGGCAAGAACCTGTAGAGAAGATGGCGGAAAAAATGGCCAACAAGCGGTACGGGTAGGGCTAATTCGGTCACGTGCACGTGCATCTGCACCTTGCATCTGCATCGCTCATCCGAAACCATGGTCCCGCGCAACCGCTGCATCGCAACGACCGCGAGTTCCCGGGAGTGCCTCGCATGGGGATGAATGGATCGACCATGCTCGAGCCGTTACGGCAGGGCCTTCCGCCGCTGGATCCCGCGGCCGTGTCCGACGCCGCCTCCTGTTCCCTGCCCGCCCGCTACGAAGCGGTGGGCGACGCACGGAGGTTCACTCGCAGAACGCTCGACCAGTGGGAACTGAGCGACCACTTCGACGACATCTGTCTCGTCGTTTCCGAACTGGTCACCAACGCGCTGCGGCACGCGATGCCGGCGAACAGCGTGCACACGGTGGAGCACAATCCGCCCGTGCGGCTGCACTTGATGCGGTGGACCGGACGACTGGTCTGCGCGGTGCGCGATCCCAGCCAGGAGAGTCCGGTCGCCCGCGATTCCGAGGACTTCTCGGCGGAGTCGGGACGCGGACTGTTCCTCGTCGACTCCTTCAGCGACAGCTGGGGATGGCATCCGATGGCGGGAACACTGGGCGGCAAGTTGGTCTGGGCGCTGTTCCGGCTCCAGCCGCACGCCGGGCCGACCGCGGGTTCCACCGAGTGATGCACCGCGACGCTTTACGAGGCCACGATTCTACGCGCGTTACACGCTGCGCTGTGGCGCTCACCCCCGGTCACCTGTAGGTGGCCGGGGTTCAGCCCGCTATCAGGTGGTCGAACTCGCCGTCCTTGATGCCGAGAAGCATCGCCTCGATCTCCGCGCGGGTGTAGACGAGCGCGGGGCCGTCCGGGAAGCGGGAGTTGCGAACGGCAACTCCGCCGTCCGGAAGGCGCGCGAACTCCACGCAGGAACCCTGCGAGTTGCTGTGCCGGCTCTTCTGCCAGGCCACCCCGCGCAGATCCGTGGCCGTCATGCCGTTGTACACGTCGAGGTCCACAGGTCGCTCCCCGGTGGTGCGGTGGCCCTTGTGGCCAGTGATGCAGTGGTCAACTGGTCCGGATCATAGCTCTGTTCACGTGCAGATGCATGAGCAGATGCACGTGCACGCGGGGTGTTCCCGTGGTTACAGATGTGACGCCGGGGGCGCTTGATACGTTCCATTGTGTGCCCCGGTGCCCGCGTCACATGCGTCCGCCAGTCCCCGTCCATGATCGTCCGGGCCATCGGCTGAGCGGGATCGTCGGGATCGAATCCCTCGTGCACTAGGAAGAGACGCGTACCGGGCCCTTACTGTTCCACGTTCCATGTGACGGTCCGGTGCGCGGAGTTGGCCGGATCGGGGTCGGGTCACCGGAGGCTCGGCGTCCGGTGCGGCTCGAAGGAGGGAAACTCCACGTCGCCGGTGCCGGAGAGGTGAGCTGGGCGGCGGGACGGAGGCCGTGGTGAATTGGAGTCCCGCCTTGAGCCGGCACGCCTCCGGCTCTTGCATCTGCCGCTGCATGAGCAGTTGGGGCTCGGTGAGGGCACGTCAGACCTTGGCGGGCGGGGCCGCCTCCAGTCGATTGATGTGCTGCCGGCCGGAGTGCTGCCCGGAGACGAGGCCGGCCTCGCACAACGCCCTCAGGTGCTCGGACAGGCTCGGGCGCCGCATGGCGAAGTGGCCGTCGGCCAGAGCCTGGACGGGCTGCGGCCCACCGTTATGCACCAGTCGCCGCACCTCGCGGCCTACGGCGCTCGCGAGTGTGGGCAAGACGCGGTCCGGCGTCAGCGCCGGTGGTCCAGGCCTCGACGGTCTGGTGCGGTCACGTCGGCCTTCCTCGCAGGCCGCGTCGAGGTCGGGCGTGGCCAGCATGACCCTCCGGGCCGAGCTGGGCTCGGCGGTGACGGTCAGACCGAGGACGTCGGTGATTCCCTGCGCGTCGACCGTAGGGAATCACCGACCTGGCTGCTCACCTGCTGGAGTAGGGCAGCAGTGCCATCTCGCGGGCGTTCTTGATGGCGCGGGCGAGCTGTCGCTGCTGCTGGGCCGACACGCGGGTGACGCGGCGGCTGCGGATCTTGCCGCGGTCGGAGATGAACTTCCGCAGCAGGTCGGTGTCCTTGTAGTCGATGTAGGTGATCTCGGCCGCGTCCAGCGGATTGGGCCGGTTCTTGGCGGGCTTGCGGTCGGGCTTGCGAGGCATCAGACCTCCAGGAGGGTGTCGAAGGCGGGCGGCAGGCGTTTCCAGGCGTCGCGCCCCGCGGTGTACTCGGCGTCGGTCAGCAGGCAGGACTCCAGGAGACGTTCGAGTCCGTCGCGGTCGAGGCCGGGCGAGGTGAAGACGAGGTGCTGGCAGCAGTCACCGTGCTCGGGGTGCCAGTCCGTCGCGGCGGCCGCCCGGCGTACCGGCGGGACCATGTCCCAGGCCGCGTCCGGGAGCGAGGCCAGCCACGGCCCGGCGCTCTCCACGCACAGGGCACCGCCCGCCGCGTCCCAGTGCAGCAGCACGTCAGGCTTGTCGGCGAGCCAGAACCGGCCCCGACTGCGGGCGGCCGCGCAGGTGATGTCCTCCAGCGCCTCGTACAGCCGCTCCGGGTGGAAGGGCCGACGCCGGTGCCAGACGAGCGTGGCGACACCGTGCGCCTCGGCCTCGGCGGGCAGCAGGGCACAGGCGGGATGCTGGGCCGCCGCGGCGGCCTCCACGTCGAACCCGGCGAGGGCGGCACGGGCGAGGGATGAGTGCGCGCGGTGCCGTACCGGATGGCGGGTGCCCGCCTCGTCGGTCGGTTCGCCGTCACGGATCGGCACCCGGTGGGCCGTCGGGTGGAGTTGGGTGAGGAGTTCGTGGTCCTCCTCGTCGGCCTCCGGGGAGTCGAGGACGGCGAGGACGGGGGCGTACTCCAGCTGGCGGGCGAAGGTGTCGGCGACCGTGCGCTGGTCGGTGGCGGCGGCGGCGAGGCCGCGGTCGGCGAGGTCGTCGCCGTTGCCGAGGAAGGGCAGGACGAGGGCCGGGTCGACCGCGGTGATCACGCCGGTGACCGTGAGCCCGGCGGCCGCGACCACCTCGGCCATCGCCTTGGGCTCGACGGAGTCCCACAGCTCGACGACCGCGAGGCGGAGCGTCCCGGCCGCGTCCAGGCGGCGCAGCTCCGGGACCAGGTCCTCCCGGAGCGCGCAGCAGGCGCAGTCGTTGACCAACGGTGTCTCGCCTGCGGACAGGATGCCGGTGGCGTCGCGGACCGTCCGTACGACGGTGCCGGCCGCCGCCGTCGCCAGGTCGTGGTGGAGGACGGCGCTGCCCGGCACGTCGGCGAGCAGCTGCCCGACGGCCGCCTTGCGCGCGTCGGCGTGCAGCCCGCCGACGATCACGACGGAGAGCATCAGCCCTGCTTTCCGTACCGGCGCTCGAAGCGCTCCACGCGGCCTGCGGTGTCCAGGACGCGGGCCGTGCCGGTGTAGAAGGGGTGGCTGACGTTGGAGATCTCGACGTCCACGACCGGGTAGGTGTGGCCGTCCTCCCACTCGATCGTCTTTCCGCTCGCCGTCGCCGAAAGGGTCGAGCGGGTGAGGAAGGCGTGGTTCGCGGCACGGTCACGGAAGACGACCGGGCCGTAGGACGGGTGGATTGCCTCGCGCATGGTCAGCGCTCCTCTCGGAAGTCGACGTGGCGGGCGACGACCGGGTCGTACTTCCGCAGGGTCATTCGGTCCGGGTCGGTGCGCCGGTTCTTGCGGGTCACATAGGTGAAGCCGGTCCCGGCGGTGGACCGGAGCCTGATGACCGGGCGGAGTTCGTTGCGTGCCATGCTGCTATCTTACTGAAAATGAATTCCATTTACATCCCCGCTCCGAGAGAGGTGCATCACCCGTGTCCGCCCACTGCATGCTGACCGGCGCCCAGCCGGGCTTCGGCAACCGCATCTCCCACTCCCACCGGCGCACTTCGCGCCGCTTCGACCCCAACATCCAGTCCAAGCGCTACTGGCTGCCGAGCGAGGGCCGGTACGTGCGGCTGCGACTGAGCACCAAGGGCATCAAGACCGTCGACTCGATCGGCGTCGAGGCGGCCGTGGCGCGGATCCGCGCGCACGGTGTGCGGATCTGAGGGGAGCACCGGTATGGCGAAGAAGAGCAAGATCGCGCAGAACGTGAAGCGTCAGGAGGTCGTCGCGCGGTACGCCGTACGGCGGGCCGAGCTGAAGGAGATCATCCGCAGGCCGTCGTCCACGGACGCCGAACGGCTCGCGGCGCGGGAGGAGTTGCGGCGGCAGCCGCGGGACGCGAGTGCCACGCGCGTGCGTAACCGGGACCAGGTGGACGGGCGGCCGCGCGGCTACTTCCGGGCCTTCGGACTGTCCCGGGTGGGACTGCGGGAGCAGGCGCACGCGGGCTGTCTGCCGGGTGTCCGCAAATCGTCCTGGTAGCACTCACGGGTACCCGCTGGTAGCTTGCTGCGGTCGTCTGGCCGACCGCTACAGCTTGGGAGCTTCCAGTGACTTCGGCGATCTTCTCGCGCACCGTGTCGGGTCGGCGGGCCGGGCTCGTGGCCGCGGCTCTGGTGGGCACGCTCGCCCTGACCGCGTGCAGCGGCGGGGGCTCGGACGACGACACGTCGCCCAGCTCCAACGCGCCGGTGTCGCCCTCGGCCTCCCCTTCCGGCGACACCGGCGGTACGTCGTCCTCGGCGTCCGGCAAGGTCGCGGGCAACTGGCTGGCCACCACCCGCGGCAAGGCGGTGGCGCTTCTGGTCAACGGCGACCGGGCCGGGCTCTTCGTCACCGGCGGCACGGTGTGCAGCGGTACCGCGAGCTCGGACACGATCCGCCTCAAGTGCTCGGACGGCACCACGGACCGGGCCGACGGGACGGTCGAGTCGGTGGACAAGACCACGCTCAAGGTGAAGTGGACGGGCGGAATCGGCACGGAGACCTACACCCGCGCGGAGGGCAACAATCTGCCGAGCGGGCTGCCTTCGGCGGGGCTCGGGTCGTAGGGGGCGTCGGGTCGCAGGCGGCCTCGGGTCGTCGACGGGCCTCGGCGCAGGCGGGCCTCGGTCTCAGGCGGGCGACGGATTCCAGGTGCGCGGCGGATTCCTGGCGGTCGCGGATCTCAGGCGGTCGCGGACCGTAGGCGAGCCTCGGGTTCGTAGAAAAGCCCCGCTCTCAGGCGAACCCCGGATTCCAGGCGGTCGCCGATCTCAGGCGGCCGCGGATCTCAGGCGGCTGCGGACCGTAGGCGAGCCTCGGGTTCGTAGAAAAGCCCCGCTCTCAGGCGAACCCCGGATTCCAGGCGGTCGCCGATCT
>NZ_JBIWLX010000023.1:60218-114096 GCF_044766405.1 Streptomyces sp. NPDC102270 | reverse complement strand
GGCGAACCCCGGATTCCAGGCGGTCGCCGATCTCAGGCGGTCGCGGATCTCAGGCGGCTGCGGACCGTAGGCGAGCCTCGGGTTCGTAGAAAAGCCTCGCTCTCAGGCGAGCCTCGGATTCCTGGCGGTCGCGGATCTCAGGCGGCCGGGGACCGTAACCGAGCCTCGGGTTCGAGCCGAGTCTCCGGTCGTGGGTGAGCCCCGGGTTCATAGGCGAGCCTCGGGCCGTAGCGAAGCTCCGGTCGTAGGCAAGCCCCAGGTTCATCGGCGAGCCTCAGGGCACAGGCAAGCCTCCGTTCGTGCGCAAGCTTCCGGCCGCAGGCAAGCCCCCCGTCGTGGGCGATCCTCGGACCGCAGGCAAGCCCCCGGTCGTAGGCAAGCTTCAGGCCATAGGCCAGCCTCCGGTCCTGGGCGAGCCGCAGGCCACGGGCAAGCCCCCGCGGTCGCCAGGCGAGCCTCAGGCCATAGGTAAGCCTCCGGTCCTGGGCGGCCTCGGGCCGCACGCAAGCCTCCCGCCGCAGCGGAAGGTGTTGGTGGGGGTGGGCAACCGTGGCGTTCTGCCATGCGTGATGATCCATGCACCGGATCGCTCACACCAGAGGACTTCACATGCGCGCCGCCCCCCTCGCCGTCACCGCCCTCGCCGCCACACTGCTGCTGACCGGCTGCTCCGGTGACGGTGACAGCTCCGGCGGCGGCAGCGCCGTCGCGAGCCCGAGCAACGGCACCACGTGCCGGATCGCTCACATGGACGTGGAGGTGGGACCCGCCAACGTGGCCCCAGCCGCCGGGGACACCGGCAACATCCCCGTCACGCTCACCAACCAGAGCGCCGACTGCACCCTGGACGGCTTCCCCGGCATCGACCTGAACGCCGCGGACTCGTCGGCGAGCGTTCCGCCCGCGGAAGGCGCGAAGGCCACGAAGGTCACCCTGGCCAAGGGCACGGCCGCCACCTTCACCCTCACGTACACCCGCGGCGAGGCCGGCGCCAAGGCGAGCCTCGACGTGAAGACGCTGGCCATCGGCCTGCCCGGAGCGGACACCCAGAAGAGCTTCAAGTGGTCGTACGGCCCGGTCCAGGGCAAGAGCGACAACGCCGACGACCCGAACGCCTCCGTCGGCGCCTTCACTCAGGCCGGGGACTGAGCCGGGGCCGGTTGCCGACCTGCGCCCGGTCGGCCGCCCGGGCGCCCTCGGTCCAGCCCGCCTCGTCGCTGACACCGCGCAGCCGGGTCGTCGTGGTCTGCGGGAACATCTGTTCCATACGGTCGGTGACGGCGACCTCGCGCGAGGCGAGGACCGGCAGCAGGTCGTCGGTCACGGGGGCCTCGGCGGCGGTGCGCAGGCGGTCGCCGACGCGGTGGGCGTAGGCCGCGAGGAAGGACTGCCGGAAGGTTTTGGTGCGCTTGCGACCGGCCGCCCGCTGGGCCGCCTCCGCCGTCGCCATCGCGGACTGCGCCTGCACGAGCAGCGAGGTGTACAGGAGTTCGACCGCCGCCAGGTCGCCCTCGAAGCCGACGACCGTGGAGAAGGCGAACGGTTCGTTCCACACGGCCCGGCAGTGGTTGGCGGTGGCGACCGCGTCGAGGAGCACCGCCTTCGCCTGCTCGTACGGCGGCTCGACCCCGATCCGGCAGGCACCGGGGGTGTCCTTCGCGGGCGCACGGGCGTCGAGCAGCGCCTCGTCGACACTGTGCCGGGCCATCAACTCCTGCGCCTTGGCGGTGAGCGCCTCCGCCTCCTCCGGGTAGCCGGTCGCCTCCGCCTTGGCGAGCAGGGCGCGGATACGGCCCAGCATGCGGGCGTCGCCCTTGTGCTCCCGCCGGGGCTCCTCCAGCGGTTCCAGCGCGGGCAGGCGCAGCAGCAGGCGGTACAGCTCCAGTACGGCGGTGGCGTGCGTGAAGCGGTCGGGGCGGGGGGTGGTCCCGTCGGACTCCTGCGTCTCGGAGAGCTGGGCGAGCTGATCGGTCCAGCGCGGGCCGCGCGGGCGGTCGTCGGGGGCCTGTGCGCGGATCAGGGCCGTGGCGAGCCGCACATGGGTGTCGTCCAGTTCGCGTCGCACGATCCGTACGACATCGGCGGGCTGCCAGCCACGCCGCCAGGCCTGCGCCACGAACTCGGTGCCGCGCCGGGCCAGTTCCGCGTCGGTGGCGGGGTCGGCGGCGAGGAAGGAGGCACCGGTGTCCAGGGCGGTCTCGTCGTCGGCGTAGAGCGCGGCACGGAAGGCGCGGTCGACAGTGCCGGTCGTGTCGCCGGTGGAATCGCCGGCCGTCTCGCCGGTCGGACCGCTGCTGTTCTTGGCGCCGCGCCTGCTGTCGCTCTTGTCACCGGGTCGGCCATGCGTCTTGCCACCGACCTTGTCACCGGTCTTGCCGCCGCTCGTGCCCCTGCTCTTACTCCTGCTCACGCGGCGATCGTCTCACTCTCCGAAAATCGGTCGCCCACGCGCGTGTGCCGCTTCGAGCATGGCGGCATGGTGGACATGTCTCTGTACGCGGCCTTTCTCGTCGCCGCCTTCGCGCTCTGTGTCACTCCCGGTCCCGACATGATGTTCATCGTGGCGATGGGCGGGCGGGGCGGGCCCGCCGCGGGGGTGATGGCCGCGTTCGGCGTGGCCTGCGCCATGCTCGTGCACACGGTCGCGGCGGCGCTCGGACTGTCGGCGCTGTTCAACACGCTGCCGACGCTGTACCACGTGTTGCGCTGGGTGGGAGCGGCCTATCTGTTCTGCCTGGCGGTGAAGGCGTTCCGGGACCGGTCGGTTCCGGGTGAGGGCGGGGACACCGCAGGCGGGGCGGGGATGCGGCGGGCCTTCTGGCAGGGAGCGGTCACCAATCTGCTCAACCCCAAGGTGATCCTCTTCAACGTGGCGTTCCTGCCCCAGTTCGTGAACCCTTCGCTCGGTCATGTCCCGGGGCAGTTGCTGCTGCTCGGGATCACGCTCGTGGTCATGGGGTTCCTGTGGGACGGCGGTGTGGGGCTGCTCTCCGGGCGGCTCGGGAACGTCCTTCGGCGCAGCGCGCGCGTGAACCGGTGGATGAACATCGTCTCGGGGACGGTGTTCACGGGGCTCGCGGTGCGGCTGGCGGCTTCACCGAAGTAGAGGCAACCTCTGGTTGACACCCCCGCACTGACAACCTACGGTTGACAGCATGACGACGAACCCCAACATCACGTCATCCGTACGGCTCGACGACCTCATCACCGCCATCAAGAAGGTCCATCCCGAGCCCCTCGACCAGCTCCAGGACGCGGTGATCGCCGCCGATCACCTCGGGGAGGTGGCCGACCATCTGATCGGCCACTTCGTGGACCAGGCCCGGCGTTCGGGCGCCTCCTGGACGGACATCGGCAGGAGCATGGGGGTCACCCGGCAGGCGGCGCAGAAGCGGTTCGTGCCGAAGGAGTCGGCGGACCTGTCGGCCGACCAGGGCTTCAGCCGGTACACCCCGCGGGCCCGCAACGTGGTGATGGCGGCCCACAACGCGGCCATCGCCGCCCGTAACCCCGAGGGCCGTCCCGAGCATCTCGTCCTCGGCCTGCTGGCCGAACCGGAGGGCCTCGCGGCCAAGGCGCTCGTCGCCCAGGGGGTCACCCTCGACGCCGTCCGCCAAGCCGCGACGGACGCGCTCCCGCCGGCCGCCGAGGAAGTCCCCGAACTCATCCCGTACGGCTCGGCCGCCAAGAAGGTCCTGGAACTCACCTTCCGCGAGGCGCTCCGGCTGGGCCACAACTACATCGGCACCGAACACATCCTGCTGGCCCTCCTGGAGTTCGAACACGGCACGGGCGTCCTGTCGGGCCTCGGCATCGAGAAGGGCCCGGCGGAAAGCGCGATCGCCGAGGAGCTGGAGCAGTACGTGACGTCGCAGGGCGGAGAAGGGGGCGGGGGCGAGCAGGGCTGAGGGGGCGGCCGGGGCGGCCAGGGGGTGTGGACGGCGAGATTCGGCCGGGGCGGCCGGGACATCCGCGCAGCTCCTGCCGGACAAGGGCTGCCTCGTCGGATGGGGCAGGCGGATGAGTCTCCCGCAGGGGGCGTACGGGGCAATTTCCGCGCGGCGGCGCCGCATGCCCGTCCCGCTCGCTCAGGCCGCGCGCACGGCCGTGTCGTTCTCGGCGGGGACAGAGAGCACCGGCTCCGCGGGCGGCTCGGGACGCGGTTTCGGGGCGGACCGGGGTCCGGTGCCACACGGCTCGCGGGTGTCATGTGCCTCGGGAGCCGGGAAGCGGCGGGCGAAAACCCCGAACGCCACCCCCACGCGGGCGGCCTCGGACGGCCCGCCCAGAGACTCGCGGGTCAGACCCGGGCGCTCGCGAAAGCCAGGTCGGGCGGGGTCGGCGGAGTCGCGGGGCCGTCAGAGCCGTAAGAGCCGCCAGAGACCCTGATGTCCGGAAGGTCCGTTGTCAGAGGTGGCTGGCAGACTCGCAGGTATGACCGACCGCTGGGCTCTCGCTCCGGCCGAGGACGGTGGCGTGGAGGTGGCCGCCCTCGGGGCCGACGGGCTGCCCGTCGGGCCGGTGCGGCGGGAGGGGGACCTCGCCGAGGCCGTGCGGGGGCGGCCGGAGGTGGCGCGGTGGGTGTGGCGGTCCACCGCCGAGGTCTATCCGCGGCTGCTCGCCGCGGGGGTGCGCGTGGAGCGGTGCTACGACATCGAGGACGCCGAGACCCTCTTGCTCGGCCACGCGGGGCGGTACGGGGAACCGCGGTCGGCGGCCGCCGCCCTGGCCCGCCTGCGCGGCGGCCCCGTACCGCCCGACCCGCCCCAGCGCGCCGCCGTACCGGGTTCGCAGTCGCCCCTGTTCGAGCCGCAGAGCGTCCATGTGCCGCTGACCGACCTCGCCGAGGTCTACGCCGACCAGCAGCGTCGGCACGACGCCACCGCGCACCCCGACCGGATGCGGCTGCTGACGGCCGCCGAGTCGGCGGGGATGCTGGTGGCCGCCGAGATGAACCACGCGGGGCTGCCGTGGAGCGCCGAGACCCACCGCCGGGTGCTGCACGAACTGCTCGGCGAGCGGTACGCCGGCGGCGGCGAGCCCCGGCGCCTGGCCGAACTGGCCGACGAGGTCTCCGCGGCCTTCGGGCGCCGGGTGCGACCCGATCTGCCTGCCGATGTCATCAAGGCGTTCGCGCAGGCCGGCATCAAGGTGAAGTCGACCCGCCGCTGGGAGCTCGAGTCCCTCGACCATCCGGCCGTCAAGCCGCTGGTCGAGTACAAGAAGCTGTACCGCATCTGGGTCGCCCACGGCTGGTCCTGGCTCCAGGACTGGGTGCGGGACGGGCGGTTCAGGCCCGAGTTCCACGCGGGCGGGACTGTCACGGGCAGATGGGTCACCAACGGTGGCGGTGCCCTGCAGATCCCCAAGGTCATCCGGCGTGCGGTGGTCGCCGACCCGGGCTGGCGGCTCGTCGTCGCGGACGCCGACCAGATGGAGCCGCGGGTGCTGGCGGCCATCTCCCGCGACCCCGGGCTCATGGCGGTGGCGGGACGCGAAACCGACCTCTACCAGGCCGTCTCCGAACGGGCCTTCTCCGGCGACCGCGCCCAGGCCAAACTCGCCGTGCTCGGCGCGGTCTACGGCCAGACCTCCGGCGACGGCCTGAAGAACCTCGCCGCGCTCAGACGCCGCTTCCCGAAGGCGGTCGCGTACGTCGACGACGCGGCCCGCGCGGGCGAGGAGGGCCGACTGGTGCGGACCTGGCTGGGGCGGACGTGCCCGCCGGCCGCCGGGGCGGGTGACGCGGAGGAGGCGGGCATCCCCCAGGACGACCCGGCCGGGCAGCCCGCTTCCGGCGAGGACGGCTGGGCCCCCGGGTACGCCTCCACCAACACCCGTGCCCGCGGCCGCTTCGCCCGGAACTTCGTGGTGCAGGGCAGCGCCGCCGACTGGGCCCTGCTGCTGCTCGCCGCACTGCGGCAGGCCTGTGCGGGAATGGCGGCCGAACTCGTCTTCTTCCAGCACGACGAGGTGATCGTGCACTGTCCCGAGGAGGAGGCCGAGGCGGTCGTGGCGGCGATCGGACAGGCGGCGGACCTGGCCGGGCGGCTGACGTTCGGCGAGACGCCGGTGCGGTTTCCGTTCACGACGGCGGTGGTGGAGTGCTACGCGGACGCGAAGTGATCACCGCGAAGTGATCACCGTAAACAGGAGTCGTCGAGCAGGGCGATGAGCTCCTGGAGCACCGTCTTCTCGTCCGTGCCGTCCAGCGCGTCGAGAGCGGCCCGCCACTGTTCGTACGCCTCCTCGGTCCTGCCGCACTCGCGCAGCAGGAGTCCGTGCTGGTGACGGGCGAGGGCGCCGGTGTAGCGGTCGGCGCGGGCGTCCGCGCGGCGCAGCAGTTCCGCGCATTCGGCGGCGGCGCGCTCACCGTGGCCGGTCAGGCGCAGGGCGCGGACCAGGCCGAGGCGGCTCTGCGACTCGCCGTGCCAGTCGCCGGGACTGCCGAGGATGCGCAGGCTCTCCTCGAAGTGGGCCACCGCGGCGGCCGGTTCGCCGAGGGTGAGGTGGGCGTAGCCGATGTTGCAGTGCGCCGAGTGCCGTACGACCACGCTGCCGGCCTCCTCGCCGATGGCGAGCGAGCGGCGGTGCTGCTCGATGGCGGCGCGCGGGTCGGTGTGCTCGTACAGGTTGCCGAGATTGCTGTGGGTGACGGCCTCGCCGAAGGGGTCGTTCAACTGCCGTGAGTAGGCGAGGCTCTGCCGCAGTGCCTCGCCCGACTCGGCGTACCGGCCCAGGCCTTCGAGCAGCAGCCCCCGGTTGTTGAGGCAGCGTCGCGTCCAGGAGTCCCGGCCGAGCCGCCGCCAGATGGCGAGGGCATGGTCGTTGAGGACCAGGGCCTCGTTGTGCCGACCGGTCAGGAAGTGCAGTCCGGCCAGGTCACCCAGGGCGCACGCCTCGGCCTCCTCGTCACCGAGCCGCCGCGCCACCGTGAGCGCGGCCCGGCCGAGTACCTCCGTCTCGGCGACCCGGCCGCTGCGCTGGAGGAAGGGCGAGAGCAGTCGCAGCAGGGTGGAGACATGGGCGGCGGTGCGTTCGTCGGGGGTGTCCGTGTGCCGTTCGACCAGGGCGACGATGTTCTCCAGCTCCGACTCGCACCAGGCGAAGGCCCTCTGGGAGGAGGGGAACGGCGGGATGGCCAGCACGTGCGCCGCGTGCTCCGGGGGCTGCGCGGCGGTCGGGCGGCGGCGGTCCTCCAGGTCGAGGCCGGGTTCGGCGATCGCGACGAGGGCGCGTTCGGTGACGGCCGCGTACCAGCGCAGGGCGGTGCGGGCGATGTCGGGGGCGTGCCCGGTGCGCGCGAGTTCCCGGGCGAAGTCGCGGACCAGGCCGTGCGGGGCGTAGCGGCCGTACGCCGTCTCCTCCAGGAGGGCCACGTCGACGAGGCGGTCGAGCGCGTCCTCGGCGCGGGTCTCGTCGCCGCCGTCGGTGCCGAGGAGGCGGCCGACTAGGGGGACGCCGTAGGTGGGCAGGTCGAGAGCGCCGATGCGGCACAGGGCGAGGGCGGCGTCGCGGTCGGACCGGCGGCCCGAGGCGGCGAGGGCGTCGTGGGCGACGGCCAGGGAACGGCGGACGGAGAGGTCGTCGTACTCCAGATGCCGCAACCGGTCCTCGGTGGCGGCCAGTTGGTCGGCCAGGACATCGGGGGTGAGGGCGTGCCGGGCGGCCAGGCGGGCGGCCACGACGCGCAGGGCCAGGGGGAGGCGGCCGGTGAGTTCTATGAGGGGGTGGGTGGCGTCTATGGGGGCGGGGGTGACGGCACCGGAGGTGTCGCGGGTGCTGCCGTCAGCGAGGCCGCCGTCGGCCGGTCCGCCGTCGGCGCCGGGGCTGTCCCGGCCGTCCCGGCCCGACACCGCGCGCAGCAACTCCGCGCTCTCCTCGGCCGAGAGCGGGGAGAGCGGGAAACGGTGGGCGTCGTCGAGGGCGGTCAGGGGGGAACGGCTGGTGACGATCACCGCGCAGCCGCCGCCGGCCGGCAGCAGCGGCCGTACCTGAGCGGCGCTCGCGGCGTCGTCCAGCACCATGAGCGTGCGGGTGGGCGCGAGCAGCGAACGCAGCAACGCGGCTGCCGCGTCCGGGTGTTCGGGGATACGGCGCGGGTCGGCGCCGAGGTCGCGCAGCAGGGCGGTGAGGGCCTGGGACGGGGTGAGGGGAGTCATTCCCGGGGTGGCGCCCTGGAGATTGACGTAGAGCTGGCCGTCAGGGAAACGTTCCCGCAGCCCATGGGCCACATGCAGCGCGAGCGCGCTCTTGCCGACGCCGGCCATACCGCTGACGACGCCTACGGCCGGGCCGTCGCCCAGGGTGAGGGCGCGACGGAGGTCGTCGCGGACGGTGACACGGCCGGTGAAGTGGCCGGGGGGTGGGGGGAGTTGGGCGGGGCGGGGGAGAGGGGTCTCAGCCTCGGGGGCGGGGCGCGAAGGATGGGCGGCAGGGCGCGACGAATGGGGGGCGGGCGGGGCATCTTCGCGCGTAGCGGCTACGGGAAGGGCGCCGGGAGAGGCGCCGAGAGGGGAGTCGGGAGAGGCGCCGAGAGGGGTGCTGGAAGGGGAGCCGGGAGAGGCCGACCTGCTCTCCTCCCGTGACTCGCCGAAGTCAACGGCTGCTCCCGAACGGCCTGTTGTGCCTGTTGTGCCTGTTGCGCCTGTTGCGCCTGTTGCGCCCTCACGTCCGGTCCGGTCGGACCCGTCGTCCCGAACAGCACCCGCACCCCGGGCCCCGCCCTCGGCCCGCCCGCCACTGTCTCCCCCGCGCAGCACCGCCACATGTGCCTCGCGGACCGCCGGGCCCGGTTCCACGCCGAGTTCCTCGACCAGGCGGGTGCGCAGGTCGCGGTGGACGGCGAGGGCCTCGGCCTGGCGGCCGGTGCGGTGGAGGGCGAGCATCAGCTGGCGGTGGTAGGACTCCCGCAACGGGTGTTCCGCGGCCAGTGCGGAGAGTTCGGGAACGAGGGCGTCCGGCCGGGTGTCGGCGAGGGCGAGCTCGGCGTCGTAGTGCCACTCGAGGAGGAGCAGCCGGGCCTCCTCCAGGCGCTGGACCAGGGCGTAGCCGGCGAGCTCGGAGGGGACTCCGCTGAGCGGTGCGCCCCGCCACAGCGCGAGTGCCGCCGCGCATTCCCGGACGGTCTCGCTCCAGTTCCCGTCGGCGTGGGCCCCGCGGGCCCGGGCGGCGTGGCTCTCGAAGACCTGGACGTCGAGTTCACCCGGCGCGACGCGCAGCAGATAGCCGGGGGCCACCGCCTGCAGCCGTTCGGGGTCGTCGAGCAGCCGTCGCAGCCGGGAGACGTGGTTGTGGAGCGAGGCCTTGGCCGAGGCGGGCGGGGTACTCCCCCACAGCGCCTCCTTGAGGGAGTGGGTGGAGACGACCCGGCCGGCTTCGAGGAGCAGCGCGGCCAGCAGGATCCGCTGCTTGCGGCTGCCGACGACCCGGACACCGGCGCCGCCCTGGCCGTCGTACAGAATCGGCGGCCCGAGCAGTCCGAACCGCAGCCCCGACTGCGATCCGCGCCCCATCACGCCGCCCACTTCTGGCGGAAATCCGCCCTCTTCACGGCGGTTTCCCGCCAGCCGTCCGATGCCGGCCGCTGCCGGAATCCGTTGTCGCTCCGCGGTTGCACACCGTCGGTCCCCCATCGCCGCCGTCGACTTCGCGCCAACCGGCGGACCACCACACGTAGATGCGTTGGCCACATGTTAGCGATTTGTTGGCGCAACCTGATGTGATCACATCATCGGATCTGGCCCGAGGGCGCGCGCGTACGACGCGCAACTCGGGGGAGTGTCGCCGTCGCGGCCGGATCCGTGGGACGCGAGAGGGTCCCGGTCGGTGGAGGTGAACGACCGGGATCCTCGTCCTGTCCCCGGGCCAGGGGCCCTCAGATCACGGGCGGGCGTCCCAGCCGGGTGAGGTGCCACACCGTTCGCCACCGCATCGGCCGCCGTTCACCGGCCGGTTCCCGCAGGCCCTCGACGAACCCGCCGGCCCACGCGCGCAGTCCACGCGCCGACCGGATCCGCAGCAGGGTGAGCGCCGTCCACACGCCGAGGTGCACGGGGATGAGCGGCAACGGCAGCCGGCGGCGGACCAGCCAGACCCGGTTGCGGGCGTTGACCCGGTAGTAGATGGCGTGCCGGGCCGGTGAGGTCTTCGGGTGCTGGAGCAGCAGTTCGGGCGCGTACAGGATGCGCCAGCCGCGGTCGGCGGCCCGCCAGGCGAGGTCGGTCTCCTCGTGGGCGAAGAAGAACTCGGCGGGCCAGTCCCCGGTCTCGGCGAGCATGGCCATGCGGAAGGCGTGCCCGCCGCCCAGGAAGCCGGTGACATGGCCACCGCGCATCGGATCGGAGGTGCCGACGCGGGGCACGTGCCGCTGCTGGGTCTCGCCGCTCTCGTCGGCGATACGGAAGCCGACGATGCCGAGCCGCTCGTCTCCCGCGAACAACTCCTGTACGCGGCGCAGCACATCGGCGTCCACGAGCAGGCCGTCGTCGTCGAGTTCCACTACGACGTCCACATCGCCGAAGTCCCGCAGCCGGGCAAGCGCCACATTCCGTCCGCCGGGGCAGCCGAGGTTCTCCTCGACGTCGACGGTGGTGACCTCACCGGGCAGGGAGAGCCGCTCGGCGAACTCGGGCAGCCGGCAGCCGTTGCCCACGATCACGATCCGGGCCGGGGCGATGTCCTGCTTGGCCACGGACCGCAACAGGGCGTCGACCTCGTCGGGGCGGTTCCCCATCGTCACGACGGCTACGGCGATCCTCGGTGAGGACTTCAGGTACGGGGAAGTGTGGGGTCTGTGTGTCACCTCTGCCGGTTCTCCCTCCGTCGCACGAACTTCAGTCCCGACCAGTTCTCCCCCAAGGCCGCGACCTTCACGTCGACAACGCCGAGTGGGAGGAAGACCTCCCGCAGGGCGTGCTCGGTGATGTCACTGACGTGCCCGGCGGCCCTGCGCGGCCAGGCGATCCACAGGGCGGCGTCGTCCGCGAGGCCGGCGACCAGTTCACCCGCCTCAGCGGCGAGCCGCGCGTACTCGCGGTGGAAGGCGAGGACGACATCCGCGCCGCGCGGGCCGCCGACGGCGACATCGCAGTCGTCGGGCAGACCGGGGATGTTCCACCCCTCGGGCGCACCGTCGAGCCGGACCCGGTGCCCCGCCTTGATGCCGAGCTTCTTGGCGAGGGGCGTGGCGGAGTAGCCGCCCGCCGACCCGGCTCCTGACATACGGCACCTCCGCGCGCTGGTCCAGCCTCGTCCACCCCGTCGTGACGGGCCCATGGTGACGGGCCCATCGTGCCGGACCCATGGTGCCGGGCCGCACGGAGGATGTCCGCCCGGACACGGCGTCACGGCGGACGCGCCCCCGAACCGGCTACCGCACCACCCTCGCGAGCAGCGTGGCGAGGTCGGCGAGGAACTGGAGCCAGGGCCGGGCCTGCTCGGCCCGGCGCCCGAACCGTCTGCGCCAGCCACCGGACCGAACGTCGTCCCGGCGCTGGATCGTCCTGTCCCGCACCCGTCGTAAGGACATGGTGCGGCTCGTCCTGATGCGCCTGCGTCGCCTCATGCCGGGACGTTAGCGGCGTCGCGATCGGCGTCGCAGGGCAGCGGACCGCCAAAGCGGGCGGGCGGTTATTGGCGGTAACGCGTAAACAAGCGCCCGGGCGGTCCGGGCGAACCTGCATCTACGCTGTGCCCCGCGGCCACCGCGTGACCGTTCTGCTCACACCGAAAGGCCCGTCGAAGGAAGCGCCGTGCTGGGATTGCTGGGCTTCTACGACGAACTGGACAACCGCCCCGGCCGGCCGAACGGATCGATACGCGATGCCGTCCAGCCCGTCGGCGAACCGAAAGAGCGGGATCTGGTCGTCTACCTGGACGCGGGCCACGTCCTCATGGACGTCATGGAAGCCGAACCCGCACTGCGTGGAAACGCACCACGTCTCACTGCCCGACGCGTTCCTCCACGCTCGTACCTGAACCACGAACAGTGACCAGCAAGGCCCAGTTCGACGCCGCGAGGCTGACCCAGGACAGAAACCGACCGCACGGCAACTGGAGCTGGAGCTGGAGCAGCGCAGGAAAAAGAAAAACCCCAGGTCACGGCGAGTGAGTCCTGGGGTTTCTCGGAGCCGCCTTCGGGATTCGAACCCGAGACCTACGCATTACGAGTGCGTTGCTCTGGCCATCTGAGCTAAGGCGGCGCGCCGTCCGCACCATGGTGCGGTCAGCAACGTCGGCAAGTCTACACAGTTTCGGAGGGTGCTCCGAACCAGCCCCGGCGTGCGGTGTCCGGAGCTGTTCGTCGGTCCGGGGAGGGGGTTACGAGCACCGTTTCCCGTCCACCGGCGGAGTCCCGCGGAGCAGGTACGCGTTGATCGCCGAGTCGATGCAGGCGCTCCCGCGGCCGTACGCGGTGTGACCGTCGCCCTCGTAGGTGAGCAGGCGGGCCGAGGTGAGCTGGGCGGCCAGGGCGCGAGCCCAGCGGTAGGGGGTGGCCGGGTCGCGGGTGGTGCCGACCACGACGATCGGGCGGGCGCCCCGCGCCTCGATGCGGTGCGGCTCACCGGTGGGCCGCACCGGCCAGTACGCGCAGCTGAGGGAGGCCCAGGCGAGGCCCGCCCCGAAGACGGGGGACGCCTTCGCGAAGCTCGGGACGGCCTTCTCGACTTCCTCCGGGGCCGTGTAGGCGGGCGGGAGGTCGAGGCAGTTCACCGCCGCGTTGGCGGACATCAGGTTGCTGTAACGGCCGTCGGTGTCCCGCTCGTAGTAGCTGTCGGCGAGGACCAGCAGCCCCGCGCCGTCGTTCTCCTTCATGGCCGAGCTCAGCGCCTCCCGCAGCTGCGCCCAGGAACTCTCGTCGTACATCGCCGCGATCACACCGGTCGTGGCGAGGGCCTCGCCGAGGGTGCGGCGGTCCGCGTCGCCGGTGGGGATCGGGTGCGCGTCAAGCTTCCTGAAGAACGCCCTGAGCCTGCGGCCGACCTCCGCGCTCGGTGCGCCCTTCGCTCCGAGCGGGCAGTCCGGCTGCTGCACACAGTCCTTCGCGAACGACTGGAACGCCGTCTCGAAGCCCGCCGTCTGGTCGAGGTTCACCCGGCGCGCGGACAGCGAGGGGTCCAGCGCGCCGTCCAGCACCAGCCGCCCCGAACGGCCGGGGAACAGTCCCGCGTACGTCGCCCCGAGGAACGTCCCGTACGACGCCCCCACGTAGTTGAGCTTCGCGTCGCCCAGTGCCGCCCGCACGATGTCCATGTCCCGGGCCGTCTCGACCGTCGACACATGCCGCAACAACTTCGCCGAGTGCGCGCCGCACTGTTCCGCGAACTTCTTGTAGGCGTCGACGAGTTCGGTGGTCTCGCGCGCGTTGTCGGGGGTGACGTCCGTCTGGGTGTACGTGTCCATGTCCCGCCCGTCGAGGCATGCGACCGGCTCACTGCGGCCGACTCCGCGCGGGTCCACCGCGACCATGTCGTAGCGGGCCCGCACCTCGGCCGGGTAGCCGATCCCGGCGTACGCCTGGACGTAGCCGACCGCCGAGCCGCCCGGTCCGCCCGGGTTCACGAACAGCGACCCGAGGCGCTCGCCCGGCCCGGTGGCCTTCTTGCGGGCGACGGCGAGCCGGACGTCCCCGCCGGCCGGTCTGTCGTAGTCGAGCGGCGCCCTCAGCGTGGCGCACTCGAAACCGGGGACCTCGCAGCTGCGCCAGCGCGCCTTCTGCCGGTAGTACGACGACAGCGCGGCCGGTGTCGACTGCGGCAGCGCGCCCAGGGCCACGTCGGCGGCCGAGGTGGCCGAACTCGTCGAGGCGCCCGCGGAACAGGCGGAGACGAGGAGCGCGGCGGCCAGAAGCGTGACGGCGGTGCGGAAGGAGCGGGAGCTGCGCCTGGTGTGCATCAGGCGAGCGTAACTGTGTGCAGTTTACTGACTGCACTCCGTGTAAACAAAGCCTCGTACGAGTGACGTGGTCAACTCCGCTTCAACCGGCTCTGAGCGCCATCGTCATGGCCTCCACCGCGAGCAGCGGGGCCACATTGCGGTCGAGGGCGTCGCGGCAGGCGCCGATCGCCTCGATGCGGCGGAGTGTGCTCTCCGGGGTGCTGCCGCGGGCGAGCCGCTCCAGGGCGTCCTCGGCGTCCGCGTTGGCGATCGCCACCCGGGAGCCGAACTGGAGGGCGAGGACGTCACGGTAGAACGCGGTGAGGTCGGTCAGGGCCAGGTCGAGGCTGTCGCGCTGGGTACGGGTGCGGCGGCGCTTCTGCCGGTCCTCCAGGTCCTTCATCACACCCGCCGTGCCGCGGGGCATGCGGCCGCCCTGGGAGGCGCCCATGGCCGCCTTCATGTCCTCGGTCTCCTTGCCGTCCATCTCCTCGGCGAGCTGCTTGGCGTCGTCGGCCGCCGCGTCGACGAGTTCCTGCGCCGCCCTGAGACAGCCGCCGATGTCCTCGACGCGCAGGGGCAGCTTCAGCACGGCGGCACGGCGCTCGCGCGCGGCCGGGTCGGTGGCGAGGCGGCGGGCCCGGTCGACATGGCCCTGGGTCGCACGGGCGGCGGCCATCGCGGCGGCCGGTTCGACGCCCTCGCGGCGCACGAGCATGTCGGCGACGGCCTCCACGGAGGGCGTGCTCAGGTTCAGGTGGCGGCAGCGGGAGCGGATCGTCGGCAGGACGTCCTCGATGGACGGCGCGCACAGCAGCCAGACCGTGCGCGGAGCGGGCTCCTCCACGGCTTTGAGGACAGCGTTGGCCGACTTCTCGTTCAGCCGCTCGGCGTCCTCGACGAGGATGATCTGCCAGCGGCCGGTCGCCGGTGAGGTGAAGGACTTCCTGACGGTGTCCCGCATGTCGTCGGCGAGGATCTGGGTGCCGACCGCGGCCACGGAGGAGACGTCGGCATGGGTGCCGATGAGTGCCGTATGACACCCGTCGCAGAACCCGCAGCCGGGGACTCCCCCGAGGGCCCGGTCCGGACTGACGCACTGCAGCGCGGCGGCGAAGGCCCTCGCCGCCTGATTCCGGCCCGCCCCCGGGGGGCCCGTGAACAGCCAGGCATGAGTCATCTTCGACGCCTCGGGTGGCGGGGCACCGGTGGCGACGGCGGTGACCAGGGCGTCGGCGTCCCGAGCGGCGGCCGCGAGCTGCTCGCTCACCCTCTCCTGGCCGACCAGGTCGTCCCATACGGTCATGGGTCACGCCGCCCTTTCGTCATCTTTCGCGCCGGCTGTCCATTGCCCTAGGGGTCCATTGTGGGGGCGAGCACTGACAACCGGCGTGGCCTCTCAGCGCCTGCGACGGCGATCGTCCCTGGGCTCGTCGTCATGCGGCCCGAGCAACTCGTCGGCCAGCGTGGGCAGATCGTCCAACGGAGTCTCCTCGGCCCAGTCCGACCGGGCCCTGCGCCGCGGTGTCCCCTCCGCGTCGACCTGCGGCAGCTCCCGCGTCCGCTCCTCGTCCCGGAAGTACCCCGGCGGCACTCGATCCGCAGGCCCCTCCCCCGGCGCCGGAGGCACGGGAGGCAGCACGGCGGTCTCGTCGGCAGCACCCGGCGGCACGGGAGGCAGCACCGCGGTCTCGTCCGCCGCACCCGGAGGCACGGGAGGCAGCACCGCGGTCTCGTCCGCCGCACCCGGAGGCACCGGAGGCTGAGGCAGCTCGGCCGTCACCTCGGCCTCGGAGGTGGACCCACCGGAAGTCCCGCCTGCGGACGCATCCTCGTCGTCCTTCTCCATGGGCACCCGAGGCAGCACGGCCGTCTCGTCCACCGGTCCGCCGGAGGCGTTCGTCGGCGTCACCACAGGCGTGGGCACGGTCGCCGCGTCCATCCCCACGGCAGGAGCGGCCGCCTGCTTGGGCCCCGCCTCCGCCGCCAGGGCCGCGGCCTCGGCGAGCCGCCGGGCCTCCTCCGCCCTCAGCAGAGCCGCCTCGGCCTTGCGCTGCTTCTCCAGCCGCCGCTCCTCGGCCTCGGCGCGCAGTCGCGCCTCCTCCTCGGCCCGCTTGCGGGCGGCCTCCTCCTGAGCCTTTCGCCGTGCCTCTTCCTCCGCGCGTGCCTTCTCCTCGGCGAGGAGCCGTGCCCGCTCCTCCTCGGCCCGCCTGCGCGCTTCCTCGGCCCGCAGCCGGGCCTCCTCCGCCTGGCGTTCCGCCTCGCGGCGCTGGGCCTCCTCCAGCTCGCGCAGCTTGCGCTCCTCCTCCTCGGCCTTCAACCGGGCGAGCTGCTCCTGGCGCTCACGCTCCAGGCGCTCCTCCTCGGCCTTGCGCGCGGCCTCTTCCTCGGCCTTGCGCCGCGCCTCCTCCTCGGCCTTGCGGCGGGCCTCCTCCTGCTCCCGGATCTCCTGCTCGGACAGCGGAAGCATCTGGTCGAGGCGATGCCGTACGACGGTCGTGACGGCCTCGGGCTCCTGCCCGGCGTCCACGACCAGGTACCGGCCGGGGTCGGCGGCGGCCAGCGTGAGGAATCCGGAGCGCACGCGCGCGTGGAACTCCGCCGGCTCCGACTCCAGCCGGTCCGGCGCCTCGGTGAACCGCTCGCGTGCGATCTCCGGGGACACGTCCAACAGGACGGTCAGATGCGGCACCAGGCCGTCGGTCGCCCAGCGGTTGATGCGGGCGATCTCCGTCGGGGACAGGTCGCGCCCGGCGCCCTGGTACGCCACCGAGGAGTCGATGTACCGGTCGGAGATCACGACCGCTCCGCGCTCCAACGCGGGCCTGACCACGGTGTCCACGTGCTCCGCGCGGTCCGCCGCGTACAGCAGTGCCTCCGCGCGGTGCGAGAGCCCGGTGCTCGACACGTCCAGCAGGATCGACCGCAGCCGCTTGCCCACCGGGGTGGCCCCAGGTTCACGCGTCAGCACGACCTCGTGGCCCTTGGCCCTTATCCACTCGGCGAGCGCCTCGGCCTGGGTGGACTTCCCGGCCCCGTCGCCGCCTTCCAGGGCGATGAAGAAGCCGGAAGCGGCGGGCACCGCTTCCGGGTCGTCGCCGCCGAGCAGCGCGTCCCGCAGGTCGTGCCTGAGAGGTACGCCGGACCGGTCGTCGACCTTGGCGAGGACCAGCGCGGCCACCGGCAGCAGGAGCGCGCCGACGAGCATCAGGGTGAACGCGGCGCCGCCGTGCGCGAACACGAACTTGCCGTTCTCCAGCCGGTGCGGTCCGATCGCCGCGGCCACCACGGGGGCGGCCAGCGCGCCGAACGCCACGGCGACCCGGACGACCGCGTGCAGATGCTCGGTGGTCCGCGCCCGCCGGTATTCCTCGGTCTCCTGGTCGAGCAGGGTGTGCCCGGTGTTGGCGGCCACGCCTGCGCCGACACCGGCCAGCGCGTCGATCAGCAGCACGGTGGTGACGTCCGGGACGAGCCCGGCGGCCAGCAGGGTGATACCGGTGAAGGCGATCGCCAGCGCGAGCAGTCGGCGCCGCGACAGCGAGACCAGCACCTTGGGCGCCGTACGGACACCGATCACGACGCCGCCGGTCAGCGCGAGCACCATCAGCCCGTACATCACCGGGCCGCCGCCCAGGTCCTTGGCGTGCAGCACGGCGACGGCCACGGCGGCCGCGATCGCCCCGGCGACGGCCGCGCAGGCCGGCACCAGCAGCGGGATCGCGCCGGTACGGCCCTTGTCGACGCCGGTGCCGGTCTTGGGGCGGCGCAGCCCCTCCAGCGGCGAACGCGCGCGCGGAGTGCGGGTGGCGGGCAGTTCCAGGAAGGTCAGCAGGGACAGGGACGCGGCGAACAGCCCGGCCGCGACATACGACGCGAGGGCCGCCTGGTGCTGGCCGAACCAGTCGATGCCGGAGCCCAGCAGGTTGTTGAGCAGGCCCGCGGCGACAAGGGCGGCACCGGCCAGCGGGATCGCCACGAAGGTCGTCCGCAGCGACAGGCGGCGCAGCGCGTCCAGGTGGTCCGGCAGCGGTCGTACCGTCGCCCCCTCCGGAGGAGGAGCCGGCAGCAGGGCGGGCGCCGCGCTCTCGCGGCACACGGTCCAGAAGCGCTCGGCGACCCCGGCCACGAAGACCGTCACCAGGAGCATCGCGAGGGCGTCGTCCGGCATCCAGTCGACCCACAGGGGCGCGACGATGAGCAGTGCGAGCCTGACTCCGTCGGCGCCGACCATGGTCCAGCGGCGGTCGAGCGGCCCCTCCTGCGACGTGAGCGAGGTCAACGGGCCGAGCAGGACGGCGCCGAAGAGCAGCGTCGCCAGGATGCGCGTACCGAAGACGGTCGCCACTGCGAACGCCACGCCCCGGTAGCCGCCGCCGAAGGAGCCCTCGGCGATCGCCGCCTGAAGGGCCAGCAGCACCAGCACCAGGAGTGCGAGGGTGTCGCCGATCCCGCCGACGAGCTGGGCGCTCCACAGGCGTTTGAGCTGGGGCCTGCGCAGCAGGGCGCGGACGGCGCGCTCGCGGGAGTCCGCGACCAGGGCATCGTCGGGGGCCGGGTCAGGGGCCGTTGGCTGCTCCGCACGGGTCATGCATTCAGCCTATCGGGAGCCACCGACAGCCCGGGGAGCGCATCCTGACGTGCGCACGTCCCGACACCAAAGTGATGCCGGGACGTTCGCATTGCGAAGCCTCGGTGGAGGAACCCGACCCCGAACGGGGCCGAACGACGGGGCCCGAACTCAGTCCTCGGACGCCGCCTTCGACGCCGTCGCCTTCTTCGCGGTGGTCGTCTTCGTCGTCGTCTTCTTCGCGGCCGTCGTGGTCTTCTTCGCCGCGGTCTTCTTGGCGGCCGTCGCCTTCTTGGCCGGGGCCTTCTTGGCGGGCGCCTTCTTGGCCGTCTTCTTGGCGGGACTCTTCGCCCGCTTCTCGGCGAGGAGTTCGAAGCCGCGCTCGGGGGTGATCTCCTCGACGCTGTCGCCGGAGCGCAGGGTCGCGTTGGTCTCCCCGTCGGTCACATACGGTCCGAAGCGGCCGTCCTTGACCACGACCGGCTTCTCGCTGACCGGGTCGGTGCCCAGCTCCTTGAGCGGCGGCTTGGCGGCCGCGCGGCCACGCTGCTTGGGCTGGGCGTAGATCGCCAGCGCCTCTTCCAGCGTGATCGTGAAGAGCTGGTCCTCGGTCTGCAGCGACCGCGAGTCCGTGCCCTTCTTCAGGTACGGGCCGTAGCGGCCGTTCTGCGCGGTGATCTCCTGGCCCTCGGCGTCCTTGCCGACGACACGCGGCAGCGACATCAGCTTCAGGGCGTCCTCGAGGGTCACCGTGTCCAGCGACATCGACTTGAACAGCGAGGCCGTACGCGGCTTCACGGCGTTCTTGCCGGTCTTCGGGGTGCCCTCGGGGAGCACCTCGGTGACGTACGGGCCGTAGCGGCCGTCGCGGGCGATGATCTGATGACCCGTCACCGGGTCGGCGCCCAGCTCGAAGTCACCGCTCGGCTTGGCGAGCAGCTCCTCCGCGAGCTCGACGGACAGCTCGTCCGGCGCCAGGTCCTCGGGCACGTCCGCCCGCTGGTGGTTCTCGGAGTCCTTCTCGCCGCGCTCGATGTACGGGCCGTAGCGGCCGACCCTGAGCACGATGTCGTTGCCCACCGGGAACGAGGAGACCTCGCGCGCGTCGATCGCGCCCAGGTCGGTCACCAGTTCCTTGAGGCCGCCGAGGTGGTCCCCGTCGCCGTTGCCGGCGTCGGCCGCACCGCCTGTGGTGGAGCCGCTGTTCGGCGATGTCTCACCGAAGTAGAAGCGCCTCAGCCACGGCACGGACTGCGCCTGACCGGCCGCGATGCGGTCGAGGTCGTCCTCCATCCGGGCGGTGAAGTCGTAGTCGACGAGCCGGCCGAAGTGCTTCTCCAGGAGGTTGACCACGGCGAAGGACAGGAAGGACGGCACCAGTGCCGTGCCCTTCTTGAAGACATAGCCGCGGTCCAGGATCGTGCCGATGATTGACGCGTACGTCGAGGGGCGGCCGATCTCGCGCTCTTCGAGCTCCTTGACCAGGCTGGCCTCGGTGTAGCGGGCCGGGGGCTTGGTGGCGTGCCCGTCGACCGTGATCTCCTCGGCGCTCAGGGCGTCGCCCTCGGCGACCTGGGGCAGCCGGCGCTCGCGGTCGTCCAGCTCGGCGTTCGGGTCGTCGGCGCCCTCGACGTAGGCCTTGAGGAAGCCGTGGAAGGTGATCGTCTTGCCGGAGGCGCTGAACTCGACGTCCCGGCCGTCGGCGGCGGTGCCACCGATCTTCACGGTCACGCTGTTGCCGGTCGCGTCCTTCATCTGCGAGGCGACGGTGCGCTTCCAGATCAGCTCGTAGAGCCTGAACTGGTCGCCGGTCAGGCCGGTCTCGGCGGGCGTGCGGAAACGGTCACCCGAGGGGCGGATCGCCTCGTGCGCCTCCTGGGCGTTCTTGACCTTCCCGGCGTAGGTGCGCGGCGACGAGGGCAGGTAGTCGGCGCCGTACAACTGGGTGACCTGGGCGCGGGCCGCGGTGATGGCGGTGTCGCTGAGGGTCGTGGAGTCCGTACGCATGTAGGTGATGAAGCCGTTCTCGTACAGCTTCTGGGCCACCTGCATGGTCGCCTTCGCGCCGAAACCGAGCTTGCGCGAGGCCTCCTGCTGGAGGGTCGTCGTACGGAACGGGGCGTAGGGCGAGCGGCGGTACGGCTTGGACTCGACCGAGCGGACCGCGAACCGGGTCTGCTCCAGGGCGGCGGCGAGCGCGCGGGCGTTCGCCTCGTCGAGGTGGAGGGTGTTCGCGCTCTTCAGTTGTCCCAGGGAGTCGAAGTCGCGGCCCTGCGCGACCCGCCTGCCGTCGACGGTCTGGAGGCGGGCGACCAGCGACGACGGGTCCGAGGAGTCCCCCGCGCGGCCGGTCGCGAAGGTGCCCGTCAGGTCCCAGTACTCCGCAGAACGAAACGCGATGCGCTCGCGTTCCCGCTCGACGACGAGCCGGGTGGCGACCGACTGGACACGGCCGGCCGACAGGCGCGGCATGACCTTCTTCCACAGGACCGGCGAGACCTCGTAGCCGTAGAGGCGGTCGAGGATGCGGCGGGTCTCCTGGGCGTCGACCAGCTTCTGGTTCAGCTCGCGCGGGTTGGCGACGGCGGCCTGGATCGCGGCCTTGGTGATCTCGTGGAAGACCATCCGCTTGACCGGGACCTTGGGCTTGAGCACCTCCTGGAGGTGCCACGCGATGGCCTCGCCCTCGCGGTCCTCATCGGTGGCGAGGAAGAGCTCGTCGGAGTCCTTCAGCAGGTCCTTGAGCTTCTTGACCTGGGCCCTCTTGTCGGCGTTGACGACATAGATGGGCTCGAAGTCGTGCTCGACGTCCACGCCGAGGCGGCGCACCTCGCCGGTGTACTTCTCGGGCACTTCGGCGGCGCCGCTGGGGAGGTCGCGGATGTGCCCGACGCTCGCCTCGACGACGTATCCGGGGCCGAGATAGCCCTTGATCGTCTTCGCCTTGGCAGGCGACTCGACGATGACGAGTCGGCGGCCGCCCTGTGCGGGGTCGCTGGTCGGGGACAACTTCGCTCTTCTCTCCGGCTCGACGCTGGGGTCTCTCCCCAGGCCTTTGGTCCCGGGGTCGGGTCGTGCTGACGCTGCGGAGTGTGACGGTACATCCCGCCCCCGTGTCAAACGGGAAAAGCCCGCAACGGCCACTCGAACGGTAACCCGACTACCGCCATTCCTGCCGCCCGGAGTACCCACCGGCCTTTTCGGTCTCATCCGGAGGGTGATCTCCCTCTTACCGGTCGACCTGCTCGCGAAGACCTCCCGGGAGCCGTCCTAGAGGCCGGTCAGGCACCACGCGCCGAGGGCCAGCGCGATGAGCGCGGCGAGGGTCGCCAGGGTCGCGGATGCGACCGGACTCACACCGTGGGCGACGGGCTCGCGATGCCGTACCCGGGCTGCGGTCCACACCAGCAGCCCTCCTCCGAACAGGGCGAACACCATTCCCGTGAAGATCGCCGGTCCGCTCTCCATGATTGCCCGTGCCCCCTGTTTCTCCCGTCCGCGCGTGCGGTTCCGGTGGAGACTGGCACGCGCTGACGGCGGGCGGACGAACCCCGGGTGAACGCCGTGCCGACACGACCACGGACCCCTTGGCCGACCCCGCCCGACCGCCACCCCTGGCTGTGCCGGACGCTCACAGAAACCGACCGGATTCAGACCGCGCCGGGCGGGGGTGTCCTCCCGCTCGACTCTTCTTGTTGTCGGTCAGACTGACCGGGACGGCTCCAGGAACCCCTGCTCCACCAGCAGCCGGATCTGTGCGGGCGTACGGTCGCGCAGCATGACCGGGTCCTCGTCCATGAGCTGGGCGATCGCGTCGAGGATGCGACCCGCGCTGAGCGAGCCGTCGCACACGCCGACGAAGCCCGCCCCGACGGTGTCCACCTTGGTGGCCCGTCGCATTCCGCGGTGCTGGCGCAGCACGACGTGCTCCGGGTCATCCGCGCCGGGCAGTCCGACCTGCTCCTGGACGATCTCGGGCACGAGTGTGAAGTGGGCCTCCAGCAGGGCCGCGTCGTCGTTGGCGCGCAGGTAGTCGAGGCGCTCGAAGTGCGCCCGGACGGTGTCCCCGAGCGGCTGCTCGACCGGGTGCGGCCATTCCTCCACGGTGATCGAGGGCTCGGCGGAGCCCGTCCTGCGCAGGGTGATCCAGCCGAAGCCCACGGCCCTCACCTTGCGCGCCTCGAACTCGTCCAGCCACGCGTCGTACAGCGCCTGGTACTCGGCCGGGTCGCCGCGGTGGTCACCGGCGTCCCTGAGCCAAAGTTCGGCGTACTGCGTGACGTCCTGCACCTCGCGCTGCACGATCCACGCGTCGCACCCGCGCGGCACCCACGACCTGAGCCTGTCCTGCCAGTCCTCCCCCGCGACGTGCTGCCAGTTGGCGAGGAACTGCGCGAACCCGCCCTCGTTCAGCAGCTCCCCTGCCCCCTGAACGACCGAGCGGCACAGATCGTCCCCGCCCATCCCGCCGTCGCGGTACGTCAGTCGCGCACCGGGCGAGATCACGAAGGGCGGGTTCGACACGATGAGGTCGTACGTCTCTCCCTGCTTGACGGGCTCGAACAGGGAGCCCTCCCGCAGATCGGCCGCCGGGACACCGGACAGGGCCAGCGTGAGCGCGGTGATGTGCAGCGCGCGCGGGTTGAGATCGGTCGCCGTCACGCGCGTGGCGTGCTGTGCGGCGTGCAGGGCCTGGATCCCGGAGCCGGTGCCGACGTCGAGGGCGGACGAGACGGGCGTACGGACCGTGATGCCGGCCAGGGTCGTGGAGGCACCGCCGACGCCGAGGACGACGCCCTCCTCCCGGCTGCCGATGCCACTGGCACCGCCGACGGCACAGCCCAGGTCCGACACGATGAACCAGTCCTCGCCACCGGGGCCCCCGTACGGCCGTACGTCCACCGTCGCGGCGACCTCGTCCGCGCCGGCGCGCACCAGCCAGCCGCTCTCCAGACACGCCTCGACGGGCAGGACGTCCGCCACGCGCGCGTGGGGCACCGGCTGTTGGAGGAGGAACAGGCGTACGAGCACCTCCAGCGGCGTGTCTCCGCGGGTCGCCCGGAGCGCGGGCACGGTCTCGCTGCGCGCGAGGGCCGCGTATGCGGGGGCGCCGAGCAGTTCCAGCAGCCCGTCGGCGGTGAAGGAGGCCCCGAGCAGGTCGTCCCTCAGCCGGGCGGTGACATCGGGACGGCCGGGAGCGGGGGCGGGGGCGGGGGCGGGGGCGGCGGGCAGCGTGGGCAAACTGGAGGTACTCACGCCCCCATTGTGGCCCGCGGCCGCCGTCCGCACCTGCCGCCCGCCACGCCTCGACGAGCGGCTCGCCGCGAGGCGATCCCCGCTCAGCCGCCGGCCCCGGCCGCTCAGCTGTCCGTCGCCGAAGCGGACCCTGTCGCCGACGTGGACGCCTGCTTGCAGCCCGGCTGATCGGCCAGGGCCTGCTTGGTGTCGCCCGACTCCAGGTCCTTCAGCGCGGCGAGCGCGGTCTGACGCTGTGTCTCGACCTTCTGCATCTCGGCGGAGACGTCCTTGAGACCGGTCGCGAACTTCGCCTGGTCCTTGGTGTTGAGCCCGTCCACCTGCGTCTTCATGTCGGCGTAGGACGCCGAGAGCGCCGTGAGCTGCTTGACGGCCTCCTGGAGCTTCTTCGCGCCGTCCTCGGCACCGGGAGGCGCCCCGGCGTTGCGGATGACCGTGGCGCGCGCCTTGTAGCCGTCGGACAGGTCCTGGAAGGCCTGGGAGTCGGCCTTCTGGAGCTCCGCCGGGGTGCTCTCGGTGTCCTCGGCCGCCTTGGTGATCGCGTCGTAGGCCGCCGTGATCTTCTTGTTCTGGGCCGGCACCAGGTCACAGACCTTCTTGGCCCAGGCGTCGAGTTCCTTGTTGTCCTTGCTGCCGCCACCGCATCCCGTCAGCGCCAGTACCAGTACCGCACTGCCGGACAGTGCGGCCGCGAGCTTCTTGTTCACCGGATCGGTCCCTTCCGTGGCCTCTCAGCCCCCGGACCTTACACAGCACACGCGCGACATCCGTGTCCTGGATGTCACCTATGAACACCTTTAATCGCATTCGCCCCAGGAGAGAGAAGCCTCACGGCCGAGCGGCGTGCACGCACAGGGCGGGCGTGCGGCGCATGAACGCGCGCCGCCCGCCCGCCCCTTGAGCTGGGACTCGTCGGAGGGCCTACGAAACCACCGCGGGATCCGCCGACTTGGCCGCCTTCTTCTCGTTGTCTTCGTCACCCACGGCGATCCCGCGCCGCTTGGAGACGTAGACCGCGCCGGCGATCACGAGGAACGCGAGGACGGCGACGAAGATCCGTACGCCGATGCTCTTGTCCTCGCCGTAGCTGAACTTGATCACCGCCGGAGCGATCAGCAGCGCCACCAGGTTCATCACCTTCAGCAGCGGGTTGATCGCGGGGCCCGCGGTGTCCTTGAACGGGTCGCCGACGGTGTCGCCGATCACGGTCGCGGCATGGGCCTCGCTGCCCTTGCCGCCGTGGTGACCGTCCTCGACGAGTTTCTTGGCGTTGTCCCAGGCACCACCCGAGTTGGCCAGGAAGACCGCCATGAGCGTGCCCGCGCCGATCGCACCCGCGAGGAACGCGCCGAGGGCGCCGACCCCGAGGGTGAACCCGATGAAGATGGGCGCCGTCACGGCGAGCAGTCCGGGCGTGGCGAGTTCGCGCAGGGCATCCCTGGTGCAGATGTCGACGACCTTGCCGTACTCCGGCTCCTCGCTGTAGTCCATGATCCCGGGATGCTCGCGGAACTGCCGCCGCACCTCGTAGACCACGGAGCCCGCCGACCGCGACACCGCGTTGATCGCCAGCCCCGAGAAGAGGAAGACGACCGCCGCGCCGGCGATCAGGCCGACGAGGTTGTTGGGCTGCGAGATGTCCATCATCAGGCTCATCGGCGCCCCCGCCCCGCTGAGCTTCTCGCCGACGTCCTGCGCGCCGGTCGTGATCGCGTCACGGTACGACCCGAAGAGCGCCGACGCCGCCAGGACCGCGGTGGCGATGGCGATGCCCTTGGTGATGGCCTTGGTGGTGTTGCCGACGGCGTCCAGGTTGGTGAGCACCTGCGCGCCCGCACCCTCGACGTCGCCGGACATCTCGGCGATGCCCTGCGCGTTGTCGGAGACCGGCCCGAAGGTGTCCATGGCGACGATCACACCGACCGTGGTGAGCAGGCCGGTGCCGGCCAGCGCCACCGCGAACAGCGCCAGCATGATCGAGGTACCGCCGAGCAGGAACGCCCCGTAGACGCCGAGGCCGATCAGCAGGGCGGTGTAGACGGCCGACTCCAGACCGATCGAGATACCGGCGAGGATGACGGTGGCGGGCCCCGTGAGCGAGGTCTTGCCGATGTCCTGGACGGGACGGCGGCTGGTCTCGGTGAAGTAGCCGGTCAGCTGCTGGATGACGGCGGCGAGCAGGATGCCGATGGCTACGGCGACCAGGGCGAGGACCCTGGGATCGCCGTCCTTGCCCGAGATCGCCGTATCGGTGATTCCGTCGAGGTCGGCGTACTTCCCCGGGAGGTAGACGAAGACGGCCACCGCCACCAGCACGAGCGAGATCACCGCGGAGATGAAGAACCCGCGGTTGATCGCGGACATGCCGCTGCGGTCGGAGCGGCGTGGGGCGACCGCGAAGATGCCGATCATCGCGGTGATCACGCCGATCGCCGGGACGAGCAGCGGGAAGGCGAGTCCGGAGTCGCCGAAGGCCGCCTTGCCGAGGATCAGCGCGGCGACCAGGGTCACGGCGTACGACTCGAAGAGGTCGGCCGCCATGCCCGCGCAGTCGCCGACGTTGTCGCCCACGTTGTCGGCGATGGTCGCGGCGTTGCGCGGGTCGTCCTCCGGGATGCCCTGCTCGACCTTGCCGACCAGGTCGGCGCCGACGTCGGCGGCCTTGGTGAAGATGCCGCCGCCGACCCTCATGAACATCGCGATGAGCGCCGCGCCGAGACCGAATCCCTCCAGGACCTTCGGCGCGTCGGCCGCGTACACCAGCACCACACAGGAGGCGCCCAGCAGACCGAGCCCCACCGTGAACATGCCGACCACGCCGCCCGTACGGAAAGCGATCTTCATGGCTTTGTGCGAGACGGCGGTGAGATCCTTTTCCGGCTCGCCTGCCGCCGGAGTGGCTTCTCGCGCCGCCGCGGCCACACGCACATTGCTGCGTACGGCGAGCCACATGCCGATATAGCCGGTGGCCGCCGAGAAGGCGGCGCCGATCAAGAAGAACAGGGATCGGCCTGCGCGCTGATTCCAGTCGTCCGCGGGGAGCAGCATGAGCAGGAAGAACACGACGACGGCGAATACGCCGAGCGTGCGCAGCTGGCGTGCCAGATAGGCGTTCGCGCCTTCCTGGATGGCCTTCGCGATCTTTTTCATGCTGTCGGTGCCCTCGTCGGCCGCGAGCACCTGGCGTACCAGGACGCCTGCCACCGCGAGCGCCGCGAGGGCGACGACCGCGATGACCGCGATCAGCACCCGGTTGTCGTCGGTGAGCACCGCGGCCGCGAAGGTTGTGGGCTGGTCCAACTGATCAGGGGTAGAAAGCCCCGCCATTCGTCCTCCTTGACGCTTGGGCTGAGCTCAAGATGTGGACGGATTGTAGGTACCCCGCCCTGATCAAAACAGGGCGCGGTAAACGGAATTCGCCTTTACAGAACCTGAAAGCAGTAATGCCCCGAAGGCATTCATGGCCGATATCTTGATCGTGAATCAATTCACGAAAGGCATCGCACCAGACCACTGTAGGCACAGAAAGCCCGGGTCGACATGCGGAAGGGCCCCACCGGTGTGGTGGGGCCCTTCCGCATGTCGAACAGAAATCTGATTCGAACGGGGAGAAAGTCAGGGAAGCACTGCGGCCGGCGGCGTGGTCGGCCAGGTCATACGGATCTGTCCGCCGTTCTCCCCTGCGGTGACCTCGACGTCGTCGACGAGGCCGCTGATGACCGCGAGGCCCATCTCGTCCTCCTCGGTCTCCGCGTCGGGCTCCTCGCCCGGTGCACCCGGCGCCCGGTCGCCCGGGGTCGCATGGGGTGCCTCGTCGCCGACCTCGATGGAGAACTGCTTCTCCTCGTCGATCAGCAGCACCTGGACCGGCGCCGTGATGCCGCCGCTCCGGTGCAGTCCGACGGCACGGGTGCAGGCCTCGCCGACGGCGAGCCTGACCTCGTCGAGGACGGCCTCGTCCACTCCGGCCCTGCGCGCCACCGCTGCCGCCACCAGTCGGGCGGTCCTGACGTGCTCGGGCAGCGCGCTGAAACGGAGTTCAACGGTGGCCATGCGTCCCCCTCGGAACTACGGGCGTGCTGTCGGGGGACCGGGCCGCCGAAAGCCCGGACCCCCTCCTTTTGCTTCTGTCGACGTCCTTCTGCCGATCCGGGCACGGGCCCGGGAACGGATCAGTCGGTCGCCGCCACCGCTTCCTCGACCGAGGTGTGGATCGGGAACACCTTGGTGAGGCCGGTGATACGGAAGATCTTGAGAATGCGCTCCTGGTTGCAGACCAGGCGCAGCGAGCCCTCATGGGCACGCACCCGCTTCAGTCCGCCGACCAGTACGCCGAGCCCGGTGGAGTCGAGGAAGTCCACGCCCTCCATGTCGACGACAAGGTGGAAACTGCCGTCATTCACCAGCTCGACCAGCTGCTCGCGCAGCTTGGGCGCGGTATATACGTCGATTTCGCCACCGACCCTGACGATCGTGCGATCGCCGATGGTCTCGGTCGACAGGGACAGGTCCACGGATCCTCCAGCACCTTGCTATCGAGCGGTCGCCCCTCGGGACACCTCGGCAGAGCCCCCGGGACGGTTCGCCAGCCGCGATGGCATTCAATCACTTACCGGCAGGCGTGCACGACGCCTTGGTCCCATTGTCCGTCACGCCAGTGACACACTCGGTGCCGATGGCCAAGAATCTCCGATCCGATCGACCCTCGACGGACGCCGGTCCCCGCCCCACGCCGAGCACGGTCCTGGACCGGCTCGCCGCCGGGCCGAGCCGGGCTGCGCGCATCACTCATACGGAGCACTTGCCCCCGCGTGCGGGTCGCCATGCCGTCTGGCCCGACCGGATCCGCTCGGAGGTCATCGCGGCCGTCCAGGCCTGCGGCATCGAGCACCCCTGGGCCCACCAGGCACGCGCGGCCGAACACGCCCTGGACGGCGAGTCGGTCGTCGTCGCCACCGGTACCGCCTCCGGCAAGTCCCTGGCGTACCTCGTGCCGGTCCTCTCCACGCTCCTGGACGGTTCCGAGGCCCCGAACGGCCGCGGAGCCACCACGCTCTACCTGTCCCCCACGAAGGCCCTGGCCGCGGACCAGTGCCGTTCGGTGAAGGAACTTTCACAACCGCTGGCCAATTCCGTGCGCCCCGCGGTCTACGACGGCGACACGCCGTTCGAGGAACGCGAGTGGATCCGCCAGTACGCCAACTACGTGCTGACCAACCCGGACATGCTGCACCGCGGGATACTCCCGTCCCACTCCCGCTGGTCCTCCTTCCTGAAGGCGCTCAAGTACGTCGTCATCGACGAGTGCCACACCTACCGGGGCGTGTTCGGCTCCCACGTCGCCCAGGTGCTGCGCCGCCTGCGCCGCCTCTGCGCCCGCTACGGCTCCTCCCCCGTCTTCCTGCTGGCCTCCGCGACGGCCGCCGAGCCGTCGGTCGCCGCCCGCCGCCTCACCGGCCTCCCGGTGGTCGAGGTCGCCGACGACGCCTCACCGCGCGGCGAACTGGTGTTTGCCCTCTGGGAGCCCCCACTCACCGAGATGCAGGGCGAGAAGGGCGCCCCGGTCCGCCGTACGGCCACGGCGGAGACGGCGGACCTCCTCACCGACCTCGCCGTGCAGGGCGTGCGCTCGGTCGCCTTCGTGCGCTCCCGGCGCGGCGCCGAGCTGATCTCCGTGATCGCCCAGGAGCGGCTGGCCGAGGTCGACCGCTCCCTGGCCCGCCGCGTGGCGGCGTACCGCGGCGGCTATCTCCCCGAGGAGCGCCGCGCCCTGGAACAGGCCCTCCACTCGGGAGAGTTGCTGGGCCTGGCCGCCACCACCGCCCTGGAACTCGGAATCGACGTCTCGGGGCTGGACGCCGTGCTGATCTCCGGCTACCCCGGCACGCGCGCCTCCCTGTGGCAGCAGGCGGGCCGGGCCGGACGGGCGGGCCAGGGCGCCCTGGCCGTCCTGGTCGCCCGCGACGACCCCCTGGACACCTACCTCGTCCACCACCCGGAGGCCCTGTTCGACCAGCCGGTGGAGTCCACGGTCCTCGACCCCGACAACCCGTATGTCCTCGCCCCGCACTTGTGCGCGGCCGCGGCGGAACTGCCGTTGACGGACGAGGACATGGAGTTGTTCGGGCCGGAGACCGAGAACTTGCTCGGGCAGTTGGAGTCCGCGAAGCTGCTGCGCCGCCGCACCAAGGCCTGGCACTGGACCCGCCGGGAGCGGGCCGCCGACCTCACCGACATCCGCGGGGAGGGCGGCCGGCCCATCCAGATCGTCGAGTCGGGCACGGGCCGCCTCCTCGGAACGGTCGACGCGGGCTCCGCCCACACCGCCGTCCACGAGGGCGCGGTCCACCTCCACCAGGGCCGCACCTATCTCGTCCGCTCCCTGGACCTGGAGGACTCGGTCGCCCTGGTCGAGGAGGCCAACCCGTCCTACTCGACGGTGGCCCGCGACACGACGGCCATCTCCGTCCTGGAGACCGACGTCGAAGTCCCCTGGGGCGAGGGCAGGTTGTGCTACGGCTCCGTCGAGGTCACCAACCAGGTGGTCTCCTTCCTCCGCAGGCGTCTGATCACCGGCGAAGTGCTCGGCGAGACGAAACTCGACCTCCCTCCTCGTACGCTCCGTACGCGCGCGGTGTGGTGGACGGTCACCGAGGACCAGCTCGACGAGGCCCGGATCAACCCGGAGATCCTCGGCGGCGCCCTGCACGCCGCCGAGCACGCCTCCATCGGCCTGCTGCCCCTCTTCGCGACCTGCGACCGCTGGGACATCGGCGGCGTGTCGATCCCGCTGCACCCCGACACGCTGCTCCCCACGGTCTTCGTCTACGACGGCCACCCGGGCGGTGCGGGCTTCGCGGAGCGCGCCTTCCACACCGCCCGCGCCTGGCTCACCGCCACCCGCCAGGCCATCGCCTCCTGCGAGTGCGACGCCGGCTGCCCCTCCTGCATCCAGTCCCCCAAGTGCGGCAACGGCAACGATCCGCTGCACAAGAGGGGGGCCGTGCGGCTCCTCACGGTGCTGTTGCGGGGGGCACCGGAGGAGAGGCCTTCCGGGGAGCAGGAGGGACCCCCTGAAGTCCAGGCACGCGGGCTTCAGGACCGAGGGCCGGACCGAGAGTCGGCAAAGGCGGAACCTGCGACGGAACCGGCCCCGCAGGCCCCGCCCGCGCCCTGACCTCCGCCGTGAACGGCCCCCGCCCCGAGGCGGCCGTCACGTCGGAGACCTCACCGACCATCACGCACCGCACGAGCCGCGCCCCCTGCTCCCGCGCCACGTCCTCCGCCCGAGCGCAGGCCACCGCCGGTCCGTCGGCCCAGTGGTCCGCCGCCGCGAGTGCCGCGAGATCCGCCCCACCGGCCGCCCGATGCCGTACGGCGACGGCCTGTCCGAGGGCCAGCACGGCCCCGAACACCACACACAGCACCGCGATGGCACCGACACTCCAGACCGTGGCGGAACCCCGGTCCGAACGGGCGGCACCGGCCTGAACACCGGCGAACCGGACGACACAGCGACGGCCGCGGGCCAACAGGGCACCGATGAATCCGACCGTGGAGAACCGGGCACGGGCAACGCCGGCGCCTTGGACGAACGAGGAGTCGGCGACGCCCACCTGTGCGAACAGAGCTTTTGCGAACCACAGGGTGGCGAGCCGGAGTTGGGCAGGCCCCGCCTTCGCGAACCAGGTGCCGGCGATGCCCGACCCTGCGAACTGGGCTTTCGCGAACCGCAGGATGCAGAGCCTGGGGTGGGCAGGCTCCGTCTTCGCGAACCAGGTGCCGACGACGCCTGCCCCAGCGACCCGAGACTCGGCTACGCCCACCCTTGCGAACCGGGCTTTCGCGGACCGCACGGCGGCTAACCCAGGGTTCGCCCACCGCGCAGCGCCCAAGCCGGCGTTCGCACACCGCGCGGCGCCCGACCCGGCCTTCCCGAACCGCACGGCGTCCGACCCCGCGTTGTCGAACCCCACGCCGCCGCACCGAGCGCCCGCGGAGCCCCCGGCGGCAGCCTCGCGCTCCGAAGGTCCGCCGCTCATCCCCCTTCCCCCACCGTCGACTCCACCAGGGCCACAGCTTCCTCCCGCACTTCGAAGGGCAGGCCGTGCAGTGCGGGTGGCTTCGCCACGACCACGACACGGACCCGGTCGCCCTCCCGCGCCACCGTCACCTTCGCGTCGCGCGGTGCCGTGTCCCGAGCCGCCCGGACGACCGCCTCGTCGGGATCCTCGCGGGCCGCCGCGCGGGCGCCCGTCCTGGCCGCGTCCACGCACTGGATCTGGGCGGCCACCACGAGCAGCCCCCACACCAGCGCCATCGCGAACATCACCAGCACAGGCAGCACCATCGCCGACTCCGCCGTCACGAACCCCGCGTCCGCCGCCCGTTCACGCCTTCGCATCGAGCGCCCGTTTCACGATGGCCTGGAGTTCCGCGCTGACGGCGCCGCTCGTGACCACCTTGTAGAGCACCACCGCGAACGCCACCGCCGCGACGATCCCCATCGCGTACTCGGAGGTGACCATTCCCTCATCCCCGCGCATCGACCGCATCCGGCACACCGTCCTGCACACCAGGGCACCCATCCGCGCCCGTACCGACTTGTACATCTCAACCCCCGTAAGGATCAGTCCTGTTGGTTGCCGTCGGACTGCTCGCCCGACTGTTCGTACGTCTGCTCACCGACCCGCGGCCGTCATCGCCCACCCCCTCCCAGCACTCCTCCCGCGAGCCCGATCACGATCGGCAGTACGCCCACGGCGATGAACGCGGGCAGGAAACACAGCCCCACCGGCGCGGTGACCAGTACGGCGGCCTTCCGCGCCCGTGCCGTCGCGGCGCGCCCCCAGTCGGCGCGGGCGTCCGCCGCGAGCCCGGCGACCGGCCCGGCCGCGGGCAGCCCGGTCACATCGGCGCGTTCCAGCAGCCGGGCCAGCGCCCCGGCGCCCGGTGTCGAGGCGAGCCTTCGCCATGCCTCGCCCGGTTCGCCGCCGAGCCGTACCTCCGCCGCCCCGCGCGCGAGTCCCTCCCCCACCGGCCCACCCAGCGCCTCGCCCACGGCCTGGGCCGCGATCACGGGACCGGCGCCCGCCGCGATACAGGCGGCCAGCAGATCGGCGGCCAGCGGTAGTTGCCGGGCCGCCTCGCTCGCGTCGGCCTCCCCGGCACCCACGTCGGCCGGCTGCCTCAGCCGCCACCGCCACGCCCCCGCCGCGACGACCAGCCCGACCACGGCACCGGCGACTCCGCCGACCAGCACCCACCCGGCACAGCCGACGCCGAGCACGGGCAGCCACCGCCGCGCGAACTCACGCCCCTCGAACTGCGGACCCTCGGCCGTGGCCTCCCCGGCGGCCAGCAGTTCTCCGAGCCGCCGACGCAGTCTCCGCTCTCGCCGCACCGCCGCTGCCCACCGGGCGAGCCAGGCGACCACCAGTGCGGTCCCCAGAACCGCCCCCAGCCTGTGGAAAACTTCCTCACTCATACCGCCTCGGCTCCCCGCACGATCCGCGTCGCCCACCACATCCCGACGCCCTCCAGCAGACCGCCGACCAGCAGACAGCCCAGCCCGGCCCCGGTGTGCAGAAGGACGTGCAGGGGATCGGCGCCGAGGGCGGCACCGAGGCTCAGCCCCAGTACCGGCAACGCGGCGAGCATCCACGCCGTGGACCGCGCTCCCGCCAACTGGGCGCGCAGATCGGCCCGTTGGTCACGCTCGGCCCGCAACGCCCCTTCGAGCCGATCGAGCCCCGCCGCGAGCTTCGCGCCCTGGTCCACGGCCACTCGCCAGCACGCGGCAAGCCCCAGCAGTCCCTCGGCGCCAGGCCGCCTGGCCGCCGCCGCGAGCGCCCCCGGCACATCCCCGCCGAACCGGGCCGCCGCCAACAAAGCGGCCTGCGTCTCCCCGAGCCCACCGATCGCGGGCGCCCCAGATCCGGACCCGGAGCCGATCCCGCGAGCTCCTGCCGCTCCCGACCCGAACCCGAACCCAAGAACTCCCGCCGCCCCGGACCCGGACCCACCCGAGCCGACTCCACCGGTTCCCGCCTCCTCGAAGTCCCGCACAGCCCGCACCAGCGCCTCCCCCGGCTGGCGCCCGGCCCGCACCTCCCCGGCGACCACCGCGCACAGCGCGATCACCGCGGCCGCCCGCCGCTCACGCACCCGGCGCTCCTCCCGGCCCAGCCGCACCCGCCGTAGCAACGGCACCCCGGCCGCCCCCGCGAGGACCGGCAGCACCGAGGCCCCCAGCACGGCCAGCACCAGCCCGGCGGCCGCCGCCCACCACTCGAACCCGAGCCGCCCACGAATCCGTCGCAGTTCCTCCTCCAGCCGCCGCCACGGCGGAGGCCCGACTCCCCCCGCCCCGCCTCCGGCCAGCAGCACCTGCGCCCGCCGCACCCCGGAACGCCGACCGCCCCACAGCCACACGGCCATCCCGAGGCACCCCACGGCCACTCCCGCCGACCCCACCGACATCACCCCCATCCCGATCACCACGTCCTTTCACCGTCCGAATCGTCGGAGCCATCCGAACCGTCCGAGCCCTCTCGTCGCCGCACCCGTCGCTGTCACCCGCCCAGGTCATCCGCCCTCCCCCCGCCCCCGCATCGCCTCCCCGAGCAGCCCCCGCAGTCGCTCCCACCCCCGTTCGTACGCGAACGCCTCCGCTCCCCACCGCAGCGCCGGCACCGTCCGCACCAGCCCTGTGGAATCCCGCTCCAGCACCCGCACCTCGGCGATCCGCCGCCGCCCGGCCCGGTCCCGCACGAGATGCAGTACGACGGACAGCGCGGCCGCCAACTGGCTGTGCAGCGCCGCCCGGTCGAGCCCGGCGGCCGTGCCCAGCGCCTCCAGACGGGCCGGTACGTCGGCCGCCGCGTTGGCGTGCACGGTCCCGCAGCCGCCCTCGTGGCCCGTGTTCAGGGCCGCCAGCAAATGCACGACCTCGGGCCCGCGCACCTCACCCACGACCAGCCGGTCGGGCCGCATCCGCAGTGCCTGTCTCACCAGGTCCTCGAGCGTGACGTGCCCGGCGCCCTCCTGGTTGGCGGGTCTCGTCTCCAGCCGGACGACGTGCGGATGGTCCGGCCGGAGCTCCGCCGAGTCCTCCGCGAGCACGATCCGCTCACCCGGCCCGACGAGCCCCAGCAGCGCGCTCAGCAGGGTTGTTTTCCCCGTGCCTGTCCCGCCGCTGATGAGGAAGGACAGCCGCGCGTCCAGCAACGCCCGCAGCACCCGGTCCCCGCCCGGCGGCACGGTGCCGGCCGCGACCAGTTCGTCCAGCGTGAACGCGCGCGGCCGTACGACTCGCAGTGCCAGACAGGTGCAGCCGACGGCGACCGGAGGCAGCACCGCGTGCAGCCGCGTTCCGTCCGGCAGCCGGGCGTCCACCCAGGGCCGTGCGTCGTCGAGGCGCCGCCCGGCCACCGCGGCGAGCCGCTGCGCGAGTCGTCGTACGGCGGCCGCGTCGGCGAAGGAGACGGCGGTCAGTTCGAGTCCGCCGCCCCGGTCCACCCAGACCCGGTCCGGCGCCGACACGAGGACGTCCGTCACCGACGGGTCGGCGAGCAACGGCTCCAGGGGCCCGCTGCCGACCAGTTCGGACCGCAACCGCTCGGCCGCGCCCAGCACTTCGGCGTCCCCGAGGACCCGTCCCTGCTCCCGCAGCGCCTGTGCCACACGCGCGGGCGTCGGTTCGGCACCGCTCTCGGCCAGCCACTGCCGCACGCCGTCCAGCAGCCCGGAGGCCGTGTCCGCGCCGGCCGCCGAGGACGCCGTGGAAACACCGACCGGGGCTGTCCGCGTCCGCGCGACCGTGGCGACCGGCGCCCCACCCGACCGTCGTCGCTCAACGGGACCCACTGCCAAATCACCCGTCCGCCGCACCTCGGCAGAACCGACCCCGGCGCCGTCCACCCGCTCGAACCCTGCGGACCCGGAGGACCCCGAGAACCTGGAGATCCCGCTCATGCCGACCCCGCCCCCGACCCTGTCCCCGCCTCGGTCAACGCCCGCTCCCAGAACTCCTTGCAGAACCGCGCCAGTGGTCCCCGTACGGCCGCCCCCGGTGGTGATCCGCTCCACTGTGGACGCTGGAGCGCCGATTCGACCGGGACCTCGCCCACCAGGGGCAGGCCCAGCAGTCGGGCCACCTCGCGGTCGTCGAGGCCGGGTGCGTACGGGCCGCGTACCGCCACCCGCAGGTCGCGCAGGACCATCCCGACCGCTGAGGCCACGCGACCGGCCGCGGCGACGGCGCGCAGCTCGGCGGGGACCACGAGGATCCCCAGGTCCAGCTGGGCGAGGGCCTCGGCGACGCCGTCGTCGAGGCGGCGGGGCAGGTCGACGACGACGGTGCCGCCCCTGCGCCGGGCCGCGGCGAGCACCGCCCGGACGGCCTGCGGCGGGACGGCGATCCGGTCGCCGCGGTCCCAGCTCAGGACCCGCAGCGAGTGCAGCCGTGGCAGCGACTCCTCCAGGGCGCCGCCGCCGACCCGCCCTCGCGAGGCGGCGAACGCGGGCCAGCGCAGCCCCTCGGTGCTCTCGCCGCCGAGGAGTACGTCGAGTCCGCCACCCAGTGGATCGGCGTCCACCAGGAGCGTGCGCAGGCCCTCACGCGCGGAGGTGACGGCGAGGGCACACGCGAGCGTGGACGCTCCCGCCCCGCCCCGGCCTCCGATGACGCCGACGGTGAGGGCGGGGCGGCCGACGCCCTCGGTGACGTCGGCGATCCGGTCGACCAGCCACTGCTCGCCGTCGGGCAGCATCAGGACGTGATCGGCGCCGATCTCGACGGCCCGCTTCCACACCCCGGAGTCGTCCTGGTCGCGGCCCACCAGCACCACTCCGCGCCTGCGGGCGGCCCCGCGCACCCGCCGCGCGGCGTCGTCGCCGACCAGGATGAGCGGGGCGGCCTCCCAGCTGCCTCTGGGCTGCGGCACCCCGTGATGGACCTCCGCCGTCGCCCCGGCCGCCGCGCACAGCCGCAGCAGGTCGTCGAGCAGATCCTCGTCCTCCGTGACGATCAACGGCCGGCCCGGCCGCCCTCCGGCGTCGGGCTGTCCCTCGTGTGTGACGGCTGCGGTCACGGTCTCCATCCCCCTTCACCGCGCCACGCGAAGCCCCTCCAAGGGCCGGCACGGCGCCACTTCCGCAGGGCCCCTTCGGCCCCGCGGTTCCCATACATGTGAAGAACCGGCAACCGGCCTCCATATGAACGGCCGATACGAACCGGCCAAACACACCCGACAAACCAGAACCGGCCATGAAGTCGGCAGGAGCGGGACGTGTGGGAATCACGGTGCAGCGATCCGGGAAATCGTGTGGATCTTGGTCAATAACTGTGGACAACTCCGCGCCTGTGAATATCGTCGTCACCCATACCGGTGAGGTCGTGGCGCCTGTGCACGCCTTCCACAGAGCAGCGCGGTGACTACACGCAGTGACGGATCATGGCATGCCGAAGAGACGGCCGCAGCCGCCTCGATGCGGTCGCACAACCGCGCAGGGAAGAGGAAAAAACCACCCGGACATGCGACGACCCCCACCGGGGGGGAGAGTGGGGGTCGCCTTCACGGCCGACTCGGGGGGGGAGGAGCCGGACCGCGTTAGCACGGTCGCGAACGATCCGTGACTTCCATGGTGTACCCGAGAGCCCTCTCAGGCAAACCCACGCGCCTCACCTTACGCCGAATGGGCTGCGCCTATGCTCGGGGTCGTGGAAAACCACTCCTTGCCCCGCACAGCCGCCTTCTTTGACCTGGACAAGACGGTCATTGCGAAGTCGAGCACGCTCACGTTCAGCAAGTCGTTCTACCAAGGCGGACTGATCAACCGCAGGGCCGCCCTGCGGACCGCATATGCCCAGTTCGTCTTCCTCGTCGGCGGTATGGACCACGACCAGATGGAGCGCACCCGCGAGTACCTCTCCGCGCTCGTGCGCGGCTGGAACGTCCAGCACGTCAAGGAGATCGTCGCCGAGACCCTCCACGACCTGATCGACCCGATCATCTACGACGAGGCCGCCTCCCTCATCGAGGAGCACCACACCGCCGGCCGGGACGTCGTCATCGTCTCCACGTCCGGCGCCGAGGTGGTCGAGCCGATCGGCGAACTCCTGGGCGCCGACCGGGTGGTGGCGACCCGCATGGTCGTCGGCGAGGACGGCTGCTTCACCGGCGAGGTGGAGTACTACGCGTACGGCCCGACGAAGGCCGAGGCCGTCAAGGAGCTGGCGGAGTCCGAGGGCTACGACCTGGAGCGCTGCTACGCCTACAGCGACTCGGCGACCGACCTGCCGATGCTCCAGGCCGTGGGTCATCCGCACGCGGTCAACCCGGACCGTGCACTGCGTCGCGAGGCCCTCGCGCGCGGGTGGCCGATTCTCGATTTCCACCGGCCGGTGCGGCTCAAGCAGCGGCTGCCGGGATTCGCCGTACCGCCCCGCCCGGCGCTCGTCGCGGTCGCCGCGATAGGAGCGGCGGCGGCGACGGCGGGTCTCGTCTGGTACGCCAATCGGCGGCGGTCGACAGTCGCCTGAGGCGATTGCGGCCACTTGACGCCTATTTGAGACCAAAAGTAAAGAACGGCGGCCAGGGGTTCCGCTTGCCCGGGTCCAGGAGTACAAAGGGGTTAACGGCCCGCGAGACCAAGGACATCCGAGAGGATCACCTTAAAACGCATTTGGCCCCACGGACCGAGCATGAACACCGGGCACCCACGCGACGTCGACCCGTCGATTACGGGCCAGCCGCACCAGGGACGGGCAAAGTTCCCGACCTGATGGGCAATATCTCGAGGACGCTTGGTAACACGGTGAACATGCCAGCGGCGGTACGAGTCCTCGTACCGCCGCAACCCTGTTCCAGGGGCTCTGCGCCGCCCTTCTACGCCGCTCCTCGCTGGAGCGCCTCACACACCGCCGTCGACTCGCGCGCACCCAGTTCGATCGCGCTGCCGCAGTGGGTGATCCAGGCGGCCATGCCCTCGGGAGTGCCGGAGACGTAACCGTCGAGCGCCGCCAGATAGGACGCGCGGCCCAGTTCCGCGTGACCGACCTCCGCGGGGCAGACCGACTTCGGGTCGAGACCGCTGCCGACCAGGACGATCCGCGCGGCCGCGCGCGCGACCAGGCCGTTGTGGGAGACGAAGGGCCTCAGGGCCAGGAGCTCTCCCTGCACGACGGCGGCCGTGACCAGGGCCGGGGCCGAACCGCCCGCGATGATCAGCTCGGACAGACCCTCCAGCCGGCCCGAGACCTCGGCCGCACCCGGCAGGGGCAGCTCGATGAGCGGTTCGTCGACGCTCTCGCCGGCCTGGCGGGGACGCCCGACCTCGTCGCGGTCGGATGCCGCGGCGACCAGGTGCAGCCGGGCCAGCACCCGCAGGGGCGACTGCCGCCAGATGGACAGCAGTTGGCCGGCCTCGGCGGTCAGCCTGAGGGCCGCGCCCATGACCCGTGACTCGTCGTCGACGCCGAAGTCCGAGCGTCGGCGCACCTCTTCGAGAGCCCAGTCCGCGCCGGACAGTGCGGCCGAGCCGCGGGCGCCGCGCAGGGCGGCCTCGGAGGTGATCTCGTTGCTGCGGCGCCGCATGACACGGTGTCCGTAGACCCGGTCCACGGACTTGCGCACGGACTCCACGGACTCGGCCACGCCGGGCAGCGAGCCCAGGGCCGCGAGCGGATCGGCGTTCGCGCCTGTCGTACTCATGAGTACGACATTACGCAACCCAGCGGCACACCCCTCGATGGAGTGGTCTTCTTCACGCCCGACTGCCACATACAGCTACCATCCGACTACTCTTGGTGAACATGAAAATTGCTTTCGTCGGGAAGGGCGGCAGCGGCAAGACGACCCTGTCCTCCCTGTTCATCCGCCATCTCGCGGCCACCGGAGCGCCGGTGATCGCCGTCGACGCCGACATCAACCAGCACCTGGGGCCGGCGCTCGGCCTGGACGAGACGGAGGCGGCCGCGCTGCCCGCCCTGGGCGAGCGGCTGCCGCTGATCAAGGAGTACCTGCGCGGCACCAATCCGCGGATCGCCTCGGCCGCGGAGATGATCAAGACCACCCCGCCCGGCGAGGGCTCGCGGCTGCTGCGGGTACGCGAGGACAACCCGGTCTACGACGCCTGCGCCACGCCGGTGGAACTCGACGGCGACATCGTCCGTTTGATGGTCACCGGCCCCTTCACGGACGCCGACCTGGGGGTCGCCTGCTACCACTCCAAGACGGGGGCGGTGGAGCTCTGCCTGAACCACCTGATGGACGGGCGGGACGAGTACGTCGTGGTGGACATGACGGCAGGCTCGGACTCCTTCGCCTCCGGCATGTTCACCCGCTTCGACATCACCTTCCTCGTCGCCGAGCCGACCCGGAAGGGGGTCTCCGTCTATCGCCAGTACAAGGAGTACGCCCGCGACTTCGGCGTCGTCCTGAAAGTCGTCGGCAACAAGGTGCAGGGCCGGGACGACCTCGACTTCCTCCGCGCCGAGGTCGGGGACGACCTGTTGGTGACGGTCGGGCACTCCGACTGGGTGCGCGCCCTGGAGAAGGGCCGGCCGCCCCGGTTCGCGCTCCTGGAGGATGTCAACCGGCGAGCCCTGCACCAGCTGCGGACGGCCGCCGACGCGACGTACGACCTGCGTGACGGGCAGCGTTACACCCAGCAGATGGTGCACTTCCACCTGAAGAACGCCCGGTCCTGGGGCAACGAGCGCACGGGGGCCGATCTGGCGGCGCAGATCGACCCCTCGTTCGTCCTCGGCGAGAGCGCGGTGAGTGCCGCGAACGTCTGAAGCAGCCGCACTGTCCGATGCGGCGGCAACCGCCCGCCGACTACGGGCGCTTGGCCGCCGGTGCCCCCGGTACGCCCTTCGGCGCCGGGGCGGGCCGGCCGGACAGGAAGGCGGGCCAGCCCTGCTTCGGCGCCTCGCCGACCCTCAGAGCGCGCAGCTTCTCCAGGGTCCTCGGGTCCTGGGCGTCCAGCCAGTCGGCGAGCTGCCGGAAGGAGACGCAGCGCACGTCGGGCTTGTTGCACACGTGCTCGATGGTCTCCTTGACGGCGCGCATGTAGGTGCCGCCGTTCCAGGACTCGAAGTGGTTGCCGATGATCAGAGGCGCGCGGTTGCCGTCGTAGGCCCGGTAAAAGCCCTTGAGGAGGCCGTCGCGCATCTGGTCGCCCCAGAACTCGTACTTGGCGGGGTCGCCCTGGGTCCGGGTGCCGGACTGGTTGACCATGAAGTTGTAGTCCATGGTGAGCTGCTCGTAGGAGTGCCCGGGGAAGGGCACGAGCTGCATCGACAGGTCCCACAGGCCCTGCTTCTTCGCCGGCCACAGCTGCTCGTTGACCCCGCTGGTGTCGTAGCGGAAGCCCAGTTCGCGGGCGGCCTTCATGAAGTTCTTCTGGCCCTCCAGGCAGGGGGTGCGGGCGCCGATGAGCTCCCTGTCGTAGTCGAAGGGCAGCGGGGCGGCCTTCGCCATCCCGGTGTTGGTCTTCCAGGACTTCACGAACCTCTTCGCCTGGGCGATCTCGTCCTTCCACTCCTCGACCGACCACTGGCCGACCCCGCCGCCGCTGCCGCAGAAGTGGCCGTTGAAGTGGGTCCCGATCTCGTTGCCCTCCAGCCACGCGAGGCGCAGCTGCTTGACGGTGTCGGCGATGCCCTGCTCGTCGTTGAAGCCGATGTCGGAGCGGCCCGGGGAGTGCTGCGGCGGCTTGTACTCGTCGCGCTTGTCCTCCGGCAGCATGTACACGCCGCTCAGGAAGTACGTCATCGTGGCGTGGTTCGCCCTGGCGACCGCACGGAAACGGGAGAACAGCTTCTGGCTGTCCTCGCCGGCGCCGTCCCAGGAGAACACCACGAACTGCGGGGGCTTCTGACCGGGCTTGAGACGTTGGGCTCTGGGCAGGTGCGGCTGCGCTCCGGTGTACGCGGTGGAGCCGTCACCGATCAGACGGAACACCCGCTTGGGCGGGACCTGGGCAGGCTTCGCCTTCTGCGGGCCGGCGGCTCCTCCGTCGGCGACGTCGGCGCCGGTCGCGCAACCGGCGAGCGAGGCGGCGCAGACCGCGGCGACCACGGCTCCCGCGGCAATCCTGTGGGTGGCGGCCATGTTCCGCCCACCTTCTTCCTTCTCTCGGGGCAACGACAGCGCCGCCAAGTTCGCATGGACCCGAGGAGGAATTAGTACGACAAGCCGATGAAATTGCCACTTCACCCATTCAGGTGGGTACTTAACCCATTTGCCCGGAAAGTCTATGCCAGCCCTTTACTCTGCATTACGATCCATTTACCGAGCGTTGATTCATCCCGCCACTGCACGCCGTGACCCACGGCCGCGACCCGACCCCCGCCATCGACGGGGGACCACCTGTTCCGCGACCGCGCTGCCCCGGAGGAGACGGGAAAAATGTCAGCCTGTGTTCCCACCCGAGCCACCGACCCGAGCGACTCGCACCACAAGAGGCGCATCCAGCCTGCCCACAGCCCCCCGCCGACCCCGCCCCGCCGCTTCCGGATCGCGGGCGCCGACGTGTCGGCCTCGATCGCGGTCTTCCTGATCGCCCTGCCCCTGTCCCTGGGCATCGCCCTGGCCACCGGCGCTCCCCTCCAGGCCGGCCTCGTGGCCGCCGCCGTCGGAGGGATCGTCGCCGGCCGGCTGGGGGGCTGCCCGCTCCAGGTCAGCGGCCCGGCCGCCGGGCTCACCGTGGTCACCGCCGACCTGATCCACCGCTACGGCTGGCGGACCACTTGCGCCATCACCGTCCTCGCCGGAGTGGTCCAACTCGGCCTCGGCTGCCTGCGGGTGGCCCGCACCGCGCTCGCCGTCAGCCCCGCGATCGTGCACGGCATGCTCGCCGGCATCGGCGTCACCATCGCCGTCGCCCAGTTGCACATCGTCCTCGGCGGCACCCCGCAGAGCTCCGTCCTGGACAACCTCCGCGCCCTGCCCGCCCAATTGGCACACCTGCAGCCCGCCGCCGTCTCGGTGAGCGCGCTGACCCTGACGCTGCTCCTGCTCTGGCCGCGCATCCCGGGCCGGGCGGGCCGGCTCCTGCGCAGGATCCCGGCCGCGCTCGTGGCCGTCGCCGGAGCCACCACCGCCGCCTCCCTCGCCGGGCTCGCCGTGCCGAAGGTCGATCTGCCGTCCTGGAGCAGCCATGCTCTGGCCGGACTGCCCGAAGGCCCCGTGCTGGGGCTCGTCGCCGCCGTGCTCACCACCACGCTGGTGTGCAGTGTGCAGTCGCTGCTGGGTGCGGTGGCCGTCGACAAGCTGGCGGCCGGCCGACCCGACCTGCTCGCCGCGAGCACCGGCCCAGGTGGCAGACCGCGCGTCGGCCGCTCGGAGCTGGACCGCGAACTGCTCGGACAGGGCGCCGCCAACATCGTCTCCGGCTCCCTCGGCGGACTGCCCGTCGCCGGTGTGGCGGTGCGGAGTTCGGCGAACGTCCAGGCGGGTGCCGTCAGCCGGAACTCCACGATGCTGCACGGCGTTCTCGTAGTGATCGCCGCGCTGCTGATGGTCCCGGTCCTCGAGTTCATCCCGCTCGCCTCGCTCGCCGCCCTGGTGATGGCCGTCGGCATCCAGATGGTGTCCCTGCACCACATCCGCACGGTGACCCGCCACCGAGAAGTCCTGGTGTACGCCGTCACCACCCTCGGCGTGGTCGTGTTCGGCGTCCTGGAGGGCGTGTCGCTGGGCATCGCCGTCGCCGTCGGAGTCGCCCTGCACCGCCTCACCCGCACCCGGATCACCCACTGCGAGAGGGAAGGAGTCCATCACGTACACGTACGAGGGCAGTTGACGTTCCTCGCGGTGCCCCGGCTCAGCCGGGCCCTGCATCTCGTCCCCCAGGGGGCGGACGCCGTCGTGGAGCTGGACGGGTCGTTCATGGACCACGCGGCGTACGAATCGCTGCAGGACTGGCAGAAGACGCACACCGCGCAGGGCGGTTCCGTCGAGCTGACCGGGCGCAGACCGGGCACGCGCATCGCCGAGCTGTCCGACTCCGACCACTGCCGCTGCCGCCCCTGGACGGCCTGGCGCAACCACCAGTGCGAACGTCCGTACACCGCGCAGCCCGCCGGACAGACCGGTGCGTCCGGCGCACCCGGTGCCGCGCAGGCTCCGGGCGGATCCCGCGAGTCGAGCGGGTCTGAACTGGCGCGTGGCATCAGCGCGTTCCAGCGCAACACCGCGCCGATCGTGCGGGGTGAGCTGGCCCGGCTGGCGCGTGAGGGCCAGCAGCCGGACCAGCTCTTCCTCACCTGCGCGGACTCCCGGCTGGTCACCTCGATGATCACCTCCAGTGGCCCGGGCGACCTGTTCGTGGTGCGCAACGTGGGCAACCTCGTCCCCCTGCCCGGTGAGGAGAGCGGGGACGACTCGGTGGCGGCCGCGATCGAGTACGCGGTGGACGTGCTGAAGGTGCGCTCCATCACCGTGTGCGGGCATTCCGGCTGCGGGGCCATGCAGGCGCTGCTCACCTCGGAACCGGGCGGCTCCCGGACCCCGCTGCAGCGGTGGCTGCGGCACGGACGGCCCAGCCTGGAGCGGATGGCCGACGGCAGCGGGCCCAGCGCCAGGCTCGCCGGGCGGGCCCCCGCCGACGCGCTCGAGCAGCTCTGTCTGACCAACGTGGTCCAGCAGTTGGAGCAGCTGAGCGCCCACGACTCGGTCGCCCGGGCCCTGCAAAAGGGGGAGCTGGAGCTGCACGGGATGTACTTCCACGTGGGCGAGGCCCAGGCCTACCTGCTCACCGGGGCGGCCGGGGACGGGCTGTTCGACCATGTGGAGGCGGCGGCGGACCTGTCGGCGTGAGCCTCGCGGTGTGCGGCCCCTCCTTCAGGAGCCGCACACCGTTTCCCTAGGAGCCGCTCGGCGTCGGCTTCACCGGGACACAGGGCTCGACATCGGCCCCGGTCGGGTAGACGTCGACCTTGTGCGGCTCCGACCCGTCGTTGAAGTTCACGAAGACCAGCACATTGCCACGGTGCAGGGTGAGCTTCCGGGCCCAGTGGTAGGTGGAGATCGGGACGCGCTCCCTCTGAGGATCCTGTGCCCAGATCACCGGGTCCCCCGCGCAGACATAACCGGGACGCAGGATCTGCACGTCCACCTCGATGCCATTCGGGCGCAGCTGCCGTGCGAGTGCGCGCTGGTCGTCGACATCGATGTACTGCTCATGGGCGGTGAGCGTGACGGTTCCGTCCTCGTGGCGCTCCAGCGCGTACGCCGGGGACTGGGCCGGCGTGCCCGGCGACAGCACCACCGCGAGCCCGGCCGCCGCGCAGAGTCCCGCGGCCATGGCGATCCGGCGCCCCCTGAGCACAGGGCGCCGCGCGACCGGCAACGGCCCCGGCACCTGCCCAGGCACGGACTCCCGTCGCTCGATCTCTCCCTGCAACTCCACCAGCAGCCGGTCCTCGAACGTCCTCCTCGCCGTCATGCCTCTCCCCCAGTTCCTTCCGTGACGATTCCTCCGGTGACGTACGGCGGTGCGGCGCCCTGCGGCTTCCCGCCAGGAGATTCCGCCGCCGCGCGCAGCGACTTGCGCGCCCTGTGCAGCCGTACACGCGCCGCCACCTGGCTGATCCCGAGCGCCGTCGCGGCCTCGCCGACCGTGAGTTCGTCGACCGCGACCAGTTCCAGGACGGCTCTCTCCCCCGCGGGGAGCCGTTCCAGTGCGGCCAGGGCGCGGCGGCCCGGGCTCTGGGCGTCGAGCTTGTCCTCCAGGCGGGCGATGTCGTCGGCCGCCAGCAGCCGCCGGCCCGAGATGCGCCGGTCGCGGTCGGTCTCGCGGGCGACCCGACGGCGCTCCCCTGCGACCACGTTGCGCGCGATGCCGTACAGCCACGCCCGCTCGCTGCCCCGGGACGGGCGGTAGGTGTGGGCGGAGTCCAGGACCGCCAGGAAGATCTCGGCCGTCAGGTCGGCGACCGTGTGGGGGTCCGCGACACGCCGGGCCACGACAGACGTCATCGCGTCCACATGGCGCCGGTAGAACTCTTCGAAGAGCTGTGGGTCGCGAGCCGCGGCCCGCGGACCGCCCCGTATCCCCTCCACTCGGGCTCCCTTCTCGTCGAGCGTCGGTGCGCCGGACGTCGGCGACGCTGCACCCGTACTTGGGCGGGAGTGTGAAAGGCGTTACAGGCGCTGAACTCCGCCTGGTCGTCGTACGTGGGTACGGATGACCATGGCCGACGGACTCGACCCCACAGGTCTAAACCAATTTCCGGTCGACCCTTGTCATCGCATCCCCGGTCTGATGAGCTGTGGCCTGGGACACAACGGACACCCTGGGAAAGGCAGATGCCGTGAGCAACGAAAGCCTGGCCAACCTGCTCAAGGAAGAGCGCAGGTTCGCACCCCCCGCCGACCTGGCCGCGAACGCCAACGTCACGGCGGAGGCGTATGAGCAGGCCAAGGCTGACCGACTCGGTTTCTGGGCCGCGCAGGCCCGTCGACTGAGCTGGGCCAAGGAGCCGACCGAGACCCTGGACTGGTCGAACCCGCCGTTCGCCAAGTGGTTCAAGGACGGCCAGCTCAATGTGGCGTACAACTGCGTCGACCGGCATGTCGAAGCGGGGAACGGTGACCGGGTCGCCATCCACTTCGAGGGCGAGCCGGGCGACAGCCGCGCGATCACCTACGCCGAGCTCAAGGACGAGGTCTCCAAGGCCGCGAACGCCCTGCTGGAACTGGGGGTCCAGAAGGGCGACCGGGTCGCCGTCTACATGCCGATGATCCCCGAGACCGCCGTCGCGATGCTCGCGTGCGCCCGGATCGGCGCCGCGCACTCCGTGGTCTTCGGCGGCTTCTCGGCGGACGCGCTCGCCACCCGTATCCAGGACGCGGACGCCAAGGTCGTCATCACCTCGGACGGCGGCTACCGGCGCGGCAAGCCGTCCGCGCTCAAGCCCGCCGTCGACGAGGCCGCCGACAAGGCCGGCAACGTCGAGCACGTGCTGGTCGTCCGCCGTACCGGCCAGGAGGTCGCCTGGAACGACAGCCGGGACGTGTGGTGGCACGAGATCGTGGACCGGCAGCCCGCCGAGCACACCCCCGAGGCCTTCGACGCCGAGCAGCCACTGTTCATCCTCTACACGTCCGGTACGACGGGTAAGCCGAAGGGCATCCTGCACACCTCCGGCGGCTACCTCACCCAGACCGCGTACACCCACCACGCCGTCTTCGACCTCAAGCCGGAGACCGACGTCTACTGGTGCACGGCCGACGTCGGCTGGGTGACCGGGCACTCGTACATCGTCTACGGCCCGCTCGCCAACGGCGCCACCCAGGTCATGTACGAGGGCACGCCGGACACCCCGCACCAGGGCCGTTTCTGGGAGATCATCCAGAAGTACGGGGTGACGATCCTGTACACGGCGCCGACGGCGATCCGTACGTTCATGAAGTGGGGCGACGACATCCCCGCGAAGTTCGACCTGTCCAGCCTGCGCGTCCTCGGCTCGGTCGGTGAGCCGATCAACCCCGAGGCGTGGATCTGGTACCGCAAGCACATCGGCGCCGACCGCACCCCGATCGTGGACACCTGGTGGCAGACCGAGACCGGCGCGATGATGATCTCCCCACTGCCGGGGGTCACCGCGACCAAGCCCGGTTCCGCGCAGACGCCGCTGCCCGGCATCTCGGCCACCGTGGTGGACGACGAGGCCCGGGAAGTCCCCGACGGCGGGGGCGGCTACCTCGTCCTCACCGAGCCGTGGCCGTCGATGCTGCGCACCATCTGGGGCGACGACCAGCGCTTCCTCGACACCTACTGGTCGCGCTTCGAGGGCAAGTACTTCGCCGGTGACGGCGCGAAGAAGGACGACGACGGCGACATCTGGCTGCTCGGCCGCGTCGACGACGTCATGCTGGTCTCCGGCCACAACATCTCGACCACCGAGGTCGAGTCGGCGCTCGTCTCCCACCCCTCGGTCGCCGAGGCGGCCGTGGTCGGCGCGGCGGACGAGACGACCGGGCAGGCGATCGTCGCCTTCGTGATCCTGCGCGGCACGGCGAACGCCGAGGACGAGGGCCTCGTCGCCGACCTGCGCAACCACGTCGGCGCCACCCTCGGGCCGATCGCCAAGCCGAAGCGGATCCTGCCGGTGGCCGAGCTGCCGAAGACCCGCTCCGGCAAGATCATGCGCCGGCTGCTGCGGGATGTCGCCGAGAACCGCCAGCTCGGTGACGTCACCACGCTGACGGACTCCACGGTCATGGACCTCATCCAGGCCAAGCTGCCGGCCTCGCCCAGCGAGGACTGACCGGGTCGTGGAAAACGGGGGTGCCGGGCGTGGGAACGCGTTCGGCACCCCTTTTAGCTAAGCTAAACAAAACAGCGTGACCCTCATGGTGTGCCGGGAAGTCTGGTCGGCGAACAGCTCAGCTCTGCCCACCGACCGGAGGTCCCCCTGATGCCCGCGCCCACGCGTAAGGTCCTCGGCCGTCTCTCCCTGCCCGAGCGCACCTTCGTCGCGGACGCGCTGCGCACCGAGACGGTCGGCGGGGTGTTCCTGCTCGTCGCCGCGGTCGCCGCGCTGATCTGGGTGAACGTTCCCGCGCTGCACGACAGCTACGAGAGCGTCAGCCACTACCACCTCGGCCCCGCGGCCCTCGGACTCGACCTGTCCATCGCCCACTGGGCCGCCGACGGACTCCTCGCGATCTTCTTCTTCGTGGCCGGCATCGAACTCAAACGCGAGCTCGTCGCCGGTGACCTGAAGGACCCCAAGGCGGCCGCGCTGCCCGTCGTCGCGGCCCTGTGCGGCATGGCCGTACCGGCGCTCGTCTACACCCTCACCAACCTCACCGGCGGCGGCTCCCTGGCCGGCTGGGCCGTGCCCACCGCCACCGACATCGCCTTCGCGCTCGCCGTGCTCGCCGTCATCGGCACCTGGCTGCCGAGCGCGCTGCGCGCCTTCCTGCTGACCCTCGCCGTCGTCGACGACCTCTTCGCGATCCTGATCATCGCGGTCTTCTTCACCGCCGACATCGACTTCGCCGCGCTCGGCGGCGCGGCCGCCGGCCTCGCGGTCTTCTGGGCGCTGCTGCGCAAGGGCGTACGCGGGTGGTACATCTATGTCCCGCTCGCGCTGGTGATCTGGGCGCTGATGTACAACAGCGGCGTCCACGCCACCATCGCGGGCGTCGCGATGGGCCTGATGCTGCGCTGCACCAGGCAGGAGGACGAGAAGGTCTCCCCGGGCGAACGCATCGAGCATCTCGTACGGCCGCTCTCGGCGGGCCTGGCCGTCCCGCTGTTCGCCCTCTTCAGCGCGGGTGTCTCCATCTCCGGCGGCGCGCTCGGCGAGGTGTTCACCCGGCCGGAGACGCTGGGCGTGGTGCTCGGGCTGGTCCTCGGCAAGGCGCTCGGCATCTTCGGCGGGACCTGGCTGACGGCCCGCTTCACCCGGGCCTCGCTCAGCGACGACCTCGAGTGGGCCGACGTGTTCGCGGTGGCGACCCTCGCGGGCATCGGCTTCACCGTGTCGCTGCTCATCGGGGAACTCGCCTTCGACGACGACGCGACACTGACCGACGAGGTCAAGGCCGCCGTACTCCTCGGCTCGCTCATCGCGGCCACCCTCGCCACGGTGCTGCTGAAGCTGCGGAACGCCAAGTACCGCAGGTTGTACGAGACCGAGGAGCGCGACGAGGACCTCGACGGCATTCCGGACATCTACGAGGAGGACGACCCGGCGTACCACCTGCGCATGGCGGCGATCTACGACCGCAAGGCCGCCGAGCACCGCCGGATCGCCGAGCGCAAGACGGCCGAGCGGCTTGCCGAAGTGACGGGCGGGGCAGGCGAGGAGGACCACCGTCGGGCATGATCTGACGGGACGGTACAAAAGACACGGCCCATACACAGTCACGACCCACACATAGTCACAGCCCATTCAGAGGCAGTGAAGAGGGAGACCGCGATGAGCGCACCCGACGGCAGCCCGGTCGGCGCCGAACGCAGCATCGGCCAGCTGTTCGCCTCGGCGACGACCGAGATGTCGGCACTGGTGCACGACGAGATCGCGCTGGCGAAGGCGCAGCTCAAGCAGGACGTCAAGAAGGGCGCGATGAGCGGCGGCGCGTTCAGCGTGGCCGGCGGGGTCCTGCTGTTCTCCCTGCCGATGCTCAACTTCGCCCTGGCGTACGGCATCCGGACCTGGAGCGACTGGAACCTCGCGGTCTGCTTCCTGCTGTCCTTCGCCGCCAACGTCCTCGTCGCGCTGGTCCTCGCGCTGATCGGTGTCGTCTTCGCGAAGAAGGCGCAGAAGAGCAAGGGCCCGCAGAAGGTCGCCGCGTCGATGAAGGAGACGGCGGGCGTGCTCCAGAACGCCAAGCCCCACCCGCGGGCCGACAGCGACACCAAGGTCCTGGAGGAGCGGGTCCGGAACGCGAAGGCCATCGAGGTTGTGGCACGCTCGTCGTCATGACCGATCCCGCCGCTTCTTCGGCGCAGCAGCCCGCCTCTCTCGTACGGCCCGACGGTCCCTGGACGCACCGGGACGTGGCGGCCAACGGCGCGCGCTTCCACATCGCCGAACTGGGCGACGGACCGCTCGTGATGTTCCTGCACGGCTTCCCCCAGTTCTGGTGGACCTGGCGCCACCAGCTGGAGGCGCTCGCCGACGCCGGCTTCCGGGCCGTGGCCATGGACCTGCGCGGCGTCGGCGGCAGCGACCGCACCCCGCGCGGCTACGACCCCGCCAACCTCGCCCTCGACGTCACCGGCGTGATCCGCTCGCTCGGCGAGCCGGACGCCGCTCTGGTCGGCCATGACCTGGGCGGCTATCTGGCGTGGACGGCGGCCGCGATGCGTCCCAAGCTGGTACGCCGGCTCGCGGTCGCCTCGATGCCGCATCCCCGGCGCTGGCGCTCGGCGATGCTCTCGGACGTCAAGCAGACCCGTGCCGGTTCCTACATCTGGGGGTTCCAGCGGCCCTGGGTCCCCGAGCGGCGGCTGACCGCGGACGACGGCGCGCTGGTCGCCGAGCTGATCCGGGACTGGTCCGGCCCGCGGCTGCCGGACGACAAGGTGGTGGAGACGTACCGCAGGGCGATGTGCATCCCCTCGACGGCACACTGCTCGGTCGAGCCGTACCGCTGGATGGTGCGCTCCCTGGCGCGTCCCGACGGGATCCAGTTCAACCGGCGCATGAAGCGGCCCGTCCGCGTGCCGACCCTGCATCTGCACGGCTCGCTCGACCCGGTGATGCGCACGCGCAGTGCGGCGGGGTCCGGGGAGTACGTCGAAGCGCCGTACCGCTGGCGGCTGTTCGACGGGCTGGGGCACTTCCCGCACGAGGAGGATCCGGTCGCGTTCTCGACAGAACTGATCAATTGGCTGAAGGATCCCGAACCCGATCGGTAACCGTTTCGCCGCGCCAGGTGTCCGGATCTGAACGCCTGTCACACGAACGGTTACTTGCCCGGCGCATAGGCCAATTGGGGGGCGTGGGGGCGGTTATCGACCTTGGGGCAGGGGCACACGTCCGGGTATGGGCTGGACGCACGACTACGGTGACGCGGCACGCAATCGACGCTCGGGCGCTGCCCTGAGCTCCCACCATCAGGGCGGTGCCCCGCAACTGCCGGGCGGCACGGATCTGAGGGTGGGTATCCCGCGCATCCTGCGCCGCCGGGCCCGCTGGGTCTCGGTGCGCCTGCGTCACCCCCGAGGCTGACGCACCCGCTCCGGGGCACCTCTCACAACGCGCAGCTGTCGCTGTCCACCTGCTGGTTCGCGGTGCGCCCCCTGGCGATGTCCTCCTGGATCTCGTCCGCGGTGAGCGCGTATCCGGTGTCGGGGTCGTCGAGCGACTTCGCGAAGACCACGCCGTACACCCTGCCCTGCGGGGTGAGCAGCGGACCGCCGGAGTTGCCCTGGCGGACGGTCGCGTAGAGGGAGTAGACGTCGCGGTCGACGGTGCCACGGTGGTAGATGTCCGGTCCGTGGGCGTCGATACGCCCGCGCACGCGCGCGGAGCGGACGTCGTACGCGCCGTTCTCCGGGAAGCCCGCGACGATCGCGCTGTCCCCGCTGGCGGCGTCCTCGGACGTGAACCGCAGCGCGGGCGCGTCCAGATCGGGCACGTCCAGGACGGCGATGTCGCGCTGCCAGTCGTAGAGGACGACCGTGGCGTCGTACTTCCTGCCCTCGCCGCCTATCTGGACGGTGGGCTCGTCGACGCCGCCGACGACATGGGCGTTGGTCATGACGCGGCGGTCGCCGAAGACGAAGCCGGTGCCCTCCAGGACCTTGCCGCAGCTCTGCGCGGTGCCCATGACCTTGACGATGGAGCGCTGGGCGCGGGTGGCGACGGCGCTGTGCGCGAGCTTGGGGTCGGGCGGCTGGACCGCCTTGATCGGCTCGTTGGAGAACGGGCTGAAGACCTGCGGGAAGCCGTTGTCCGCGAGGACCGAGGTGAAGTCCTTGAACCAGGTGTCCGCGCCGGAGGGCAGCACCTCCTGGACGCCGAGGAGCACCTTGGAGCCGCGCACCTCCTTGCCGACCGTGGACATCGTGGTCTGCGCGAGCATGGCACCGATCAGCCAGGCCACCAGGAGCATCGCCACGACGTTCACGAGGGCGCCGCCGGTGGCGTCGACGGCACGCGCGGGTGACCAGGTGATGTACCGGCGCAGCTTGTTGCCGAGATGGGTGGTCAGGGCCTGGCCGACGGAGGCGCAGACGATCACGATGACGACGCCGACGACGGCGGCGACCGTGCCGACCTCCGCGTGGTCGGTCAGCGCGTCCCAGATGACGGGAAGGGTGTAGACGGCGACGAGACCACCGCCCAGGAATCCGATCACCGACAGGATGCCTACGACGAAGCCCTGGCGGTAGCCGACGATCGCGAACCACACGGCGGCGACCAGCAACAGGATGTCCAGCACGTTCACCGGTTCTAGCCTCGCCTCATCACTTCGCGTTCACCACAGGTCGGCCGGTCGGGGGCTGTCCCCGGGAAGACACAGCACGGACGCCACCCTGTCATGCGCGCCAGTCGAGCGGGACCTGCTTGTCGCGGTCCCAGGGGCGCTCCCAGCCCGCGAAGTGCAGGATCCGGTCGATGATTCCGGCGGTGAAGCCCCAGACGAGGGCCGATTCGACCAGGAATGCCGGACCTCGGTGTCCGCTGGGGTGGACGGTCGTCGCACGGTTGCCCGGATCCGTGAGATCCGCCACGGGGACCGTGAAGACGCGCGCGGTTTCATTCGGATCGACGACACCGACCGGGGTCGGCTCGCGCCACCAGCCGAGCACCGGGGTCACCACGAAGCCGCTGACCGGGATGTACAGCTTGGGCAGCACGCCGAAGAGCTGGACGCCGGACGGGTCGAGGCCGGTCTCCTCCTCGGCCTCGCGCAGGGCGGCCCTGAGCGGCCCGTCGCCCTGGGGGTCACCGTCCTCCGGATCGAGCGCGCCACCGGGGAACGACGGCTGCCCGGCGTGCGATCTGAGGGAACTCGCCCGCTCCATGAGCAGCAGCTCGGGCCCGCGCTCGCCCTCGCCGAACAGGACCAGCACGGCCGACTGCCGCCCCGCGCCGTCCGCCGGCGGCAGGAAGCGGCTCAACTGGAGCGGCTCGACCGTCTCCACGGCGCGCACCACCGGGTCCAGCCAGCTCGGCAGGCCGTCCTTGCTGAGCGTCACGCCCGTCGTACCGCTCGCCCGTGTCATCGCCACCCCCGTCTTCCTGCACTGCCCAACGCCCGAGGGACCCTAGATCGTTCCACCCGGACATCACACCTGCCCGCCAACGGGGCCCCCAACAGGGAGCGGCCCCCGCTCAGGGCTCCGGTTCGGATCGGGGCTCCGGTTCGGATCGGGGCTCTGGTTCGGATCGGGGCTCTGGTTCGGATCAGGGTTCTGGTTCGGCTCGGCACTCCGGTCCGGCTTCGCGCTGCGGTTCGGCCTGGCCCTCTGGTCCGGCTTCGCGCTGCGGTTCGGCCTGGAGCTGCGGTTCGGCCTGGGGCTCCGGTCTGGCCCGGTACCCCGGTTCGGCTTCGGACTCCGGTTCGGCCTGGAACTCCGGCCCGGCTTGGCGCTCCGGTTCGGCCTGGAGCTGCGGTTCGGCCTGGGGCTCCGGTCTGGCCCGGTACCCCGGTTCGGCTTCGGACTCCGGTTCGGCCTGGAACTCCGGCC
>NZ_JBIWLX010000023.1:43876-60120 GCF_044766405.1 Streptomyces sp. NPDC102270 | reverse complement strand
GCTCCGGTTCGGCCTGGAGCTGCGGTTCGGCCTGGGGCTCCGGTCTGGCCCGGTACCCCGGTTCGGCTTCGGACTCCGGTTCGGCCTGGAACTCCGGTCCGGCTTCGCGCTCCGGTTCGGCCTGGAATTCCGGTCTGGTCCGGCACTCCGGCCCGGTCCGGTTGTTCCGACCGGGCCGGAGCTACTGCACGGCCCGGCACGCCCGCCCGACGGGACACCTCAGCCCAGCCCAGCACCCTTGTCCGCTCCGGCACTACCGCTCGGCCCGACGCTCCTACTGCCCCGACAGGCGCCCCCACCCGCCCCGGCGCTGCCGCCCGGATCGGGGCCACTTCCCCGGCAGGTACTCCCACCCGACCGGACACCTCAGCCCAGTCCAGCGGCCCTGCCCAACCCAGCACTACCGCCCGGCCCGGCGCTACTTCCCAGGCAGGTGCCCCGGACCAATCCAGCTCTGCCACCCGGCCGGGCGCTCCCGCCCAACCCGAGGCTTCGGCCCAGCGCGGCACTCCCGCCGCACTACAGCAGCACCCACCCGTACGGCGCCACCCCGTAGGACCGGCCTCCACGCCCCGCCGGCCAGCCCTACCGACCCGTACCCGTACCCGTGCTCCGCGCGGCTCGGACGGACGTAGCGCGCGGGCGTTCCCGGTGAGCCGGTGCGGCCCGTCGACCCGTACCGGTGCTCCCGGGCATGCCGTCCGCATCCTCACCCGGTGGCCCCCAGCGGCGGTGCGGCCTTTCCGCCCGCGTCCAGGTAGGCCTGCGGGGGATTCAGCCGCTGCCCCGGGAAGCCGCCCTTCTCGTACTTCAGGAGCTTCTGCGCCTTCTCCGGGTCCGTCTCGCCCTCGCCGTAGGCCGGGCAGAGCGGGGCGATGGGGCAGACGCCACACGCGGGCTTGCGGGCGTGGCAGATGCGGCGGCCGTGCCAGATGACGTGATGCGACAGGTCCGTCCAGTCGCTCTTCGGGAACAGCGCGGACACGGCGGCCTCGATCTTGTCGGGGTCGGTCTCGTCGGTCCACTGCCAGCGCCTGACCAGCCGCATGAAGTGCGTGTCGACGGTGATGCCGGGCCGTCCGAAAGCGTTGCCGAGGACGACGAAGGCGGTCTTGCGACCCACACCGGGCAGCGTGACGAGATCCTCGAGCCGCCCCGGAACCTCGCCACCGAAGTTCTCCACCAGGGCCTTGGACAGCCCTATCACCGACTTGGTCTTGGCCCGGAAGAACCCGGTCGGCCGCAGGATCTCCTCGACCTCCTCGGGGTTGGCCGCGGCCAGGTCCTCGGGGGTCGGGTACTTGGCGAACAGCGCGGGGGTCGTCTGATTGACCCTCAGGTCGGTGGTCTGCGCGGACAGGACCGTCGCCACGATCAGCTGGAAGGGGTTCTCGAAGTCCAACTCGGGGTGCGCGTACGGGAACACCTCCGCGAGCTCGCGGTTGATGCGCCGGGCGCGGCGCACGAGGGCGGTGTGCGACTCGTTCCTCGGAGGCTTCGTGGCAACCGTCTTGGCGGCAACCGCCTTCGTGCCGACCGACTTCGTGCCGACCGACTTCGTGGCCGAGGCCTTCTTCACCGTGGCCGCCGCCTTCTTGGGAGCGACGGCCGCCTTCTTCACGGCGGCGGCCTTCCGCACGGGAGCCGCCTTCTTCAACGCCGTGTTCGCGCTTTCCTTCGCCGAAGCCCTCTTCTCCACCGGAGCCTTCCCTGCCGCTTTTGCCGTTTTCTTTCCACCCCCGGCGCCCTGTTCGCCCACAGCGGAATCTCGACGGGCAACCACCCGTCCAGCCCCCTCGGCCTGTGCTCTCACCGGCGTTTTGGACACCCGGCCAGCCTAGAGCCCGGCACTGACATACGCGCCGGACCTCGAAGACCGGCCCCCAATTGGACCCCTGCCGCTTACCCCGGGACATGTGTGCGGCATCCTTGTGACAGATCACACTGTTTGGACCGTCCGGCAAAATGGGCACCGGGTTCCCCTGGTACCAAGGGGGAACAAGATCCCCTGAGCAGGTCGACAAGGAGAGAACTCGTGGACGACGTTCTGCGGCGCAACCCGCTCTTCGCGGCACTCGACGACGAGCAGTCCGCGGAACTGCGCGCCTCCATGAGTGAGGTGACGCTCGCGCGTGGTGACTCCCTGTTCCACGAGGGCGACCCGGGCGACCGGCTCTACGCGGTCACCGAGGGCAAGGTGAAGCTCCACCGCACCTCGCCCGACGGCCGCGAGAACATGCTGGCCGTTCTCGGCCCCGGCGAACTCATCGGCGAGCTGTCGCTCTTCGACCCGGGCCCGCGCACGGCGACCGCCACCGCGCTGACCGAGGTCAAGCTGCTCGGCCTCGGCCACGGTGACCTCCAGCCCTGGCTGAGCGCGCGGCCCGAGGTGGCCTCCGCGCTCCTGCGCGCCATCGCGCGGCGTCTGCGCAGGACCAACGACCAGATGTCCGACCTGGTCTTCTCGGACGTGCCGGGCCGTGTGGCCCGCGCGCTGCTCGACCTCTCCCGCCGCTTCGGCGTGCAGTCCGAAGAGGGCATCCACGTCGTCCACGACCTCACGCAGGAGGAGCTGGCCCAGCTGGTCGGCGCCTCCCGCGAGACGGTCAACAAGGCCCTCGCGGACTTCGCCCAGCGCGGCTGGCTGCGCCTGGAGGCCCGCGCGGTGATCCTCCTGGACGTCGAGAGGCTCGCCAAGCGCTCGCGCTGAGCACGGATCGTCGTACGACATCGAAGGGCCCTGCCGCACGGCAGGGCCCTTCTCGTTCCCCGACAAGCCGCCGGCCCGCAGGCGACGGACGACAGCGCCGTGGACGAGACCCCACCGACCCTCTCCGACCCCCGGCCGGGCTTCGGCCACGTTCGGCCCCACACGGGCCGCCCAGGGCCGTAAATGAGCTGTCCCCGGGCCCGGCCCCCGGCACAGTGATCGCATGGCCGCCGAAACACTTCCCCCCATCGCCCCCAAGGGACTCGACGCCCAGGGCTACATCGAGCGCGAGGGCTCCCTCGGACGGATCCCGCAGCCCTTCCGCCCGGTCGTCGCCGCCGCGCGTGACCGGGTGCTGGACCTGTTCGGGCCGAGGCTGCACAGCGCGTACCTCTACGGCTCGGTCCCGCGCGGCACCGCGCGCGTGGGCCGCAGCGACCTCGACCTCCTGCTCGCCCTGCGGGACGAGCCGACCGACGCGGACCGGGAGGGCGTACGAGAGCTCGGGGAGGCGCTCGACAAGGAGTTCCCGCAGATCGACGGCGTCGGAACGCTGCTCTACAGCCGGGATCTCCTGCTGAGCGACGTGGAACGCCATGACCTGGGCTGGTTCGTGGCCTGTCTGTGCACCCCGCTGCTCGGTGACGACCTGGCGGAGTACCTGCCCCGCTACCGCCCCGACTCCCTCCTGGCCCGCGAGACGAACGGCGACCTCGCCCGCCTGCTCCCCCGCTGGCGCGAACGGATCGAGGCGGCGGACTCGGACGAGACCCGGACCCGTCTCGTCCGCTTCATGTCGCGCCACCTGGTCCGCACCGCGTTCACCCTGGTCATGCCCCGCTGGAACGGCTGGACGAGCGATCTGCGAGAGATGGCGGAGGTCTTCGCCGCGTACTACCCGGACCGCGCCGACCGGCTGAGAACGGCGGCCGCCCTGGGCCACGCCCCGACCGCCGACACGGCCGTACTGCGCGCGTACGTCGACGACCTGGGCCCCTGGCTGGCAGCCGAGTACACGCGCGTGCACGGCACGAAGGCCCCTAGATGAGCCCGTGCTCCTCCAGATACTCCAGCTGGGCCCGCACCGACAGCTCGGCGGCCGGCCAGAGCGACCGGTCGACATCCGCGTACACGTGTTCTACGACGGCATCGGGCGTCCGGTATCCGTCCTCCACGGCCGTCTCGACCTGGGCGAGCCGGTGGGCCCGGTGGGCGAGATAGAACTCCACGGCACCCTGGGCGTCCTCCAGGACGGGCCCATGGCCCGGCAGGACGGTGTGGACGCCGTCGTCGACCGTCAGGGACCTCAGCCGCCGCAGGGAGTCGAGATAGTCGCCCAGGCGGCCGTCGGGATGGGCCACGACGGTCGTACCGCGCCCGAGGATGGTGTCACCGGTCACGACGGCCTGATCGGCCGGGAGATGGAAGCACAGCGAGTCCGCGGTGTGCCCGGGAGTGGGCACGACCACGAGCTCCAGCCCGCCGACACGCAGCACCTCCCCCGCGCCGAGCCCTTCCTCCCCCAGCCGCAGCGCGGGGTCGAGGGCCCGCACCTTGGTGCCGGTCAGCGCGGCGAAACGGACGGCGCCTTCGGCGTGGTCGGGGTGGCCGTGGGTGAGCAGTGTGAGCGCGACTCGCTTGCCGGCGGCCTCGGCGGTGTCGACGACGGCACGCAGATGCCCCTCGTCGAGCGGCCCGGGGTCGACCACGACCGCCAGCTCGGAGTCCGGCTCCGAGAGGATCCAGGTGTTGGTCCCGTCCAGGGTCATCGCGGAGGCGTTGGGCGCGAGGACGTTGACGGCCCGTGGGGTGGCGGGGCCCGAGAGGACCCCGCCCCGTGGCTGGCCGGGGAGGGCTGCGGCGTCGGTCATGCGGAGGCTCCACCGGTCGGGATGTGTTTGGTGAACTCGTCGTGCCCCGGCCAGGAGAGCACGATCTCGCCGTCCACCAGCCGGGCCTGCGCGAGCACAGGGGTCAGATCACGGCCGGGCGCGGCGGCCAGCGCGGCGGCGGCGCTGCCGTACGCGGTGAGCTGCCGCAGGGTGGCGATGGTGGGCGGCATCATCAGCAGCTCGCCCTTGTCGTAGCCGTCCGCGGCGTCCTGGGGCCGGATCCACACCGTACGGTCGGCCTCGGTGGAGGCGTTGCGGGTGCGCTGGCCGTGTGGGAGGGCCGCCACGAAGAACCACGTGTCATAGCGACGGGGTTCGAACTCGGGCGTGATCCAGCGCGTCCAGGCCCCGAGCAGATCCGACCGCAGCACGAGCCCCCGACGCTCCAGGAACTCCGCGAAGGACAGATCCCGCGCCACGAGAGCGGCCCGGTCCGCCTCCCACTCCGCGCCCGTGGTGTCACCGACCACCGACTCGGCCGTCGGCCCGGCGAGCAGGACGCCCGCCTCCTCGTACGTCTCCCGCACGGCCGCGCAGACGATCGCCTGAGCCGCCGTCTCATCCACCCCGAGCCGAGCCGCCCACCACGCGCGCGTGGGGCCCGCCCAGTGGATCTGGTGCTCGTCGTCACGGGGGTCGACGCCACCGCCGGGGTAGGCGTAGGCGCCACCCGCGAAAGCCATCGAGGCCCGTCTGCGCAACATGTGCACGCCGGTTCCGGCCGCCGTGTCCTTCAGCAGCATCACGGTGGCGGCCCGCCTGGGCACGGCCGGCCGAAGCGACCCGTCCGCGAGCGCGCGGATACGGTCCGGCCATTCCGCTGGGTACCACTGCCCGTTTGCCATGGCCGGAGGCTAACTCCTGACGGCCGGATGTTCGAGAGCCACCCCGAACAGCGACGGGGCGCTCAGGGGGTGCCGGGTCAGGTTGTGGGGCGGGTGCGGGCCGGGGGGGCTGGTCGCGCAGTTCCCCGCGGTGCCGCTGCGCTGGGCTTGGACGGGGCGCCTGAGAGGGGGCGCCGGGTGAGGTTGCCGGGCGGCTGCGGGCCCGTGGGGGCTGGTCGCGCAGTTCCCCGCGGTGCCGCTGCGCTGAGCTTGGACGGGCGCCAATCGGGGTGCCGGGTCAGGTTGCCGGGCGGCTGCGGGCCCGGGGGGGCTGGTCGCGCAGTTCCCCGCGGTGCCGCTGCGCTGGGCTTGGACGGGGCGCCAATCGGGGGTGCCGGGTCAGGTTGTCGGGCGGGTGCGGGCCCGCGGGGGCTGGTCGCGCAGTTCCCCGCGCCCCTAGGGGGTTGCCCCACCCCGGCACCGACCCACCCACCGAACCCCAGGCGCTACACCCGCCCCCACCGGACCGGAACAGGCCGCCGCAGGCATTCAGGGGCGCGGGGAACTGCGCACAACGCCCGCCCCCACCGAACCCGCACCCGGCCCCGAACCCGAACCCGCACCAGTTCACCCCCCGGCCAGCTCCACCTGCACCTCGACCTCAACCGGCGCATCCAGCGGCAGCACAGCCACCCCCACCGCACTGCGCGCGTGCACACCCGCCTCGCCGAGCACCTCGCCCAGCAACTCGCTCGCGCCGTTGATCACACCCGGCTGCCCCGTGAAGTCCGCCGCGGACGCCACGAACCCCACGACCTTCACCACACGCGCGATCCGGTCCAGATCACCGGCCACGGACTTCACCGCCGCCAGCGCGTTCAGCGCACACGTACGGGCCAGCGCCTTCGCCTCCTCGGCCGTGACCTCCGCGCCCACCTTCCCGGTGACCGGAAGCTTGCCGTCGACCATGGGCAGCTGACCCGAGGTGTACACGTACACCCCGGACTGCACGGCCGGCTGGTACGCGGCCAGCGGCGGCACCACCGCAGGCAGCGTCAGCCCCAGCTCGGCGAGCCGCGCCTCGACCGCCCCGCCCCCGCCTCCGTCCCCGCTCACGCCGTCTTCTCCCGCTTCAGGTACGCCACCAGCTGCTCGGGGTTGTTCGGCCCGGGCACGACCTGCACGAGCTCCCACCCGTCCTCGCCCCAGGTGTCCAGAATCTGCTTCGTGGCGTGGACGAGCAGCGGCACGGTCGCGTATTCCCACTTCTTGGTCATGCGGCCGACTTTAGCCGCTGCTCACCCCCGGGTTTCAGCCGCTGTTCCCCACAGTCGGCACCCGCGTTATCCACAGCCTCCTGCTTAGGTTCGCCGCCGACTGGTTACGCTCGAATACGTGAGCAGGCTCCAGGTCGTCAGCGGCAAGGGCGGGACCGGCAAGACCACGGTCGCCGCAGCCCTCGCGCTGGCCCTCGCCACCGAGGGGAAGCGGACGCTTCTCGTCGAGGTGGAGGGTCGCCAGGGAATCGCGCAGCTCTTCGAAACGGAGGCGCTGCCCTATGAGGAGCGGAAGATCGCCGTCGCTCCAGGGGGCGGGGAGGTGTACGCACTGGCCATCGACCCCGAACTGGCCCTTCTGGACTACCTCCAGATGTTCTACAAACTCGGCGGAGCGGGACGCGCCCTGAAGAAACTCGGCGCGATCGACTTCGCGACCACCATCGCGCCCGGCCTCAGAGACGTCCTGCTGACGGGCAAGGCGTGCGAGGCGGTCCGCCGTAAGGACAAGTCCGGCCGGTTCGCCTACGACTACGTCGTGATGGACGCGCCCCCCACGGGCCGTATCACCCGCTTCCTGAACGTCAACGACGAGGTCGCGGGACTCGCCAAGATCGGTCCGATACACAATCAGGCGCAGGCCGTGATGCGGGTGCTGAAGTCCAAGGAGACGGCCGTCCACCTGGTGACCCTCCTGGAGGAGATGCCCGTCCAGGAGACCGCGGACGGCATCGCCGAACTACGGGCCGCCCGGCTCCCCGTGGGCCGGATCATCGTGAACATGGTGCGCCCGGAGGTGTTGGACGGGGACGACCTGGAACTCGTACGGACGGTACGGCGTTCGGCCGTGGCGAAGGCGCTGTCCTCGGCCGGACTCGGCGGCGCCCGCCGCGGGGGCAACGCGGAGAAACTGGTCGACCCGCTGATCCAGCAGGCCGAGGAGTACGCCGAGCGGTACGACCTGGAGCACGAACAGCGCTCGGTTCTCGGCGAACTGGGGCTGCCGCTGCACGAACTGCCCTTGCTGACCGAGGGCATGGACCTGGCGGGTCTGTACGAACTGGCCACCGAGCTGCGGAAGCAGGGGATGTCATGAGCCCGGACGCCGACCGGTACGACCGAACGTCCCAGAATCCGCCCCCCGACCGCCGCCACCGCCTCTCCCCCGCGCCCGTGCTCGGCCTCGACCCCCTGATCGACGATCCGAAGACCCGGATCGTGGTGTGCTGCGGCTCGGGCGGCGTCGGCAAGACCACGACCGCGGCGGCCCTCGGTCTGCGCGCCGCCGAGCGGGGCCGCAAGGTCGTCGTCCTCACCATCGATCCGGCCCGCCGGCTCGCCCAGTCGATGGGCATCGACTCGCTGGACAACGTGCCACGCCGGGTGAAGGGCCTCGACGACTCCGCGAGCGGCGAACTGCACGCGATGATGCTCGACATGAAGCGCACCTTCGACGAGATCGTCGAGGCGCACGCGGACGCCGAGCGGGCGGCCACCATTTTGAACAACCCCTTCTACCAGTCGCTCTCGGCGGGCTTCGCGGGCACGCAGGAGTACATGGCGATGGAGAAGCTCGGGCAGCTGCGGGCCCGGGACGAGTGGGACCTGATCGTCGTCGACACACCCCCCTCCCGTTCCGCCCTGGACTTCCTGGACGCGCCGAAGCGGCTCGGCTCCTTCCTCGACGGACGGCTCATCCGGCTGCTCACCGCCCCGGCCAAGCTCGGCGGACGGGCGGGGATGAAGTTCCTCAACGTCGGGATGTCGATGATGACCGGCACCCTCGGCAAACTGCTGGGCGGTCAACTGCTCAAGGACGTCCAGACGTTCGTGGCCGCGATGGACACGACCTTCGGCGGGTTCCGCACGCGCGCGGACGCGACGTACAAGCTGCTCCAGGCGCCCGGAACGGCGTTCCTGGTGGTCGCGGCCCCGGAGCGGGACGCGCTGCGCGAGGCCGCGTACTTCGTGGAGCGGCTGGCCGCGGAGCGCATGCCGCTCGCCGGTCTGGTGCTCAACCGGGTCCACGGCAGCGGCGCCGACCGGCTCTCGGCCGAGCGGGCGCTCGCCGCCGCGGAAAACCTCGAAGCCGCCGAGAGTCCCGAATCGGTGGCACATCCCGAGGCCGTGGAAAATCTTGAAGAGCCCCGCATTGTCGATCAGGAGGACGGGAAAGCTGGACTTCGTAACTCTCCCGACACGTACGGCAGTTCAGAATCTCCCGCTTCCGAGGCACCGGCTCCTGACGCAGGCTCCCCCGCCGACCCGAAGAACCCGAGCCCGGAGCGCACGGAGAGGCTCACCGCAGGCCTGCTGAGGCTGCATGCCGACCGTATGCAGCTGCTCTCCCGCGAGCAGCGCACGCGTGACCGCTTCACCGCGCTCCACCCCGAGGTGGCGGTGGCCGAAGTGGCCGCGCTGCCCGGCGATGTCCACGACCTCGCGGGGCTGCGGGACATCGGAAACCGGCTCGCGGCCGGGCGGCCGGAGCTGCCCGAGGCTGCCGTGGACTGACCCGAGAGGCGCCCCCCTCGGCGCCCCGAGGGATGTCCTCCTCGGCGCCGGGAGTGTCCTCCTCAGCTCACCGCCGCGTAGTTCTCGTAGAGCTCGTCGTCCTCGAGGGGCAGGATGCCGACGCCCCTCTCGTACTCCGTGCGCGCGGTCTCCAGCAGCCTGCGCCACGAAGTGACGGTCGGCCGCCGGCGCAGCAGTGCGCGGCGCTCGCGCTCCGTCATGCCTCCCCACACGCCGAACTCGACGCGGTTGTCCAGCGCATCGGCGAGGCACTCCGTACGCACCGGACATCCGGTGCACACCGCCTTCGCCCGGTTCTGCGCTGCTCCTTGAACGAACAGTTCATCCGGATCGGTAGTGCGGCAGGCCGCCTGCGCACTCCAGTCGACTACCCAGCCCATACCGGCGCCGTCCTCTCCCGAATCGAGGCTCCCCCACGGCGGCAGCGGCATATTCACCGCCGCCAGTTGAGGACGTTACGGAAGGCAGGCACAGCGCAACACCCCCTTCGGGCCCAATCTTGAATGGCCCGAACGGACTATGCGTAAGCGGCAGATCACCCGGGGGAGTGAGCCCGCGACATACATGACTATCCCGGCAAACCAGGACACTTGTCTTGCGTCACAACGGGCACCTGATGACACACGAGGCGGATTCGGACACGTCCCCAGCAAAAAAGTCGGGGAACATCCGGAACGATTCGGGGTCGCCGGACGTATTGATACGTGGCCCTACTGCTGTGACAGTTGAGAGCAGCTTAGGCCAACGCCTGTGCGCGTGTCCGGCGAATGAGAAGGTAGGGCGCTCCTGTCGCCATGCCCGCTCCGGCGCGGTCGTACCCGCTTCCGTCGCGCTTCCGTCGCCATGCCGTGACACGGGCTCCCTCTGAACGCTCATGAGTACGGATTAGGCTGCCCCCTATGTCGAAGAAGCGCTCGGGTGGCGGTCTGTCGCCCACGCAGCAGGCCGCCAAGTTCCTCGGTGTCAGTGTTCTCGCGGGAGCGGTGATGGCCGGCATCGCGCTGCCCGCGGCCGGCGCGCTGGGGCTCGCGGCCAAGGGGTCGGTGGAGAGTTTCGACGAACTCCCGACCAATCTGAAGACCCCGCCGCTGAGCCAGCGCACCGCGATCCTCGACAGCGAGGGCGGCACCATCGCCACGGTGTACTCGCGCGACCGTACGGTGGTCGACCTCAAGAACATCTCGCCGTACATGCAGAAGGCGATCGTCGCGATCGAGGACTCGCGCTTCTACCAGCACGGCGCGGTCGACCTGAAGGGCGTCCTGCGCGCGCTCAACAAGAACGCCCAGAGCGGTGGCGTCGCCCAGGGCGCCTCCACGCTGACGCAGCAGGTCGTGAAGAACGTCGCGGTGGAGGAGGCCGGTGACGACCCGACGAAGGTCGCCGAGGCCACCCAGCAGACCCTCGGCCGCAAGATCCGCGAGCTGAAGTACGCGATCCAGCTCGAAGAGCAACTGAGCAAGAAGGAGATCCTCGAGAACTACCTCAACATCACCTTCTTCGGCCAGCAGGCCTACGGCGTCGAGGCGGCCTCCCAGCGATACTTCTCCAAGCACGCCAAGGACCTCGACCTCGAGCAGTCGGCGCTGCTCGCGGGCATCGTCCAGTCCCCGAGCCGCTACGACCCTGTCAACGACGAGGCCGAGGCGACAAAGCGGCGCAACACCGTGCTCCAGCGCATGGCCGAGGTCGGCGACGTCTCCCAGGCGGAGGCCGACAAGGCCAAGGAGCAGCCGCTGGGCCTCAAGGTCAGCAAGCCGAAGAACGGCTGCATCACTGCGGTCAAGGGCGCCGGCTTCTTCTGCGACTACGTCCGTGAGGTCTTCCTGACCGACCCGGTCTTCGGCAAGACCCAGGAGGCCCGGGCCAAGGTCTGGAACCAGGGCGGCCTGACGATCCGTACCACCATGGACCCGCAGGCCCAGCGGTCGGCGCAGAAGTCCATCAAGGAGCACGTCTACCAGGACGACGACGTGGCCACCGCGGCCACCATCGTCCAGCCAGGCACCGGCAAGATCCTGGCGATGGGCCAGTCGCGGCCGTACGGCATCAACACCAAGAAGAACGAGACGACGCTCAACCTCTCGGTCAACGCGTCCATGGGCGGCGGGGCCGGCTACCAGCCCGGTTCGACGTTCAAGCCGATCGTGGCCGCGGCCGCCATAGAGGGCGGCACGCCGGCGACGCAGATCTATCCCTCGCCGTACAAGATGGACTACCCGGCCCCGGTCCAGGAGTGCAACGGCAAGGTCTGGAACGAGAAGGGCGTCCCGGTCTCCAACGAGAACGAGTCCGAGGCCGGCCCGTACGACATGAAGACCGCGACCGCGAAGTCGGTCAACACCTACTACGTGTCGTTGATCAGCGACATCGGCATCTGCCCGGTGACGGAGATGGCCGCCAAGATGGGCGTCCAGCGCGCCGACGGCCGCAAGATCCAGCAGGCCCCGTCGATCGCCCTGGGCACCCAGGAGATGTCCCCGCTGACCATGGCGAACGCGTACGCGACCTTCGCCGCGCGCGGGATGTACTGCACCCCGGTCGCCATCGAGTCGATCACCCAGCGGGTCGGCGAGAAGTCGAAGTCCCTCCAGGTCCCGAAGGCGACCTGCTCGCGGGCGATGTCGGAGAACACCGCGGACACCATCAACACGCTCCTCAAGGGCGTCGTCGAGGACGGCACGGGCTCCGAGGCGGGCCTCGGCCCCAGCCGTGACAGCGCGGGCAAGACGGGTACGACCGACGAGCGCTACGCGGCCTGGTTCGTGGGCTACACGCCGAACATGGCCGGCGCGGTCTGGGTCGGCGACCCGGCGCACAAGCGCAAGATGCAGAACATCACCATCGGCGGCGTCGGTTACGAAAAGGTGTTCGGTGGCAGGGTCCCCGGCCCGATCTGGCGCGACATGATGAGCGGCGCGCTGGAGGGCAAGGACGCCCCGCAGTTCAAGACCGTCTACATCCCGGACATGCCGAAGAAGGAAGAACCCGGCAAGGGCGACAACGGGAACAACGGTGACAACCGCGGGAACGACAACGGCGGCAACGGGGGCGGTGGGAACGACGGCAACACCACGTTCCCGACGCCGACCTTCTCGATCCCGGGGAACTTCATCCAGGGCACGACCAACGGAAACAGCAACGGGGGCGGCGGCAACGGGGGCGGGCGCGGCTGACGCCCGCAGGCGTACCCACAGATGAGAGCCCGGTCCCGCTGATCATGCGGGACCGGGCTCTCGTACGACTGGCGGGGCGGAGGTGTGCTCAGCCGGCCAGGAGCTTCTTCACCGCGGCGGCGACCCGGCCGCCCTCGGCGAGGCCCGCGACCTTCGGGTTCACGATCTTCATGACGGCGCCCATGGCCCGCGGCCCCTCGGCCCCGGCCGCCTTCGCCTCCTCGACGGCCTGGGCGACGATGTCGTTCAGCTCCTCGTCGCTGAGCTGCTTGGGCAGGTACTCGGCGAGAACCCCGCCCTCCGCCTTCTCCCGCTCGGCGGACTCGGCACGACCACCCTGGGCGAAGGCGTCCGCGGCCTCGCGACGCTTCTTCGCCTCCTTGGCGATCACCTTCAGGACCTCGGCGTCGGACAGCTCGCGCTTCTCCTTGCCCGCGACCTCCTCATTGGTGATCGCGGCGAGCGTCATCCGGAGCGTCGAGGAGCGCAGCTCGTCACGCCCCTTGATCGCGGCGTTGAGGTCTTCCTGCAGCTTCGACTTGAGCGTGGTCATGGGTTTGATTGTCGCAGGTGCGGGGGGAGGGGGCGGTCGGATTTTTGGGCGGGGGTGGGGTGGCCGGACTTGCGGGGTGGGTGTGGGGGGTGCCTCGCGTTGTGGGCTGGTGGGTGGCCGGCCTTGCGGGACTGCGGACGCCGGCATTACGGGCGGTGGGCCCCCGGGGCTACGGCACGGCAGGCGTCCGCATTACGGCACGGTGGGCCCCGGCATTACGGGACGCTGGACGGCCGGTCAAGGATGTCCTCGTGATCTGACACGATGGAGACATGCGCGCGCGATACGGAGTCCCCTTGGGAATCGCGGCGGTTGGCGCCGCCGGCCTCGTCTACTCGGCGGGGTTCGAAGCCCGTTCCTTCCGGCTGCGGCGAGTGACGGTCCCCGTCCTGCCGTCCGGCATGCGCCCACTGCGGGTGCTCCAGATCTCCGACATCCACATGGTCGGCGGCCAGCGCAAGAAGCAGCGATGGCTGCGCTCGCTCGCGGGTCTGCGCCCCGACTTCGTGATCAACACGGGCGACAACCTGTCGGACCCGGAGGGCGTGCCGGAGGTCCTGGACGCGCTGGGCCCGCTGATGGAGTTCCCGGGCGCGTACGTCTTCGGCTCCAACGACTACTACGGCCCCAAGTTCCGTAACCCCGCCCGCTACCTGTACGAAAAGGCCCAGGGCCGCCACGGCCTGAACGGCAACGCGCCCGCCGTAGGCGTCATCCACAACCCGTGGGAGAACCTGCGGGACGGCTTCGACGCGGCAGGCTGGCAGAACCTCACGAACACGCGGGGCATGCTGAAGATCGAGGGCGTGTCGGTGGAGCTGACCGGCCTGGACGACCCGCACATCAAGCGGGACCGTTACGCCGAGGTGGCCGGCGGCCCGTCGGGCGCGGCCGACTTCTCGATGGGCGTGGTGCACGCCCCGTATCTCCGCGTCCTGGACGCCTTCACCGCCGACGCCTATCCGCTGATCCTCGCCGGCCACACCCACGGCGGCCAGCTCTGCCTCCCCTTCTACGGCGCCTTCGTCACCAACTGCGATCTGGACACGGACCGTGTGAAGGGTCTGTCCACGCACGAGGCGGAGGGCCACAGGTCGTACCTGCACGTGTCGGCGGGCTGCGGCACGAACCGCTACACGCCGGTGCGGTTCGCGTGCCCGCCGGAGGTGACGTTGCTGACGCTGGTGGGCCGGGAGTAGTCGTACGGGAAGGTATCCGGGGAGTGTGGCATTAACCCGCACGGCCCGCCCGTATCGCCCCTTTTGTCATGCCTGCCTAGCGTGAGGGCATGACCACGCCTATACCGCGGGACATCCCGGACCTCCCCGCCCTTCCGGGCATGCCCGCATTCCTGCCCTCGCCTGTCCCCGCCACGGCGGTGGTGGCTCCCGTACGCCATCCCGTGGCCGCCGCCTTCCGCGTGCTGGTGGCCCTGGTGGCCGCGGGGGCCGTGACCGTCGAACTGGTCCTGAGCAGCACGGTCCGCACCCTGAGCTATTTCTCGATCCAGAGCACGATCCTGCTGGCGGTGGTGCTCCTGCTGTCGGCCCGCAGGGCGTGGAGCGCCCGCCGCCCCCTGCCGTCCGCGCTGACGGGCGCGGCCCTCCTCTACGTCACGATCACCGGCCTGGTGCACCACCTGCTGCTGGCGAACGCGGCAAGCCCCTTCTCCCTGACAGGCGGGGCGGCGAACCCGACGGGCTGGCACGCGGTGACCGCCCACCTCCTGAACACGGCGATCCCCGCGGCGGCGCTGGCGGACTGGCTCCTGCTGACGCCGGGTCGCCGCCTGCACCTGCGCCAGGCAGCGACATGGCTGCTGTACCCCCTGGGGTACCTGCTGTTCTCCTTCACCCGAGGCGAACTGATCCCTCCGGGCACGGGCGGCCGCTACCTCTACCCCTTCTTGGACGTGGACCTGCACGGCTACAAGAACGTCCTCGGCAACGCCCTCCTCCTCGGCCTCTCCTTCTACGCCCTCGCGATCCTCCTGGTAGCCCTGGACCACGCCCGCCCGAACCCCACCCGCCACCGCGGCAAAACCGGATTTCGTCTCCAGCCACCGGTGGGCTAAAGTAAACGACGTCGCCGCGACGAGCAGCGACGATCGGGGTGTAGCGCAGCTTGGCAGCGCGCTTCGTTCGGGACGAAGAGGTCGTGGGTTCAAATCCCGCCACCCCGACAGCCGAAGTACCAGGTCAGGGTCAGTCTTCCTTCACGGAAGACTGACCCTGACTCGTTTCTGGGGGCCTCCGGGGAGTGAACGGGGAGTGGATCAAGGAAATCCACTCCCGAGTGTCACCCCCTTGCGGGCTCTCAGCAGGACATCGAGCGCCTGCCAGCGCGCTTCCCGGCTCCACTGTGGGGGACGCTCCTGCCTCCGGCTGCCGAAAGCAGTCGGCGGTGGGGTGGAGCTGGCAGATGCTGAGGCAACAGTCACCAGCCAGGACTCTGGCGGTGGACGGGACGCTGGATGGCATGGCTCCGCCGTGCGATCACCACTTGATGAAGCCACATTGCACGACGCTCCAAAAGGAGAGGCACTAGGACCTAGCCGCCCAACTCGCCCCGCTCCTGACGGCAGCCCGGTGAGGCGAGACGGGCGCGGACGTCGCCAGGCGACGCCAGCACCGAGGCGATTTTCGCTGCCTCAGTTTGCGTAGTCATGCCGAATCCGGTCAGTGGGGTTTGGCTCGGTGATGGTGCCGGCGACCTGGTCCAGCGTCGCAATGAGCGGACCGCTGGCGGCGGCCATGATCGCGTCATGCATGAAGTCCTCAGCTCTTTGACCGGCGGCTTCTGCTGCGTGGTGGACCTGATCCTGTTCTGCGGCCGTCAAGGGCACTGCCAGGGCCGAAACACGGGCGACGTACATGCGCGGTACCAGTGCCATGGGTGGGCCCTTAGCCTGGCCGCCGTACAACTCGCAGTGTCTCCTTGGGTACCGCGCGCTCCCTGGTAGGCGTTCTCTCAGTTCCGCCAGTCGTCCATCAGGTAGCCCAACACCTCCGTGCACTCCTCGTCCGCATAGTCGACTGCTTCTTGCGGATCAGCGCTATCGCACACGTCCGGCAGTTGATCCGGGGTCTTCTGTGTCGTGGGCGGGCAGCCGTCTCAGCCACCCGCCAGCCTCGACCGGAACGGCGAGGTCAGGTGGTTTGGCGGATGCTGTCGGCGGCTTGTTGGGCGTCGACGGCTTCGACGGTCCGGCCCACGGCCGACATCTGGTTCGCCAACGCGGACAGGTCGCGCCCAGCTCGCATCACATCCGCACCCG
>NZ_JBIWLX010000023.1:0-43777 GCF_044766405.1 Streptomyces sp. NPDC102270 | reverse complement strand
CGACATCTGGTTCGCCAACGCGGACAGGTCGCGCCCAGCTCGCATCACATCCGCACCCGCAAAAGTCGAGTACTGGCGATACCCCGCGATCGTCTCGGGGACCAGGCGAACCGCATGGTCCACGCGGTGCTCAGCTATTAGCCGGGCGATCATGTTGCGCCGGGCCTCCGCGAAATCGATCTGGTTGTTAACCGTCGCCTTATCGGGCAGTGTGACGGCCGCCGATGAGCCGGATGCTGGCTTGCCGGTCAGCGGGTCGGGTGGCTCGAAGCACAGTACCCAGCTGCTGATCTCGGCATAGGCGCCGGCATAGACCTGGATCCATCGGTCGGCAACCTCGACAGTGATGGTCCAACGACCAGTCGCCTGATCGATGGTCGAATCGGTGACTATCGCGTCGACGGCAATATGGAAGGCCGTGTTGTCGTCGGCGAATATCTCTTGCTCTGGGGTGATCTGCATCATGTGCACGGTGGCGGCGCTCGAGTGGATCACGTGTTGCTGTTCGGGGCGTTTCGGATCGTAGTTCGCGAGGACCAAGCCAGTGCCGATCGTGTTGCTCCTGCGCCGGAGCACGCCGTCGCTTACTCCCCAGGCACTGATCCACGCCTGGGTGCGGACAACGGCGAGGGTATTAAAGGGCGCAGGCCCTGCCACCGGAATGCGCACTATGGGCTGCCAGTCGGCGAGCGGGTACTGGTAGGGAAGTTTCGGATAGATGTCGAAGAATGTCGGCAACGGACTGTTCATGCTGGCCCCTTGAACGTGCCAGCAGTGAAATCGACGCCTGCCCGGACGGGTTGCGCGACGGTCAGGGTCACCAGGTCACCGTTCGGCACGACGGGATCCACGGTTACCTCGCCGGGTCCCTGCAATCCGCTCTGAGCCACGGTCACTTTGAGCTGCCGACCTTTAGGTGGCTCGGCGATTCGGTAGGTGGCACGGCAAGTATCTTCCGAAATGATGACGGAAACGATTTCGCCAGGAGTTATCGGGGTCAGGTGCTCGATCGTGCCGCCCAGCCCCCCGGTCACCTCCGTGGTTGTTCGATCGTTGGCCATTACAGAGAACACCCCGGACACCCCAGCAGGACTCGGCGACGCCGGCCGGAACATCGATGTCGGCCAACTGATCGTGCCGGTAATTTCGGTTACGACTATCCGCGTGGTCAGTACGACCTGGTAGGCGAAGCGGTTCAGGGTCGACGGTTCACCCATCAGTGCGAGATTGGTGACCAGGACGAGTTCCCCGGCTTCATTGACCTCCAGGCGCGCCTGGTCGGTAGCGAAGGCCCATGAGGTGTCGTCGTTGCCGATGCTGGCAAGCCCGACGTGGACTGTCGACTGTTCCATCGTCCCAGCAGGTTCGCGCAGTTGAAGGCGACAGACTTCCCGGTGGGTGGTGTCGTCTTTGATGCCCCACTCCGGCCGTGCGATCCCGGAGATCACTACGAGATTGCGGCCACCGACGCCGAGATCGGCCTTCAGCACGGCATGGCCCGCGACGTGAGCGGGCTGGAGAACATCAAGGTCAATGGGCATAGCTACCGCCTTCGGAGAAGTGGCGAAGCGACCGATTGAAGAGATGCCGTGCCGGGCGTTGCGTCACTCTGCGACGCTTTAAACGAGCACCCCACCAGTTCGACCGCGAAGGTCACTAGCTAGCACAGCCACCATTCGTCATCTTATTTCGTTTGACACCATTTCGCCACAGATGATGCCGCTAAGGGCTGTCCCGTAAATGATCTTCGGTGCGGCCAGGGTGCAGTCGGCGGCGGCGGGGACCGCTCTCCTATCCCGCGAGGTTGAGGTTGTGCAGGCGGGCAATGCCGCGCATGGCGTGATGGACTCCATCGCCTTTGAGTCGGCAGTCGCGCAGTATCTTCCAGCACTTCATGCGAGCGAAGACGTGCTCGACGCGGGCTCGTAGCTGTTTGTGGGACTTGTTGTGCGCTTCCTTCCAGGCGGGCAGTTCCTCGCCCTTGCGGCGGCGGTGCGGCATCACCAGGCCGGTGCCCGGGTAGCCGCCGTCGGCGATCGTCATGGTGGCCCCGACGGCATCCTTGGCGCCGGATTCTGCCCACGCCGTGCAGTCGTTGCGGTTGCCGGGCAGCGGGCGGCCGATCACCACGACGAGACGGGTGTCGGCATCGATGACGACCTGATGGTTGGTGGAGTACCGGTAGTTTTTCGACTGTTCGGCCACCGTGTGGTCCCGGGTGGGGACCAGCGTGCCGTCCACGATGAGCACGGTGTCCTTGCGGAACCGCTTTCGGGGCGGAAGTGCGAGCATCGGTCCGAGCTGGGCGATGACGCGGTCCGCGGCGGACTTCGAGATGCCGAACAGCGGCGCGAGTTGGCGCAGCGTCAGGTTGGTTCGCCAGTACGCCGTGACCAGCAGAACCCGGTCCTCCAGGGGCAGGCCCCACGGCCGCCCCCGCCGCACCTCGTCGGCGCCTTCGCGGCGCAGCGCAGTCACCAACTTCCCGAAGCGTCGCGGGCTCATCCCGGTGAACGGGGCTATCCAGGACGGTTCTGACGCCGTGATCACACCAGCCACACCAAGATCATCTCACCCGTGGTCTACAGGCTGGAAATGGTTGTCACTTGTGCCCAGTGTCCAAGAGTGCGTCACCTTCCGAGCGGATCCAGCACTGCTCGGCCAACATCTCAGCCGCGTCACCGCGGGCGAGGAAAGTCGCCCATGGCTCGGTGCCCTGCCTGCCGAGGCGGTCGATGCGCGCGGCCTCGCGGGATTGAAGGTCGTCCAGCGCCTCGATCACAGCTGCAGGCCGTTCCCCGTAGGCAGCACAGAGCGCATGAAGGCGAGCCTGCAGGGTGCCGGAGCCAGTGACCGACGCTCGTCGCTGACTTTTCGGCCGTGTTGAGAGCCAGGCCGGCCAGTGACGCCAGTTCCCTCTGGGTGAGCGTCACGCCGAGGGCGCAGCGTCTGCCGTCGCCGTCCGGCTCGGACTGGGCGTAGGCCTGGCTCAGTTCGGCCAGCACCCGGGCCAGCCGGGTCAGCGAGTCGTACGCCTGGAAATCGATCCGGCGCCGGTTGGCCCAGCGCAGCCGGGCGCTCAGCATGTGGAGAATGGCCCGCATGGCGTCCGGGTGAGCGCTGAGGAAGGTCTCCAGTGTGCGCACCTGGATGATCCGGGCGGTCACGTCACTGCACGCGACCACCGTGCCGGATCTGGGGCGCTCCTCGAAGGCCGCCATCTCGCCGACCAGTTCACCCGCTATACGGACCGCGAGCAGCATGTCGTAGCCGCTCTCCGCGCTGGCGACGACCTTCACGACCCCTTTCGTGATCAACAGGACGTGCCGGCTCTCGTCGCCCTGCTGGAGCAGTGCGCGATGCGCCGGATAGGTGATCGGGGTGCCCAGGTCCAGGAGTTCCTCGCGTGTCGCATTCCGCAACCGGCCGAGAAAGGTGGACGGCGGCCACACATGATTCACCAGCACCCCCGACGTCTCAAGTGTTTGACCATGCTGCCGTCGAGCCGCGTACCCGCGCATGCACAGGGCGGCATACGGCCGGAATTCTCGGTTGGTAGCCGGAATTGACCGAATGCGCGTCCTTCACCGGGGCAGGTCGGCAACGCTGCTCAACCGCAGACATTCGCCACCACCAGGCTGTCGAAGGCGAGGCGGTCGGACTGCCAGGCGGTGACGCGCAGGGCGGCGTCCTCGGTGGCGTCCTGAGTGGGGAGGCGGGTCGCGGAGATGTGGCAGGGGGTGGCCAGGGCCACGGGGTGGTGGAAGGCGCTGCGCAGTTCGACGGGGAGGACGCGGTAGGGGGCGCAGGCCGCCTGGATGGCCTGGCGGGCGGCCTCCAGGAGGACCATGCCGGGGACGTCGGCCGTGGGGTGGTCGAAGAGCACCGGGTGGCCGGGGTCGATCCGCAGGTCCCAGGACAGGCCCCGGCGCTCGGCGGCGGAGCCGGGGACGCCGAGCACCACGTCGTGTGCGTCCAGGCGGCCCACGATCGCGGGCGGGACGGGGTCCGGCAGGGGCGGGTACCCGCCGCCCTCCCCTGCGGCGGGGTCGCGCCGGTCCGACACGTTCAGGGTCAGCCGTCCCGCGCCGGCGAAGTCGCCGCCGCGCAGCAGATCGGCCTCCAGGGTGAGGGCGGTGAGGGTGCCGCGCCTGCGCCGTACCTCCGTGGCCCTGAAGTCCAGGCGCATCTCGGCGGGTCTGGCACCCAGGAGCAGGGCGCCCGGCACCATCTCGAACTCCAGTTCGGTGATGGTGACGTGGTGATCGGCCGGGACGCCGTAGTACGTCTGCCCGACCAGGAAGGACGCCTGACGCAGCGACTCCGCGGCGAGCAACGGGTCGTACCAGGTGCCGGCGACCGGTGCGTAGAAGTGGTGGCCGCGCGGCCACTGCGCGCCCAGCCGGAACGTGTCGGGGCCCAGCTGCCGCCAGTCCGTGATCAGTACCTCGGCCACCGCGCTGCGGGCCACGAGGTGGCGCGGGGCGGTCCGGACGAAGTCCAGGTCACGATCGAGGTCGGCCTCGACCCAGGCGTCCGGTGGAAGGGGGAGGGTGGGTGTGGGGTCGGTGGGGGACACGCGGGTTGCCTTTCTCATGGGCGTCGACGCTGGGGCGCGGGGCCTACCGGTGCGGGTGCCGGACGGACCGAAGGCGGCGGTGACTTCGGGCCGGTGGCGTCGGGCGGCTACGAGCAGCGACGGGCGGTGTGAGGTGCGGCGGGGCGGTGCGATCGCGAGAGGACGGGTGCCGGGCCGGTGCGATCGCGAGAAGACGGGTGCCGTGCAGGTGCCTGGCCTGACGGAACGGCCCGGGCCGCACTGGCCTGGACTGGTCGCGGCCGGGCCTGGGATGCGGGCCGAGTGGAGCTGGTCCGGCCAGGTGTGACGGGACTGCATGCAGGCCATGCCTGGTCGCGCCGCACCCGCGCCACACCCCGACCCGTGCCCACCGGCACTGGTGCAAGCCCGTGCCCGAGCCTCAGGCCGCCGCCAGCGCCGTGAAGCGGCCCGCGTGGAACACCAGCGGTCCCGCCTGGTCCGTGAGGGCGCCTTCCAGGGCCTCGGCGATGACCAGTTCGTGGTCGCCCGCCCGGTGGACCGTGCTGATACGGCAGTCCAGCCAGCCCAGTCCGTCGGTGGGGATCGGGTGGCCGGCCCGGGTCGTCGACCAGCCGTCGCCGGCGAACCGGTCGGCGCCCTTGGTGCTGAACAGCCTGCACAGCTCCGCGTGCCCGTCGCCGAGGATCGTCACGGCGAAGTGTCCGGCCTCGCGGATGGCCGGCCAGGTGGAGGAGGTGTCCGCGGCGCACAGGGCGACCAGCGGCGGGGTCAGGGAGACGGAGGTGAAGGAGTTGACCGCCATGCCCTTGGGACCGTCGGCGGTGTCGGCCGTGATCAGCACGACTCCCGTGGTGAACCGGCCGAGTATGTCGCGGAACGAGCGTTGCTCCAGCATGAGTTCTTTCCCATCGGACGGGACGCCCGGCCGGACCGGCGGACCGACCCGGCGAGGCGTGACGAGGCGTGACGAGGCGTGACGAGGCAAGGAGAGGAGGGGGGAGAGGGGGAGAGAGGGGCGGGGAGGGTGTAGGGCTTCCGGGAGGACCTTCGCGGGCCGAACGGGCGGCCGGGGCCCGGCAACTGCGGCCGGTGATCGCCGGGTCCGCTGGGGAGGCAGCGGGGGCCCCGGCAACGACGGGACGGCGCACCGGAGTTCGCAGCGCCTTACGGCCGGGCCCCGTGCGGTGGCTCGCCCAGCCCTTGCGCCTAGCCCTTGCGGCTGGCGATCGCGAAGTCCACCGCCTCCTGCGGGCGGGCGGCGGAGCCGTTGAGGCGCGGGGCGACATAGCGGGCCAGCAGCTCCATGCTGCGGTTGGTCTTCTCCCACGACGTCCAGTCGGCGACGTAGACCAGCAGGGTGCCGAAGCCGCCGGTGATCTCGTGCAGCCGCTCGATGCCGGCGACCACGTCGTCCACGGAGCCGACGAGCGCGCCGCCGGCCTCCACCCGGGCCTCCAGTGCCCGCTCACGCGGCACGTCCGGGCTGAGGACCTCGCGGCCGGCCGCCTTGCCGAAGTACTCGAACAGCCAGCGGTCGTAGCCCTCGCGGACGTCCGCGTACGCCTCCTCGCGGGTCTCGGCCACGTGCACCGGCAGGGCGATGCGCCACTTGTCGCGGTCCAGGGTCTGCCCGTGCTCGGCGGCCGACTCCTCCGCGTACTTCCACTGGTGGGCGAGGTTGATGTGCGCGGGCGCGCCCGGTGTCAGCAGGGCGAAGGGCAGGGCGAAGGACGTCATGCTCAGCCCGTACTGGCCGATCAGGCGCGGGCTCGACTGCGAGGTGCCGGAGGTCGCCACGGCCACCTCGATGCCCTGCGGGGAGAAGCGCGGCAGCTGCAGCTTGGCGTCGCGCAGATCGAACCAGTCGGTCTGCTGGGTGATCCGCTCGTCGCCGTTGACGAGTTCCAGCACGGTGGGAAGGGCTTCCTCCAGGCGGCGGCGCTGCACCGGCTGCTCCAGGCCGAACATCTTCGCGTCGAAGGGCACGCCGGGGCCGACGCCCAGGATGTACCGGCCGCGCGTCAGGTGGTCGAGGTGCACGGCCCGGCTCGCCACATGGAAGGGGTGGTGGCCGGAGAGCGGTACGACACCGTGGGCCAGCTTGATCTGGCGGGTGCGCTGGGAGGCGGCGGCGATCAGGGTCTCGGGCGCCCCGACCAGGCCCCAGCCCAGCGTGTGGTGCTCGCCGAACCACGCCTCGTCGAAGTTGAGGTCGTCGACGTACTCGACGAGGTCCAGGTTCCGGCGTATCGCCAGGTTCGGGTCCTGGCCGGTCTCGTGGACGGGGGACAGGAACAGACCGATACGGCTGTGCACGATGAGCCTCCTGAGAGAAACGAACCTGAGAAAGGGGAGAGAGAGGAGAAAGCGGGGCGACTTCAGGCGACGCGGTAGACCGCGTTCTTCAGGGCGCGGACCTTCTCGTAGCCGGCCGTGAGCGTCGTCTCGTCCGGGGCCGTGAGATAGACCCGGAGCGGAGTGGTCAGCAGGTCGACCGTGGGCCTGATCCGGGAGCCGGGGGCGAGCTTGACCGTCGCGGAGAAGACGCTCTCCAGCGAGCGGATCTCCGCCACGGCCGTCTCGTCGACGGACTCCACGACTCCGTCGAGCTGGGTCGGGGTGTTGTAGACGACGGCGGGCTGGAGCCTGGTGTACGTCCGGCCGCCGTACTGCGCGCGGAACTCCTCGGGGCGGGTGTACGCCTGCGCGGTGAGCGCCGCCTGGTTGTGGCCCAGGCACACGTCGTGGAAGGGGGCGCTGATGTTGCCGTTGAGGCGGGTGCCGATCTCGACCAGGACGGGGCCCTCGTCGGTGACGATGACCTCGGCGTGGGCCGGTCCCCAGGCGACGCCCAGGGCGGCGAGGACCTCGTCGACGTACGCGGTGAGCTCGGCGACGACGGGGTCGGTGTCCGGGTCGGCGAGCAGGTCGCGGTTGTAGATGTTCTTGCCGGACGGCAGCAGTGTCTTCTCGTACTCCCAGACCCCGCACACATAGCGCTCGCCGCCGCTGCTGACGGTGTCGACGATGTACTCGGTGCCCTTGAGATAGGACTGCACGAGGATCTCGGTGTTGGCGATGCCGAACATGTTCGGGGCGTCGAGGACGCCGTGGGCGGCGGCACGGACCGCTTCGGGGCCGGCGCAGACGACGACGCCGTCGGAGGCGGCCGAGCTGAGCGGCTTGACGACGACCGGGTAGCCGCCGTGGTCCTCGGCCCAGGCCACCGCGGCGTCCGGGTCCTCGGTTTTGAACTGCCGTACGCAGCGCACTCCCGCCCGCCGCAGTGTCTCGGTCATCTCGTACTTGTCCCGGCGGGCCGGGGACAGCGCCGAGCCGTTGGACGGCACGCCGACCGCCTCGCTCAGCCGATCGGCGAGCGGCACGGACGACTCCTGGCCGGCGATCACGCACACCGGGTCCAGACCGCGCAGCACCTCGACGAGTTCGGCCTCGTCGGTGGCGACCAGGGTGTCGTCGTAGGCGCTGAGATCCGGCGGGGCCATCGCCGGGATCAGCTCCGGGGTGCTCTGCACGTGGACGACGGCCGTGCCGTGGGCGGCGAACGCGGCGGGATAGAAGTTGCCGGCGGAGTAGCCGTCGACGACGACGGCGACGCGGCGCGGGCCGTCCGTGGCGGACGAGGTGCTCATGCGTGGGCCTCCGATGCGGACACGAACTCGGGCTGGAGCAGGGGAACGGATTCCGCCTCGATGAAGCGGGCCAGGCGGGCGATGCCCTCGCGGATCGCGGCGGGGGTGAGGTTGCTGAAGCCGAGGCGCAGGGCCCGTTCGCCGCCGCCCTCGAGGTGGAACATGCTCATCGGCGCCCAGCTGACCGCGTAGTCGCGCGCCGAGCGTTCCATGGCGACCAGGTCGGCCTCGAAGGGCACCTCGACGACCAGGAAGAACCCGCCGCGCGGGCGGTTCCAGCGCACCCCGTGCTCGGCGTACCGCTCGGGCGGGAAGTGCTCGGCGAGGGCGTCGAGAGTGGCGGCGAGCCGTTCCTGGTAGACGGCGGCCAGCTCGCGGGTGGCGGAGCGCAGGTCGTGGTCGGCGTCGACGAGGATGCCGCCGATCGCCGCCTGGGAGAGCGAGGAGGAGCCGACCGTGAACATCGCCTTGGCCTTGGAGAGTTCCTGGGCGAGGGTGCGCCGGACGCCGTCCTCGCCGACGACCTCGCGGTCACCGACCAGATAGCCGAGGCGGGCGCCGGGGAACGCGGACTTGGCGAAGGAGCCCAGGTAGACGACGTCGCCGCGGGTGTCGAGGGACTTCAGGGTCGGCAGTCGCTCCTCGTCGCTCGCGAAGAGCCCGTACGGGTTGTCCTCCAGGATGGTGAACCCCTCCTCGGCGGCCAGCGCGAGCAGTCGCCTGCGTGCCTCCAGCGGGACGACCGTGCCCGAGGGGTTGGAGAAGTCGGGGACCAGGTAGAGCGCGGTGGGGCGTTTTCCCTCGGCGCGTACGGCCCGTACGGCGGCGGCCACGGCCTCCGGTTCGAGGCCGTCGGGGCCCTCGGTGATGCCCTTGACCGGGATGTCGAGCATGCGGGCGGCGCCCCGGATGCCGACGTACGCCGGGGACACGGACAGCAGGACGTCGTCGGGTGAGCGGAACAGTCCGCGCAGTGCGACGAGCGCGGCCTCCTGGAAGCCGTGCGTGATCATGATCGCCTCGGGTGCGACATCGATGTCCTCGTCGCGGGCGAGCATGCGGGCCACCTCTTCCTGGATGAACCCGTTGACGGGTCCGTACTGGAAGTGCAGCCGGGTGATGCGCTGCTCGGGCACGCCCCGCTCCCGCAGGTGCCTGATGTACCGGTCGACGTAGTACGAGAGTTTCGCGAGGTCGTGGGTGCCGTCGTGGGGCGCTCCCGAGGAGAACGACAGGGCTTCGGGGAACCTCATCGCCGTCTCGCTGAGCAGGCGCATCGAGTCCATGGCCGGATCGACGATGCCGGCGTGCAGTGCTTCACGGGGCAGGGCGGGGTCTTGTCGAACTGGCGTCGTGGTCACGTCAGTTGGATCCTTCCGGGGTTCGCGGGCGAGAAGGGTGGGAGGGGAGGCGCGTACGTCGTGTCAGGCCGCCGACGGCTCGGGCGCGGCGATCCACGTCCCCTTGCCGGGGGCCCACTGGCGGATGCGGACGTGGCAGACGATGCCGCCCTGGACGTAGGGCTCCGCGGCGAGGATCTCCTGCAGGCGCTCGCGGTCCTCGGCCTCGTAGACCAGCAGGCCGCCGTTGGTGTCCTGGAGGGGGCCGGCGAGCAGCAGTACGCCGCTGTCGGTGAGGGTGCGCAGGTAGTCGGTGTGGGCGCGGTGCAGGGGCTCGCGACCCGCGCGGTCGACGTTGTACTCGAACTCGACGACGAACTTCGCCATGGGTGTCTCCTGGAGTCCTGGAGGGGGTCGGCGGGGGCGGCGGGCAGCGGCGGGACTCACATGTAGAGGCCGCCGTTGATGTCGATGACGGAACCGGTCGAGTAGCCGGCGCTCTCGGAGCAGAGGTGGAGCACGCTGCCGACGGCCTCGGCGACCGTGCCGTAACGCCCCATCGGGAGCCGGGACATGACGTCCTTCTTGGACTCCTCGGTGCGGCGCTCGAAGGCGCCGGCCACCCGGTCGGTCGCGATCGGGCCGTGCGCGACGACGTTGGCCACCACACCGGTGCCGGCCAGCTCGTACGCCATCTGCTTGGTCATGCCGATCACGGCGGCCTTGGCGGCGACGTACGCGGCGTTGTTGAAGTGGCTGTAGGTACGGCCGCCCGCCGAGGCGAAGTTGACGATGCGGCCGTAGCCGTCGGCGGCCATCCGCGGGGCGCACACCTTGACCGCGATCCAGCTGCTGACGACGTTCTCCAGGAACGTCTGGTCGAAGTGGTCCGTGGTCAGGTCGGCGTAGCCGATCACGCGGGTGTCACCGCCGACGCCGTTGACCAGGATCGACGGGGCGAACCGGTCGACGATGTCGGTCAACTGGGCTTCCGCCGCCGGGATGTCGGTGATGTCGCCGACGACGGCCTCGACCTTGGTGAGCTCGCCCAGTTCCTCGGCGAGCCGGTGCACGGCCGCCGCGTCACGGTCGAACAGGACGAGGGTGTGGCCCTGTTCGGCGAGTGCGCGCGAGACCTCCTTGAGGATGCCTCCGGCGGCACCGATCAGCAGGGCGGTGCGGGGGGTGGGTGCGGACATGCCGGTTCACCTTGTCTCTCGGGTCAGCTGTTCTGCGGTGTCGAGGTGGTCACTTAGGGGAGCCGGTGGCTTCGCGAAGCCCGCGAGCCGTGGCAGCAGGGTGAAGCCGAGCGTCACCAGGCAGCCGAGGCCGAGGACGGTCATCCACAGCGCCCCGTAGCCCTGGGTGTGGGCGAGGGCGAGGCCGGCGGGGCTGCCGACGACGAACGCCGCGTTCCAGGCGAAGAAGTAGGAGCCCTGGTAGGAGCCGCTGCGACCGGCGGGGGCCCGGTCGGCGATGAAGGTCGCGGACATGGGGGCCCACAGCACCTCGCCGAGCGTCCACACGACGGTGGCGAGCGTGAAGGAGACCATGCCGTCGGCCAGGACGTTGGCGCCGAAGCCGACGGCCATGAAGGCGGCGGCCAGGACCAGCGGAATGTGCGGGCGCATCCCGCGGACGAGGCGGGGCACGAGCGGCAGGAGCAGGACGGACAGTACCGCGTTGACCGCGAGGACGAACCCGATGCCGCCTGCGGTCAGTCCGCTGTCCCGCATGTCCAGCGGGAGCGCGGAGTTGACCTGGAGGTAGATGCAGGCCAGCAGGAAGGTCAGCAGCAGGAAGGCGACCAGGACCGGGGTGCGGAAGGGTTCGGCGATACCGCGCGCGGCCGATGCGAGGGCGGCCGCGGCTCCGGCGGGCCGGTCGGTGGTCCGGGGCAGGGGGTCGGCGGGCACGGCGAACACCAGGGCCGCGTACAGCAGGCTGGAGACCGCCCAGACGACGAAGAGGGCTTTGGGGCTGACTTCGAGGAGGAACCCGGAGAGCACGGGACTGAGCGACATGCCGATGTTGAAGCCCACCAGGAAGAGGCTGTACGCCTTCGAGAACTGCTCCTGGGGCACGATCGCGGAGATCAGTCCGGCCCCGGCCGGCCGGTCGACGGACGACAGGAACCCGGTGATCAGCGAGAGCGCGCACAGCGCGGCCACGTTGTCGGCGACGGCGAACAGCAGGGCCATCCCGGCGGTGAACGGCTGGGCGGCGACGATGGTGCGGCGCGGCCCGATCAGGTCGGCGACGGCCCCTCCCACCAGCCCGGACAGCACCACTCCGGCTCCGAAGAGGCCGATGACGAGCGGGGTCGTACCGGGGGCGACGAGGTCGTTCTGCTCCAGGTAGAGGACGAGGAAGGCGGGCGCGAGGGTTCCGAGCCGGCTGACGGTCTGGCCGCACCACAGCAGCCAGAACGCCTTGGGGAGGGCCATCAGGAGCATCCCGTTCGTGTCGGTGTCGTCAGGGTCCGTGCCCGGCGTGGCGGACGGCCGGGCTGGGGTCCGCGCGAGGCGCGGGCGGGGTGGGTGGGGGGCGTGCCGGCGCGGCCGAGGGCGCCGTAGGCGAAGGCGGCGGAGACCAGGGTCATGTGGTGGTGCCAGCCGGGGTAGGAGCGCCCTTCGAAGGCGCGCAGTCCGAAGTCGTCGGCCAGCCGTTCCAGGGTGTCGGCGGCGCCCGAGTGCAGCCGGGCCAGGGCCGGCACCTCGCGGGCGGGCCGCTCCACGAGGTCGGTGAGCCAGAACCGGTCACCACCGGCCTCGTCCGGCCGCCGCTCCACCATCAGCCGGAGCGGGACGGGAACCCCGGGCAGCCGGACCGGCACCCCGGACACCACGGAGGGCTGCTGCGCCGACCAGGCGTCCTGCCCGGCCAGCAGATCCCGCACGAGCAGCCTGCCCACCCCACCCCGCGAAGCGGGGCCGCCGGCACGGGCTGCCGTGAGCAGGCCACCAGTACCGGCTGACCTGGGCACTCCAGCACCGCCGGCTGCCGCGGGCGGACCATTACCGGCCGGCGTGGACGAGCCACCACCGCCGACCGACACGGACTGACCACCACCGGCCCGCACGGCCAGCCCGCCCCGACCTGCCCGCGCGGACAGACCACCGTCGGCCGGCATGGGCAGACCCCCACCGGCTGACGCGGGCACTCCCGCACCGCCGGCTACCGCGGGCGGACCATTACCGGCCGGCGTGGACGAGCCACCACCGCCGACCGACACGGACTGACCACCACCGGCCCGCACGGCCAGCCCGCCCCGACCTGCCCGCGCGGACAGACCACCATCGGCCGGCATGGGCAGACCCCCACCGGCTGACGCGGGCACTCCCGCACCGCCGGCTACCGCGGGCGGACCATTACCGGCCGGCGTGGACGAGCCACCACCGCCGACCGACACGGACTGACCACCACCGGCCCGCACGGCCAGCCCGCCCCGACCTGCCCGCGCGGACAGACCACCATCGGCCGGCATGGGCAGACCCCCACCGGCTGACGCGGGCACTCCCGCACCGCCGGCTACCGCGGGCGGACCATTACCGGCCGGCGTGGACGAGCCACCACCGCCGACCGGCACGGACTGACCACCACCGGCCCGCACGGCCAGCCCGCCCCGACCTGCCCGCGCGGGCAGACCACCATCGGCCGGCATGGGCAGACCCCCACCGGCTGACGCGGGCACTCCCGCACCGCCGGCTGCCGCGGGCAGACCGCCACCACCCCGCGCAGCGAGACCACCACCGGCCGACGCGGGCGAACGGTCGGCACCGACTGCTGCGGGCAGACCACGACCGCCCGCTGACGCTTGCGGACCGCCACGTCCAGCCCGCACGGTCAGGGGGCCGTCCGTCCGTGGGAGCGAACCACCGCCGTCCCGCGCCGCCGGGCCACCCCCGCCCGTCCGCACGAACCCCGCACCGGACACCCCGGCCCACTGCACGGTGGGCGCCCGGGACGCCCCCGGCACCGTGCGGTCCGGGAGGACGGTGAGGTCTCCGGGTACGGCCAGGACGAAGCGGCGTCGGCGGGACACGAGCCCGGCGACCAGTGCCGCGGTGTCCGCGAAGCCGACCAGGTCGGCGACGACCGGGATGCCGTCCGGGTCGGTCCCCGAGCCGGGCAGGACCCCGTCGACCAGGGCCAGCGCCTGGGCCTCGCCCGAGTCCTGGGTGCCGGCGGCGTCCTCGGGGACGCGGGCCCGGTCGCGCACCTGCGGGTCCGCGGACCACGCACCGGGCAGCAGCAGCCGCCAGTCGACGGGGACCGTCGCCCGGTCCCCGGCGAGGAACGCGCCGATGCCGACCTGGCAGTTGACGGTACGGCCCTCCTGCGGGACGAAGCGGCGGTGCACTCCGCAGGAACGGTCACCGCGCTTGGGCAGCACCGCCGTCCCGAGGAGCAGGGCGCGGGGCCCGGACCTGCGGGCCACCCAGTCGGCCAGCCGGGCGCGGACCGGTTCCCAGTCCCACGGGCTGGCGTTGACGAACTGGTGCAGGGCCTGGGCCGCCGTGGCCGAGTCCGACACGGAGGCCGCGAGCCGCCGTACCGTCTTGCGTCCCGGCGTCATCAGCAGGCCCCGTGTGTAGACATGGGCCCACCTGCGCTGGTCGGCGCGCGGCAGCCGCTCGAAGATCTCCGCGACGAAGGCGTCGAAGGGGTCGAAGGCGGGGTGGTCCGAGGAGCCGGTCCGGACCCGAGGCGCGCCGAGCCCGGGAGCCACCGTGGAAAACGCCCTCACCATGTCGCGTTCCCCTTTCTCTGGAGTCGGCGGACCCCGCCGGTTTCGTGGCCCGCACCAAAAAAATAGAGAACGAACTCTTTGTTTTCAAGCCCGGGGCCGCCCACCGAGGACGACTTTGCCGAGTCCACACCCTCACACCGCTGTCACCTGCGGTTTCACAAACGCGCGAACACGGGCCGCAACAGCACGGCTTCGCTCAGCTCCCGCTCCGCCCGCGCCGCCCAGCTCTCGCCGAGCCCCCGGGAGGAGAGAGCCACCGTCAGCGCGCCCTTGAACGTGGACAGATACAGGGAGCTTCCGGGCCGGCCCTCCCCGCGGGCCGTGACGGTACAGAGCCCCGTGATCCTCGCGGCATGCGGACCGAGCGCGGTGTCCACCGAACCGGCGTCGACGACACGCACCTCCGGTCCCCGGGCCCTCGTCTCCCGCTCCACCGCGTGGCGGATCCCGGCGTGGGCCCGCCGCTCCGGCCGCCAGGCCCGCCCGGCCGCGCACAGCACCGCCGCGTTCGCCCGCGCCCGGCCCAGCGCATCACCGGCCGCCCCGGCGTCGAGCCGGGCCCGCACCAGCCCCAGCACACACCCCGGTTCGGCGATCAGCGTCCGCTCGGCATACCGCCGGCGCAGGGACATCGCCGAGGCCACGGTGACCTCCGGCCGGCCGGTCTCGCGGGCGAGCGCCTCCGCCAGGACGGTCGTGAGGAACCCGCTCACCGTCACCCGCCCCGCCCCGCACCACTCCCGCAGCCGACGGCTCTCGTACGCCGTCAGCGCGAGCGTCACACCATCGGACCTACGACCGCCCCCGTGCCCCCCGGCTCCCCCGGCCACCTGCCCGTCCTCCCGCTCCTCCCCGCGATCGCCCCCGTAGGGCAGCGCCGCCGGCGCCCGCCCCGGCGACGCTGCCTTACCGCACATCCCGCACACACACCCGCCGCCGCCCTCGTAGGTGAGTTCGTCCGTGCCGGGCGGCAGCGCCTGAGCCGCGCGGTCGGCGGCGTCGGGGCCCGGCGTGTCGAACAGGGCGTCCAGCAGGGGCCGTACGAGACGGCCGACGGAGTATCCGTCACAGATCGCGGGGTGCAGGGTGAGGTGGAAACGCGTCGTCCCCGCCGGTCCCGGCCCGGACCGCAGCCGCCACAGCCGCTCCCCCGCCAGCTCCTCGTCCGTCCCGGCCGGTGCCGTGCCCAGGCGGTGCGCGCCGGTCGGCGGTCCCTGCCGGAAGCACAGCCCGCCGTCGGTGCCGGCGATCCGCAGCGAGAGCAGCGGCAGCCGGCCGAGCCACCGCCGCACGGCCCGCTCCACCCGCTCCGGCGAGAACGTGCCGTGCACCGTGAAGGAGGTGGTGAGCCGGCCGCCGCCCCGGGTGAGGGCGTGGGTGTAGGCGAACATGGCCTCCGTGTCGCTGAGTGCGCGCTCCCCCTCGCCCCCGCTCACGATCCCTCACCGACGGCGGCCGAGAGCGCCGGCGACGCACAGCGCACGGTGTTGGACAGGGTCACCCCGTGGCTCGCGAAGTCCAGGGTGACGCGGTCGCGGTCGGCGATGCGGAAGCCGTCGTGGAAGCTGCTGCGGTCGGCGCCGAGGTAGACGTAGTGCACCCGGCCCGGCACGCACAGGGCGTCGTACGAGAACAGCTCGGACATGATGGCGTCGACGCCGTAGTGCAGGGCCTTGGTCCCGGTGGTGAACTCGCCCCGCCAGCACGGTTCGCCGTCCCGCTCGATCGTCACGTGCCCGGTGACGTGGCGCGGGGGTTCGCCGCGGAACAGCCAGGGCGCCACGGCCGCGTCGCAGAGTTTGGCGTAGGACAGGTGGCCCCGGTGGCGGCGGAAGCGGCCGATGTCGGTGAGGTCGTTGCCGAAGGTGTAGCCGGCGTACCGGGGCTCGCCCGCCGCGTCGGTGACGTAGACGAGGACGACCTCCGCCTCCTCGGTCAGCGCGACGGACCCGACGGGTGCGCGCAGCTCCTGTCCGGGGAGTTTCAGCACGTCACCGAGGCCCTTGAGGAACCAGTTCGGCTGGGCCGGGGTGTCCTCGTCCACCTTGACGTTGTGGGTCTGCATGAAGCCCCCGACCATGGCACCGCCGGGGTGGCCGGGCAGCAGCGGCGGCCGGAAGGACACCTCCCCGGCGGGGACGGTCAGCGTCTTCCCCTCGGCGGGGTCCTCGCCGGCGAGCAGCAGCTCGGCCAGGTCCCGGTCGCCGAGCGGTACGAGGCGCAGCGGCTCGCCGTCCCGGGGCAGGCCGAGTCCGATGTGGCGGCGGCCCTGATAAGTGCATTCGAACAGTACGGTCATGGTGGTTCCTGCCTTTCCGGCGAGGTGGGAGGCGAGGTGGGAGGCGTTCACGGCATGGCTGAGGGGGGTGGGGGTCACAGATCTGCCACCGCCCAGCGCTCGGCGTGCGCGGCGAGGTCCATGCCCCAGCCGGTCCCGCCCGCGGGGCGAAGGGTGTTGGTGTCCCGGTCGACGGCCGGGGGCGGGGCGACGATCATCCGCGGGAAGAACCGGTCGGACTGCCCGGCCTCGACGGTGAGGGCATCCGGGTGGCGGAAGGCCAGGGCCCGGCCCGCGTTGATGAGAGGGCCCACCTCGGCGACCTGGACGCCGAACTGGAAGCGGATCCCGTTCTCCCGGGCGTACGCGACGAGCCCGGCGGCCGGCAGCGGTCCGCCGTTCTTCGAGACCCGGATGTTGAACGCGTCGCAAGCCCCGGACTCGACCGCCGTACGGGCGTCCCGGGCCGTGCACACCGACTCGTCCAGCATGATCCGCACCCCGCCGTCGCGGCGCAGCGTGCGCAGTGCCTCCCAGGAGCCCTTGGGCAGCGGCTCCTCGACGTAGTCGACACCCGCCTCGCGCAGGCGGCGGGCGTGGCCGACCGCGTCGGCGGGGGTCCAGCTCATGTTGGCGTCGACCATGACCGGGACGTCGTCGCCGAGCTTGTCGCGCAGGGTGCGCACGGTACGGGCGTCGCGCTCGACGTCGTCCGAGGCCTTGATCTTCACGAAGTGGAAGGGACCGCGGGTGGCGAGGAACTCCTCGGTGTCCAGGCTGAGATCGAGCACCTGGGAGACGGGAAGGCGCGAAGGCGACCCCGCCCCCGCCCCGGCGGCCGGGCCGGGCGGCAACAGGTCCCGCGCGCCCGCCCCCAATCGCCGGCCCAGCCAGTCGAGGACCGCGGTCTCCAGGAGGCAGAGCAGGTTGTTGCCCCCGTCGACGCCGAAGGCGCGGGCGAAGCCGTCCCGGTGCAGCAGGCCCAGCGATTCCTCGGGCCGGCGTCCGGTCAGCCGGGCGAACAGGGCGCCGATGTCGACCTGTTGGAGCGCGCCGCGCACACTCGCGGTGGTCTCGCCGGTGACGTACGACCGGGGTGCGCACTCGCCGAGGCCGGTCACGCCTCCCGCCGACAGGCTCAGGACCAGGCTGTCGGAGGCGCGGCGGCGGGCGGCGGGATGGTCGAACGGCGTCCGCATCGGTAGCTCGACGTGGTACAGCCGGGCCCGCCCGGCCTCAGACACCACGGTTGACCCCCTGGAGCAGGGTGTAGGTCGATGTCCAGTCGACCAGGTCGTCGCTGACGTCGGTGTAGAAGAGGTAGTGCTTGTCGGTGGGGAACCGCATGAGCGCGCCGCGCCCGGACACCAGGTCCTGGAAGACGGACTGGGCGGCGTCGAGGTCCACGATCGGGTCGGTGATCCCGGAGACGAAGGTGGCGGCGGGCACCGGCGCGGTGGTGGGCGCACCGGTCAGATAGCGCCGTTCCAGCTCCAGCAGCACGCCCCGCGACCGGCCCGTCAACTGCCGTACGGCCAGGTCGTCGTGGTCGATGAAGTGCTGGTACTTGACCTCGGCGGTGAAGTCACCGGCCCGCAGCCCCGCGTCCCAGAGCTGATCGCCGCGGTCCGCCGCGATCGCCTTCCGGGTGTCCTCGTCGAGGCCGGCGTGCATCTTGCCGAGCCAGGAAGAGCAGAACACGGCCGCGTCGTACGAGGTGGTGAACCCCTCGTGGCACATCAGGGCCGCCATGAAGGAGCCGCCGAGGCAGTGCCCGAACAGGGACAGCGGTACGGTGTCGCCGATCATCGCCCGGACGAACGCGACGGCCTCGGCGTAGTCGTCGAGGACGGTGTCGGTGTCCGGTATCTCGCCCCGCAGGCCGGGGCTGATGCCGCTGCCGCGCCGGTCGAGGACGAAGAACGCGATGTCGTTGTCGGCGAAGCGGGGGCCCACTTCCCACAGCCACCCGGCGTGGCTCTGGAGTCCGTGGAAGTAGAAGACGGCTCCCTTGATCCGCTCGGGCCGCCAGACGTGCAGGGCGAGCCGGGTGTCGCCGCACGGCACGTCGATGATCTCGCGGCGGATGTTCTGCGGGGGCCTGATGGTCTCGATCACGGTCGAACTCTCCTTGCTGGAAGGGCGGTTGGCGGATCAGTCGGTGACGAGGGCGTCGACGAAGTCGACGTCCTGCTGGAAGGGCTTGTACTTGTACTGGGTGGCGTTGCCCTGCTGCCGCCGGGACTCGACGTACGCGGCGATCGCGCCCTGCGCCACAGTGCGCACCCGCAGCCCTGCGAGGCGGCCGCTGTCCCGCTTCGAGGCGTACTCGATGTTGATGACGGACAGCTCGCGGTCGATCGCCCCGGACAGTTCCCGGTCCAACTCCTCGGCGGGTTCCGGTACTTCGACGACGACGGTGTAGGACGGCAGTTCGTCCCAGCGCGGGCCGCACATGTACAGCCCCGTCTCCAGGCCGCCGGCCGCGAGGCCCTGGCGGATGGCCTGGGTGACCTGGCCCTCGGTGATCTTCTCGCCGGTGAAGGAGTGGAAGACGCCGTCGCGGTGGGTGAAGTGGATCCAGGGCGTACCGTCCACGATCCGGTCGACGCGGTAGATGTCGCCGGTCCACAGCCGGTACAGGCCGTTGCCCTGGGACATGATCAGGTGGTAGTCGCGGCCCGCCTCCACCTCGTCGTACAGCAGCGTCGCGACCTTCTGGCCGGTGTCCAGGAGCGCGCCGAGCGGTACGTCGGCGGGGACGAACTCGAAGTACGCCTGGCTGACCGCGAGCGGCTGGCTGTCCAGCGTGTCGTCCACGGGGATGGTGGTGACGCCCTCGGTCCCGCAGCTCATGAACGGCAGCTTGGCGACGCCGGGCAGGACGGCGTCCAGCCGCGGCCGGTACAGCTCGGCGGAGGCCGACAGCCAGCAGCTGTACAGGGTCAGCGAGGGCCAGACGTCGACGAGGCTGAAGTCGTCCTTCGCCAGCGCGCGTTCGAGGTGGGCGGCGGCCCGCTCGTCGGGGTCGGTCCACGGCCCGCCGTTCAGGGTGCCCTCGCGCAGGTCGCGCACCAGCTCGGTGCCGTGCTCCGCGATCAGGTCGCGCAGTGAGACCAGGGTGCTGGGGTTGATGGCCGAGATGTAGTGCAGGTCCTTGCCGACGAGGTTGCGTACCCGGTGGTACATCCGCCCGGCGTGGCTGGTGGGCGTGTCGGGGCCGAACCAGGGGGACTCGTACCACGGCGGGTTCCAGTCCCGGCTGTTGAGCTGCGGATGCCGGTTGCTGATCGCCTGGTGCTCCACGCCGTGCACGAAGTCGTAGACGTCCTCGCGGACGGTCTGGGTGTCGAGGGTGGCCCAGGGGTGCGCGAGGATCTCGGGGTGGTGTTCCAGGCAGGTGCCCCACATGGCCTTCATCGCGGGGATCCGGTACGTCAGCAGCCAGTGCAGGGTGTACGGGACCCGCTTGGGGGTGCCGGTGGTGCCGCTGGTCTTCAGCCAGCGCAGGACGGGGCTGCACGACAGGACGCCGCCCTTGGTGCGGGTCTCCCGGTCGATCTCCTCGACGAAGTCGTTGTAGCGCATGACCGGCAGGACCGAGCGGAAGCTGCCCGGGTCGTCGGCGATCACGTCGTACCCCTTCTCCTTCCAGTGCAGCGAGGCGGCGCCGATGTCGATGAGGTCGTCGAGGACGCGGGCCTGCGCGGTGGCCGGGTCCTTCAGGTCGGCGAGCAGGCTCTCGCGGGCCTGCAGGCACTCGTCGACGAAGGGGTCACGCCGTGTCTGCCAGTGCTGCTGCCACTGGGAGGTCTGCGGAAGCTGGGGGTTCTGCGCTGTGTCCACTGCTGTCTCTCCTCAAGGAACCGTGCCGACGGCCCGCTTCCGGGCATGCGTCGGCACCGCGCGGCGGTGGCCGGGCGGGGTGGGATGAAGGGGGGTGCGAGGGTGGGGCTGGGAGTGCGTCCCGCCGAGCGGTGTCAGCGGGCGGCTGGGCTTGCGACTGCGGCTGACGCCACGGCCGGCTGGGGCTGCTGGGCGGCTGCGGCTTCGCCCGCAGACGCAACGGCTTCGGCTTCAGCACCGGCGGCTACCACCACGGCGGCAGGGCGGCTGCGGCAGCGGCAGCGGCAGCGGCTTCAGCTGCGGCCACTGCGGCTTCGGCTTCGACGGCTGACGCCACGGCGGGCTTCGGCCGGCTGGGGCTGCTGCTCGGCTGCGGCTTCGCCCGCAGACGCAACGGCTTCGGCTTCAGCACCGGCGGCTACCACCACGGCGTGCTGTCGGTCAGGCGCCGTTCGCCTCGGCGGTTTCGCCGGCCACGAGTGCGGCCAGTTCGTTCAGGTCGTACAGGGCCTGGCGCGGTGTCCCGTATCGGGTGAGCTTGCCGCGGCGGGCCCACTGGCGGATCGTGCCCTCGCGGACGTCGAGGGCGAGCGCCGCGAGGGAGGTGGGGACGCGTTTGCCGGGGGTGGGGTGTGTGCTGTTCATGCCGTCTCCTTGGCCTCGGACATCGACTGACGTCGGTTCAGCAGGAGCCACTGACGTGGCGTCAGGACGTGCCCGGCCCCGCACATCGGTCCGCGCAGCACCAGGTCGTCGCCGCCCCGTTCGGGCAGCGTCACCTCGGCCTCGCAGCCGGGCTCGACGCATCGGCCGAGCGGGACGAGGTCGGGCTTGGGCGGTGTGACCACGAGCCGCAGGGCGGTGGCCACGCGGGCGATCTCGTCGGCCGCCGGGCCCGCCGCGGGGTGGGCGGCCAGCAGACCGGCATACCGGCCGAGGAAGGCGGCCAACGCGGGAACCGTCCGCTCCGGCGGCGCTTCCTCGCCCCCGGTCTCGTCCAGCACCAGCCGCGCCCAGGAGGCCAGGCGTACGACGGCGTCGTGCCGTGCCTCCAGCGCCGCGTCGCTCACGGGCGGGGGGTCCGGGCGGTGGCCCGTGACCCGGGCGAGGCCTCCCTGCCGGGCGGGGAGCACCAGGTGCTGCTCGCTCTCGTGGTGGAGTGCCGGCAGGGCGGCCAGATCGGCGGCCAGGGCACTCCCGCACGGTCCGCAGAGCCGGGCGCCCGGTTCGGCGGGCCTTTGCCGCAGGACACCGGAGCGGGCGGCCCGGCGGCAGCGGCTGGACGCGCACTGCGCCGGGAGGGATCGTCGGGAAACCGGGTCGGCCATGGTCGCCTCACCTTCGGGAAGAGCGGAACCGGGCAACAAAAAAGCGCCGCTCGACGGCGGCGCCACGGCAGTTCAGAAGGCTCCTCGAAAAGGGCAGACTGCCTCGCGAAAGAGTGTTACACGTCTGGGCATTGGGGCGCAAGGGGCTGCCGTAAGAGATACGAGAAGGGAGAACGGGGACGGCGGGTGCCGTCCGCCCGGCAGCCGCGGGGCGGACGGCACCCGCCGTCTTCGGGTACACGTCAGCGGGGCGCCGGCACACCGAGGACCCGGTCGCGCAGGACGGGGAACTCGGCCCGCGTCTTCGCGACGAGCGCCGGATCGAGGTCGACGACGAGCGTCTCCTCCCCCGGCCCGGCCTCGGCCACGACCTCGCCCCACGGATCGACGACCACGCTGTGCCCGGCCTGTTCCACCCCGGCGTGCGTACCGGCCGTACCGCAGGCGAGGACGTACGCCTGCGACTCCACGGCGCGGGCGCGGGCCAGCAGCGACCAGTGGGCGCGGCGCGCGGCGGGCCACCCGGCGGGGACGAGGAACAGTTCGGCACCGGCGTCCACCAGCAGCCGGAACTGCTCGGGGAACCGCAGGTCGTAGCAGGTGGCGAGGCCCGCCGTCAGGCCCGCGCCCGCGTCGCCGTCGAGCACGGCGGTGACGGTCTCGGCGCCCCGGGCCAGCAGGGCGGCCTCGCCCCGGTCGAAGCCGAAGCGGTGGATCTTGCGGTACGTGCGGCGCAGCCGGCCGTCGGGGCCGAACAGCAGGGAGGTGTTGTAGAGCTCGTCCGCCGGACCGCGCTCGATGAGGGAACCGGCGTGCAGCCATACCCGTGCCTCGGCGGCGGCCTCGCTCATCGCCGCGGCGGTGGGCCCCTCCAGCGGCTCGGCGTGCGCGCGGAACGCGTCGAAGGAGAACGCCCCGACGGTCCACAGTTCCGGCAGCACCACCAGGTCGGAGGTGTGCTGCCGGCGGACGAGGTCGGACACACGGGCCCGCCGCTCGGCGGCCGGTTCGTCGGGTCGTACGGCGATCTGGAGGACTGAGGCGCGCACGGGGTCTCCGTTTCGTGGTCGGTGCGTTGGCGGGGGCGGGTGTCGTCAGCGCAGGTGGGAGGCGCCGTTGACGTCGAGTACGGCGCCGCTGCACCACTCGGCCCGGGCGCTGCTCAGCCAGGCCACCGCGGCCGCGACGTCCGAGGGGACGGCGATCCTGCCGAGCGGGCTCTGGCTGCGCACCTCCTCCTCGACGGCTCCGACGAGCATGGGTTCCGTGAGGTCGGTGCGGACGAACCCCGGGGCCACGGCGGTCACCGCGATGCCGAGCGGTCCAAGCGACTGGGCGAGCGACTGGGTCAGCGCGTGCAGGGCGGCCTTGGTCGCTCCGTAGGCGGGGGCGTCGGGTTCGCCGCGGTAGGCGCCGCGTGAGCCGACGTTGACGACGCAGGCGCCCTGCGGCCCCTGGAGCCGGTGCCGCAGATGGTCGACCAGGCACCAGATGAGATCGGCCGGGCCGAGCAGGTTGACGTCGATCAGGCGCCGCCAGTCGGCCTGCCAGTCCTCGTACGAGGTGGTGGCGACGGGCTGCTCGGCGTAGACGCCGGCGTTGTTGACGAGCACGTCGACCGTGCCGAGGCCGGCGACCGCGGCGTCGATGATCTCGCGGGCCGCGCCGGGGGCGCCGACATCGCCGGTGACCAGGATGTGTCCGGTGCCGGGCAGGGCGTCGAGCACGTCCTTCGCGGCCGCGGAGTCGGCACGGCAGTGCACGGCCACGCGGTGCCCGGTGGCGGCGAGTTCGGTGGCGATGGCGGCCCCGATGCCCCGGGAGCCGCCGGTGACGAGCGCACAGCGTCGAGTCATGGATCGAGCCTTTTCGTGGAGGGGGGTTCGGATCATGGGGATCGGCGCGGGGTCAGGACGGCTCCCGCAGGGGCGAGGCGCCGGCCGGACACTCGTGGGCCGCGAGCGGCGGGCCGGGAACGAGCACCAGGGCCCACAGGCACTCCAGTTGGGCGAGCACCTCCTTGCCGGTGCGTCCCTCCCGCAGCGCCGCCTCGGCGCCGGCCGTCAGATAGACGGCCAGCAGTTCCAGTTCCTCGGGCCTGGGCCCGCGGCCGGGGCCGGCCGGTTCCGGGGCGTGGGCCACCAGGTCGCGCAGGACGGCCCGCCAGACGGTGTGCCACCGGGACGGGACGGCCCGCTCCTGGGTCAGCCGGGCCGCCGCGCGGACGGTGACCTCCTCGTCCAGCAGCCGGGCCACGACGAGGGTGAACTCGACGACCGGCAGGAGGGCGCGCCTCGGCGTGAGCCGGGTCAGGGCCCCCCGGGTGATGGCCTCGGCCTCCTGGCAGACCGCGCTCGCCAGGTCCGCCTTGGCGCGGAAATGGAAGGTGAGCGCGCCCATCGTCATCCCACAGGCCCGGTGTACGGCGGACAGTGACGTTCCGGCGTATCCGTGCCGGTCGAACTCGATGGCCGCCGCCGCGATCAACGCCTGGCGGGTGCGCTCCGCTCTCACCTGCTTGACCATGGGCCTGACCTCGGTATTCATCACGGGAACTGACTCCACGGGCCGCCCGGACAGCGGTGTGCGCGCCAAGTGCCCGAGGAGGGGCCCGTCGTGGGCCTCCCATCCGCTCGCGCCGCTGTGGATGACGGGAGGCCGCCGGCCCCGGTCCTGCGAACGTACCGCCGGTTCACGGCCCGGACACCCCCCGTGCCGGCCTCCACGACGACTTGGCCAAGTTCGGCGGGACTTCCCCGGTTTACCCACAACTTCCCTGCCCGACAAGGAACTTCGACGAGGAGGTACGGACCGCCCGAGCCGACGGGGCCAGACCCACCCGACGCGGCGGGACGGACCCGCCCAAGGCACCGCAGGACCGCCCCGCATGGCCCACCGCAGGCCGGCCCCGCTCCACCCACTGTGCCCGCCACGAGACCGACGCCCATCCGGCCCAGCGCGCGACGCCCGCGCAAGCCACCGCAGCACACGCCGTTCAGCGGCGCCGCGAGGCCCCCATTCAGCGTGCTGCGAGATGGGCGCGGTACCAGGGAGCCGCCCCGGTCAGGCGTTCCAGTGGGCCGGGGCCCGGCGGGCAGGACGCGAGCTGCCAGATCTCCTCGCTGCGGTACCAGTGGTCGAGTGCCAGCAGGGCGAACTGCCGCTCGCTGATCCGGCCGGGCACCTCCCGGAGCCGCCGCAGGCACTGCTCCCAGGTCCAGTCATCGGTGGCCGACGGCAGTACGTCCAGTTCCGCGAGCCTCGCCATGAGGTCGCCGCCGCGCACCGGCACCGGGTGACCGGCGTGGAAGACCCCGCACGGCACGGCGTCCGGTGCCGTGGCCAGGGCCGTGACCAGCCGCGCCAGGTCCTCGACGGCCACGAGGGACAGCTGCCCGCGCCCGCCGTCCCAGCGGGCCGGGACCCGCCGGAGCAGTTCGCGCAGGCCGGGCACCACCCAGCGGTCCCCGGCGCCGAGGACCAGACCGGGGCGAAGGACGACGGCGCCCGCGTCGAGCGCGATCCGCTCGGCGGCCAGCCGGGTACGGCTGGCCGCGGACACGGGCGCGGGCGTGACCCCGTCGACGGGGATGCCCCGGTGCGGCCCGGGCCCGTAGACCGCCGCTGTGGACAGGTGCACGATGCGCGGCACCCCGGCCCGCCGGGCCTCCTCGACGACGGCCCGGGTGCCGCCGACGTTGGTCCGTTCGCACTCGTCCTGCGTGCCGTCGACCCGGGCGGCGAGGTGCACGAGGACGTCGGCACCGCTCGCGGCCCCGTCGAGCGACGCGGGGTCCGACAGGTCCGCCTGCCGCCACTCCACACCCACCTCCTCCCGGCGGTCGGCCGGAACGGTCCGTACGAGGGCGCGCACCTCCAGGTCACGGCCGTCCGCCCGGTCGCGCAGCAGCCGGTCGAGCACTGCCCCGCCGACGAATCCCGTCGCGCCGGTCAGCACCACCCGAAGCGGTCTCATGAAGCGGTCTCCTCCGCGTCGTCCGCGTCTTGCGGCGCCTCGGGGGCGCCGTTGTTCTCCGGGAACTCCAGTGTGGCGATGACCTCCGCCGGCGCGAGGGCCGGCAGCAGACATCGCAGCATGGTCTCTATACGTTCGGGCAGGTCGCCCCGGGCGCTGGAGAGCCGCGACATGATCTGCGTGCCGGTGTACGCGGCGACGATCACCTGGGCGAACGCCGCCTCGTCGACACCCGGCCGCAGTTGGCCGAGGTCGCGGGCCTCGGCGAGGTGGGCGCCGAACTGCTCGGCCCACCAGTCGTAGATCGAGTAGTTGAGCAGGTTCACCTCGCTCTGCTCGACGGCGAGCCGGACGCCGGCGCGGAACAGGACGTTGGAGCGCATCTCCACAGCGAGGTACTGGCACACGTCGATCAGCTGCTGCAGACCCTGCTTGCCGCTGGGCCACTTCAGCTCGGCGGCCTGCTCGACGATGACCGCCCGGGCCAGTTCCTCCTTCGACTTGAAATGGAAGTACATGGCTCCGGTTGTGGTTCCGGCCTCTCTCAGGATCGCGTTGAGCCCTGCTCCGTGGTAGCCGACCTGGTCGAACATCTCTGCGGCCGCGCGGATGAGCGCGGCCCTCGTGCGCTCCGCGCGTTCCTGCCGTTGTCGTGCCATCGGCAGACTCCTCAGTACCTGTAGACAAACAAAAAGAACGACCTCTATTTTATTCACGTCGAGGCCGCCTTGTCACCGCCGGCGGCGTCGATTCACCTGCGCGTGCCCAACTCGGACGTCACCGCATCAGGGGGGACCACCATGACCATCGACTTCGCTCACCACGGCCTCACGAATCGTTTTGAGACGGTTTCGGCCGATTACACCCACAAGACGAACCAGGACGAAATGCTGCTCCGCAGCTGGCGGCGGACCGGGCCCGACACCTTCACGGTGACGGCCGCCTGGCCTGCCGCCCACCGGTTCTACGTCAGCCGCCTGGGCCTGTACGACCCGCTCCTGCTCAGCGAGACGGTACGCCAGACGCTGCCGCTGCTGTCCCACGGCGCCTACCAGGTGCCGTTCGGTCACCAGTTGCTGTGGAAGGACTTCAGCTGGACGCTCGACCCCGAGGCCTCGCGGGCCGACGGCGGTCCGGCCGGGCTGGAGCTGCACATCAGCTGCCACGAGGTGACGTACCGGCGCGACCGGGCCTCCGCGATATCCGCGACCGTCGAGGTCGAGCGGGGCGGACACCACCTGGCCACCGCCCACTCGCGCTTCACCATCCAGGACCGCACGGTCTACAACCGGCTGCGCGGAACGTACGCCGACGCCGCCGCGGCCACCGCGCGCGCCGTACCGCTGCCGCCGCCGGCCGGTCTGACGCCCTTCGGGCGCGACCGTTTCGAGGACGTGGTGCTGGCCGCGACCGACCGGCCCGACCACTGGCAGCTGCGGGTCGACACCACCCACCCCGTCCTCTTCGACCACCTCGTGGACCACGCCCCCGGCATGCTCCTCCTGGAGGCCGCCCGCCAGGCCGCGCTGGCCACCGCGCACCCGCGCCCGATGGCCGTCACCGGCATGGACTCGGACTTCGTCAGATACGCCGAGATGGACGCCCCCTGCCTGCTGCAGGCCGAGCGCCTCGCGGAGCCCGGCCGGGTGCGGGTCAGCGCCCGTCAGCACGACCGGGAGATCTTCTCCAGCGTCGTGACCCTGGCCGCCGTAGCCGCCGCGACGACCACCACGGGCAACCTCACCGCCTGACCGTACGACCGCCGGACCCCGGCCGGGTGCGCATCAGCACCCGGCAGCACGACCTCCGGCCCGGACGACCTGCCCCACCCGGCCCGGCGGGGCACAGGCCGGCACCGTCGCGGTTCGGCCGAAGGGTCTTGCGTCGCTCCTCCAGCTCCCCACCCCGCGGCCCTGCGCTGCTGGTGGACCACGCCGACCACACGCGGTCCGCCGGGACGTGGCGACCGCCGCCCCGAAACGCAGCACCCGACCCACGCGCCCACCACACCCCGAGCCGACGCAACAGGTCCGGGCGCAGGTCAGCACCCCCGCAGCGCACGCCGACCCGAACCCCGGATCAGTCCGCCGCCGGGTCGGTGGTGGCCGCGTCCTTCAGGGCCGACAGGAGGCCGCGCAGGGCGGGCTGGTCCAGGGCGGTTTCCCGGGCGACCGCCGAGATGACCCGGACCGGTTCGGGGTTGCGGACGGGGCGTACGACGACACCGGGGTGCCGGCCGCGCAGCCCCAGCCTCGGCATCAGACCGACACCGAGCCCGGCCGCGACGAAGCCCTGCGCGGTGGCGTAGTCCGCGCTGCGGATGACGAAGTCGGGGCTGAAACCGGCCGCCGCGCAGGAGTCGATCACCGGCTCCAGACAGGGGCCGGGCGGTTCGCTGCCGACCCACTGCTCCCCGGCCAGCTCGTTCAGGTCGATGACCTCCCGGTCCGCGAGCGGATGCCCCAGGGGCAGGACGGCGGCGTACGGATCGTCGAGCAGGTGGACCAGGCGGAAGCCGTCCGCCACCCGGCCCCGCGCCTGCACGACCACCGCCAGGTCGGCCCGCCCCCGCACGACCTCCTGCAACGAGTCCTCGGGATCGGCGAGTTCGAGGTCGACCCGTACACCGGGGTGTTCCACGCGGAGCCGGGCCAGGGCCGGGGCGACCAGCGTGGAACCTGCCGTGGCGAAGTAATGGACCGACAGCGTGCCGATGCGTCCGGCGCGCAGGTCGGCGAGAGCGCTCTCCGCCTGGGCGACCGCCGAGCTGATCAGCCCCGCGTGCTCGGTGAGCAGCAGACCGGCCGGAGTGGGCCGCACCCCGCGCCCGACCCGTTCGAGCAGCGCGGTACCGGCCTGCTTCTCCAGCGCCGCCACCTGCTGGCTGACGGCGGACGGTGTGTAGCCGAGGTGGGCCGCGGCCGCGGTGACCGTCCCGCTGGTGACCACCGCACGCAGAACCTGGAGGCGCCTCACGTCAAGCATGTAGCACAGCTTAACAGACTAGGTAGAACCATTTGCTTGTCCTCACAGATTTGCTGGGGCATCGTCGAAGAAGGGGACTACCGGATGGAGGAAGCATCGTGAACGGTGACAGTGGGACACGGAGTCTGCGGGGCGGAGTGCGGGTGGCCGTGCTCGCCCTGCTGTGGGGTTCGACCTTCCTCTGGATCGAACTGGCGCTGCGCGGGCTCTCCCCGCTCCAGGTCACGTTCATCCGCTGCCTCCTCGGCGCGCTCGTCCTCACCGTCGCCTGCTACGCGTCGGGCCGGCGCATGCCCCGCGGCCGCACCGTCTGGCGTCACATCGTCGTCGCGGCCTTCTTCTGCAACGCGCTGCCCTTCGCCCTGTTCAGCCTGGGCCAGCAGACCGTCGACTCCGGCCTCGCTGGGGTCCTGAACGCCACGACCCCGCTGTGGTCGATCGCCCTCGGCCTGGCCCTCGGCTCGGAGCGCGGACTGCGCCCGGTCCGCCTGGCGGGCCTGCTGCTGGGCTTCGCCGGCACGATCGTCATCCTCGCCCCGTGGCAGTCGGCCGGGGCCACCGGCTGGGGAGCCCTCGCCATTCTCGGCGCGGCCGCCAGCTACGCCGTCGCCTTCACCTACATGGGCCGCACCCTGGTGCGCAGGGGCACCCCCACCATCTCGCTCTCCGCCGCCCAGCTCGTCGCCGCGAGCGGGCTGACCGCCGTCGCGCTGCCGGTCGGCGGCCTGGAGTCGATCGACCCCGGCCCGGCGGTCGTGGCCGCGGCTCTGGTCCTCAGTGTCTTCTGCACCGCGATCACCTTCCACCTCACGTACCGGATCATCAATGACGAGGGCGCGACGAACGCCGCGGTGGTCGGCTACCTGCTGCCCGTGGTCTCCGTGCTCCTCGGTGCGGTCGTCCTCGGCGAGGGCCTGAGCGTCCGGGTCGCGCTGGGCATGGCCGTGGTCCTCGTGGGCGTCGGGATGACCCGCCGCAAGGACACGTCGGCGCCCACGGCTCCGGCCGGGACCGTCGAGGAAACAGCCGAGGACGCGCCCGGTGAGCGCGTGCCCACCGAGAACCCGCACGCGCACGCCCTGGCCACCCGTCGCCCCGCGCTGGAGAGCGCGGGATGACCTCCGGCGAGCCCCGGCTGTGGTCCGCGTACCGCGAGCTGACCGAGGGCACGGTCCGCACGGACCTCACCCACGCCTTCCGGCCGGGGCAGCCGCACTTCGCGGGCTTCGGCGACGAACGCCGCGAGACGCTCTTCGACCGGGAGCGCGGCGACGCCTTCACCGCGCACCGCTACACCCTGGCCGGCCAGTGGGGCACCCACGTCGACCCACCCGCACACTTCGTGGCCGGGGCCCGGACCCTGGACCTGATCCCGGTCGAGGAGATGATCCTCCCGCTGGCGGTGCTCGACATCACCGCCCGGGTCGAGGCCGACCCCGACGCCACGCCGACCCTGGACGACGTACGGGGCTGGGAGCACCGCAACGGCCCGTTCCCGTCCGGGGCGTTCGTCGCCCTGCGCACCGGCTGGAGCCGTCGCTGGCCGGACCCGGAGGCGATGGCCAACCGGGACGAGGCGGGGACCGGTCACACGCCTGGCTGGTCGGCGGAGGTCCTGAGGTACCTGTTCGAAGACGCGGGTGTCACCGCCATCGGCCATGAGCAGGCGGACACGGACCCGGGCCTCGCCGCCTCCGCGGGCGACCACGGCCTGGAGGCGTACGTCCTGGGACGCGACCGCTGGCAGATCGAACTGCTGACCAACCTCGGCCGGCTCCCCGAGTCGGGAGCCCTGGTCGTCGCCGCCTGGCCCAAGCCGTACGCCGGTTCGGGCTTCCCGGCCCGGGTGTTCGCGCTGCATCCGGCGGTGTGAGACCCACTGCCGTCAGGCATCGGGCATCGGGCATCCACCCCCGGGACGGTTGCGCAAGCTCTAAACTGTCGCCGTGGACGCAGCGGAGACAGTGGAGACGGCCGAGGTGACCGGCTGGGAGGTCGCCGTCCTCGACGGCGGACCGGCCGACGGGATGCGGGTCAAGGTGGCCGGCCGGCCCCGGGTCGTGCAGGTGTCGTACCCCTGCCGCACGGAGGGCGCGCCGTCCGGGGTGCGGGTGGAGGGCGTCTACGTCTACCGGCTCGATCACGGCGTGACGGACGAACCCCTGCGCTACGGCTTCGACATCGCCTGCCCCTGACACGCTCAGTCGCTGGAGAACACACCCGCGCGGTGGCGCTCGTGGCGCCTCCTCGCCACCAGCAGACCCACGGCGTACAGGGCGAGGACGGCCGCGAGCAGTCCGTAGTACACGCCGGGCAGGGGGCCCAGGCCCAGGGCCGCGCCCGGCGGGGACGCGGGCAGGAGCAGACCGGTCGCGGCCAGTGCGGCGGCCGACCAGGTCACCGGGCCCGGCCGCCGGCCGCCCCTGCCGAGCGAACCCAGGGACAGCAGCACCATCACCACGGCCTGCGTCAGCAGGTTCTCCGTGAACCAGCCCGAGTGGAACAGTGCCTCGTCGTCGCCCGGCCCCCGCAGGGCGAAGGCCAGGACCCCGAAGGTCGCCAGGTCCGCCACGGCGTTCAGGGCACCGAATCCGACGATGAACCGGAGCAGCTCCCGGGGGTCCAGGACGGTCGGCCGGCGCAGCGCCGACGGGGCGGGACGGTCGTGGGCGAAGGCCAGTTGGGCCGCGTCGAAGCACAGGTTCTGGACGAGGACCTGGGCCGGGAGCATCGGCAGGAAGGGCAGAAGAAGGCCCGCGGAGAGCATCGCGATCACGTTGCCGAGGTTGGAGGAGAGCGTGATGCGCAGATACGTGGCGATGTTGCCGCCCGCGTGACGGCCGGCGGCGACCGCGTGGCCGATCGCGGTGAGGTCCTTCCCGGCGAGGACGAGGTCCGCGTTCTGTCTGGTCACCCCGGCCGCGTCGTGTGGGGCGATGCCCACGTCGGCGGTGCGCAGGGCGGGCAGGTCGTTGACGCCGTCGCCGAGGAAGCCGACCGTGTGGCCACCGGCCTGCAGGGCCCGGGTGACGCGGGTCTTGTGCTCGGGGGTGCAGCGGGCGAAGACGGTCGTACGGCGGGCCAGTTCGGTCAGTTCCGGGTCGGTGAGGGTGTCGAGGCGGTCGGCGGTGAGGACTCCGGCCACCGGGACCCCCAGGTCACGGCAGGCCCGGACCGCGGTGCCCGGGTGGTCGCCGGTGAGGACCTTGACGGTGACGCCCCGCCCGGCGAGCCCTGCGAGGGCCTCGGCGGCAGTGGGCGCGAGGTCGTCCCGGAGGGTGACCAGACCGCGGAAGGCGAGGCCGTGTTCGCGGGGGCGGTCTCCGGCGGCGAGTTCGGTGGTGGCGACCGCGAGGACGCGCAGCCCGTCCGCGGCCTGGGCGTCGGCCAGGTCGCGCAGCCGGGAGCGCTCGTCGTCGGACAGGGAACAGCGTGGCAGTACGGCGTCCACGGCCCCCTTGGTGATCAGGGTGTGCGTGCCGAAGCGGCCGGGGGTGCGGACGACAACGGTGGCCAGGCGGCGGCCCGGGTCGAAGGGGAGGGCCGTGACACCGTCGTACGCCATGAGGGTGTCCTCGTCGGCGGCGGTGAGCAGGGCCTCGTCCAGGGCGTCGGGGGCCGGGAGGTCGGCGAGCTGGAGCGACCACCAGGCGGCGGCCGCCGCCCACCGCAGTACCTCGGGCTCGTCGTGGCCCTCGGCGTCCAGGGCCCGGTGGACCACCGGGCGGTCCCGGGTGAGGGTGCCGGTCTTGTCCACGCACAGCACGTCCATGGCGCCGATGTCGTGCAGGGCGGGGAGCCGTCTGACGATGACGCCGTGGGTACGGGCCAGCAGGGCGGCGCCGCGGGCCAGGCAGGTGGTGACGAGGACCGGCAGCATCTCCGGGGTCAGGCCGACCGCCACCGCGACGGCGAAGGGGAGGGTCTCCAGACCCCGTCCGCGCAGGGCGGCGTTGGCCATGAGCACCAGCGGCGGGGTCAGCAGCGCGAACCGGATCAGGATCCAGGAGACGCCCTGGACGGAGCGTTCGAAGTTGGTCGCCGGGGGTTTTCCGGTACGGCGGTGGGCGGCGGCGAAACGGGTGTCGCCGCCGGTCGCGACGACCACGGCGGTGGCGCTGCCGGAGGCGACACTGCTGCCCTGGAAGCAGTACCGCGGATCCTGGAGGACACCGCCGTCCCGCGGCCCGTCCTCCGCGGACTTCTCCACCGGCGCGGACTCTCCGGTGAGGGCGGATTGGTGGACGGTGAGTCCGCTCGACCGCAGCAGTCGTACGTCCGCGGGGACCAGGTCGCCCGGGCCGAGCCGTACGACATCGCCGGGGACGAGTTCCTCGACCGGGATCTCACGGGTGACCGGGGCCGTGTCCTGGCCGGCCCGGCGCTGAACGGTGACGGTGGTCGCCACCAGGCCGCGCAGTCCCGCCGTGGAGCGGCCGGCCCGGTGCTCGCCGGAGGCCCGCAGGACACAGCTCACCGCGACCAGCAGCAGGATCACCGAGGCGGTGCCCCAGGCGAAGACGGCGGCCGACACCAGTCCCAGACAGAGCAGCACCGCGGTGAAGGGGTCGCGCAGGCTCCGTGCGAACAGGCGGGGCCAGGAGGGGTCCCGGGCGTCCGGAACCGCGTTCTCACCGAACCGCGCCCCCCGCTCGTCGGCCTGCGCCTCGGTCAGCCCCCGCGGCCCGGCACCGAGCCCCCGGAACACCTCGAGAAGACTCCCGCCACCATCGGCCGCAGAAGGCAGAACCCGTAGGACGGGAAGACCGGGCGGGGGAGCACCGGCAGGGGTGCCGGAGCCGTTGGGAAGCGCGGCCACGGACGAGGTCTCGTCCTCCCCTCGCCCCCCCGACTGCTCAGACACCGGCCTCGCGCAGTCGGTCCGACGGACCCGGGGAGGTCTCCCGGGCGGTCAGCTGGCCGACCATGACGCGGACCACGGTCACGATGTCGGGATCGTCGATGTAATAGATCTGCCTTCGGCCCTCGCGGCGGGACCGCACCAGCCCCGCGAGCTTCAGTTTCGCCAGGTGCTGGCTGACCGCGGGGAGCGCGCCGCCGACCCGGTCGGCGAGGTGGGTGACGTCGCTCTCGCCCTGGGACAGCGCCCACATGATGTGCAGCCGGGCGGAGGAGGCGAGGAGTCCGAACACCGCGGCCGCCTCGGTCAGCACCTCGCCGGACGGGTCCTGGAAACCGCCGACGACCTTCGCCACAGCCCTCTCCCGTCACCTCGGAACGTCCGGTCAAGTGTAGGGGCGGCACTGTGACCGTCCCGCTTCGTCCGGTACCGGTCCCTCCCCTCGTGGGGACCGGTACCGGAGGAAGCGGGTGACCGTGAGCGGAATGTGGCCGAGAACGTACGGCGCGCTGGTTGGCGTGCGGGGCGCCGGACTGGTGGCCTGTCATGGCGCCGCCCGATGACTGCGCCGCAGGGTCATGATCCTGCCAGCCAGGGGGCCCACAGAGGAGGTTCCGGTGCCGGAGACAGGGCGTTACCGCAGGTCAGCCATATAAAGTGGGTTTTCCGGTCCGGATTCAGCCGCGAGGGAAGTTAGGGGTGGAAGACCTTGAGCTCCGACTCAGGAGCACGCACGGCCTTCGCGGAGCGTCTCGCCCTGTTGTACCGAGAGGCAGGGAATCCGCCCCTCAAGCGGGTGTCCGAGGGAGTCGGCCGACTCCAGCGCGTCGACGAGCGCGGACGCCCCGTCCGGGTGTCCGCACAGCGGATCAGCGACTGGCGCCGGGCCCGGAACGTGCCCGCTCAGTTCACCGCCCTCGCGGCCGTGCTGCACATCCTCATTCCCGAGGCCCGGCGGATCAGTCCCACCCCCGTCTCGGCCGGTCTGTACGACCTCGGCCAGTGGCAGCGGCTGTGGGAGCGCGCGCTGGCCCCGGACGAGGACGAAGGCCCTCCGCCGGAGCCTCCCGCCGGGGTCTGCCCGTACCGCGGTCTCGCCTCCTACCGGCGGGAGGACGCCCGCTGGTTCTTCGGCCGGGAACGCAGCACGGAGGCACTCCTGGAGCTGCTCCGCTCGGCGGCCGGGACCAGCGGCGGTCTGGTGATGCTCGTGGGCGCCTCGGGCGCGGGCAAGTCCTCACTGCTCAACGCCGGTCTGGTGACCGCCCTGGAGGAAGGGGCGCAGGCCGGGGAAGCGAGCGGCCGGGCCATCCTCCAGCTCGTGCCGGGCGCCGATCCGCTCGCGGAACTGACCTGTCGTATACCCGAGCTGGCACCGGTCGTCTCCGCCGCCGGGACCGCCGGTCCCGACATCGACCATCCTCCCGAATTCGCGCACGCGGTGCGGGAAGCGGTCGCCTCGTGGGCTCAGCGCGAGGCCGCCGCCGCCCGGCCGGTGATGATCGTCGACCAGTTCGAGGAGGCGTTCACCCTCTGCTCGGACGAGACGGTCCGGCGTACGTTCGTCCAGGTGCTGCACGCCGCGTGCACGCCCGCAGGCCCGGACACGCCCGCGCCCGCCCTGGTCCTGCTCGGCATCCGCGCCGACTTCTACGAGCGCTGCCTCGACCATCCCGAGCTGGCCGACGCGCTGCAGCACCGGCACATGGTCCTCGGGCCGCTCACCGGCGGGGAGCTGCGTGAGGCCGTGACGGGTCCGGCCCGGGCCGTGGGCCTGGAGCTGGAGCCGGGGCTCGCGGAGCTGATCGTGCGCGAGGTGAGCGCCGACGGTCCGCGCGGGGCGCACGTCGCGGGCGTCCTGCCGTTGCTCTCGCACGCCCTGCTCGCGACCTGGCAGCGCCGCAAGGCGGGCCGGCTGACCGTGGCCGGCTACCGCGCGGCCGGCGGTATCCAGGGCGCGGTCGCGGCCACCGCCGAGCGGGCCTGGTCCGGTCTGGACCCGGCGGCGCGTATGGCGGCCCGGCTGCTGCTGCTGCGTCTGGTGCGGCTCGGTGAGGACACCCAGGCCACCCGCCGGCGCGGCACCCGACGCCAACTTGCCGCGGAGTCGACCGACCCCGGCAAGACCGAGGAGTCGCTGGAGGCCCTGGTGCGGGCCCGGCTGGTGACGCTGGACGCGGAGACCGTGGAGATCACCCACGAGGCGCTGCTGACGGCGTGGCCGCGGCTGCGCGAGTGGATCGACGAGGACCGCAGCGACCATCTGCTGCGCCAGCGCATCGAGGAGGACGGCCGTTCCTGGGAGGGCTCGAACCGCGACTCCTCGCTGCTGTACCGGGGTTCGCGGCTCGAACAGGCGCGCACCTGGGCGAAGTCCGCCGGGGACACCTATCTGACCCGCAGCGCGGTGGAGTTCCTGGCCGCCTCGGTCCGGCTGCGCCGGCGTACGGTCCTGATCGCACGGGGCGCGGTGTCGGCGCTGGTCGTCCTCGCGATGGTGGCCGTCGGGTCGGCGGTGGTCGCCTGGCAGCAGCGCAACGACGCCGTGTTCGAGCAGGTCGTCGCGGAGGCGGACCGCGTCCACTCCACGGATCCGTCGCTGTCCGCCCGGATCGACCTGGTCGCACACCGCCTCAGGCCCGACGACGAGGGCACCAACACCCGGCTGATCTCCATCGTCAACGCGCCGCTGGCCACCCCGCTCACCGGTCACACCGGCGCCGTCTACCTCACCTCGTTCAGCCCGGACGGCAAGCTCCTCGCCACCGCGAGCTACGACCGGACCGTCCGGCTGTGGGACGTCGGCGACCGCCGGCACCCCAAGGCGCTGGGCGAACCCCTCACCGGCGGCACGAGCTGGGTGAGCAGCGCGGTCTTCAGCCCGGACGGCAGAACGCTGGCCAGTGCCGGGGACGACGGGAGGATCCGGCGGTGGGACCTCACCGACCCCCGCCGGCCGAAGCCCCTCGGCGCTCCCCTGACCGGCCACCGCGGCACCATCTACCTGATCGCGTTCAGCCCGGACGGGCGCACGCTGGCCTCCGCCGGCGAGGACCGCACCGTACGACTGTGGAACACCCGCGACGCCAAGGAGCCGCCCGCCGTCCTGACCGGGGCCGGCGCCGCAATGCGCTCCGTGGCGTGGAGCCCCGACGGGCGCACCCTGGCGGCCGGTGGGGACGACAACACGGTCCGGCTGTGGAACACCGGCGACCCGCGTCGGCCCCGGGCGTACGACCAGGTGCTGAAGGGGCACACCGGTCTGGTGCACTCGGTGGCCTTCAGTCCGGACGGGACGGAGCTCGCCACCGGCAGCGCGGACGACAGCGTGCGGCTGTGGGACGTGAGCGACCCCGCCCACCCGGGCCCGGTCGGCTCACCGCTCACCGGCCACAGCGGTCCCGTCTGGTCCGTGGCCTTCAGCCCCGACGGACGCATGCTCGCCGCCGCCAGCGCGGACAGCACGGCGAGCCTGTGGAACGTGAGCGATCCGGCGTACCCCTCACAGGTCGGCGAGCCCCTGGCCGGGGCGAGCGGCGAGATGTACGCGCTGGGCTTCAGCCCCGACGGCCGGACCCTCGCGACCGGCAGCGGCGACAGCAAGGTGCGGCTGTGGTCGATCCCGGCGGGAGACCTGGTGGGCAGCAGCGGGGCGTTCCGGCGGGACGGCGAGGTGCTCGCCACGGCCGGCCGGGACGGGCGGATCCGGCTGTGGAACGTGACGGACCCGGCCCGGCCCGTGGCCCTCGGCAAGCCGTTCACCCCCGTGGCCCGCGACCCGGACTCCCAGGTGTTCTTCTCCCCCGACGGCCGCACCCTCGCGGTGCTCACCACCGGCCGGGTCCACCTGTGGAACGTCACCGACCCGGCCCACCCCGTCCCCTACGGTCCGGCGCTCGTGCTGCGCACCCGGTTCATGGGTCCGGACGCAGTGGCGTTCAGCCCGGACGGACGCACCCTGGCCACCGCGTACGACAGCCGCAACCTTCAGCTGTGGAACGTCACCGACCCGGCCCACCCGGTCTCCCACGGCCCGATCGCCGGCCACAAGGGGTACATCGACGGCCTTGCCTTCAGCCCGGACGGCCGCACCCTGGCCAGCGGCAGCGCGGACGGCACGATCCGGCTGTGGAAGGTCACGGACCCGGCCCGTCCGGCCCTGCTCCGCAAGCCGCTCACCGGGCACACCGGGCCCGTCAACGTGCTCGTCTTCAGCCCGGACGGGCACACCCTGGCCAGCGGCGGCAACGACGACGTGGTCCGGCTGTGGGACGTGACCGACCCCGCGCACGCCGAGCGGACGGGCGAGGCGCTCATCGGGCACACCGAGGCGGTCGTGTCGCTGACCTACAGCCGTGACGGCTCCACGCTGGCCAGCGGCGGCAACGACAACACGGTCCGGCTCTGGGACGTGGCCGACCCGGCCGCGGCCGGCCCCATCGGGCAGTCGATGAGCCCCAGCGCCAAGACCGGCAGCTTCCTCTCCTTCAGCCCCGACAGCCGCATGCTCGGGATCTCCAGCGGCGCGGACACCATCCGGCTGTGGGACCTGGACGTCGACGACGCGATCAGCCGCATCTGCGCCACCACCGAGAACGTCCTGACCCGCCAGGAGTGGCAGGAATACCTCCCGCGGCTCTCGTACGACCCTCCCTGCAGTTGACGCCCATTACGTGATCCCGATCACAACTTCTCCACCCGCCTGAGCAGTCCGCTCCCGCTGTTCCCTTTGCCTTGTTAGTCTTGGCCACAGCCCGACCGCTGGTGCATCCCCCGTCGCCAGCGGTCGGGTCTTTTCCTGCGCGGGACCGGCTCATTTGTCGAAGCCGAGCTCCAGCATCCGGATCGCGTTGCCCCGCAGCAGCTTGTAGGTCACGTCCTCGGACAGCCCGGCCACGTGCTCCCACGCGACCTCCTTGGTGTGCGGCCAGGTCGAGTCGACGTGCGGATAGTCGGTCTCGAAGGTCGCGTTGTCCACGCCGACGGTCTCGATGGCCTCGATGCCGTGCCTGTCCCGGAAGAAGCAGCAGAAGATCTGCCGGTAGTAGTACGTCGACGGCGGCTCCGGGATCAGGTCCTTGACGCCGCCCCAGGCCCGGTGCTCCTCCCAGACGTCGTCGGCGCGTTCCAGGGCGTACGGGATCCAGCCCATCTGGCCCTCGCTGTACGCCAGTTTGAGCCGCGGGAACTTCACCAGGACCCCGGAGAAGAGGAAGTCCATCATTGAGGCCATGGCGTTGTTGAAGGACAGGGACGCCTGGACCGCGGGCGGCGCGTCCGGGGACGCGGCCGGCATCTGGGAGCTGCTGCCGATGTGCATGTTGACGACCGTCCCGGTCTCCTCGCACGCGGCGAAGAACGGGTCCCAGTAGCCGGAGTGGATCGACGGCAGCCCCAGGTGAGTCGGGATCTCGCTGAAGGTGACGGCCCGTACGCCCCGTTCGGCGTTGCGGCGGACCTCCGCGACCGCGAGCTCGATGTCCCACAGCGGGATCAGGCACAGCGGGATCAGCCGGCCGCCGCTGTCCCCGCACCACTCCTCGACCATCCAGTCGTTGTAGGCGCGCACACAGGCGAGCCCGACCTCCTTGTCCTTGGCCTCGGCGAAGGTCTGCCCGCAGAACCGCGGGAAGGTGGGGAAGCACAGGGAGGCCTCGACATGGTTCATCTCCATGTCCTCCACCCGGGCCTTGGGATCCCAGCAGCCCCGCCGCATCTGCTCGCGGGTGATCCCGTCGAGGGTCATCTCGTCCCGCGAGAAGCCGACGGCCGCGATGATCCGCTTGTACGGGAAGAGGTCCCCCTCGTACTCCCACCAGTCCGTGAGCTGGCCCTCCGGATCGGTGGTGAACCGGTACTTCCCGCCGACGTACGCGAGGTCCCCGATGCCGGCGGTGAGCGGCTTCGGCCCCCTGTCCCGGTACTTCGCCGGAAGCCAGGTCTCGAAGAGGTGCGCGGGCTCGATCACGTGATCGTCCACGCTGATGACTTTGGGGATGTCCCTGGTGCCCGGTCCCGTTCCGGTTCCGCTCTCGGTGGTGACGGCCATTGCCTGCCCCCTAGCCGGTATCTGATGGGTCGTCAGATGCAGGCTAGGGGGAGGTCCCTGCCACGGCAAGGGCCATCAGGGGGTCGGGCGCACCGGTGGCCGGGGACCGCGGCCGTCACTTGTTCCAGGTCTAGTTCTTCCAGGTCTAGTTGTTCCAGGTCTCGTCGTACGGGTCGTGCGGCGTCGGGACCGGCTTGGCCTCCGTGATCTCCAGGTACGGGATCGGGCGGCCGTTCACCGTGTCCTTGGTCCGCTTGGCCGTGTAGGTGCCGGTGACCTGGAGCCAGCCGTCCGGTTTGAGGACCGGCGGGACCTGCCCGGTGAGGCCGACCTTGACCGGCTGGGCGTCCGCCGCGCAGCAGTTGAGGGCCATGCGGACCAGGTAGGGCGTGCCGGAGTGGTCCAGGGCGACGAACCCGGTGATGGTGATCTGCCGTCCGGCCAGGCCCCGGCCGTGCTCGTAGACCGCGCGGCCCGCGTAGTCGGCGAGACCGAGCCGCAGGGGTCCGCTCGCCGGGAGCTTCATATAGCCGTACGACTGCTGCAGGGCCGTACCCGTGCGCATCGCACTGTAGGAGCCGAGGGCGGGCGGGGCGACGAGGATCAGGGCGAAGAGGGGGAGGACCAGGAGCCAGGAGACGCGGGGTTCACGGTGCGCGTGGTCCTGCTCCCCGGCCTTGGCCCGCCACTCGTACCAGGCCGTCGCCAGCGCCGTCACGATGAGGACGACGCCGGCCGCCAGGACCAGCGGGCGCAGCCCCGCCTTGACGTAGCGGAGGTAGAGGTCGGTGAGGCCCGCGTGCAGGAGGGCCGCGCCGAGGAGGAACAGGACCGCCGACTGTGCCTGCCGGTTCACAGCATCACCAGCCCGGTCAGGACCGAGACCACGATCGCCAGGGCGAGGGTGGCGGGGGCGAAGCGCAGGGCGAAGGCGCGGCCGAAGGTGCCGGTCTGCATCGCGAACAGCTTGAGGTCGATCATCGGGCCGACGACCAGGAAGGTCAGCCGCGCGGTGAGCGAGAACTGGGTGAGCGAGGCCGCCACGAACGCGTCCGCCTCCGAGCAGATCGACAGCACCACGGCGAGCGCGGCCAGGGCCAGCACGGCGATCACCGGGTTCTCCGCCGCCGTACGCAACCACGTCTGCGGGACGACGGCCTTCAGGGTCGCCGCCGCCATCGCGCCCACCACCAGGAAGCCGCCCGCGTGCGTCACGTCGTGCCGGACCGAACCCCAGAAGGCGGCACCCTTGCTCTGGCCCTCGTACGCGTGGCGGGCCGGCGGTTTCAGCAGGTCCGTGCGGCCCAGGCGCAGCCACAGCCAGCCCATCGCGCACGCCACCAGCAGGCTCGCGACCAGCCGGGCCACGACCATCCCGGGATCGCGCGGGAAGGCGATGGCGGTCGCCGTCAGCACGATCGGGTTGATCGCCGGGGCGGAGAGCAGGAAGGCGAGGGCCGCGGCCGGGGTGACACCGCGTCGGACCAGCGCGCCCGCCACCGGCACGGACGCGCACTCGCAGCCCGGCAGCACCGCGCCCGCGACCCCGGCCACCGGCACCGCGAGAGCGGGGTTCTTCGGCAGGGCGCGGGCGAAGAACGACGGCGGCACGAACACCGCGATCGCCGCCGACAGCAGCACCCCGAGCACCAGGAAGGGCAGCGCCTGGACCAGCACGGCGACGAACACCGTCATCCAGCTCTGCATGACCGGAGCGCCCAGCGCCCCCCGGATCGGCCCCTGGAGCAGCACCACCAGCAGCATCAACAGGGTCAGCACGAGGGGCGAGTCGAGGCGCCGCGCTTCCGCGTCCGGCGCCGGACGCCGGTCCTCGCCGGTGTCCCGCGTGGGCGGGGGTGCTTTGGTGATGACGGCCACGGCCGGGATCCCTCCGGTGGTGAGGTGCTGGTTCCCCTGCTGGTGCGTACGGCGGGGAAGGTCCGTTTGCTCAGAGTGCGCGGGGGTTTGGGGAATTCTTGGCAGTCCGAACGAGCCCGCGGGACCCGGCCGTGGCACCACCCGCCCCGGTGAGGCAGTCTTCTCCCTCGTGGGGAGCGTTCCGAACCAGAGTCCAGGGCTGCCGGGCGACGCGGCCGCGCACATGGTGGTGTGCGGGGACGACGGGCTCGCGCACCGTCTCGCGGCCGAGCTCAGAGGGGTCTACGGCGAGCAGGTCACGCTCGTCGTCCCGGCCTCCGAACGGTCCGTGCGGCCACCGGTGGTGGTACGGGCCCGGTCCGCGTCCGCGCTGCTCGACCGGGTGGTGACCCGCGCCGCCGGCCTGACCGGCAACGGCGGCGGTCCTGTCCCCGCCGGTGAACCCCCGAGCGGCATACGGCTCATGGAGGCCGCCGAGCCGAGCGAGACGGCGCTCGCCGAGGCGGGCGTGGAACGCGCGGACGCGCTCGCGCTCGTGTACGACGACGACGAGACCAACATCCGCGCCGCCCTCACCGCCCGCCGCCTCAACCCCCGGCTGCGGCTGGTCCTGCGGCTCTACAACCGGCGTCTCGGCCAGCACATCGAGGAACTCCTCGACCAGGCCGCCGCGTTGGCCTCCGGCGACCCGGCCGACGGGACCGGCTTCGACGCCTCCACGACCGTGCTCTCCGACGCCGACACCGCCGCGCCCGCACTGGCCGCCACCGCCCTCACCGGCACCAGCAAGGTCCTGCAGACCGGCGGCCTGCTGCTGCGGGCGGTCGAACGGCCGCCGGCCGGGGCCGGGGTGAGCCCCGATCCGGGTCTCGCCACGCTCGCCCTCCTCTCGCCGACCGACAGCACCGGGGCCGCCGGCGACCAGGGCCCGACCCTGCTGCCGGACGCGGCAGCGGTACGGGACGGCGGCGGACGCGCGACCGTCGTGCTGGAGCAGGTGTCCTACGCCGGGCCCTCGCTGCCCGACGGGCGGGGGGTGATGCCCTGGTTCGCCTCGCTGTTCTCGCGGCGGCTGCGGTGGTCGCTGGCCGGGATGGTGGCGTGCGTGGTGGCGCTCGCCGTCGCGCTGTGGCTGGTGACCGGGATCCATCCGCTGCGCGCGTTCTATCTGACGCTGCTCGACCTGTTCGCGATCGACGACCCCGCGATCGGCCAGTCCGTCGGACGGCAGATCCTCCAGCTCCTTTCCGGACTCGCCGGACTGCTGCTCCTTCCGGTGCTCCTCGCGGCGGTACTGGAGGCCCTCGGCACCTTCCGCACCGCGTCCTCCCTGCGCAAACCGCCTCGGGGCCTCGGTGGTCATGTGGTGCTCCTCGGGCTCGGCAAGATCGGCACCCGGGTGCTGACCCGGCTGCGGGAGCTGAACATCCCCGTGGTGTGCGTCGAGTCCGACCCCGACGCCCGCGGACTGGCCACGGCGCGGCGGCTGCGGGTGCCGGTGGTGCTCGGGGACGTCACCCAGGAGGGGGTCCTGGAGGCCGCCAAGATCCACCGCGCGCACGCACTGCTCGCGGTGACCAGCGCGGACACGACGAACCTGGAGGCGGTCCTGTACGCCCGGGCCGTGCGGCCCGACCTGCGGGTGGTGCTGCGGCTGTACGACGACGACTTCGCGACCGCGGTGTACCGCACCCTGCGGGCCGCGCACCCCCGTGCGTCCACCCGCAGCCGGAGCGTCTCCCACCTGGCCGCCCCCGCCTTCGCCGGGGCGATGATGGGCCGGCAGATCCTGGGGGCGTTCCCGGTCGAGCGGCGGGTGCTGCTGTTCGCCGCGGTGGACGTGGGCGGGCACCCCCAGCTGGAGGGGAAGACGGTGGGTCAGGCCTTCCGAGCGGGTTCCTGGCGGGTCCTGGCCCGGGAGGAGTCCGGGGACTCCCCGGGACTGGCGTGGGACCTGCCGGACACGTATGTGCTTCAGGCCTCGGACCGGGTGGTGCTGGCGGCCACCCGGCGAGGGCTGGCGGAATTGCTGGGGCGCAGGGGACGGGAGCGGGCGGGGGCGTAGCGGTTCGTCGCGGGCTGCGGGGCGGTGGGGGGGGGGGGGGGGGGGGGGGGGGGGGGGGGGGGGGGGGGGGGGGGGGGGGGGGGGGGGGGGGGGGGGGGGGGGGGGGGGGCGGGGGGGGGGGGGGGGGGGGGGGGGGGGGGGGGGGGGGGGGGGGGGGGGGGGGGGGGGGGGGGGGGGGGGGGGGGGGGGGGGGGGGGGGGGGGG